>JBAZVN010000003.1:0-196943 GCA_041660815.1 Gallionellaceae bacterium | reverse complement strand
CAACTCAAACCGGAAAGGGAGGCAAAACTAAAAAACTATCCACAACCTAAACCGTTCAGATATAAACTTAAGTGTGGGTCAAAATTCAATGCAATTGGTGGGTCAGATTTACACGCAATTCAACACTGTAGAGGAATGATTGAAGCAACCCCTATATATATTTCATTGAAAGAGTGGTCTGACTCTCAAAAAAAGTTGCTAAATTATATCGAGGAAAAATTCGAAATTTGTGGCTTCCCAGACGCAATAAAGATGATCGAATCTATCTTAGATTCCGGCAAAGCACTTGTTCTTCTAGATGGGCTTGATGAGATGAATCACGATGAGATTCAGCAAAAAAAGCTACTCCAAGAGATTACGAATTTTACAGAGCAATATCATAAATCGCACTTCTGCTTAACTTGCCGCATTGCCGCAAACGATTTTTCTTTTGACAGATTTACTTATGTTGAAATTGCAGATTTCAACGAAATGCAACAAGGGCAATTTATTGGCAAGTGGTTCTCCCTTGAACCCATCAAGCTCAGTCAATTTAATGAACAGTGGAGCAAGCCCGAGAATAACAAAATCCACGACCTCGCTAGAACGCCACTTCTACTTACATTAATCTGCCTATCTTTTGGTGAGACACTTCAATTTCCAAAACGGCGAGTAGATTTATATTCTGAAGCTGTAGACGCCTTGTTAAAAAAGTGGGATAGCAGTAGGGCCATAATTAGAGGCGATATCTACAAGCAACTGGAACTCACAAGGAAAAAGCAACTGCTTTCATTTGTTGCATACAACACATTCGTGAGAGAAGAGTATTTAATCAGGACTGATGTGATTGCCGATGAAATTAAACAATTTATTCGCAAACTTCCACATTGGGATAAACAAATTGAAGTTGATGCCGAGCTAATCTTAAGAGGCATTGAGAGTCATCATGGCCTGTTGGTTGAACGTGCTAGAAACATCTATTCGTTCTCTCATCTAACAATTCATGAATATTTTACAGCCTTGTACATTCTAGATAATGTAGCAAACGATACCCTGAGCACTTTAGTAGATAACTTGGTCACGAGCATCAGGTGGCGAGAGGTTATGCTCATGTGTTCAAGCTCCCAAGGTAATGCTACGCAGCTGCTAACCAAGTTTGCTTGGAAAATATGGGAAACAGTATCCGATGACAAGGATATAGTGAAATTGCTTAAAACTATTCAGGCTACTAGGAATGTCGGCTGGCTTGAAAAAGCTAAAATAATTTCGCCCACTTTAAACGAACACAGTAATGCAACTTCGTACGAGCGCGCGCTGGAAGTTGCCGCGAATCTATCCTTACTACATGATGCTGAAACGTCCCATACTATTATTCGAGCTAGGAAGTTAGTTAAGGAGCTTGGATACAACGAGGAGCTTCGATTAGACATTAAAGTTGAGCATAAATTCAACCGCTATTTATCGTTGACATCGCTGTTTATAGAGTGCCTCCAAATCTCTTCTGTTGATAATCGCGCTGACTTGGAAGGCATGGCGTTAATGGACTTCACTCGTATTCAATGATGTTCTTTGTAAATTTCAACAAAGGGGCGGAATGCTGTTCTAAAACTTGGAACCGGACATTCCTTCAAGTGGAACCAACAGCGATTACTGCAAATTGCCAGAGTCCGCAATTGTGTCGAAAGTAAAGACTGGCGAACGACCGCAATCAAGCAACATAAAAATGCTCTGATTAGTGATAAAGCTTTAAACAGATACTCAGCTTTTGGGCTGTTGACTCGTCTCAATAAGTCTCGCCACATCACCGTGACACTCAGAGCATTCACCGACCAGCAACAGGTCGCCCGCCTTAACCACCCCGGAAAAATTCTTGATAGTGACTGCATGACAACACCTGCCACACCAGACATTCGCGAGCAGTAGCTTCCTGCTTTGAATTGGAATCGCCGCCCACAGCTTTTCCGCAGGAGGAGAAAATGTTGGCAGAGATTCGATTTTGGAATCAGTCATGGTCAACTCGCTCGCGCAATTCCTTCCCCGCTTTGAAATACGGAATTTCTTTAGCAGGCACCATCACAGTTTCTCCGGTCTTCGGGTTGCGACCTGTGCGAGGTGGGCGTTTGTTAATACCAAAACTACCAAAACCGCGAATCTCAACTCTGCCGCGCTTCACCAATGCGTTAGTGATTTCATTCAGAATAGTGATGGCTGCAAGTTCAATGTCCTTTGCCGTGAGCTGGGGATTTTTCGATGCAAGCTTTGCGATTAGTGCTTCAATTAGTTCTGAACGGGTCATATCAGATAGTCTCTAAGTTGTATTTGTGAATGATTTTATCTCACAATGCTTCAGGCAACTCATTCCAGTCGGTCGTGTAGTTGGGTGACATTTGTTCTCGGCGCATCGCCCAGCGATGTTTAGTCCCGGAAGCGGCAATCCCCACACTGCCTTTACCCATCTTTTGGTTAATCGCATCCATCACTTGCATCAAATTATCTGATTTGGCTTGAGTCAGCGGTTCATCAAACAGATCGCCTTGCACTATGCCTTTGGGGTGTAGCCCCATCAGCAATACACCGGTTTTCTTATAACTGAATCCTCTGCGGTATATTTGTTTCAGTCCGGCAAGTGCTGCACCGATAATGACAGTTGTATTGTCGGTCGGCATAAACGGCACCACCACGGATTGATGATATTGCGGTTCTTCCTTGAATGGATTGGTGCGGATGAACACACATAGACTTGCGGCAACAGACTTGTCATGGCGTAATTTTTCAGCAGCCGTGGTTGCGTAGTAAGCTACCGATTCGGAGAGGTCATCTAGGTTTGATACGCACTGCCCAAAGGAACGGGACACCATTATTTGCTGCCTTGGGGTGCCTGCTTCATCCAACTCGATGCAGGGTACGTTATTCAGTTCTTGCACCGTGCGTCCCAGCACCACTGAGAACTGGGAACGAATTCGATCCGCGTTAGCGGTACGTAAATCCTCTACTGTTTTTATGCCGAGCGTCAGCAGCTTTTCGGTATGCTTTCTGCCGACACCCCAAACATCGCCAACGGGAATTTGACTAAACACCTCACGCAGTTCGCCGTCAGTAAGCTCCCCCAAATTGCATACCCCATTAGCTCCGGCAAAGCCTTTCTTGGCACAGTGATTGGCCAATTTCGCCAGTGTCTTTGTATCAGCGATGCCGACACATACTGGAATACCGGTGTTCTGCTTGACAGTCTGGCGAATCTTTTGCCCATAGTCCATCAGTGATTTCGGATTAAATCCTGCCAAATCAAGGAAGCATTCATCAATGGAATAAATCTCCTGATTGGGTGAGAAATTGGAAAGTATCGACATCACCCTTGCCGACATATCGCCATAAAGTGCGTAGTTGCTGGATAACGCGATGATGCCGTGTTTCTGGGCAATATCTTTCATCTTGAACCACGGCTCCCCCATCTTGATGCCCAGAGCTTTGACCTCAGCAGAACGAGCAACCGCACAGCCGTCATTATTGGAGAGCACAACAACTGGCACCCCCTCCAGCTTGGGATTAAAGACCCGTTCGCAGGAACAATAAAAATTATTACAATCAACGAGGGCTAGGGGCATAGCAGTGCATTAGACAAATTTTTTGGTGGTCGAAGTTACAACACCCCAGATCACCAGCTCTTGGCCATCCTGAAATTCAATTTCTTTAAATTTTGAATTCTCTGGCTTAAGGATAATTGTGTCCCCGCTTTTAATAAGTCGCTTCACGGTTAAATCGCCATCCACTACAGCGATCACAATGTCTCCCGACTTGGGGTTAAGCGATTTATCCACCACAAGCAAATCACCATCAAAGATACCTGCACCTGACATGCTGTTGCCCTTGGCGCGAACAAAAAACGTAGCTTCTTTATGGTGAATGAGATGCTCATCAAGGCTTAATCGCTCTTGAATATAGTCATCGGCAGGCGAAGGAAAACCAGCCGCCACCTTATGGCTGAACAATGGAATGCGGATAGGTTGTGAACCCATCGCTGGCAGAATCACGGTGCGGTGCATTAAGGAATTCATGGGATTTGACGATCAAATGGATGATCGCATCATAAAGAACGTTCGTTCTTTCGTCAATCAAATAGCGAGGTGGGTGGTAATGGTTGTGTGAGACCGGCATCATTGCGCATGCCGACCTTGTTTAACTCTTTTGAAGCAGGCCATGCCTGCATTAAGGCAGAATCATGAGGGTGTATTAACGGAAGCAGCGTGTCTGGATTGCGCTCGGTCGGGGATAACCATTGCGCCCAATTCTCCGGATTCAAAACTACCGGCATACGATCATGAATCGGCTGCATCAGTTCATTGCCCGCTGTCGTGATAATGCAGCAGGTTTCAATTGGTTCACCCTCTTGGGGATGCCATGTCTCCCAAATACCCGCGAAAGCCATCGGCTCACCGGAGCGCAAGGAAATATACCAAGGCTGCTTTGTTTTGTTTACTGCCTGCCACTCGTAAAATCCCGAAGCAGGAATTATGCAGCGGCGTGCCTTAAATGCACTGCGGAACGAAGGTTTTTCGGCGACGGATTCGCCACGCGCATTACTCAACTTGTTACCGATGGCGGCATCTTTTGCCCAAGAGGGAATCAGTCCCCAGCGCATTTTACGCATCAGTCTTGCGTCCGATGTGTCGGCGGTAATCATATAAATGGGAAGCGAAGGAGCGATGTTATATGCTGGAGAAAAGTCTACCTCAGCCGCCAGCTTGAAGTGTTCGGACAGTTTTTTGGGTGTTTCCTTAAGCGCAAATCTGCCGCACATCGCGATTCAATCCTTGAGAATGACATCGGGCATTGGTGTTTTAGATTCAATACGAATCCCCTCAATTTGTGCTGACACAGAGCAGGATGAAACCATGATGCAAACGCTAATGATCAGCAGAGATTTCATTTGAAATTCGGCAGGAAGTTGATGCCAGTCCGTTGTACTAGCTCCTGATAACTTATTGGCTTGCCCGCCTTGGCTGTGTCTGTGTTTTCTATCCAGTGCGCCCAAGCTTTTTTGGTTGATGGGTCGTACACCAATTTGTAAATGTAGCGCGGTACCCAGACTTGGTTTGATCCGATGGTGGCTGGGGTAGCGTCAAACACTGGGCCCGAGATAACATACACGTCACCCGCTGCCCGCATCACATATTTCCTAGTAGCTTTTTCAATTCCCGCCCAAGATTTACGATTATTGATGGAATTCTGAGGGATCATGTTCGCCAAGGAAAAGCATTGTGCCATACCCTCCAGAGTGCTCATGTCGGCAGCGGGTGCCATGTGTCCACGGTCAAAGCCAGAGCCCTTGTAATCCTCCAGCTCGGCACGCTCCGATCTAGGTAGCCGTGCATCAGCAAAAAACTGGTCAGTCCTTTTCTTGTGAGCGTTTTGAAGATTTTGACGGTTAAGTTTTTCTACAACGTAAACAGGGGTACGGCTCTTGCCGGAGTGCATAACCGCGAATTCGCTATAACATAATGCGCGAAGTTTTAACCCTTCCGGTTTTTGAATGACCGGAGAGGTGTTATTGGCAAAGAACTGGGGGCATTGGTTAAAGTCGGTATTTGTTGCTTGTGCCGTAGCGGATATTGAAAGTGCCGCGATTAAAGCAAATCGGTTAAGGTACGTTTTGAGCGCAATCATATCGAAAGAGTTTCCTATGTCAAAATCAGCAAAATTTCGTGAATATTACTCCCTCGCCAACACGCTGTTAAATAATTCCAGCAAAGATGAGATGAGTGAAGCCTTGATATTGTTAGGGATGGATTTAGCACACTATCGTTCCCGGTATGGAGCATTGAATTTGAGCGACTCAGAAGCTAGCACCGACTCGGGCAAGCCAAATGAACAACAATTCGCGCTACTGGCAGAGGGTATGTCAATCTTAGCAAATGTGTTAGGAAGCGTTGCAAACAAGCCGGAACAAATAAAGCATTAGGGAGGAGGTGTGACTACAGCGATAGCACTTGATCTTGGCACCACCTCAATCAAAGCAGGTTATTTAAATCAGGATGGCTCGTTGGTGAATATTATTTCATCGCCAGCACCGAAAATTATTGTCAGCGGAGGTCAATACGAAAGTGATGCAATCGCATATGCAGAATCCGCAGAACGGATACTTTTACAATGTTTAACCGATTCACTTTCCAAGCCAACTTCCAATCTCGGCATATGCTGTCAACGTTCCTCATTCTTAATATGGAATAAATCCTGCGGTGAACCCATCACGCCGCTCATTTCTTGGCAAGACTCGCGTGGTTCAGTAAGTTGTCAGGATCTGCAACAGGAAGAAATGATTATTCAGGGGCTGACAGGTTTACGATTGACACCCTATTATTTTGCGCCAAAGCTTCGCATGCTGTTATTAGCGCATCCCGACTGGCGTGAAAAACTACTAAATGGTGAATATTTGGTCGGAACGCTTGATACTTTTCTAATTTGGCGCTGGACGGGCGGTAAGCAATTTATTACTGATGCTTCAATGGCTGCAAGAACATTGCTGATGGATATTAAGCTATGCCAATGGTCTCCCAAGCTTTGTGATATTTTTGACATTCCGCTGGACATTCTTCCGAAAATTACACACTCCAATGAATTGACGATCAACTTGGATAACGGACTTGTTTTGCAAGCAAGTTTGGGGGATCAGTCTGCAGCATACTTTTCCAGCGTAGGTTTTGATAATCACACAGCGTTAGTGAATCTCGGCACAGGTGGCTTTGTGCTGCACAGGATGAATCAAGAAATCAATCCAGCTGGTTACTTGCGCACACTGCTCTATCAGGACAAGGAAGCTCACGCCAATATCGCAATTGAAGGTACGCTAAATTCTATTTCCGAAGCCCTAACAAAATATCCGGTTAATGAGTGTTCCATCGAAGAAATGGGGAAAAGCGATATTTATTGCATTTCCGAACCAAGTGGCCTTGGTGCTCCATATTTTCGGAAAGATTACGGTATGTGTTTTTCACAATCAGTAGATGAGCTAACGCCTCGGCAAATAGGGTGCCTTTTATTGGAGGGAATTATTTTCCGTGTGGCGCGGATTCTGGATGATTTTTCTCAAGAATCGACTATTGATCGCGTCTTACTTTCTGGAGGCTTGTCGGAACTAATCCCCTTGCAGCAGGGAATAGCCGAATGTACCCCCAAGAAGGTTTTCCGATTAAATCAGAAGGATTCGAGTTTGAGGGGGGCAGCTATGCTTGCGGCGGGTATAGATATTGCAGAACAAAATTATGGTGACGTGGCAACAGGATCTGGCGGTAATCTTGCCATCAAATATCAACGATGGAAAAGCTGGTTAGATTCAATTTTGCATCTGTAATCGTATCCGAGACTCAATTATTTGGTTTGAACATGAAAGTCTGCAACAGGATGTTAAGCAGGCATTAAATCTTAACTTATTGAATATGAATGAATTGCAGCTAGGTGGACATACCGGTCATTGCCAATTAAAAATTTCCAAACGTCACGAACGATTACTATCGCCCCTCTGGCGACCGTCTCATCTGTCCGCTTCATGGCAATCCGATGTAGACTATACCTCGGGTTGATACAGCATCGCTTTATTGCGACCGCGTTCTTTAGCTTGATACATCGCGCTGTCGGCATTCTTGGTGAGTATTTTTTCATCGCCGCCATGTTGGGGATAAATAGCAATGCCGATGCTGCCAGAAATGCTCAGCGAATGACCGGCAATCTCAAACGGTTGAATGAGTATGTTGAGAATTTTTTCCGCAACCAACATAGCATCGGCTTCGCCCTCAATCGCAGGCAGCAAAACAAGAAATTCGTCGCCTCCGATACGTGAAATGCTGTCCGATTCGCGTACGCAGGATTGCATTCGTATTGCGGCCTCTTTCAATAACTTATCGCCAGCCTCATGACCAAACTCATCATTAACTGGCTTAAATTTATCGAGGTCGATATACATTAGTGCAAAACAGGATTTCTCTCGTTTCGCCGCAGCCAGAATCTGACTGAGACGATCAATAGTGAGCGCTCTATTGGGTAAGCCCGTTAGCGCATCATAATGCGCCAGATATTGAATTCTTTCTTCGGCCTGCTTCTCTTTGGTGACATCATCGTAAATAGCGACAACCTCTCCACCTTGTAACTTAAAGACATAATTCTCGCGCCAACCAGCAATATGCCCATCCTGATAAAACGAAAGTGGGAAGTGTTCTGCTATGCCACTTAACCAAACCCGCTTCAACACGTCGAGAAGACCAAATTCAGCCACGCCGGGAAACACATCCTGCAAGTTTTTGCCGATAACCTCATTGCGACTCAGCTTCTCAATGCGTTCCGCAGCCATATTGAAAGACGTGAAAATGAATTTCTGCCCATCCGGAGATACGCGATAAGTGGCCACCCCGCTTCTCAGATTCTCAAACATCTCTTTCATGCGTGATTCACTATCACGCAGTTGCTGCTCTACTTTCTTGCGCTCGGTAATATCTTGAATGAACCCCATTACTTTGATCGGGTTACCTTGCTCATTTTTTTCAGCCCAACCGATTGAGCGAATAATTTTTGCTGGAGACCCATCTAGCGGACGAATCTCATACTCATCGAAATAATCCCTGCCCGTTTGGATGGCATCCGCAAGAGTTTGACTCACTTGGGCGCGATTGGACATGCATACCAGAAAATCATCCATCGGATACTCATAAACACCCGGCGGGAAGCCAAAGAGCGCAAGGCTGTTTTCGGAAGCATGAATGCTATTGGTAGTAACGTCGTAGACCCACGACCCCGTCCCCCCAATTCGTTGGGAAAATGCCATTTGCTTTTCACTTATGCGTAACGCCTCTTCTTCCTGCTTGCGGCTTGTAATATCTCGTGCAAAACCGACAGTACCCAACACATTGCCTGAATCATCAACAATAGGGGTTTTAAAAGTTTCCAGCCAATGCGTCGCGCGACCGTCGAATGAAGACTCTTCAACCTGTTTTTGTTGGCGAGAAGTCATTACTTGCGCATCATCGGCACGATATTTTTCAGCCAAGTCTCGCGGACTAAAATCTGCATCGGTTTTTCCTATAACCGCTTGGGTATCTTCCATTCCAAAGAATGAGGAAAATGTTTTGTTGACTGTAATGTAGCGCCCATCGGTGTCTTTAAGCCAAGTCATATAGGGCAAGTTATCCAGCAAGGCGCGCATATTGGCAGAACTGATCTGCGTTTTATTCTGCGCTTCTTGCAGGCGCTGCTTACTCTCATTCAACTCTTTTGTGCGCTCGTCTACTTGAGCGTGCACTCGCGCTGCGTAGCCCGTCCCCAGTAGGAATAACGCCCCCAGTAGTCCGGTGCCTAAAATGCCGGCAGCCAGCACGCTCCAGCTTTGCCAGCCCTGATGCGCCGCTAAGTAGGCTGACGTGGGAGCAGTTTCCAAACGATACTGGCGCATCCCAAAATAAAATGATTGTTCATAGATTGCTTTGGGCGAAGCTAGAGGGAAGTCGTCGAATAGAGGTTGATGCGCATCCAGATCGACAATCCGGGTATAAATCATCGCGTTTGTGTTGCGTAGCAATGTTTCCGCAAAGTCATTGATACGCAAAATGCTCGTAACGACACCTCGCTTTTGATCGCGCAGATCAATCGCTTGTATCAGCAATAAACTGACTTTCTTCTCATTATCTTGAACCAAATGCAAAACAGGCGTTGAGACCATCTTTCCGGTGTGGAAAGCTTTTAGTAGCGCTTCTTTTCTTGCGGTATCCGAGAGCAAGTCGTAGCCGATAGCATTTATGTTAGAAGCAAGTGGTTCGACAAAAGTGACCGGAAAGAAAATCTTGCGTTGTTCAGCCTGCACCAACTGTCCGGCTCCATTTTTCTCGCGTATCTCAAACTTTGGAAGCACTTTACGCTGCGCATGCTCAAAGTCCGCGCGACGTTCAGAACTCACCATCGGCGCCCATGACAACGCCTGTATGTCTGGATAGCGACTTAGCGTGTTTTGGACGAAACGATGGAATTCTTCGCGTCCCACCCCGTCCTTCAGATCGTGATCAAACAAAGACGCGGCTTGCTCAAGTGCAAATGCTTGCTCCCCCAGCTTTTGTTGGACATCGCTTGCGGTTTGCACTGAAAGGTGATGAAACTCCATCAATGAGTCTCGATACTCCCATTGATTGGCTTTCAGAAAGATCATCACGAATAGCGTGAAAGTCAGCAGCATGGGAATTGCAACAGTGTATTTTCGCCCTTGCCACAATCGACGCGGCTCACCTACGATAATCATGAATAAGGGAAACATCACTATGAGGCCAAGCGTGTCGCCTACCCACCACGCAAGCCAGTTTTCGATAAGATCGTCTGGCTTGAAAATGCCTAAATAGGAAAGGCTAGCAACAGAAATAGTTGCGCTGGTAATGCAGACAACAGGGGCGGATAGGAGAAAGCGCAACACTTCGCCGCCATGATCAAGAGAAACGGGATAGCCAATCATTCGGCGCAACCCCCATCCTCCTAATGCTGCTTGCGATACCGAAGCAATAGCGATGACCAAAGCAACGACAAGACTGAGTGTGTCAATATGTTGCGTCGCCGAATAACCCACCCATATATTCAGAATCAACGAACCCAGAAAAATCCACGGCAACGACTTCCTGCCACGAATCAAGGCTGCCGCAATCGCAATACCCGCAGGGGGAAATACTGGAGAGGCATAACCCGGTGGAAGAGCCAACATTAAGCCCAGTTTGCCTGTGATGATGTAGGCGGCAACAAGGAGCAAACACGCTGTCAGGCCGTATTCACGAGGAGATTCAACATCTGAATTAGGCCGGGATTTTGATCGTGTCATTTTTCTAGTCCTTGAATTGGGACTTCAAAGATTTCATGGCGTTGAGCCGCCGCATTTAAACTGAAAGTAGCTTGAAACTGACATGCGGAAAATTTGATCGGCGATGCCCTGAGTATTACAGAAGATAGCAAGAAATATACAAAGCAAAGACTCCAACCAAGAAACAGCGCAGACAGCAACGCCAACATCTGGTATTGGCTATCAACTCCTCCCGAAATCTCGCATGGCGAACGCATGATATTTATTATTTTTTCTTGTGAAGCGAGTTTACTCCGTCGCTATAGCTTGTTCAACAATGTCAGTGCTGCAAAAATGGATATCGCCCACGCAAATTTCTATGTTCAACTCAAAATTTCTATGATTGCCATGTACATATTCCTGAAGATTGCTCGTCCTTGGACTTTTGCAATTGGAATTTCCCGTGGTGTAGACAGTCTACCAATGAAGCTTATCAGTCTATTGTAATGGAATGGACGCCCACTTCCCCTAGCGGCATCAAAGTGCCAAAGTAGTGGTGCAGTAAAGCCCACCAAACAGAGAGGAGCGTCCGCTATGAAGATTACTACGACAGGTATAGATTTGGCAAAAGAGGTCTTCCAGATTCACGGAGTCGATGCGCACGGCAAAGCCGTGCTTAGGAAACAACTGCGCCGGAATGAGATGGCGAAGTTCTTCGCCAATATGGAGCCGTGTTTGATTGGCATGGAGGCGTGCGGCAGCGCACATTATTGGGCAAGGAAGCTGGGAGAGTATGGGCATACGGTGAAGCTGATGGCACCACAGTTCGTCAAACCCTACGTGAAGACCAATAAGAACGACATGGCGGATGCGGAAGCGATTTGCGAAGCCGTGAGCCGACCCAACATGCGCTTCGTGCCGATCAAGAACATTGAGCAACAAGCGATCCTGTCCGTGCACCGTGCCAGACAGGGATTTGTAAAGGCCAGAACCGCACAGGCAAACCAGATCCGCGGATTGCTTTCCGAGTTTGGCATCGTCATCCCGCAGGGCATCAAATCGATTGGCAAGCGGATGCCGGACATTCTGGAGGATGGCGAGAACAGCTTGCCCGGCACCATGCGCAAATTGTTAGAGCGGTTGAACGACAACCTCAAAGAAATGGATAGGCAGGTAACGGAATTGGAAGTGCAAATCAAACTGTGGCATGCAAATAGTGAGGCCAGCCGCAAACTGGAAGCGATTCCTGGCATCGGCCCGATTACTGCGAGCGCGATTGTGGCGACAGTGGGGAATGCCACGGAGTTTAAGAATGGCAGACAACTGGCGGCATGGTTTGGGTTGGTGCCAAAGCAGCACTCCAGTGGAGGCAAGCAGACATTGCTCGGCATCAGCAAACGTGGCGACACTTATCTGCGCACCTTGCTAATCCACGGTGCACGAGCGGTCATCCGCTACGCCGAGAATAAGACGGAGCCGAACCAGTGGCTGAGCAAGTTGATTGGCAGGCGCAACAAGAATGTGGCTACGGTCGCGCTGGCAAACAAGAATGCACGAATAGTTTGGGCGCTTCTGACCAAGGATAAAGCATACGAACAGGATTACATGCCTACAACCAAGATGGTTGGTGCGTAATCAACGCGGAGCAACAGGAGCGTATCGAAGCGTACGCCTTGATAACGAGTTTAAGGAGATGGCTTCCACCGATTGCACAGGCAATTATGAAATGATGGCGAGACAGGTTAGACCGTGAGTGGCAAAACCTATTTTTCAACAGGTGCATAAAGCACGAGATTGTGATCAGGAACCACTCAGCGAATTCCATCAGGGACAGAAGCAATTTGCTTCACACAAAGTCCGGATGTATGGCTGCAATTTTACCTACTCTCAAAATCACCAATTGAAAGCTTGGCAAAAAAGTGGGCGTCCATGTATGTTGAAAAACTCGGTAAAAACCTTATCGGACAATATTTCAAGGGTCACCAAACTATCACCGCAAAGATGATCGTTGATTGTGGCGCGTTTTATGAGGTCGGTATTTTGAGAAATCACTTTAGCCAAGGTGAAAAATAGTTTTTCAACAAAATACATCCTGTTGCAGACTTTCATGCTCAAACCAAATAATTGACGGTAGGACATTGCGGTCAATCCATACTCTGAATTCTCGTTGGCGCTTCTGTCCCTGATTAACTCATCTCTGCCTGTAAATGGAGGCCGCTATCGGGCAGTCAATATTCAACGCTGACCTTCTCTTCTAAACCCGTTCCAGCTAGTCAAACATGATTCCGGTACCTAACAGGGAGCTAACCCCCTTGGCTTTTTCTGGCAAACGCCTCAAACTGCTCAGTCGGCAATGGCTTGCTGAAGTAGTATCCCTGCACCTCGCGACAACCCTGTAAACGCAGGAATGCAAGCTGCCCTGCGGTTTCAACCCCTTCCGCTATGGTCTGCATACCCAAGCTGGTAGCCATGTTGATGATGGCAGTAACGATGGCTTTGTCTTCATTATCATCTGTGATGTCGCGCACGAATGATTGATCTATCTTCAGCTTGTATACCTTGAATTGCTTCAAGTAGCTCAGGCTGGAGTATCCGGTGCCGAAATCGTCTATAGACATGTGTATGCCCTGCTCGTGAAGACGATTCATTACAGCGATTGCATCCAGCGGGTTGTCCATCATGGCCGCCTCTGTTAATTCCAGCTCCAGATATTTATGTGGCAGTTCAATTTCATCGAGAATTTGCACCACCAGCTCTGTCAATCTTAGTTGGCGGAATTGCACCGCAGACAGGTTCACAGCCATCGTTATCGGAGGCATCCCGCTATCCAGCCAGTCTTTGAGTTGCTTTGCCGCCGTGCGCAAAACCCATTCTCCGATCTGGATGATTTGGCCTATGTCCTCGGCAATCGGGATGAATTCAGCGGGAGAAACCATTCCCAACTCTGGATGTTGCCAACGTAGCAGGGCTTCCGCACCGACAATATGGCCATCTTCTATGGATAGTTGCGGTTGATAGTGCAACGATAACTCGTTGCGCGCCAAGGCATACCGTAATGCATTCGCAAGTTGCAGGTTACGTGCCGATTGAGTCTGCATCTCCGGGGTAAAAAAACGGAAGTTGTTGCGGCCACCATCCTTGGCGCGATACATCGCCGTATCGGCATTTTTCGACAACAACTCCAGAGTTTCACCATCATACGGATAAATGGAGATGCCGATAGATGGCGTAACAATCAACTCTTGTTGCTCGACGTGACAGGGCAAGGAAACTACCTCAATCAACTTTGCTGCTACTTGTGCAGCTCCATCAGCATCCGCGCCGGGCAGGATCAGAATAAATTCATCGCCCCCTTGGCGGGACAAGACATCCACTTCACGCAAGACTGTCTTGAGACGCGTTGCCACTTCCTTCAATAATTGATCACCTATGCTGTGACCCAGAGTGTCATTGATGTTTTTAAAATGATCGAGGTCGAGGAACATCACGGCCAAGGATTCACCGCCGCGTTGTGCCAGGCTGAGGGAAAACTTGAAATGGTCAATCAACAGCGTTCGATTCGGCAAACCAGTTAGCTGGTCAAAGTGGGACAGCTCTTCAATACGCCGTTCAGACAGACGTTTCTCGCTGATATCCTGCACCGTACCCCGCATCACCAAAGGTTTTCCTGCTGTATCGCGGACAACTTCGGCAAGGGCGTGAATTACTTTGAATGTACCGTCAGCAATACTTACCCTGTAGACAATATCGTATTCACTTGACCCATCCAGTGCGTCGCTCAATGCTTTGTCAACCAAGCTCCGATCCCCTGGAAGAATCATGTCAATGAAGTTCTCCCGATGCTCGCTAAGTTTATTTTTGTCTATTCCGAATATCCTGTAGGTTTCGTCAGACCATTTGGCTTCATTGCTCCGAACATCCCATTCCCATGAGCCAATTTGAGCTAATTTCTGGGCTGCCACCAAACTTGAATGAGTACTACGCAATTCATCATCAATAAGCTTGCGCTCGGTGATGTCCCGGCTCAATGCGAACAGGCATTGCCGTCCATCCAGTTCGAGGCCGGCTATATTAATTTCGACATCCACCTCTGTGCCATTCTTGCGCCGGTGCCGGGTTTCAAAAACAGCGTGACTGTGCCGCAACGCCTTGATGTTTTCGCGTATCTTGTCTGCGTCCAGCATCGCCTCGAAGTCAAACACACTGAGCCGCAACATCTCCTCTTGCGTATAGCCCAGGTGGCGGCAGAATGCTGCGTTGGCTTCGATGATGTTGCCCTGATCGTCCAGGACATGAACACCCTCGGTCGTGCTCTGCATCAATACCTGATTGCGATGGATCAAGGCGGCGGCTCCCAGCTCAGATTTTCTGCGCACGGCATCCAGTAAAAACAATCTGCTTGCGCCGATGTAGCTCAGCACCAGCAACGCCACGGCATTCATGATGACGGTCAGAGCCAGCGCGAATTCCATATCGAACCAGCCCATGTTTGCGCAAGTATGGCTTAGCCAGCCCAATAGGAGAGGGAGCAGTATTGATCCGGGCAATAAAAATGACGTAATGGTTTTTAAACTGGGCGATTCGCCACCGGTAAAAACCCGCATCAGGCCTTTGTCGGGATGGATGAGCAACACGCTTGCGGACAGGAGCAGAAAAGCCAGCGCAGTATTGATCGCCATAGGTATGTAGTGCGTGATGCCGGAAAGTTCGCGCTGGTCGAACAGGTGGCCGATCAGAGCCAGCAACGCCAGCAGCATGGCGGTTAGCGCCAGCAACTGCGCCCTGAAAACGGCGGCTTCAGACCGGGCGCGCATGAGTTGCATGGCCCAGCCGAGCACAAAGAAACAGGCCGCAGTGTTGGGCGCCATCCTGCTGGGGTGATCCGACTCGGCGCCGATCTTGCTGCTGAAAAGCTGCTGGTCGATGGCGAAGGATGAACCGAACAGGATATCGCCCAGCTTCATCGTGCTGATGGCGATCACGATAATGACGATCAGTTGCCCCGCCCTGAACAAAGCAACGTGGTCGTTTCTTGTACTCATGCGGATTGCTTCAAGTGCCAGCAGGATCATGCAAACTGCTGTAGTTGGATTCATGGCCACGCTGCTGCTCATGCCGCGTTTGAGAAAGTCTATATCCAGCGCCCAACCAAGCAACGCCAGCGTAGCCAGAACGAGTGGAAGCTGGGGAAGCGCACTAGAAATGGGTAACGGTTTCATGGCATGAAAACACCATAAGTTAAAGTGCCGTTAGTTGTCATGGATGTTGTCGATTGTTATCGTGGCCAGAGACAGCGAGCTGTTTGAAATATAGCATACTCACTCATGAGGAAGAATACTTACCACGCTTTGTGAGAAAAAATACTCGCACATTTGAACGATTGATTAGGAAAACACTGAACAAGTCCCGAAACAAAGCATCGGGGTGGGCGCAGAGCGTCAAACCCACATAAGAGGGCAATGACCGCAAAGACCACACTGTGACCAACATACTGTTTTTTTAAAAAATGGTTGGTCAAGAATGTATTGCGGTCACTGGTTTAATTAAGCGATGGACGGCTCACAGGTGGACTTAGGAGACATTGCCGATTCAAAATTTCCATTATCACTCTGGAACACAATTAACCCGGAGCTGCCGCTCAGTTCTGTTAATTCGCTGCCGTAAACCGGCCATTGACTGAGTAACTACATTACTTAAGTAATGCCTCAAACTCATCAATCGGCACCGGTTTGCCAAATAGATAACCTTGGAAGCGAGTGCAGCCCTTGCTCAAGAGAAGTTGACGTTGCTCTTCCGTCTCCACCCCTTCGGCAATGACACCCAGATTCAGGCTGTGTGCCATAGCAATGGTGGTGCGCACAATCGCTCTATCGCTACTATCGAAGGAAATATCGCGCACGAACGTTTGATCGATTTTGAGCTGGTCGAGTGGCAGCCGTTTGAGATATTGCAAGGAGGAATAACCTGTGCCAAAGTCATCCAATGAGAACATAACACCGAATTCATTCAATGCGGTCACGCTCGGCAATAAACGTAGAAAGCCTCCTGAGGTGTCTTTCACAACGTAATCGCTGGCCCCCATCTTCATGGCTTCGACAGCGACAGGCTCACTACCCTCCCCAGTTAGCATAATTACCGGAACGGCTATGGAGGAATTCTCGGTGAGCCTCGTCATGAACTTAATCCCATCCATATCCGGAAGCTTGTAATCAATTATGATTAACGAGGGATTTATCGCCTGTACACTGGCAAGGCCGTCCTCTCCGTTTATGGCTGTATGCAGTGTATAACCAATGTGATCCTTGAGCGCACGACGATAAAGGCGGAGGTCGTCTTCGCTATCGTCGACCATCAGAATGGTTCTGTGACTCGTTCATTTCCATTTTTGTTTGGTGCTCATAAGTATCTAAAGTTCCCAGTCTTGCGGGAACCGCCTTCTGAGGTTGCCATGTAACGGCCCCTACATCCCGCCCAACAATTTTTCGAATTCTTCAATCGGGACAGGTTTGCTGAACAGGAATCCCTGATAGTTCATGCAGTCGTGATGTTTGAGGAAGGTCAGTTGCGCCTCGGTTTCCACACCTTCTGCGATCACGTTCATGCGGAAATTCCCCCCCAGATCAATGATGGCTTGTACCAACAGAGCATCGTTGCCGTCTCGGGTAATGTTCTGGATGAAGCTCTGGTCTATCTTGATCTGATCCAGCGGAAGATCTCTCAGGTAAGAC
This sequence comes from Gallionellaceae bacterium, assembly GCA_041660815.1. GTDB lineage: Bacteria > Pseudomonadota > Gammaproteobacteria > Burkholderiales > Gallionellaceae > PALSA-1006. The sequence goes on along the minus strand of JBAZVN010000003.1, from coordinate 179,441 downwards.
AGCGATGAATAGCCGGTGCCGAAATCATCCATGGATAGTTTGACTCCCAGCCTCTTCAGCGCGTGCATTTTATCTATCGTGCTTTTCAGATCGTGCAGTACCATGCTTTCGGTTAATTCCAGTTTCAGGCTGGAAGGAACGATACGATGCGACCTCATAGCATCGGCAACCTGCAATACGAAACCGGGCTGGGCAAACTGTCTGGAGCTGACGTTCACGGCCAGCGTCAGGTCGCGCATACGCTCATCCCCGGCCCACAGCGCGAGTTGTCCACAGGCCTGATCCAGCACCCAATGGCCGATGTCGAGTATCAGCGAACTCTCCTCGGCGATCGGGATGAACTCGCCGGGCATGACCAAGCCGCGCTCCGGGTGAAACCAGCGCAGCAACGCTTCCGCGCCCAACGGGCGATGTTCGCTATCCACCTGCACCTGATAGTGCAACTGCAACTGGTCATGCGCTATGGCATGATGCAGGTCGTTCTCCAGCGCGGCGCGGGATGCCACGTTGTGCTGCAAGACCGGATCGAAGAAGCGCACAGCGTTGCGTCCAGAATTCTTGGCCTGGTACATCGCCATGTCGGCCTGCTGGAGCAATTCATCCACCGAATTTTCATTGCCGCGATACAGGCTGATGCCGATGCTGGGCGAACTGTGATGCTCATGGGACTTGAGCTGGTATGGATGCGCCAGCGTCTCGCGGATACTTTCGGCGATTAGACCGACTTTGCGCGAGGTCTCATCCTGGTCTTCGTTGATCCCTTCAATCAGCACGACGAATTCATCCCCGCCCAGACGCGCAACGGTATCCATTTCGCGCACGCAGGACTTGATGCGGGCGGCCACCTCGATCAGCAGCAAGTCGCCATAGTCGTGCCCGAGCGTGTCGTTGAGCGTCTTGAAGCGATCAAGGTCTATGAACAGCACAGCGCCGTAATCGTTGCGGCGAGTGGAAATGGTCAGGGCCGCACGGAATCGATCCAAGAACAGGCGGCGATTGGGCAACCGGGTCAGTGAATCGTAAAACGCCAGATTGCGGATTTCATCCTCGGCTTGCTTGCGCGCAGTGATGTCGCTGAAGATAGCCACGTAATGCGTGGCCTCATACCTTTCGTTTTTGACGGCGGTGATAGTCAGCCATTTCGGGTAAATCTGGCCGTTCTTGCGTTTGTCCCAGATCTCGCCCGCCCACGAACTGGTGTGCAGCAACTGCTGCCACATCTCGATGTAAAACGCTTTATCCTGCCGCCCCGAGCTCATGATGCGCGGGTTATGGCCCAGCACTTCCTCCGGGCTGTAGCCGGTAATGTCGATGAACGCCTGATTGACCCGGATGATATTGGCACGCGCATCGGTAATCATGATGGCATCGTGCGTCTCGAAAGCGACAGCGGCCACTTGCAACGCCTCTTCGGACTGCTTGCGTTCGGTTATGTCTGTGTGCGTGCCGATCAGTCGTAGCGGTCTGCCATCCGCCGCACGGCTGACGACCTTGCCGCGTGCCAGTATCCACGCCCAGCCTCCGTCCGCGCGCTGCATGCGATATTCTGTACCATAGGTGGGAACCTTGCCGTCCAGATAGGCCTCCAACATCACCATCGCCTGTTGCATTTCCTCTGCGGCAACTTGGCTCTTCCAATCGTCGAGACAGTCCCAGTTGACGTTACCCGCATACCCGAGCATTTCCAGATAGCGCTCGGAGAATACGATCCGGCCTGTTTCCAGATTCCAGTCCCAGACGCCGTCGCCAGAGCCATCAATAGCGAAGTGCCAGCGCTCCTCACTTTCGCGTAGCGCCTGTTCGGCAACTTTGCGCTCGGTGATGTCAATGCCGAGACCGATTAGGTAGTATTGGTTATCGATGTTTGTGCGGTGACCCGTAAAATAGTGAGGAATCTTCTGTCCTGACCTTATTATGAAATCCGCCTCGGCCCATGCATCGCCTATTTCGAACACTTTTTGAATCTTTTGCGCTATCAGGTTTCTGTCGTTTCCCTCAAAGAAATCCAGCGCAGTTTTATTGTCGAGTTCGTCTTTTGAATAGCCAGATACTTTAATAAATTGACGGTTTGCGCGGACGAACTGCATCTTCGAATTTAGCATGTAGAAAATACCAGGCAGACTTTCGATGATGTCGTCGGAGAATTGCTTCTGTTGGCGAAGTTTTTTTTCCGCAAGCTTGCGTTCTGTGATGTCACGGGCGACAACGTGAACATAATAGGAACCGTGCATTTCAATACGGTTTAGTATCACCATGGCATCGAAGAGAACTCCCTCGGCACGCAACATATTGAATTCGAATCGCTGGGGTATACCATTGAGCGCCGCAGCAAACTTTTCACCTGCAACCTCAGCAGATAATCGACCATCTGATTGTCGTTCTGGGGAGAAATATGCCGGAGATCGACCTATTAGTTCAGCCTTGGAAAGGCCGAACAGACGAGCACCATTATCGTTGCAATCAATGAAGATACCAGTTGCGTCCTGAAGGAAAATGCCGTCACTTGAACTCTCGAAAAGTTGCCGGTATTTGATTTCGCTTTCTTCCAGGGTCGCTTTCGCTTCCATGGCGATATTGAATTCCTTCTTGCGCGCTGTAATGTCCTGGAATACCAAGACCCAGCCATTATTGTGTTCATCGTTGATGTCGAGGTGTGAAGCCGTATAGCTAACCGGAAATAACTCCCCATTTTCACGACGGAGAAAATCTGAGTCTCGGCAAAGATTAGTTATTTCCTTTGTCGCAATTGCAAGCGGATGGTTGCTCCAATCGGATTGATTTCCATCAGGCCGGAGTAGCTGTGCGACTTCATGACCGATGAGACCGTCTGGGGGAGACAATAGCATCCGTTCGGCTGACTGATTAGCAAACAGAACTACCCCATCGTTATCGATCCCAATCACGCCGTCAGCTACAGTGTGCAGGATCGTCTGATGCAAGGATTTTAATTTACGAGTTGCGAGCTTCTCTGCATGTGAGTTTAAAACACGCCTGATAACACTCGGCAATAAACGTAGAAATCCTCCTGCTGTATCTTTTACAACGTAATCATTGACACCCATTTTCATCGCTTCGACAGCGACAGGCTCGCTACCCTCACCAGTCAGCATAATGACCGGGATTTCAATGACGGAATTCTCATTCAGCCTTTTTATGAACTCCAAGCCATCCATGTCGGGAAGTTTGTAGTCAAGCAGGATCAGGCAAGGCTTTATCGCCAACGCTGTAGCAAGCCCCATATCTGCATTCGAAGAGGTTTCTAATTCATAACCCATGTCCTTGAGTGACCGACGATAAAGACGCAGGTCGTCTTCGCTATCGTCGATCATCAGAATAGATTCTGTCATTGGAGTTCCTTGGGTGGTACTTCAATCTCAAACCTGCATGCGTTGATCCGCCCAACAGCTCCGGCAAACCCTGCAAAGTCGACCGGCTTTTGCAAATAGGAATCTGCGCCACCTTCGTAACATCCAGTGATATCTTCCCTTGCATAGGACGTTGTTAGTACGATGACGGGTATCTGATGCAATTGTGGGTCAGACTTGATAGTACGTAGCACATCCCGACCCTCAGTTCCGGGCATGTTCAGATCAAGCAGAATAATGCCCGGCATAGGGACGCTACCGGGCAAGGAGAATTCCCCTTGCTGGTATAAGTAATCGAGCGCCCGCTCACCGTTGCTGCAGCGCTGAACAGGATTAAGTAAGCCGGCTTTATTGAAGACTCGCATCGTCGCAAAAAAATCGTCGTCGCTGTCCTCGACAAACAGGATGGCTTCTGTCATTGAAGTTCCTTCGGTAGCACAGCGACCCCCAGCCAGAATTCTTTTAGCCGCGAGATAGACTCAACAAATCCGCCCAGGTCAACCGGCTTTTTAATATAAGAATTCGCGCCAGCATCATAGCAACGGGCAATATCTTGTTCGGCATCCGATGTCGTCATTACGAGAATAGGTATCTGACGTAAAAGTGGGTCGGACTTAGCCACGCGTAACACTTCCCGTCCATCTGTTCCGGGCAGGTTCAGGTCAAGTAATACAAATCCCGGCCTTGGCGCACTGGCAGGAGGAGCAAATTCTCCACGCTGGTACAGGTAATCAAGCGCCTGATCCCCATTGCTACATCGTTGAACGGGGTTGAGCAAATTCGCCTTTTTGAAGGCGCGTGTTGTCGCGAAAAAGTCATCGTCGCTATCTTCGACAATCAGGATAGTTTGAAGTGTGGTAGCTTGCATTATTCACCTCCACATAATGTGAAATAAAAGGTTGTTCCTGCGCCTGGCACCGATTCCAGCCAGATATGTCCGCCGTGTCTTTCAATAATCTTTTTTACAATGGTCAGGCCGGCCCCCGTTCCGCCACCGTATTTGCTCTGTTCGTGCAGTCGCTTGAAAATACGGAACACACTTTCCTTATGCTGCGGCGGGATGCCAATTCCATTGTCCCGCACATAAAAAACGGGATGTGCCCCTTTGTCATCGCGCCCAACTTCGACCAACTTCTCTGGCTTGTCGTTGTACTTGATCGAGTTTGCAATCAGGTTTTGGAACACCTCTCCGATGCGGATGGCATCACCGGTTGCGTTGCCTAATTTTCCAGAACGCTGTAGCTTGACCCCATCAGAACGTAAGCTACTCATGTCTTCCGTAACGTCATCCATTATGGAATCAACATCGACGGACTCTTTTTTGATTTTAGTGCAACCCAGTCGGGAATACTCCAATAGTGAGTCTGTCAGAGTTGTCATTCGATCTGCCAGCCGTTGTATGCTGTTTACATATTGCATGACTTCATCATCCAACTTGTCGGCACAATCCTCTTTGATAACACTCGCGTAGTTGTGAATGCCGCGCAGAGGTTCCTTAAGGTCGTGCGAAGCGATGTAGGTAAACTCATCCAGTTCCTTATTGATCGCTTTAACTTCCTTCAGCTCTTTCTCATAGCGTTGGCGGTAGCGATGCATGGATTCGATAGAATAGGAAACGATGATCCCATCTATAAGAAACACCATGTTTGACCAAAAGCTGGTATGGAAAACTTCAATTGAAAACGAGTAATAGGGCGGGGTAAATATGTAGGTAGCGAAAACCAGCCCAATTACTGTGGCGAGAATTCCCGGCTTGAACCCGCCCGCAACCGCAGCCAGCGTGACGGCGGGGAAGAAAGTGACATACTGCAACCCTGCGTTGACGGGAGCAATTGCCAGTCGCACCAGCAATGCGAATATCATCAGGGCTACTGCCAGCAGGTTGTGCTGAATACAGCCACGCTGCTTCGGAACAAGGAAAGGGAAACGGTCAGTAATCTGTAGCCGTAACCGATGGATGGCTTCCAGACTTCTCAGCATGATCTATCCTCCCAAACTGCGTTATTCAAAATCTTGTATCCGTCATGGCAAATAAGCCCTATCAAATGCAGGGGCATGACTTTACTTTAATTTGCTGCAATGGGGTAGCTCGGTTTACGCACGTTCATCATCATGAGCGTGGGAGCTACAGGGTCTAACTCTGCAAACGATAACTGCCCCTCGGCACGAAGAGACAGTGATTCAAATCGCGATGTTGCTGGATGAAGAAGGCGCGATCTCGGCCAGCGTAACCCCAGCCTTGGCAGCTTGTTGCGCCAGTTCGAGCAGAGAAACGATGCCGGTTTTGCGGTGGATCCGCGAGCGATGGTTTTCAACCGTCCGCTGGCTAATATGCAGACGGGTTGAGATAGCTTTGTTGGTGGTGCCGGAGAGGGCAAGTACAAGAACTTCCCGCTCACGGCTGGTCAGCTTGAATATAAGTGTTTCGAACTGGCGCCGCGCTGCCTCTATCTGCTTTTTTTCAGTGATATTGATTAGCGTGATGTGCAGCGCCGACATCGTGTTTTCGGTCTTGATTGGCTTGCAATCAAGATAGCCATTGAAAATCGAACCGTCCCTTCGGTGACCCCGTAGCTCACAGCTTTTTTTACCGCCATGCTTTAGTGCAAGCTCAAAACATTTGTGCCATAGATCATGATCCTCTAGCGCAACGTAGCTAGAAAAACGGCGGTGGAGAAGTCTCTTGCGATCTTCCCCCAGCAACGCTGCACCGGCAAGGTTAATTGCTGTAATTTGGCCAGTTTTGGTAAGGGTGATGTAACTGACCGGAGCAGAATCATAAAGATCCACATAGCTGTCACGCGATTCCTTGATAAGTATCCGCGCCCGATGTAATTCCTCTCTCTGCATTTCCAACTCCTTTTGAAGCAATTGGAGTTCGTGGAGGACTTCTTCTATGGGGCGGCTTGGCCCCCCAATCGGTGGAACGCGAACATGCCGCGCCTCGGTTTCGGCATGCGGTAAGTCCGGTTTGTTTGACTCTTTGAACATGATGGTAGAAATTCATTAATTTCGCACCCAACTTTTTCAATAGCTTCACCCTTTGCAGATTTACTCTTCTACTTCATTGCTCAGACTTAGACGTAACTCACCCTCTTATTTGTTGAGTAATTTACTCTGGTAATTATTCATTGTCAAACCGGCCAACAACTGCGAGGCAATTGAAATGGGAATATATAGTCAAGAAGGCTGAGTACGATTCTCAGCGAATCACGGTGGATGCTCACCTTCTCATGTCTGCGAAAGAGGGGCTGTTGCTTGCCAGTTTATAAGTTTTCCCGTCGGCATCGGGCGGGCGATGCCGTCTGAGTAATTTGTTGCTCATAAACTTGAGCAAATTGGAAAACAGGTGCGAAGTATTGCAAATGGCTGCGGGTCATTCTGCCATATTCGTTGCAGGAAAGCCGCCGTTTGCGAATGACGCAAAGTGACAATTCGCGGCAAATGAAATTTTGAATCTGCAATGACCGCTGTGTCCACACTGTGCGCAAAATATTGTTTTTTAGAAAATGGCTGGTCAAGAATGTATTGCGGTCAATGGTTTAATTAGCGATGGACGGCTCTCAGGTGGACTTTGCAGCCGGTCAAAATTTAAAAACTTTGCCAGAGCGACCGTCTCTGACTGGCAGATTGTTGTCATCGAAATATATTTAGCGCAGATGGCAATAATTTATCTGCATTGAGTATCAATCAAATCTTTTCAGACGGCTAGGTATTCTGTTTCCATCCACAAAGGAGACCATTACATAAATTGAATTGCTTGTAGTGTCCAGAGAGTCCAATCGACAGAAAGCTTGGGCGCTATTTATGATGCACGAAATACTATAATCACTTCGCCACCTTGGAGAGAGTATTGCTTTAATCTCATCTTCTGTTGCAGTCCGGAAATCACAGTCTGAATTGCAGATATCGATTTTCCAATTCCCACCCAACTCTTTTCTTTCAATAGACCATACTTCACTTTTTTTTAAGACACGGTAGGAGGAAGTTGACATGCCGCCCCCCCAACTGAGCACAGTAAAAACTCCTGTATCTCCACTATGCATTTCGCCAGCATTTGCACAGGGAATAAGCAAAATAAATATTGCGATTGCGAAGAGTTTTTTCATGGCGGTAGCTTATGAAGGTCTAAATATTTGTTTAACGAAACAGAGGCGAATAATCAACCGAGTATTTTTGCAACTTCCAACGCTGGAATGTCTACCCTTAATTTGGTTGCAAGTCATACTCCGAAAGGTTTTGATCAATACCTATTAAAACTGATAGCTAAAAGTAATTTTCATCTCGGCCTCATCTTTCAGTATATCGGCGAGGATGGTGAATTACATTTTCACCGATATACCGTTATCTTACAAATTCATCGAGTGTTTGTTAGGCTGCTTTGAGCAACTTGACTCCCCCTACCTTAATTGACCACAAAATAAAGTAGATAAAAATTACGCCGTACTTTTTTGTTTAGGAATAAGTCTGCGATTTTATCCATGATTAAGTTACTTGTGAATCATAGCCATTATTGAGAACAAGTGAACCTATTAATTCTGATAGGTAGTCAGTAGCCTACATAAAGGGGATGATTAAAGAAACAGCAAATCCAGCAATTCGAGGAAAACAATTATGCATCGAGTAGTCAAGCAGATTTTGTTACTAGCTGTTTTAACTTTCAGTTCGATTCTAGCTGGGTGTGGTGGTGGGGGAAGTGCGGGAGGAGGTAGTAGTGGCATTGCGGCTGAATACTTTGTAGTTGATGGCACTATTTATCCAAATGGCTCCATGGTACACATCGAAGGTTATCTAGATCAGACTAGCCCAAATGCTTATATAACAGGCGGCCCAGTCGGCGTTGTCTGGATGTCACAGTTAAACAATATGATTTATTTTGAAATCTTGAGCGGTGCCGCTGGTTGGCCGGGGACATATTCTCTCTCGGGCATTGGTGCTGCTACCTTTGCAAGAATTACTGATACTTCGGTGGTGACAGGTGGAAGTATGTTGGATTTGGCAAATGGGAGTGGTACTGGAGGATCTTTATCCATCGGCTCTTTCGGCAACAAAGGTCAGCAAATTACAGGCAGCTTCAACGTGACTTTGTGTGATGCGTTTACCGTTTGTTCCACTAGCACAAAGAACTATACTGGAACCTTCAGCGCCACCCGCACAGACAATTACGGTTCTATTACCAAACCAGCCTTATTGAACGCGTATACACCACCTATGACATGGGGTGGTGGTATCCATCCTGTAACCGGTAAGAATTATTACGTCGTCACCTCGAACACTATAGGCGGTACATTAACACTCACCAATACTCCCACTGTAGATGTAAACATGGCTGTGTTCACCGATGCTGGATTTACTACTCCCGCCATATGCAATGTCACCAGCACCTTGAACGTCGTGGGAAGTGGCGTGGAAACTTGCGCTATCACGGTTACAGCGAATCAGATGCTTTACTTGAGCATTAGCCAAGCAACCGCGGCAACTGCCTTTGAAACCTACTCGCTCACCGTAGCAGAGTAGAATTCAGCAGCTAAAGGAGCTAGGCTCGAAATATTCTGAACGCCCGTTGTCGAGGAGTTGCTATGATCATTGAGAAAGTGGGGTACTCGCGACCTGCAACGAGTGATCTTTTTTTAACTGCATGTATAATCGTGCCTCTTTACCATCCCAAACGTAATCACCACTCGTAGGTACATTCCTCACCTCAGCCAAAAATGCATTTCACTGTATATTCATTTTTGTGAGGTTCGCCAATGATGAACATGAATTATCGTGTTTAATGAGTCTTTTCGCATTACTCATCCATCACGCTCAGAATTCGGTCGCATAAAATTTCCCGCCTGCTACGGCTTATTCACCCAGAACCCTATCCCCGGCCCCAGCGTTTTGCTCGCGGCGGTGAAGTCGAGGTAGCCCTTGCTGGCAATGTAGCTCGGCAGTGTTCCGTTCGCTTCGAGGCTGGGGGCATAGAAGTACCAGTTCGATTGAATGCTGTCCCAGGCCCAGAGCGAGGTGATATTCTGGAGTGCCACACCAGAGGCAGGCTGGTTGGAGCTCAGGAGGATATTGAATTCGCTCGGGGTGAGCGGCGCGCCCTGCGCGACCAGATTCCAGCCTGTAGCAAGCGCGGGAAAATAGGCATTGCCTGCGGGGATGCTGATGCTGCCCGGCACTTTGGCATTCACCCAGAAACCCTCCCCGGCGTTGACTGTGGTGAGCACGTCGTAGCCCTTGCCGGCAGTGTAAATAGCAAGATCGGCATGGGTCATTGCAGGTGTGTAGAACGCCCACCTGCCGGTGGCATGCACCCACTTCCACACGGTATTTATTTGTCTGGTGTCGCCGAACGCGGCCACCACATCGAGCAAGGCATCGACACCGCTCCCGATGAGGTTCCAGCCTGCGGAGAGGGTGATGGTGTTCGATGCCAAGGTTAAGGGATTGCTGGTAAAGCTGACAGAGCTCGCACTGGACAAGGTTATGAGGCCAGCGGTGCTGCCGGGAACAGTGGCTAGAAGGTTTATTGCGGTGTTGTTAGAGGCACATGTCATGCAGGTAGCCGATGTTATGGTAAGAGAGCCTCCCGAGCTAACCAAACCACCCACGCCATAGTTAGAGGCGGCATAGCTTGTATTAATACCGGTTGCTGATACTCCCGAGGTGTTTATGGTGCCAGCGCTTGTGTTAGTTCCTGCAAAAGTGACTGTATCTCCCAATACAAGACCCGAACTAGATAGCTGTACGCCTGCCGCAGTGGCGTCATACATATGCACACCTGAGGCAGCAGTGACATTCAACAATAAAGGAGAAATCACCAAAGTCCCGCTAACACTACCGCTATAGCCGGGCTGGGTCACGGTGCAGGTGGCACCGTAATTGCCCACATTCTGGCTCAACGAGCCGGAACCAATATCGCTGAAGCTGATGCTGGTGGAAAGGTTCGCGGGAATGGTGGTACAACGCACCTCTGGCACGGATCCATTGTAAGTCTGGTTAAGCGCACCCAGTGTGAGGGTTCCGATATTTATGCCGGAGCTTGCAACGGTTATCGTGCTGGCCACAGAGTCAGGAGGCGAGGCTGTACCGGTACTTGCCTGATTGACCAAGCCCGTTGAAGAGACTGAGCCGTAGGTTCCCGAGCCCGAATTAAAAGTGACCGTTCCACCGCCTTGAACATCAATAACAGCAACTGTTCCACTGCCTTCATAAATAACGACGCTGCCCCCAGAGTCAACGCCGCTGGCAAACTGCAACTGGTTCACGAGGAAGTTCTGGTTCGAAATATTTAGCGTGGAAGAAACCAGGCCAGCCGCATCCACCGTGGCCGATGATCCAAATAAAATCCCGGAAGGGCTGACAAGAAACACACGGCCATTGGATTGCAGCTTGCCGAGTATCTGCGAGGGATCAACGCCGATGGCGCGGAGCAATGCAGTGCTGGTGGATGAGGGCTGGACAATGCTGACGGTCTCATTTGCGCCAATGGAGAAATTCGTCCAATCGATCACCGTCCCCGGCGAATCCAGCGTGATGGTCATCACGCCACCGGAGCTGGCGATGCTGCCCGTTCCCACACTGATGATGCCCCCGGCAGGCAGACCAGCCGCAACGCTCGATAAGCAGCACAGTAACACCAGCGCATAGCGCAACCATTTTGACGCATTACAAAACAGATTGTTCATCCTGGATTCCATTGTTGGCGAAGAGCATTCTGCGAATTCGAAAGATTATGCCGCAACTACAAAACCTTCTACTGAAAAGTTCAGGTTCATCGTTGCCCCTTAAAGATGCTCACGGCTTGTTCACCCAGAACCCCGATCACCTTTTGATTATGCTTGTGTGGCTTCCCGTTGCCAACCTATCAACATTGTTAGGTGCAAAGGGACCTCAGTGGCTCGGTAGCGCTTAGCTAATAGCTGCAGAGATAAGACCGAAATAACCTGTTATGTGACACAGAAAGTCAAAAGATGGCCTTGACAGTCCCGGATTCTCAATCCGTGCGTACAGGTTAAAACTTCCAACCAGATATTCACCCGACAGCGGCGTGAATCCCCAAATTTAATAAAGTGCCAGTGTAGCAATTTTCGCCACAATAAAACCTAGCAGAACTGATAGGTTTTATCATTTTCGTGCAAATTTTTTTACACCAAATCTTCCCTTGAGCAACAATCGCACATGGATCATCCTAGAAAATGGAATCCTTGGGATTTGGCTGCATCGACTGGACAGGTAAACGCAGCACTTGCAAAGATGCCGACGGTGTCCGGGGACGGATGGATAACGGGTTTTTTACTTTTGTCGATGTGATAACGGATCCATTTTTTCACTCCGGCCAGATCTCTTTGTTACAGATACAGAATCCATTGAAGGGTGTGAAAATTTAGCATCTAGGTTTTCCCTTTCCCATTCCCCTGCTTTCTTATTGACGCTTGAATAAAACATTCCGAACTCCAAGGGTTTTTCGATCCAGTAATTTACTATAAACGCATTTCCATTTCCAAATACATAGGCAATTTTTGCCGTACCCTTGGCGGTAATAAATAAAGCGATTTGCTTATACCAATCATCAATGACATCTGGCGGGACGCCATGTGGATTAACCGTATCAAAGAAAGCTTCTGCTGCAAAAATTGAAAATTTCTCAGAGCTTTTTTGGAGGCAAACTGCAGTTGTTTTACGCAGCAAGAATATATTTGCAGAGCTCGCTTGCCCAACTCCCCATGAGTCATTGCTTGGGAATTTTTGAAGCTGTTCTCTGACGCCTTGCGAATCTGCAGCTAGCTGAGGAACACACTTGTTTACTTCAAGCCCAAGGGTCTCTCGCGTCACTTCCACGCTATTGAAGCGACTTGTGATCTGAACTTGGCTGATAGGCACGTAATCATTAGGGGGCGGGAAAGCTTTTGGGGGAAATTCCGCGCAACCGACAAGTAATACCGCGCAAAAGCAAACTACAGAGTAATTGAGAAAACGCATGATGCAACTCCTGAGAAAGTGAGGCGTATGTAAATAGTGGCGGGATTGTTTGTTTTCGGGGAGATCATATCCTTGGGAACTCAACTGAGTTTTGATTGCTAGTGCGTCGTAAGAATCCACTGATTAAAATCCACCGCTATAGCCCCCACCTGATCCAGACATAACTTTCTCTATTTGTTGAAAAGCGCACTGCCTCGAACAAAAAATCGGCTGAAATAGACCCGCTAACAAGTTATTAAATCTGAATCATAGTCACCTATTGAGACAAAAGGAACCTATCAATTTTGATAGGTATTCATAAGGTTGCATGAGGAACAATATAGCAGGTGGTGAGCTCAGATAGGCGATATTCACTACGTCGGTAACTGCGAAGGGTGAGGTGAAATGTTTCTGGTGGTTATGCCTAACCCACATTCGAGCGGGACTGGCCGATAAACGTTCTCTTTGCGGTCTGTGGTTTTTTGAACTTTCGTGGCTCCCGCCAAGTTTCGTGATCGGACAGCCATTTCCACGAACTAACCTCGTCAACACCAGCCATTTTGTTTGGATCAACGTCAGGATTATGAAAATAGACTGTGACGGATTCGCAATCATATATTTCTCACTCGCCTATTGGCTGACTTGACTGCAGCACAGAAAATGCGACTCGCCTAGAACAATTTATTTACCAGCTTTGCAAGAAAGAATTAAAATTCGCCGTTAACGGGATCAATTTACGTCCAATATCAGCCTAATATAAATTCGCTTCAGGCTCACATAAATTTGAAAATACCTAGAGACTATAAGCAAGGGGAGAGGCGTTGCGCATGAAATTCATCGAACGATTTGCCAATCTTATGTGCGTCAGCAAAGTGGAAGACTGGTGTAATCAGGTTTTCAAATTGGGAAATGATCTAGGCTATAAACAAACTCGTTTGGCAATTCTCCCCGATCCACTTGCGCCAATAGAGGCAGAACATGCTTTTCAGTATAGTAATTATTCTGCCACCTGGATCAACAAGTACACAACAGAAAAGATGCATCACGTTGATCCAACTGTCGCACATTGCATAAGCAAGTCGACTCCTTTGATCTGGGCACCAGAAATTTTTTCTGCCCGAAAACAAAAAGAAATGTATGAAGAAGCCTGCGGATATGGGATCAGATCAGGCGTTACCTTGCCCATTCATGGAGCCAAAGGTGAATTGGGTATAGTGTGCTTCGTGAGCGACATAAATCCGGACAAAAACTTTCATCGGGACGCTCATTGCACTCTTCCCGAGCTTTCATATTTTCGTGATTTCATTTTTGAATCTTCGCTTCAGTTCATTAAACGCAACAGTCCGACAGCAAAATTTGTTTCTCTCACACCCTGTGAACTGGAATGCCTCAAGTGGAGCGCGGAGGGAAAAAGTTCTTGGGAGATCGGTCAGATACTGCACTGCTCGGAAGCTGCAGTGAGTTTCCACTTCGCCAACATACGTCGCAAATTTGGCACCTCCACGCGCCGTCATGCTGTGGCCAAGGCAATCCGGATGGGAATCATCAACCCGACGTAATCGTTTGATACCTGCGTGAAAGCCTGTTTCATTAAGAATTATCTTTCAAAATATTGTCAGTAGAGGTGATCGGCGTATGTCGCCTCTTGGCCGATTTGCGACCTTTGTTCCAGCATAATTACATGCATCTCAACTGGCCGCAATGTCCACAAAGTGTTAGTTCAATTTGTTGAAATGATTGACCAAAAGCGGCCATTAAATTTGCTCATTTGTGTGGATGGGTTAACGATGCCCATGATGAAAATGTAGATTGCAGTGAATCAAGACAGTTTAGTTTCACAAGTTCAGCGTAGCTGGGTTTCAGATTATCTGCGCGCAATGCTACACGTATAATAATTTCCACTTTGATGCGTAGGTCAGTGGCCATATGGAGTAAAGGTCGGTAGTTGGCTTTGTTTGTGGCCGGAGAAAAAGAAAGAGTAAGCCGCTTCGGAAGTGGTTTTTGATTTACAAATCCTTCGTCACAATCAACCTCTTGGATAGATGCAAGCTCAGCCTTTTCTGCAGAAATACTCATGATACGAGTTCGAATTGTTCGAGTCACAGTCTCTGGAATATGAACTGGCAAATCTGGAAATAGGTAAATAATGTCACTATCAGGGAATTTCAGTCGTAACGTTTGGCCGCGCCTTAAATTCATAAGCTGCCAAAGCTGTTCATCTTCAGAATCAAGTTCGGTTAAAGAATGATGAGCGGCAACTTCTGAAGAATTGGCAGGCATAAGCTGTGTCAGTTCGCCGATTTTGATTTGAGTATATTCGGCTGATTCACGAATTGCATTTGCCTCAAGTAGCATGCGAGTTAGGAGAGATGTTCTTTTGCTGTTTGAATCAGATTCAAAGTGGATAGCCAATTGGGGTGACTCAATCAAATCAAAAGCCAAAATTAATTGGTTCGAATCGGCGATCACGGATTCTTTAAGGATGTAATGCAAAAGATGTTTAACAGCAGGAATTAGAGTGGTGATTTCACTGCGGATCAATTTTTTACGATCCTCCACTCAATATTAGTGAAACCCGCCCCAGCAGGACCAAGCACAACGCTAAAAACTCTAAGTGACTCAGGCATTCGCAATATCTCCAATATTCAGTTGAAGCTGCCGAAAAATATATGCAGCAAAAAGTAGTGCGTTGAAACCGCCCATTGAAACGGCAGCACTCTCAAGAGAGTCGCCAAGTTCGGGCTCAGTGCTGGAAAGTACTAAGTATGATTTTGCGCGACCACGACGTGGCGTCTTTGTGTCGAAGAATGGTGGTGAAGGGTAAGAAGACCTGAAAGCAGAAATCATTTGGGAATGAAGCAGGCGGACTTTAGGATCAGAGTTGGAAAGTGAAAATGAAGTGCAAATATATATATGATTGATCGGAATGAGGGCATGATAAAGAAACGTGATCAAGCCTACAGCTTTGTTAGGTTTTTCCATGCTGATATACCCATTTCTGAAGCAGCTTGACCATGACATTGTTCCTGCCTCAATAATGTTCGGCTCCAATGAACCTGAGAGCCATGCATAAAGAGAAGAAAGTTTTTTCTGCTTAACCCTATCGAATTTAATAGCAGTGGAATTGCTCCTCGAAAATATAATCTGAAAATCACCAACGGCAGAAACTGGGGTTCGTTGATGAACAGATTTTTCAAGCAAACCAAGTTGTTCAAGCAAGCTACATGCGAATGAAGCGACAGCAAGTACAACTCCTTCACTGTGGTCGCACTTGCAACTCACAACTGCTGTTGAATTACCATCAGTCAGATCAGAGAGCATGTGTAGGACATCCTGAAATTTGAGACTTTTGCTACTGAGTGTGACTGGCAAAAAATCTAGCGAGCGTAGACTAAAATTCGCATAGGCAGTTGGTGCGAGCACAGAATATTGGTGGTTTTGTATTGCTTGCCACCCAAATTGTTGTTTGCTCAGATTCTGTTTATTACGAAAACACCGTTGTCTAAAAGCATCTGCGCTCAAATCTGAATTCTGAGAAACAATCGCTCCTGTGAAGTGAATACGCTTAATTGCGTCGTCAAGAAAATGGCGGAGAGGCTCTTCGAAGTGATGAAAATAATTCACTAAAGTCGTCTGTGAGCTGGCGTGTCCAGCGTCAGCGGCAATTAGATCTAAGGGGTTGATATCAACTGTAGAGCTCGATAACATCGCACTACGGATTTCGTTGGAAATCCAAGTGTGAGAATAAGTGTGAAAGCTGACCGTCGTGTCTCCAGTCGCAGATTTGAGAAGTTGATTTAATGTAATGACAAGCTGCCCAAGCTTGTATCCACTATTTGGCTTGTATGGATCGCCAAATAATAAATCTTGTGAAAGCGCACCCTCAAACTTTCGCTTTGTTACCCAGTCTGAAATTTTGTTCGCAGCATTTCCTTGTTCAATCAATATGACGCGTCGTGACGAGCTGGATTTAAGTTTTCCGTCTCGACGTAAAGGCGAAATTTCAATTTCAACACCGCTGTCCCCAATGCGAATGTTCTGCACACGAAGCTTAAGTAGCTCTGAAATTCGAATACGAATATTTGATGCGATTGCATGACTTACACTGATTTGATTTAGCAATCGTTCATCACCGGAAGCCATGTCGATGGATGATGTAATCAAATCAACTTCATGCTGCCAAAGGACGTTTGCACGTGGAGAGCTTTGCTCAATTCCATCGTAAAGCGTTTTAACGATCGGACTAACAGCAAACCAAGTTCGAAGAAAATTATGCCAAGAGCTTAAAGCTGCTGCGGCAGTTTGCTGCGACCCTGGACTGGACGAAAAAATAATTTCGGAGTACAGATGTGAGAACTCATCGGAATCAATTTCTTCAACATCAATGTTTTTAAAGTTCTGAAATAGCTTTGACGCAATGGATGATACGTATTTGTGAATTGTTGCTGGACTAATGTTTGTCTTGGTTAATGTGCCTGACTCAATCAAATCAATCACCCATGCCAAAATCAGACAGGAAGTTTGTCCTGCTTCTGCAGACCTGGTGCTGAGCGCTAAACACTCTTTGAGCATCCTAAACTTATCCAGGTCGTCAGAAACAGAATTTTTGCAACGACAAGTGACAACAATTTGATCAACGAGAATTGAGTTTTGATCGCGGCCGCTTGGAAAAAAATAACCATCAAGAGCATGAGCAAAACCTACATGGTTTTTTTGATCATCATTGAAAGTAGCAAGCGATTTTTTCGATTCTTGCCTAGCCAAAGCACTTCGAGGAATGGCCGCGAGTGGAATCATGTTGGTGCAATGAGCGAAAAGTGGCCCTAGAAGATGAATTAACAAATAAGCTTGAGCGTCAGCGAAAAGTTGGTCAATTGCTGATGGTGCTTCTGATGAATATAAGCATTTCAGTGCATCCTCAAGTTTCTCTATGGTATCGCTAACGTTTAGCGGTAGATGAAATGGAGTGCACCACGCACGCTTTGTAAAATAACTTAAAAGCCGTCTGTCTATTCTTCCATCAACACCTTTAAATTCGAGATAAATATTTTCGTGCCACAAATATAAGTTGTCTGCATTTTGCAGCGACTCAGTCAAATCACGCATGGTGGAAATGCCATCAAATGCAATTAAGCTCGCTGCGAAACGAGATGATGGCGTATTAAAAATTAACGACCCATTTAAAAGCTTAGTTTGATAAGATTGAAATCTCGCAGCACTTGCTGGGGCAGCATTCAACGTACGAAAATGCGCTCTGCCTACAAAGTCCCGCTTAACGCGAATGGGTGACTCAGATTTCAAAGGCGCGGTTGAATTTTTTTGGATATCCATGTTGATCCTCTATTTTTTGGCTAAGCCAGAGAGCGATGTGATGTTCATATCGTAAAGAATTTTTTCTTGAGCTTGAACGATTTCGCCGAAGTAGTTCGTGAGCGCGAAATGGGTGGTGGAAGTGTGTGATTCCGCTCCAATAAGTTGGTGGCGCACGAACAAGTCGATGATTGAGCTTTTCAAGCCATATAGATGTAGTTGGTGCTGCCAAAACGAACGAGAGAAATTGGCATTAAGCTGAAGCCGATTAGGCCACCATTCCGTTAAGTCTGAAGAGCCAAGAGGGAACGGTTTTCCGTTCGTTGAGATACCGAAAAACAAATGCACATTAGAGCAATTGATAACTTGGCGAATATGGTTTCTCAGCCAAGTATTTTCATCAAGGCCAATTTTTTCAAGGCGGTTATCAAGTGCTGAACAATGGGCTCGCCAAAATCCAAGTTGTTCAGATAGAACAGTATTAATAGGAACTGGTAGTGCGCCTGGAAATTGACCAGTTCGTTTATCGAATACAGGGGTAAATGCACTTTCCTCATGAAGTCCATTTGCGGAAAATCTTAGTTGCTTTGCCTGACGACTTCCGAGGCAAAGTATCGTTAGTGAGGAGCAATACATTGAAAATACATTGTGGTGCTCAATCAAAGACAGTAAGGTATATCGCTTGCTGGGCAGCGAATTCGACACTTCTTGGCCCATCCATTCAAAAAGAGCTGCAACCGCAACTGGGGTTGCAGCTACCAATGATCCTATCGGCAATCCATCCTCAAGTGGCGTTGGCGATCCCCAACCAATTGAACCGAAAAGTGTAGAGCAACTACTCCAAATTTCTTCGCGTGAAACTAGTGAGTAGTAGGGCTTAGAGCCAGGAATTATTGAGAAGTCATTTGTGATCATTGCCGCAACTAGTCTGTTAATGCCGAGTTGAACAGCAAAAGGAGCCGCTGAATTTAGCAATCGTCTTGCTGATGAAGCGATACCTTGCGAAGCAATGAACCCTGAAGTTAAAAGCTTTCCAGAGGTATTGGCGGCAGTAAATATATCCCCCATTACCTTGGCGCTCGGTGTGCTGCTTAATTTCTCAATAAGAGCAGCCTGCAGGAATGCAGGTATGGGTTTGACGATAATTTTATTTGCAGGATGATGCGATGCCGAACCAATTGAGCTGGGGGTGGCTGACTTAGGAAAGAGAGGATCAATATTAGTTTTAATGATTCCTGTGTCTATGTCTATTGTCATTAACCAATCATCTTGCGCATGCATCGCGAGGGGCATTTGCAAAATAAGCTCAGGTGAAATGCCAGCGATGAAAGCCAAAATTACAACGATAGCTGTTTCGTCATCGCAAGTGGCTTTGCTTCGTAACTCTTGAGCAGATTGAATAACTTGATGTTTGCTTTGGCAGCGAAAGTCGAGGACAGCGCGACGGTGATTAGGCGGTGCGTAAGTTTGATTGCGTAATAAATACTGTGTCGCTTTAGTTTCAAAAGTTTCTTTAGGGATGGTCTCAAACAAGTTGTTATGTGATGTGACATCTTCAAACAAAAGACGCGCGTTGCGTAAGCCCTTATTAAAGTGTTTGCTAAAAACAAAAAGATCGGAAGTAGTTGTTTTTTGAAAATCTGAACCACGGAATAGAGGTTCGTTGTCTAAAGCACGCCGCAGATCGTTTCCATACCCATTAGGAAAAACTTTACCGCTGGCAAATGAAAGCGCTATTTCCATCCCTATAGCTTCAAGAAATATCTTGTCGACGGTTTTTTTTGCAAGCCTCATACAGATAGCCCAAGCTGCATATTTTAAAAGTCTTCTTTGAAGTGGTTGATCTAACTCATGATCAGAATTCGCTGAAATAGTTGAAAGAGCTAATTTGGATAGATGCTCAATATCTGAAAGTAACTTATTGAATTCTGCAGTCGGGGCGATAAGTGTTTTTCCAAACGCATCGATGCACTGGCTTGCCCCGAGTAAAACATCAGCGATCCGAGGCGCATCAATTGGCGCGCGTAAAACATGAGTTAACGCCCTAAGTGTCGATTGCTCTTGCGGGGAAAGCAAGGACTCAAGCTTTTTGAAGGATGAGGTTTTAGTATCGCCACAAATATAGAGTGAAACAGGTGAAAAAATAGTCATAATATTTCCTAGCGAAATGAGAAAAATTCTCCTGCCGCAAGGAGTAGGGTGATCTACTGTAAAAGCAGATCGCAAAGTAAAGCGGTCGGTTTGGTCCAGAATGGACGAATGGCTCGCAGAGTTATTGCGATGGATAAATACCCGATGTGGGTTAAGTTTTTAGACTTTTTGGTTTAAGAATTGCGGAGTTACGCATCAAAATTTTGAGCGTTTTTGTCCCTAGGGGGTGCGTCACGAGTTTTTCGCAACGACTTGTTTGGAGGCGATTATGCCTGCGTGTCACTCAACCGAAGAAGCTGAGCGTGTTAGTTTCGACTGAATGTTAAGCAGTCGCTAGATCGATAGTAGTTTATGTTTTTTGTAGTTGCAAGCATTTTGGTGATCTCTGCTTGCTAACTGCAATGTTCTACCTCTATTTTTTTACTTTTTAAATTCTGTATTTAATTTTTTACTCTTTCAGTTAGCTTAGTTAGGGTAGCATTACTCAAATTCGCGAGGCTAGTTTTTGCGGTCAAAATGTGACATTTGAGAAAATAATAGTTTTTATACGGCATGATGTGTCACATTTTTACTTTATGCCGAAATTTATAACCTATTGTTTTATTGATACTGTACAGATTTACGCCAAATACTCACGCTAGAAATCGCTGTACATGCGCATTGATTTTCGGCTCTCCGAAGGCTGGGGTGGTGGGTTCGAATCCCGCCGAGCGCACCAATCATGTATGACTGTGGGCACTAGATTATTAGTGCCCATTTTCATTTGATGCAAAATTCCGTCGTGTATTCCTGCTTCGGGATCTTCCTCATCATCCTTCCTTTCAAAAGTTTCGTTATTTTTACGTCACCTTTGGAAGACGATTTTTCGCGGAAAGCTCATTTTTCGCTTGATAGACTCTCCGCCCTTTCTACATAAAGTATACTTTTGCCGCTTAACGCTTTGTGCGATACAAATCAAAGGTGCCAATTAAATGACCAGGAAACAGACCGAAGCTAAAAACTTTGATGCCGATGCCGCACTGTGGGATGAGCATCCCGGCAAAGTAAAAATGGCCGGCGATGCGGCAGCGGCGATTTTGCGGGAGATAAAACTCACGTCTGAGATGGAGGTGATGGACTTTGGTTGCGGTACGGGATTGCTCGGGTTGAAATTGCTGCCGCTGGTGAAGTCGCTCACCGGCGTGGACAGCTCGCAGGGCATGCTGGCGGTGTTGCGCAACAAGATTGAGACACTGGGGCTAACCAATGTACAGGCACAACTTATTGATTTTGCCAGTGGTGAGCGACCGGGCGGAAGCTATCACCTGATCGTCAGCAGTATGACGCTGCATCATGTGCCGGACACCGCAGCGTTATTCAGCGAATGGTTCGATTTACTGCATCCCGGCGGGCAGGTGGCTTTTGCCGATCTGGACACTGAGGACGGCTCGTTTCACAGTGACAATACCGGCGTATTCCACTTCGGCTTCGACCGGAACAAATTGACGCAACTGTTGCATGTAAGCGGCTTTGGGGAGGTCCGCGCCACCACGGCGTCCGCCATCAGCAAAGAGGTGTCAGGTCAGGGAACACGCGAATTCACGATATTTTTAATCACGGCAAGCAAACCCTCTGCATAGGCAGCCGACAAAAGGAAACGCAACATGAGTGATGCGGCAAACGATTTTCAGGCGCGGCTTAAAGGAAGCTTCCAGGGCATGTTGCACTGGCATCAACTTGATGCCTTGTGGGAGAAGCTGAAGCCCGGCACGTGGTATGTGTATCAGCTGGGCGAGCCGGTGCCGGAAACGCCGCTACAGGGAACAGCGCTGGCGGAGCGGATTGTGGCGCTGGATGCGCTACTGCGCGCGGAGCACCCCGAAACCTATTGCGGCATTGTGTATGCCGATGATGCCGAACAGCCAACGCTGGTCAAGGTGTACGATCCCAACCATATCGGCTCCTCATGCAGCAACGGCGCAGCGCCCTCACCACCGGGCTGGATATTCAGTACCACTCCGCCACCGCTCATTTCGCTGGATGCGCCGGTGCCAAACAGTCGCCGCCGCTGGTGGCAGCTGTTTTCCAAGTGAGGCAAGCATGATTGAGCTTCGACTGAGCCCGCAGATACAGGATAAGTGAGACATGCTTGCCCGCGTTTTCAATTTCATAGCCGCTCTCCTGCTGCTGTTTTCGCTAACCGCCCGCGCTGATGACGCTTGGGTGAAGCTGGACGCCAGTGGCCAGCCGGAAGTGCAGCTGTATTTTTTCTGGTCGCAGACCTGCCCGCACTGCACCGAGGCGCATCCCTACGTTGACGATATCCCCAAGGCGCGGCCATGGGTCAAGCTGCATGCGCTGGAACTCTCGCGCAATGCTGAAAATGTCCGCCTGTACCAGACCATGGCGCAGCAACTTGGCGAAAAAGCAGCTTCGGTTCCGGCGTGGTTGTTTTGCGGCGAGATGCATGTCGGTTGGGAAAGCGATGCCACCACCGGCACAATGCTGCGCAAGCGCCTTGATGTTTGCCGTGAGCGTGCCTTGGGCGGTAATACGCCGGAGGCCACTCCTGCAGAGTCTATTCACTTGCCACTGCTTGGCGCCATTGATCCAGCCAGCCTGTCACTGCCCGCACTCACGCTGATTCTGGCGGGATTGGATGCGTTTAATCCCTGCGCCTTTTTTGTGCTGCTGTTCCTGCTCTCCATGATGGCGCACCAGAAAAACAGAACGCGCATGCTGGTTATCGGCGGCATTTTTGTGCTGACTTCCGGACTGATGTATTTCGCTTTCATGTCGGCCTGGCTCAACGTATTCCAATTGTTTGGTCATCTTGCCTGGGTGACTTTGGCTGCGGGCGCGCTGGCGGTGTTTGTAGGTGCACTGAACATGAAAGATTTTTTCATGTTCGAAAAAGGCATGACGCTGTCTATCCCGGAATCAAAAAAGCCCGATATCTTTCGTCGCGCCCGCGCCATCCTTGGCGCCGGAAATATGACGGCGATGTTCGCCGCGACAGTCTTTTTGGCGATTTCCGCCAATTTTTATGAACTGCTGTGTACCGCGGGTTTCCCCATGGTTTATACGCGGCTGCTGACGCTGGCCGATCTCACTCCCGCCGCACGCTATGGCTATCTTGCTGCCTACAACGTGATCTACGTGCTGCCACTGACGCTGATCGTCTTTGTCTTTGCCCGCAGTCTGGGTGCCCGCAAACTCACCGAACGCGAAGGCAGGTTGCTCAAGCTCATGTCGGGTGTAATGATGCTGGAGTTGGGTTGCTTGCTACTGCTTGCACCCGGGCTGCTTAACCAGATCGGCATCGCCTTTGCCCTGATCGCAATGGCAGTGGGAATTACCTGGATCGCCGCACGATTTACTTCAGGACGCCTCTGAAAATCAAGGATAAACAATGGGTCACGATCACCAACACACAAGCACCGGCAACACACTGATGTGGGCAATCCTGCTCACCCTGAGTTTCGCCGCTATCGAAGCGGGTGTTGGACTGTGGGCGGGTTCACTGGCGCTGGTGGCGGATGCCGGGCACATGATCAACGATGCGGCCGCGCTGGCACTGGCGGCGGGCGCAGCGTGGCTGGCACGCCGCCCGGCATCGTTACGCCACAGCTACGGCCTGGGCCGCGCTGAATTTATTGCGGCGCTCATGAATAGCCTGGGTTTGCTGGCGTTAGTTATTTGGCTGGGCATTTCCGCAATTGAGCGTTTGCAAGCACCGCATCCGGTGACGGGTGAGGCGGTTGCTATCACCGCCGCCATCGGCTTGGTAATTAATCTGCTGGTTGCCTGGTTGCTCTCGCGGGGAGAAAAAAACATCAATACGCGCGCCGCCATGCTGCATGTGATGGGCGATTTGCTGGGTTCTGTTGCGGCATTGCTGGCCGGTCTTGTCATCGCCTTCACCGGCTGGACACCGATCGATCCGCTGCTCTCGCTGGCGATAGGTGCGCTAATTCTGTTTTCCAGTTTGCGCCTGCTGCGCGAAGCATTGCACGGGCTGATGGAGGGCGTACCACTCGACATTGCGCCGAATGAAGTGGGACAGGCGCTGGCTGCTGTGCCCGGCGTGGCTTCGGTGCATGACTTGCACATCTGGCAGGTTAAGGCGGGCGAGACTCTGCTCTCCGCGCATTTAGTGGTAAAAAACATCGTGCAATGGGAAAGTGTGCTGGAAGCCAGTCACGCGCTTTTAAGTGAAAAATTTGATATTCATCACATCACCTTGCAACCGGAACCGATGACGCGCACCGTGCGCTGGCGCGAACCACCGGGTCTTGTTCAGGATGAACACGGTCATGGAGAGCATGAGGATCACTGAATTCAGAAAATGCAATCGCAAAATAAATTAATTAAATTAATTAAATCAATAAGTTGCAATGAAATATTGAGCAATCCTTGGGCGGCAAGCACCTACGTGGAGCGTGGCTGCATAATGTTTTGCAACCATGCAGCAAGAACACCCACTCCCGCCATTGCCCACACCACGGTTGCACCGCTCGGCAAATCAAACCAGGCCGATAGCAACAGCCCGGTTGTATAACCCGCGATGCCGATGCCAAAGGCAATCTCCATACGCCAGTGCCGATTTCGCCAGGTGGCGAGGGCCGGTACGATAAGGCTGGCAAACACCAGATACACGCCGACCAACTGTACCGAGGCAGTGACTGCCAAAGCGAATAGCGTGTAAAAGCCCAAGCTACCGAGTCGAGCGTGCTGCCAGCGCCACACCAGTAATATTGCGCCGCTCAAGATCGCGGTGGTGATAAGTTGGGCAGTATTTACCCAGAGTATCTGTCCGACCAGTAAATCTTTGAGGTGTTCGCCGGCATGCACGTCGTGACTCATCAGCAAAATCCCGCCACTGGCGGCAAGCACAAAGGTCAAGCCGATACAGGCTTCTTTCACTTCCGCGAAGCGGTGTTCAATCCACGCCAACAGCGCAGCACCGCATAAAGCACTGGCAGCGGCGATAAGCTGCACCAATAGCGGCTGTTCGGTTAGATCCAGTAGCCCGGCAATGATCACCCCCAGACCGGCAATCTGTGCCACGGCGAGATCGGCAAAGATCACACCGCGCGCCAACACTTTCATACCGAGCGGGATGTGGGTTGCAAGTACCAGAAGTCCGGCAATGAATGCGGGAATGAGAATACCAAGATCGATCGCGTCCATATTTATCCTTGTCGCTGCGTCAGCATCATTATTTGCCACTTTGGTGAATATCCTTCACCCCGTTCAATAATCTGGAAACCGTGTCATCAAACAGTGCAAATAAATTGCCCGACTGCGGCGTACCGCCCACGGTAAATGGCAGCATCACGGCGGAAATATGCGCGCGTTCGGCAATCCATTCCGAGGGACGCCCATCCTGATAGGCGGCTCGTATAACCATCTTTGCCGGAAGCTGTTGTAAACGGCTTAGCACGCGGCTCAGATAAGCTGCGCTGGGTTCCATGCCCGGCTTGGGTTCCAGGGCAATTACCTGGTTTAGTCCCAGCCAGTTATTCAGGTAGGGAAAACCCTGGTGTTGCACTACAACGGAAACACCCCTGAGCGGCGCTGCCTGAGCTTCCCACTTGGCAATCGCGACACGCCATTGTTGATCAAATGAAACAAGACGTTGCCGGTAGTACGCTGCATTGTCAGGGTCTAGTTGTACCAAGCGTTTTGATAAAGCC
Organism: Gallionellaceae bacterium; assembly: GCA_041660815.1. Lineage (GTDB taxonomy): Bacteria > Pseudomonadota > Gammaproteobacteria > Burkholderiales > Gallionellaceae > PALSA-1006. The sequence goes on along the minus strand of JBAZVN010000003.1, from coordinate 153,985 downwards.
TCTGCAATAGCTAGAAAGTTACGCGGATCGGTCTGGATGTGCGGATTGCCATGTGCATGCACATCGCCATCGCCCCGATCCAAACGGGTCGGCACTTCAAGCATCATAACGAAATCGGCGGCCTCAAAATATCCATCGCCGCCGGGTTGTGTCGCGGCGTTTCCGGACTCACGCAACACCACGGGCAACCATGCCACTTCCAGTTCGGCGCCGGTGCAGACGACGAGATTTGCCCGCCGTGCTTTGGCGATAAGGCTGGGTCGCGCTTCTACCCGGTGCGGGTCTTGTAAGGCAGCCGTGGCGGTGTAGATGCCGGCTTTATCGCCTGTCAATTCTTGCGTCAACGCCGCCCATTCCGGCTCGCAGGCAAACACATTGAGTGCGGCATGGACGTTGTTTCCGAGCAACAAAAAAATAAATACGGAGAGAATTTTTTGCATAGTAATTCCTTAAAATATTTGGGTACGGCAATTATTTGAAGTACGGCGGCATGACGCCGTTTTTAAAAGGCGCAGATGTATCTGCGCACTTCATGTCAATAATGGTGCGCGCCATGTGCGCCCAGACTCATGATGTACTGTACAAACAACTGATTGTCTTTCAGTCCTTGGCGCGACTGGTCGTTCGCCACTTGCACGCGCAAACGTGAGAACTCACTTGGGCTGTAGTCCAGCATCACAGAGGTGCGTGTCGGATTAAAGGCGTAGTCGCTGATGACGTTGCCCGTATTCAGCGCACCCACTTTGGCGACACCCGCGTCGAGGCGGTCATAACGTGCGCCGACTCTCCAGCGGGGTACGAATTGATACACACTCTGCAGGTAGAAGCCGCTTTGAACGACGGAAAATGTGTCGGAAATATTTACGCCCGAGGTATCGAAAGTCAGTAAGCCGCTTTCCTTGCGCCGAAAGTATTCACCTTGCAACTTCACATAGCTGTTTTTTACATTGCCATTGGCTGCGTATTTCCATACAAAATCCAGACCGGTTGTTTGGCTGTCACCCGAGAACAAATTAGTGACTGCATTACCGCTCAGGTCAGGTACGTCCACGCTTTCTGCATCAACGCGTCGAGTCTGATGCGCAGAAACGCCCAAACGCCAACTCTGTTCGATACCAATGTCATCACCGATATGGGCAAATAACACACTCGCACCATTGCCATTCCGCACTGTATCCGTACCGGGGAAGCCGCGACCGCGCCCCATCTCGCCACCCAGTTCAATGAACATGTCCGTGGGCGCAAGCCATTTCAGTTGCACTCCGTCTTCCCCCAACTGGTTCTCCCACAATGAGGCATAGACCAGCGGTTGATCGACAAAGTCCCAGGCATGCGCATGCTGTTCGTTGAGATATCCCAAGCCGGAGAAAAAGCGGCCAAACTTGAAATTGAGCCCGTCGCCTAATGCCGTGGTTTGCACGAACGCATTTTCCACACTGATACCACCTGCCGGGTCGAGTGCCAAGGTGGCGACACCGCGATATTCAGGGTCGATATTGGCGGAGATGCCCATCTCGGATTCGCCCAAGTTAAATCCTTGTTCGTGGCCCGGATTGGGATTCATGGCAAAGCCGGTGACGGGAGTAGCGGCGTCCTGTTGCAGGCGGCCATAAGTGCCAGACAAAATAAGCGAAAAAGCGGGGTTAAAAGCGTTGTCGGTAGTGCCTGAATTTTCCGCCGATGCAGAGGCGGATTGAAACAGCAACGCTGCAATGAGCGTGCTTATAGAAAGCTCTTTAAGCATTTATTTCTCCTAAAATTGGAATAACAAAAACTCGCACCACACGGTGCGAGAATCGAAATTAAATCAGGAGATTAGAGGGGGAGCGCGAGCGGCAAAGGCGCTGAACGCGACGGAGTAAAAGACAGAAGCGGGAGCCGCTTCCAAGGCAAAATATTGTACAAGGAATGCACAGTGAATCGGTGTACTGCCTAATGCGCTGCCCAGTTGCGCGTAACTGGCGCACAGCTCGCACAACTTATCCTGCGCTAGCGACTGGTCTTGAGATTGCTCCGCCAGCGTGTGCTCGATGCCATGCGCTAATCCGCCAAACTGTGCGAACAGCAGAGCGAAAACTAACAGTAATTGGGGAAATATATTTCTGGGCATGTGGGCCACTTTAACGAAAAGTTTACCTCGGGGCAAGTTGAGTGATCGTTTTGTATCCGTTTTGACGGGGCATAATCCCTACGGCGTCAAGGTTCATTAATTTTTTGCTGAAAAATACAACATATTGTTTATATTGATATTTTATTTTCAGAGCTCAGTGCCTCAAACCCCGCAATAACATCAAACAGCTCTTCATCTATCGTGCTTTGACGCTGGCGATGAAAGTCTTGTTTATAGTCTTCCAGCAACTCCTCAATATTTTTTTCGGCACGCTGCATTGCGGCCAGGCGGCTGGCATTTTCGCTTGCGAGCGATTCAGCACAGGCGCGAAATAATGAGATAAACAAATATTCACGGATCAATGCCTGCAAAGTTGCCGGGCTGTCGCTTATCACTTCGGGCAAATTATTGGTCGGCCAGGGAAGTGCGGTCAACCCGTGGCGCCACTCCGAGTCCAAGGGTAATAGGCGTTGCATGACGGGTTGGCAGAGGCCGCCGGGTTTAGGACGATTGTGAAATAAAAACACCTCGGCAATTTGACCCCGCTCACGCTGAGCCTCAATTTCCATGAGGATGCTTCCAACCAGTGCGGTGACGGCGGTAATGGAATTAGGCACTTGAAAAGTGCCGGTGACCGGCAGGGCTGCATCGCCCAGATGCCCCTGTACCCGTTCTCCGACGGCCATAATGTTTTTATTTCCCGACGTCTCAGACAGTGAACTGATCACAAAATCTGCCAACACCTCATTGAATTGCCCGACCAATCCCTGATCGGAACCGAACACCACCGCGCCTATTTCGCTGCCATGCAACTGCGCGGCTTCCCCAAAATTGAGTACCGTGCCGGACTGGTGTAACCAGGCAAGCAAACCCAATTCAACCGTCCGGTAATACTCATCCAGCGAATGCACCGCACGCTCATATTGGGTGATGCTTGCGGCTGCCAATGCTTTCATGGTGCGCACGACCGACTCCAGTTCGGCAGCCCCATCGATCTTGCGGCGCAAACTTTCAGAGGTTTCGCTCATGTGGTTTTTTGGTAAGAGGCGAGCGTGTCACTGGCCATCTGCAAAACACCGGTGCGGTCCTGCTCACTCAACTTATCGTCCTTGATCAAGCGCAGCACGATTTCCGGCGACAGATCTGCTGCCGCGTTGCGCAAGGCCAATTCGGCCTCGCGCATGCGTTCCAGCGGCACGTTATCAAAATATTTCGCCGTTAAAGCCAGCAGTATTACGATTTGTTCGGCAATGGTGAGCGGCTCAAATTCCGGCTGCTTTAAACAGGTGCGGATGCGCTGGCCGTGTTCGATAATTTTGCGGGTACTTTCATCAATTCGCGTGCCAAAACGTGCAAAAGTTTCCAGCTCTTCAAACTGTGCATAGGCAAGTTTGAGATCGCCCGCAACCGCACGATAGGCCGCCAATTGCGCTTTGCCGCCGACCCGTGAAACAGATTTGCCGACATCGACGGCAGGCAAGATGCCCAGCGCAAATAATTTGGGTGAAAGGAAAATTTGTCCGTCAGTAATAGAAATCAGATTGGTGGGAATATAGGCGGAAATATTCTGCGCCTCTGTCTCGATAATCGGCAGTGCCGTGAGCGAGCCGCCGCCAAGGTCGGCGCGCAAACGGGTGGCACGCTCCAGCAAACGCGAATGGATGTAAAAAATATCGCCGGGATAGGCTTCGCGACCGGGCGGGCGGCGCAATAAAAGCGACAGCTCGCGGTAGGCCCGCGCGTGGTGCGTAAGATCGTCATACACGATCAGCACATCGCGCCCCGCTTCCATAAAATATTCGGCAATGCTGGTTGCGGCATAGGGCGCGATATATGAAAGTCCGGGCGGATCGTTACCCTCGGTTACCACGACTACGGTGTATTCCAGGGCGCCGTTTTCACGCAAATCGGCGACGGCTTTGGCCACCGAGGAAGCGCGCTGACCGATGGCGCAATAGACGCACAGCACATTTTTATCGCGCTGATTGAGAATGGTATCTATCGCAATCGCCGTCTTGCCGGTCTGACGGTCGCCGAGAATCAATTCGCGCTGACCGCGCCCGACAGGAACAAGCGCATCAATTACTTTAATGCCGGTCTGCAATGGCACGGTAACCGGTGACCGATCCATAATTGGCGTTGCCGGACGCTCAATCGGCAAACGCTTACGGGAAATCACCGGCCCTTTATTGTCCAGCGGACGCCCCAGGGGATTCACCACACGCCCGATCAAACCCTCGCCCACCGGAACATCCATTACATGCCCCCGGCGTTCCACCTGATCACCCGCCTGCAACTGCCAGTAATCTCCAAGCAACACGACACCGATTTCATCCGCATCCACGTTAAAGGCGATCCCGTACAAATCACCGGGAAACTTTACCACCTCCTCAAAACACACGCCGGGCAAGCCGGACACCCGTGCGATACCCGTTGACAGACTCATAACCGTACCAATCTCACGCGACACAAGCTGCGGCGCAAAAGTTTCACGCGCATGAGTAATGCTGGCAAAGCTGTGCGCTACTACATCGTTCAAACTGTGCTCCGGGGTATTCATTTGGGCACTAATTCTGTTTTCATCAGATCGCTAATATTCTTGTCCAGCGCAGCCAGATAATCGGCAACACTCCAGGCGATTTTCCGGCCTTGCAACACCAGTTCAATACCGCCAATCAGCGCCGCCGACTGCTCGAATTGAACTTGCAATTCCATGCCAAATACTTCACGAATGGCATTTACAATTTCGGCACGCTGCTGCTCTGATAGCTCAAATGCGCTGCGCACCAGCACCGCATCCGCCGATGTCCGCTGTGCTAAAACTAATTGATCTTTTTCAGCCGCATCGAGCTCATGCAGGCGCCGCATAAATACCGCGATAATTTGCGCTTCGAGATTCGCTTCTGCCAAATCAGTCAGCGTCTTGCCCGCGATGCTCATTACTTCGGCACGGGTGCGGCGTGCAATTTCTTCGCGCAAATTTTGATAATCATCATGCAACTTATTGTGTTGCCTGATGCGTAAATTTTCCGCCTCAGTGTGCGCCGCAGCAAACAGCCGCTGGCGCTCGCTGTCCGCCTCCACGGTGATTTTATTGATCAATGCAGTATGTTGCCGATCAAATTCGGCATTCTTGTTTTGAAATTCTTCGCGCTCGCGTTGCGCTTCGGTTTTTTGCGCATCGGCATCCGCCAATTCCGCGGCGATACGACGCTCGCGCGCATCGATGGCATTTAGAATAGGGCGGTACAGAAAACGTTTTAGCAACCACACCAGAATGAGGAAATTAGCCGCTTGCGCGATGACCGTGAACCAGTCGATTAACATGATTATTTGCCGGCGACCTGAGCGATGACATGATTCCAAAACGGGTTCGCAAAAATCAGAATCATCGACACTACGAAACAGTAAATCGCGATGGACTCAATCATCGCCAAGCCCACAAACAAGGTGCGGGTGATGGTCACCGCGGCATCCGGCTGTTGCGCCAACGAGCTCAGCGCGGTGGCGACTGCTTTCCCCTCGCCAAGCGCCGGGCCTATCCCTCCGATAGCGATGGTGAGTCCGGCGGTAATGATTGATGCAATTGCAATGAGTGTCATGCTTTCCATTATAACTCCTTGATTTAATTGATTATTTTAATCTTCCAATTCCTGCCGAGCGCGCGTGGCAGCCGCAATATAGACCGTCGCAAGAATGGTAAATATGTAAGCCTGCACCATGCCGGTAAGCAGACCGAGCAGGGTCATTACAACCGGAAAAATAAACGGGGTGACCACCAGCAGGATGGCGATGATCATGGCACCGCTCATCATGTTGCCGAACAGGCGAATCGCCAGTGCCAGTGTGCGCGACAGCTCGCCGACAATATTGAAAGGCAGCATGATGACGGTCGGCTTCAGATAGGACTGAAGAAAAGCCCGCCAGCCGCTTTCCGCAATGCCAAACAGCGGCACTGCAATAAATACGCACAGGGAGAGTGCAGCGGTGGTGGAAAGCGATCCTGTTGGCGGTTCATAGACGGGAAAAATAGTACACAAATTGGACAGAGCAATAAACAAAAACAACGTACCCAAAAATGGCTGATATTTATCCGCATGCGGCAAGCCAACTTCTTCGATCTGTTTACGAATTGTGCTCACTATGATTTCCAGCAGGCTCTGCCAGCGCGAAATATGGATTTCATCGCCGAGATTGCGCGTAATGAGTTTGGCGCCCGCGACCAAAATAAACATCAACACCCAGGTAGTCAGAATAGTGGCATTGAGCTTGAAAAATCCGTGTTGCCACAAAACCAATTCGTCGGAACTAAGGTGCATGGTTTGCCTCCTCTGACGGCGTCGGTGCGGTCAGCCGGACAATCATAAAGCGTGCGCTCATGAATCCTAACAAACACAATAACAGGTGCTGCCAGTTACTTGCCCCAACCCAATAAAATCCGTACAACACAATGCTGGTGCGCACGATAAAACTAAACCCGAACCATAATGCCGGTCTGGGCGAAGCAAGGCCTTGTTGCACTGTCCACCATAGGCCGCCGAAAAACACCCCTCCCAGCAGCAGCCCGGTCAATAAAGCCAAGGCAAATTGCATGAGATCATTCATCGTTTCCCTCGCACTCTTTTTGCATGGCACGGTCTTCTTTAGCCACCCAATGCCAGGCATTTAAGCAGCCTATAAACAATCCAATAATCAACAGGGTAAGCGTCCATGAGTGAACGCCCGGATAATGTTTATCCAGCCAGATACCCAGCGCCGCGCCCAACACAGTCGGCACCGCCACCGACCAGCCTACCAGGCCCATCATTCCCAAACCGGACCAGACGGTCTGCGTGACTCTGCGTTGCGCCTTGAGCTTGCGCGTTTCTTTCACCCCCACTTGACGCACAAAAGTCGCGCCATGTTTATGTTGCCCGCCCGCCTCAGCCACGATGCAGCTCCGCAAAGCGACGGACAAAACCGCTCTCCAATTTTGCCAGCACTGCACGCACTTGTTTTTCACCCTCGTCGAGATTAACAAACTCCTGCTCAACAGCTTCGCGAAGCTGTCCCAGACTCATCCCTCCGATTGCGTTACGCACCGACACCAACACTTGAGTCCCGGCCTTAATCAGTACTCCTTCATCGACAGCCAAATACACCTCGCCCCCGGATTCGGTTTCATAAGTCAGAATGCCCGCTGTCAGCACCGCCACGCAATCAAGCCGCTGCGGCAACAGACCAAATGAGCCTTGCGGTGTTTCCGCCACGATACGTTTTACCGCGTCAATTTCGGTAAAAATTTGATACGGCAACAGCACTTTGAGTTTCATACTTGAACCTCATCAATTGCCCCGATCATATACAGCGCCCTCTCCGGAATATCTTTAAATTCATCGCGCAAGATACGTTCACAACCGTCCAGCGAGTCCTTTAGACTAACCAATTTTCCTTTAATGCCGCTGAACTGTTCGGTCGTAAAAAATGGCTGGGTAAGAAAACGTTCCAAGCGTCTGGCACGCGCAACCACGGCACGATCTGCTACCGATAATTGTTCCAGTCCCAGCATGGCGATAATATCTTTCAAATCTTCATATTGCGCAAGTGTGCTGCGAATTTCCTGCGCCAGAAGATAGTGGCGCTCTCCGACAATGCCCGGTGTCGCCATTTTCGAACTGGACTGCAACAGATCGACAGCCGGATAGAGTCCCTCGCTGGCGCGCTTACGCGACAACACGATGGAGGCCGACAGATGCGAAAAAGTATGCACGGCAGCGGGGTCGGTAAAGTCGTCGGCGGGCACATAGACGGCTTGAATCGAAGTGATTGCGCCCGAATCGGTGTTGGCAATGCGCTCTTCTAAGCCCGACAACTCGGTGCCCATGGTTGGCTGATATCCCAGACGCGAAGGCATCTGCCCCATCAATCCGGAAATCTCGGAACCTGCCTGAATAAATCGAAAAATATTATCCATCAGCAGCAACACATCGCGATGCTCATCATCGCGAAAATATTCAGCCATGGTCAGCGCGGCATGCCCCACCCGAAAACGACTACCCGGCGGTTCATTCATCTGACCGAAAACCATCACCATATTGGGCAGCACGCCGGCCGTTTTCATATCGCGGTACAGCTCCTCTCCCTCGCGGCAGCGTTCGCCAATTCCACAAAAGATGCTCACCCCCTCATGATGCCCGACCATATTGTGGATCATCTCGGTAAGCAACACGGTTTTGCCCACGCCTGCGCCGCCAAACAAACCCGCCTTGCCGCCGCGCTCCAGAGGAGCCAGCACATCAATAACCTTGATGCCGGTTTCAAAAACCTCGGATTGGGTAGAGCGCCGCGCCAGAGGCGGTGGAGCCCGATGCACACTGCGCCACTCAATGTCCGCAGGCGCTGGCAGGCGATCAATCGCATTACCAAAAACATCAAACATGCGCGACAAAATTTGTTTGCCCACCGGCGCCTGGAGCGGCCCGCCGCTGTCTTCCACAGGCATACCGCGCGCCAGTCCCTGTGTTGGTGTCAGCGCAATTCCACGCACCAGATGCGCATTGAGCTGCGCCAATACTTCGATGGCAATATGCCGCTCCTTTCCCGCATACAGCAGAGAATAAATCGGCGGCAAATATTGCTCGAAGCGGATATCCACCACACTTCCGCGAACCGAGACAACTTTGCCCAAATTTTGGCGATTGAGTCTTGCGTTCATCTTCCCAGTTGAATTTTCCCGATGATAAATTGCATTTAAGCGATTATCGAATGATACATCCCGATCTCAACTTTTTGGTGGCAAAGCTTCCACGGTTCATTCATGCAATACCCCGGAGTACATACCCATCCTTTCGGGTGATTGACTAATCTACTCAAGTAATTTCTAATTGCGTACACTAACAGTTTCCAATAAGGGGTATTCATTATGCAAATTCCAAATCGTGATGGCGACGGCTATCTTGTTGACATGAGTGATTGGACACCTGAAATTGGCCGGGCAATGGCCGAAGCAGATGGCTACGAACTAAACGACAAAAAGTGGGAGCACATCACTAAAGCCCGCGATTATTTCGAACAATTCGGCTCAGTCCCGCCTATTCGCAAATTCGCCAAACATATCGAAGAGGATCAAAAAGAGTTATTTGATCTGTGGATGACCGGCCCGATGAAACCCATCACCAAATACGGTGGTATGCCCAAACCAACCGGCTGCGTCTAAGGGCACCTCTAAAAATTAAATTTACTTCGCGATGCAGCGTTGCCCACAAAAAATTACTCCTTACATATTATGTATATGCTGCGTCCTAATTTTTTGTTCGCGCCTTGCCTCGCTTCGAAAATTAAATTTTTAGAGGCACCCTTCAATATATTAACCTTGACTGATTTATGACTGACTTTTCTTATAATGTAGAAGAAGCTGATTTTGACGAGCGGGTAGTGGCGCGCTCTAATGAGATACCCGTACTCGTGGATATCAGTGCGGAGTGGTGCGCGCCATGCCGCGTTCTGGCACCTTTATTGCACAAGATGGTGTTCGTTTATGATGGCAAATTCCTGCTGGGCATCGTGGATGCCGATGAAAACATGAAAATAGCCGGACGCCACAAGGTACGCGGCTTTCCCACGGTCATCGCCTACAGCCACGGCGTGGAAATCGACCGTTTTCACAGTGCTCAAACTGAAGGTTTTCTGCGCGAATTTATCGACCGAGTAATTGAAAAACATCACGCTACTGCTGAAGCCAAGTTTTAAGGGCTCCTCTAGGGCGCCTATAAAAATTCAATTTTCGAAGCCAGGCAAGGCGCGAGCAAAAAATTAGGACGCAGCATATGCATGATATGTAAGGAGTAATTTTTTGTGAGCAACGCAGCATCGCGAAGTAAATTTAATTTTTAGAGGTGCCCTTAATCATCCCCCAACACAGGTGCAGGCTCGCGCACCTCGTTCAGTAAATCTTCCGCATGCAATTCATTTTCGGCATGCATCATCTTGATAATTGCATGCGAACTCTCATCCATTGTGGCGCGCAATTGTTTAACGCGGGCGGAAGCATCCCGATAACTGTCATGCTGCTCAATTTTTTTCAGCATTTTGATTGGGCGCTCGGTGATACTGTAAATATAATAGGGCATAGAGGATTCCAGTTTTCCTTGCTTTGAGCATCAAGCAGGGCGCTTCATAAAAGTAATAACGTTTGATCCGGGAGCGTTTTTACTGGCGCAACTCCCCTCACCAATTCCCGCCATTTGCTCAGCTTCGTGCAGCAGATTTACCACATCCACATAATGTTTTTGCTTCACCATCATCAGCGCGGTATAGCCGCCTTCATTCTGCGCCAGCACATTTGCGCCGGCCTGCAGCAAAGCTTCGACCACCGCCGCTTCGCCGTAACCCGCTGCCAGCATAAGTGGCCGCACACCATATCCGATGGGGGCTTCGAGGTTGGCGCCAGCTTCTATTAATGCCTGCACTACCTCGGCAAAACCACGTTTGAGTTCGGCGTTATAACAAGCCTTCATCAGCGGCGTCCAGCCAAGTTCATCGCAGAAATTCACATTGGCTCCGGAGGCAAGCAAATGCTTCACACTTGCCAAGTCACCCGCTTGGGCTGCGGCCATCAATTCAGTAGACATACAAATCCCTATTATTTTTTAACGGCTCGCTCCAAAGCCTTGCGGATAGCTTCGGGCGAATCCATGATATTCATAAAGCTGTTTTTACCCATCATGCTCAAATCGGGAAAGCTCATCGCGATGCGGAAACGGGCATACAGCGCATACACTTTATTGCCCGACACCAGAACTTCGTAGGGCAAATGCGCCGTGGATTTCACCTCGCGGAAATCTATTTCGGACATAATGAAGCGATCATCCATGGCTTTATTATCGCCCGCCCCTTTCATCGACACGCCAAACACCGATTCTTTTTTGCCGGGAACATCTACACGATATACTTTTGCGATGCCGTTTTTATTCGCGGCCAATTTGGCATCAACTGCCTGCACAGCCTCTTCATAACTACCGTATTCCGCCAAGATACTGGGATCGTCAAAATACTCCATGCCGAAAGTGTAATGATATTTGCGAATTTGTTTAGCCGTTAAACCCTGTGCGCCAAATTCTTCCACCCGTCCCAACGCCCTGGCTAAAGAGGTTGCCACGACACTTAAGTCACTTTGCATGCGGTAGGCATTTGCAAGATACACCGGGTTGGTATAACTCACCTGCACCGCATTGCCCGCCTGCGTGAGGGACACGCGCTGCACTGCGCCGTAGCCGCCGAATTCCGATGCAGCGGCATTGCGCTTCAATTCATCACTGGTCACGATGATGATGTTCGCGCCTGAGTACGGTGCATATTCACCCACGATCAAAAATCCGGCTGCACTCAGGGCGGCTTTAACCTGGGAAGATTTCTCGGCGATACTTCCGACAGATTTCGAAGCCAACACAAAAGGCTTTAGCAGTACATCTGCCGCTTGCACGCCAAAAGATACAAACATCAATAATGCGGACAACAGAACACGTTTAAATCTCATCATGCCACTCCTTGTGTTGGATTGAATTTCAGATTAGTTATGAAGATTGTTGCGGGTGAAACCAGGCTAATTTTTCACGCAAGGTGACCACACCGCCAACGATAATCAGTGTCGGCGCCTGCGGTTTTTCGCGCTCGGCAATGCCGGGCAAAGTGGCTAAAGTACCGGTAATGACCCGCTGATTCGGGGTGGTACCCTGCTGCACAATCGCAATCGGTGTGATGTCCGGCATGCCGTGCTCGACAAGTTTGCGACACAGAATATCCAGCCCGTGCAAGCCCATGTAAACCACCACGGTTTGCTTCGGTCGTGCCAGTGCATCCCAATCCAGATCCATGCTGCCGTCTTTCAGGTGTCCTGTTACAAACATGCAGGCTTGTGCGTAATCACGATGGGTGAGCGGAATTCCGGCGTAGGAAGCAACGCCGGAAGCCGCCGTAATGCCCGGCACCACTTGAAATGGAATCCCTTCCGCTGCCAAGGTTTCAATCTCTTCACCACCGCGCCCGAAAATGAACGGGTCACCGCCTTTTAGACGCAGTACGCGCTTACCCTGCTTGGCGAGACGCACCAGCAGTTCGTTAATTTCTTCCTGACGCAAGGTATGGTCATCGCGTTTTTTTCCGACAAAAATCCGCTCCGCATCACGCCGCGTCATTTCGACAATCGGCTTGGAAACCAGATTGTCATACACCACAACATCGGCTTTTTGCATCAGACGTAAGGCGCGAAAAGTGAGCAAATCAGGATCGCCGGGGCCGGCACCGACCAGGTAAACTTCACCGCGCTGAATATTGTCTTCGCTTTCCAGCATGTTATGCAGCATGGCTTCGGCACTGCTCTCGTCGCCGGTCAGCACTTTTTCGGCAACCACGCCTTCAAACACGCTTTCCCAGAAAATGCGCCGCTTGGCCGGATTGATGACGCGCGTTTTGACCAGTTCGCGAAACCGTTCGGCGAATCCGGCCAGACGGCTGTAGTTTTGCGGAATGACTGTTTCCAGTTTGCCGCGCATCATGCGGGTCAACACGGGTGAGGCACCGCCACTGGAAAATGCCACCATCAAGGGCGAACGATCAAGGATGGCCGGCATAATAAAGCTGCACAATTCAGGGTCGTCCACCACATTCACCGAAATATTCCGCGCCTGTGCCAACGCGGAAACCTGCTGGTTCACGCTGCGATCATTGGTCGCAGCGATAATCAGCGTTACACCGTCCAGGTGGCTTGCATCAAAACGCGCAACAACAGTTTGAATTCCACTGCGGCCCGCCAACTCGGCATCAATCTCGGGCGCGACCACGCGCACTTGGGCACCAGCCTCCAACAGCACGCCGGCTTTGCGCTTGGCGACTTCGCCGCCTCCCACCACGAGGCAAAGCTTGTTTTTTACATTGGTGAAAATGGGTAAGTAATCCATAAAATATTTAAACCTTTTTTCTGCAGATTGCCTCGAAGAAGTTTTCGACCCAAGCGCCTACAAATAAATTACCTTAATAAACAGTAAGTTACTTGATTGCCTTTAAAATGAGTGGTACCAGCGCCTCGGGCAATTTAATTTTGCCGGACAACGCAAATTCGTGCGCTCTGTCGGACATTTTGTTCCAGGTTTTTTTAACAATCAGAATCCATTTGGCTTCGTCATAGTCGGCATGCTGCCCGGCAAATCCCAGCATGTAATGCTCGATAAACACCAAATCAACCACATCTTCCATCAGTTGCGTTTCGGGATTTGTTTTTAATCCGGTTTTACTGACAATGGTTTTTACGCGCTCTATCATTTCATCGTCATAGCCGACTTCTTTCATCAAATTTCCGGCGGTTGCCGCATGGAATTTATACAGGGTGGTACGCCATAACATATAACCCGGCTTGTCCATCGGATAGTCACTACGCGGAATTTTCCAGCGCTGAATGTGCTGGGCACGCACCGCAAGTTTTACCGCATCGGATGCTTCGGGTGCGTAGCGTTCCTGCATTTCAGTCATGCGCTGCGCGTACAACAATTCCTTGGGAAGTTCTTTGCCATCGGCCATCTCACGGTTGGGGTCTTGCGCGTTGGCCTGATCAAATGCACTGAGTGCTTTTTGAAATAGTGAGTTGCTCATGCGGATTCCTTTTTAAGTAAATTTGATTCTGTCTGGTGTTGCGACTTGCAGCGCCGGATGAAGGCTACGAAACGGGTCGCCCAATAGCAGCTGCCGATGGTGCGCAAATGCGTGTATGAAGCCAGTAAATTATTAATCATTAACCCGTCGCGTTTGCCGTCGATGCCATGACCGCGCTCAACATGATAAGCAAAGCGCGAATCGGGCGGTAGATTTTCCAGGCTGGAATAGTGAAATTCATGCGCTTTAATTTGTTTGGCCGGCATATCGGGGCGTGGCCACAGATGGGCAGTATTTTCCTGAAGATGCACATAACCGCGACCGATCGGTTTGCTATGCATCTTCACATCACCGGGAATCGCGCCGACCATTTCATAGCTGCGCCCCTGATAGTCAATACTGCGCGACAAATACATCAAGCCGCCGCACTCGGCATAGGCCGGCAACCCCGCGTCAATCGCCTGTTTTATTTCGCCACGCAAAGCGCTGTTGGCTTCCAGTTCGGCAGCGCAGGTTTCAGGAAACCCTCCCCCGATATACAAAGCATCCACCTGCGGCAGATGCTCATTGCGCAGCGCATCAAATGGAATTAACTCCGCACCGGCGGCTTCCAACGCATCCAGATCATCCGCATAATAAAAACCAAAAGCGCGATCCTGAGCGATGCCGATTTTTATTTTTTCCCCGCAGGCAAGCGGGCTTATCTGTGCTTGATGCGGCAAATTTAGCGGTGTTTTTTGCGACAGCGCCAGCAGCTTGTCCAGATCAACCTGTTCCGCAATGGCATCGCCGATTTGTTTGATTTTTGCGCTGGCCACATGCGATTCATTGCTCGGCATTAATCCCAGATGACGCTCGACGATGCTCAGACGCTCATCATGATGAATCGCGCCGACTACCGGCAAATCGGTGTAATGCTCAATCACCGCACGCAGTTTTGACTCATGGCGCGATCCGCCCAAATTATTCAGGATCACCCCGGCAAATTGAACATCGCGATCAAACGCCTGATATCCCAGAATCAGCGGGGCAATGCCGCGTGTCATGCCGCGTGCGTCAATCACCAGGAATACCGGCAAGTCCAAAAGCTTGGCCAGTGCCGCGTTGCTGTTGCTGCCATCCAGAGCCAGGCCGTCGTACAAACCTTTATTGCCTTCAACCAGATTAACTTCGGTACTATGTTGCACAAAGGTGGAAACGATTGCGTCATTTTCCAACAAATATAAATCAAGATTGCGGCAGGGATGTCCGGCGGCCTGGGAAAGCCACATCGGGTCGATGTAATCCGGGCCTTTTTTGAAGGGTTGAACGGCATGGCCGCGCGCTTTCAGCGCGGCACACAAGCCGATACTCACCATGGTTTTACCGGATGACTTGTGTGCCGCCGAAATAAGCATGCGATTCATGGCAGCGTGACGGGAGAATTAATCGGCAATGAAAGGTTTGTCTTGCGGCATAAAATTCAACACACGAACACTCACGGTGGTGATGATGAAGGCGATTGCCAAGCCGCCCATGCCCAGCAAAAACTCATACAAAGAAGGGCTATAAGGCGCGATCTGTCCGTCGCCGAAAGTGCTGCTGGCGGTATAACCGGGGAAGATATTCAGCGGATACGCTTGGCCTCCGATAATAAATACATACAACAATGCCAGCGCTCCCAGTACCACTAACAGGGAAGCCAGCATGACGCATTTATTTTTACCGAGATTTGGCAAGTATATGAGTATTAGAGGAATTATATTGCCCAGCAGGACATAACCCCACCAGAATAAATTCGGATAGATGCCGCCATCACGCAAAATAAAATTTTCAAAACCAGTTTGCTGGGCAAAGTATAAATTGGTGAAATGATAGGTCGCCACCATATACAGTGAACCGATCACAAAAACACCGAGCAAGTTTTTCTTGCGCTGCAAAATGGCCGGGTCAAGCGCTTTTTCATTCCATACATAAATCGAAGTCTGCACCAAATGGAATACTGCCAAGCCCCAGGCAAAAGACAACACGATAAACATGGGGGGCAACATCGCCGAACCATAGGCTTGACGCGCGGTTAAAAAAGCAAAGATCAAACCGGTTCCGGTGGTTAAAATAAAACGCCAGACGAACACCGCAATACCGGCTGTTTTAGTCCAGCGATTCATGCGCTGTTCCATCATCGTCCACAGATAAACAATCACCAGTGAAAACATGCCGGAATACAAAACAATATTCCATGCAAATACCGAAGTGAGATTGAAATTCGTTGCCGCGACAATAATTCTATCGGGCCTGCCCAAATCCAGCATCAGCACCGTTAATCCCCCGGCCAACATGGCGATGGACAACAAACTCGCCAAAGGAGCGCGCGCTTTATAAATAGCTTTGCCAAATACCGAACCGATAGAGGCAACATTCAAAACGCCCGATGCCGCGACAATCAAAAAGATGGCGAACACATGCGGAAGTCCCCATACGATCTGGTTGTTCATTCCGCTGATGATATGACCGTGAGATTCCATTAGATGCACGGCATACAATCCGGCCAAAACTACCAGCCCTGCCGCTGCCAGCAACACGTAGTACAAACGATTTTTTAATCTGAGTGAAGTTAGGCTGGGCATAATTACAATCCTTGGTAATGCACGCCCGGATTCAGCTGCAAATCGGCGCGAACTTGTTGCGACATGACACTGTGCAATTTCATGGCAATCGCACTTTCCGGATCATTTAAATCACCAAATAAAATGGCTTGATTCGGACAGGCTGCGGCACATGCGGGCTGCAATCCCTGATCAATACGGTGCACACACAATGTGCAACTCTCCACCGTACCTTTACCGCGCGGCACATCCGGATTTTGATCGGTTAAGGGTTCGTGCACAAAGGAACGGGCTTTATACGGGCACGCCATCATGCAATAGCGGCAGCCGATGCAGCGGTGTTTATCCACAAGCACAATGCCATCCGCACGTTTAAAAGAAGCGGCAGTCGGGCATACATCCACACAGGGCGGCTGCTCGCAGTGTTGGCACATCATCGGCAGTGAAACCTCGCGTCCGGTACTGATACTTTTGATCTCGATTTTGCGAATCCACTGTGAATCAGTCGACTTGGTTTGTCCGGACAAGCCATTCTCAGTGTTGCAGGCGCTTACACAGTCCGTGCAACCCGAGCTGCAATGCTCGGTATCAATCAGCATCCCCCAGCGCACTTTGCCGCTGAGCGTTTCCGGTTTGCCATGGGCCATATCAAACAACAGCATGCCCGGTGCAATTGACACGGCCGCAATCCCCAGTGAGGATTTTAAGAAATTTCTACGTTGCGCGTTCATATCGTTCATTTTGCGTTCCTCTGCAACCACGCACTTTTACGTTTACCCGAGTGGCATTCGAAGCAATCTATTTTTACGGCTTCATAATGGTGACAGGACACGCAAAAGCTATCGTCACGCGCAATTACACTGTCATCCCTGGTGCTGGCATGACATTCAATACACGCTTTAAGACTAATCTTTTCATCGCGCTTGCCCATACGCACCGTCTCGTCACGCTGATGCGTCAGTAGATGCATGTGGTTTTTGCGCATCCACTGGGTATCTTTTATACATTCACCGCCCTTGCCAATATCCGGCTTGGGGGAGATAGAATCTGCCGCCCATACGGGCGAAACAGCCAGCAAAAATAAGAACAGAATAGTTTTCATCATTTTTAGTATTCGCCATAGATGGACACCTCGAAGAGGTTCTTGTGCCCTCGGGTACAGATTGACACGGATAAATACAAAACACCCAACTTAGCTATCCGTGAAAATCTGTGGCTGAATAGTCTTTACTCACCCAAGCCCATTTGAATATAACCGGTCGGGCAAACGTCCGCACAAATATGACAGCCGACACATTTATCATAGTCGGTAGCCACATAACGTCCGGTGGTTGCTTCGCTCTTCTTGACGCGATACACAG
Source organism: Gallionellaceae bacterium (assembly GCA_041660815.1). Lineage (GTDB taxonomy): Bacteria > Pseudomonadota > Gammaproteobacteria > Burkholderiales > Gallionellaceae > PALSA-1006. The sequence goes on along the minus strand of JBAZVN010000003.1, from coordinate 136,307 downwards.
CGGTCTGAGGGCAATACATGACACAGTTATCGCACTCAAAACACATACCGCAACTCATACAACGCTTGGCTTCAGCTACCGCCTGTTCCTGAACCAGGGCAACCAGACGTTCATCGAAATTACCCAGCGCAGTTTCTTTGTCCAGCGTCACGATTTCACGGTGATTGCGCGGAACATAAGAGAAGTGCCCGAGGAACAATTTGTCATGCGGAATGACATAACGGTCGGAACGATTATCAAAATTATGCACGGCCACATTGGAGTCGCAGGTGCCGCGCAATGGCTCATGTATCTCTTTGATTTCAAGGCCCTTTTCCGCCATCTTGCGCATCAGATCAAACTGGTGCGCGTCGATTTTCGGACGCTTATCCAAATCGCGACCCAGCATAAAATTGTGAATACCGTCGGCGGCGATTGAGCCGTGACCGATCGCGGTAGTCAGCAAATGCGGACGAATTACATCGCCACCTGCAAACACGCCGGGTTGTCCATTCACCACATAATTCTTGTCGGTCGATACTGCGCCTTTGCCGTTGTTGAATTGCTCCAAGCCGGTGAAGTCTACTGCCTGACCAATCGCGGATACGATCAAATCGGCTTCGATGTCCTGTTCCGAACCTTCAACATTTTTAATCTCCAGCTTGCCGCCGACAAATTTGGCTTCGCATACAGCGACGCGCAAGGCTGTCGCACGGCCATTGGCATCGCGCACGATACCGATTGGCACCAGACTGCCGCGAATATGAATTCCTTCGGCGAGCGCCTGTTCAATTTCGTGTTTGTTAGCCTGCATTTTGTCGATATTGAATACCGAGGTCAGGGTCACTTCGGCACCTTCTTTGGCCGAAATTTCAGCCACGTCATGCGCCATCCGACCGGCAATCGCATGCTCGGCATCGGTTGGTTTGGCGTGTGCAATATGCCCCAGACGACGCGCTACGGTTGCCACGTCAATCGAGGTATCCCCGCCGCCGACTACCACCACACGCTTGCCGACATGCTGCAAACGGCCATCGTTAAAGGCTTTCAGAAAGGCGGTCGCGGTAACCACATTCGGTGCTTCGCTATCAGCAATAGGTAACGCGCGTCCCGCTTGCGCACCCATGCCCAAGAATACTGCGTCAAAATCTTTGCGCACTTGTTCCAGCGTAATATCGGATCCAACACGGCACTTCATCCTGGTTTTCACACCCAGATCAACGATGCGTTGAATTTCAGCATCCAGCACATCGCGTGGCGTACGGAAACCGGGAATGCCATAACGCATCATGCCGCCAAGGTATTCATGCTCGTCAAAAATGGTGACTTCATGCCCCTTCAAAGCCAGTTGATATGCGCAGGAAAGACCGGCCGGGCCACCGCCCAAAATTGCGACTTTTTTACCCGACGCGGCAGCGGTTTTGTTGAATTTTAAATTATTGGCAATCGCATATTCGCCCAGGAAATGCTCAACCGAATTGATGCCGACATGATCTTCCACTTCATTGCGATTGCAACCCGTTTCACAGGGAGCCGGGCATACGCGCCCCATTACGGAAGGAAACGGATTTGCCTCGGTTAGACGGCGCCAAGCGTATTCCTGCCAGGGCATGGTCGGCTTGCCATCAGCACCGACCGGAACTTTTTCAGTGCCGCGAACAATAGACAAATAGCCGCGAATATCTTCCCCGGCAGGACAACTCCCCTGACAAGGCGGTGTGGATTGAATATAAGTCGGACACTTGTGCGTGTGACTCGCCTGAAAAATTTGCTCATTCCAACGCTTAACCTTGTTATCGCCATCTTTATAACGGCGGAATGTAATCTTTTGCGTAGTTTCGGTTGTTGCTGACATATTGCCCTACCTCCAATAAATTAGTGCTTCTCGCCCAATATAATTGCATTGCTTACCAATTGATGCACACCACCCACCAATCTACGGTCGAAACCGTAAATGGGCAGCACTTTAGTGAACTGCGCTTTGCAGATCGCACAAATGGTTGCCATAAAATTAACGCCACTCTCATCCACCACTTGCTGCAAAACTTCCATTCGCGGCAATGCTCCCTTGACGCGCAAATCCAGCAGATCATCGGTCAATAAGCCGCCGCCTCCGCCACAACAGAAGGTCTGTTCGCGGGTGGTATTTGCGGACATTTCCACAAAATTGTTGGCCACGGCTTTGATGATATTGCGTGGAATTTCAAACTGTCCTCCGGCCAGATCACCCATGCGCGAACCGCGTGCCACATTGCAGGAATCGTGGAAAGTAATGATGTGTTTATCGTTGGCCGATTTGTCGAATTTCAGCGTATTGCGTTCGATTGCATCCCAGGTAAATTCACAAATATGCGTGGGCTGCTTGTAACGATGATCCAGTTGTTTTTGCAGCATCTGCGCAAAACGATCCACCTCTCCCGCGCCACCGCCGACACCACTCAGGGTATTCCAGAAGCTGTACGCAACGCGCCATGCATGGCCGCATTCGCCCACCACGATTCGCTTAACGCCCAGTTCAAGCGCCGCCTCGCGGATGCGCAGCGCGATCTTGCGCAGCTGATCGTAGTTACCGATAAACATGCCGAAGTTACCCGCCTCGGATGCCATGGATGACAAGGTCCAGCTGGTGCCGGTAGCGTGAAATACTTTGGCGTAACCGATCAAGCTGTCGATATGCGGCTCGGCAAAGAAATCCGCGGAAGGCGTAATCAGCAACACTTCCGCGCCCTTTACGTCAATCGGGAAGCGCACATCAACGCCGGTTGCCTCCTTAACATCTTCTTCCAGTCCTTCCAGCGTGTCGATCAAAGCAGGCCCGGGTAATCCCAGGTTATTCCCGATCTTGTGTACTTTGCCGATGATTTCATTGGAATATTTTTGTCCGTAGCCGACCGAATCAAGAATCTCGCGTGCCGCCATCGTCACTTCGGCAGTATCGATACCATAAGGGCAGAACACAGAACAGCGACGACACTCGGAACACTGATTGAAATAGTTGTACCATTCGTCCAATACTTCACGGGTCAAATCTCGCGCACCTACCAGCCTTGGGAATAGTTTTCCGGGCAGGGTAAAGTAGCGGCGGTACACACTGCGCATTAAATCTTGACGCGCTACCGGCATATTCTTTGGATCTTGAGTACCGATAAAATAATGGCATTTGTCGGAACAGGCGCCGCAATGCACGCAGGCATCCATATACACTTTAAGTGAGCGATATTTGGACAGCAACTCGCCCATTTTGGCAATGGCACGATCATGCCAATCTTCCACCAACTGACCTGGAAAACCGATTGCTTCATTTATTTTATCGCTGGCAACAAACGGCCCTTTGCCTGCCATTGCTCCCGGCTTTAAAGAGGGAATAATGGGGATAATGCGATATGCCGGTGCGGTGATTTCTGCCATTTTATTTCTCCGATTCTAATTTGGCAGCCCAAGCACTCAGATGACGCTGCTCGCGCGGATTGTCAGTCTGATTGCGGGTGGGTGAGAAAAATACTCCTGGCGCATGGAGTAGTTTACTGAGGGGGAATATCGCCAGGAGCAGAAAAACCATCGCTAAATGCAGCATCAACAAAACGTCGGCGGGAAATGCGCCAACATTAAAACTTAACAAACCCATAAAGTAATTCTTAACTCCGACTACATCGGTATGCGCAACAAACTTCATCATCAATCCAGAGGCCGCAATAACAATCAGCAATACCAGCATGAGATGATCGGACGGGGTGGAAATATAACGAATGCGCTCGACGAAGATGCGGCGTGCCCAAAGTCCGCATAAACCCAGCAGCATGGTAATACCCGCATAGATGCCGAACGGTTGAACAAAAGCAACCCACCCCCAAACAGGCTCGGTGAAATAACGCAAGTGACGCAATGTCACCAGCGCCAGACTGGCGTGAAACAGCCAACCCATACTCCAAATCCATAAATTGGCTTTGAATAAACTCTCAAAAAATACCACTTCTCGCGTCATGCGCAATACCACGCCGCCCTTGGTTGTAGGTGCCGGTGTAGTGGGAATTTTTAGCGGCGCGGGTGTGCGCGCATAAATATTAATACGGTAGAGCAATCCCACGACAAAAATCAATGTCGCAAAATAAAACAGGATCGCGAAAATTACACTCGCCATGGAAACTCTCTATTAAATAAAAGGATAAGGGAAATTTATATTTAGTCAGAACTCATCACCGGTGCGGGCACGCCCGCCCCGATGGTGTTCTAAACTAATTGATAATCAAGCTTAAACGCAGCCGGTTGGTTTTGGCAGACCGGCGATTTTGCAGGCTTGCTTGCCTGGACCGTACGGAAATAATCCATACAGGTATTCGCTGGTACCCTTTTCCGGCCCAAGCTTCTTGCCAATCGCCTTGGTCAACACGCGCACCGCAGGGGCAATTTGGTATTCATCAAAATACTCGCGCAGGAAGTTGATAACCTCCCAGTGTTGTTCAGTCATCTCTACACTTTCGGTCTGAGCCAGATAACTACCCACCTCAGTATTCCACTCGGCCAGATTAACCAAATATCCTTCTTCGTCTGTCTCGTATGTTTTGCCGCCTACTTCGATACTTGCCATTTTAATTCTCCTGTTAAATCAAATAATTACAGCCATGACTGCGTTGCGTTATTGCTGATCGTGAGATCCACAAAACCGCCGTAGTCTACCGCAGATACGCCTTCAATCAAACGATCCGCTAAACCACGTGCTTCCAAGTCTGGCTGCAAAACATAGACTTTTAAGCGACTCATTGCTTCGCGTAATTTACCCTCGAACGCATTGCCGGTTGTTGCTGCATACACGGCATCTTCCGTCAACAAAATGTCACCGGAACTTGCGATACGCAAACAGCTTTCCAGCGTGCTGCTGGACAAGGGAGATTTATTGATAATGTGTAACATGGTGCCCCCTTAGAAACTCAGAACGACGTCTTGTTGATCCATCAATGCACCCATTTCAGAACGGCTGAGCACTTTGACGTCTACCAACAAATCTTCTTCGGTTAAACCACGCGCTTCCATCGACTCTTTTTCGACATATAGTTTTTCCACGTCGTAACCTTCCAGCGCACGATAGGTAGGTGAGAAGTTTTTGATCTCAATTCCCTTGGTTTGCTGCCCCTTTTTCAACTGATAAACGCCGTCATCCAAAAATACCAGCGATACATCCTGATCAAAAGCCGCAGTAATCAACACCACTTCCAGCGATTCCAACGCATAAATCGTTCCGTAAGGTGCTTTGCGGTTAACGAACATGAATTTTTTTACATCACCACTCATCACGTTTCTCCTTAATCGCCAAAGGTGACTAAACGGTCACACTGTGTTCCGGCTTCTACCAACTGCCCCAAGCCGGAAATACGAAAACCTGCTGCCAGATTTTCTTCACGGATGCCGCGACGCATTGCTGCCGCCACACACACTACCAGATCAACCTTGTGCTCTTCGGCCAACTTGATCCAGCGATTCACAATATTCCGGTCATCCTGCGGCGGCTCGGTGAGCTTGGACGCATTATTCACGCCATCATGGTAAAAAAATACCCGCCATACCTCATGCCCTTTGGCAATTGCTGTCTTGGCAAACATGTAAGCCGAATCGCTGGCCTGATGCTGGTAAGGCCCCTCGTTAACTACAATTCCAAATTTCATTTCTAGCCTTCCTTTTAGAAACGGATATGCGTCGAAGAATTGAGGTTGGCTCGCGAACCGCGCCAATCGTCAATCAGATACTTGGTGAACGGCAAACCGGTTTTCTCAAAGAAACGCGGCCAGCCAATACGGTCGATCCAGTCCGCCAAGCGCTCCCAGGGACGGGCATCTTCTTTGTAAACACTCAGAATGTTTTTAACGGCTTCCGCAACTTCCGGCCAACGCGGTGCATTATTCGGCAGACCCGAAGCAACCATCTTCATGAAAGTTGGCTTGCCGCGTGCATTGGAGTTTTTACCGCCCACCCAGATTGCCAATTTGGAATTTTCCGGGTCGTTGATTTGCATTGGCGGGCAGGGTGGGTAACATGCACCGCAGCACATACATTTGGACTCATCGATTTCCAGTGAAGGCTTGCCGTTAACCATCGCCGGACGAATCGCGGCAACCGGGCAACGTGCAACCACGGTTGGGCGCTCGCAGACGTTGGCAACCAGATCGTGGTTAATAACCGGCGGCTTGGTGTGCTGCACAATAATGGCCAAGTCAGCCTGACCGCCGCAGTTAATTTCGCAGCAGGAAGTTGAGATATGCACCCGATTCGGCATTTCTTCACGAATGAATTCCGCGTGCAACTCATCCATCAGCGCCTTCACCACACCGGAAGCATCCGTACCGGGAATGTCGCAATGCAACCAACCCTGAGTATGAGCGATCATGGTGATCGAGTTACCGGTACCACCGACGGGGAAGCCATGCTTGCCCAATTCGGCGATCAGCGGCTCCACTTTCTTTTCATCGGTCACCATAAATTCGATATTGGAACGGATTGTGAAGCGCACCCGGCCTTCAGCGAAAGTATCTGCAATGTCGCACAACTTGCGAATTGTAAAGATGTCCATCTGACGCTGCGTTCCGGCGCGCACTGACCATACCTCATCACCGCTGTGCGACACATGGTGTAATACGCCGGGACGGGGGCGGTCATGGTATTTCCAGTTTCCGTAGTTTTTGGCCAGCACCGGATGCAAGTACTTCTTGTTATCCGGTACGCCAGTCTCTTTGGGCTTGCGCTTTGCTGCGGGTGCTGCTGCTTGAACTGCTTGATTCATTATTTTCTCCTCAGGCGGCTTGTTTCTTAGCGTTGATCTTGGCAACTTCTTTGTCCCAACCGTCGGTACGAACGTAGGGGTTCATGCGCGGCGAATTAACCATTGCCGGGTCGGCCTGAATTTCCATTGCCTCCAGGAAGTTGGCCAAGCCGATACGCTCGATCATCTCACCGGTACGCTCGTGCTCAAGCGCATTTTCGGCAAAGAAGTCAATCGTGCGCTGGGCAAAATCCACCAACTTTTCAACATCTTCGTCGTTTTCCAATTTCATAAATGGAATGATGACCGTTCCCAGCAATCCGCCAATCTTCAAGTGACTCTTACCGCCCACCAGAATTGTCGCACCCTTGTCTTTACCGGGCGCCAAAGCACCGGTCATGACATTGATGCAGTGCATACAACGCACGCAATCGCGATTGTCGATTTCAACCGCATGGGTGTCGCTTACGGCCACGCTGGAAATGCTGTTACTCATCTTAACGTTCTTGATTTCCTTGAGCTGGAAAGTCTTGGTTGGGCAACGCGCAACCACGTCATTTACCAATTCATCCATGCCGTGCTTGGCAAACCACTTTTTCGCCAGTGTCTCATCGGTGCGAATATTGTCGCGCCAGGTGCCAATCACTGCCATGTCGGCGCGCTGCACCGAGTTCATACAGTCATTGGGGCAACCGGAAAACTTGAATTTAAACTTGTACGGCAGAGAAGGGCGGTGAATATCGTCCAGGAACGTATTCAATACCGCGCGGTGTGCCTTGGCTTCGTCGTAGCAGGATTGCTCGCAACGCGCCGCTCCCACGCATGACATTGAGGTACGTACCGCAGGACCGGCACCACCCAAGTCGAAACCCATTTCATTTAGATCATCAAAGGCTTTTTGCACATTCTCGGTGGTAGCACCCTGGAACATGATGTCGCCGGACTGGCCATGAAAAGCAATCAGGCCTGAACCATGTTTTTCCCACGTATCGCAAAACTGACGCAATGTGGCCGTGTCGTAGTGCATGCCTGGGGGAGGCATTATGCGCAAGGTATGAAATTCGGCCGCATCTTTAAATTTTGGCGTGCCGTCTTCGTTCTTTAATTCGGTAAAGCGGGGAATAACACCGCCGCCATAGCCAAACACGCCCACGGTGCCGCCCTTCCAATAGCCTTTGCGGGTTTTGTAAGATTCTTCCAGCTGCCCGAGCAAGTCAACGACATAATCTTTCTCTTTGGCCAGTTCCTTGAGACCGGTAACAAAACTGGGCCAAGGGCCATCCTCAAGTTGATCAAGGTTTGGTGTGTGATGCAGTTCTTTCGCCATAATTCTTCCTTTCAGTCGACTTGCCACGTTTTCGCCGACAACTAGTTTTTAATGACCCGGTAAAGGCTGGGGCTGGTAATGCTAAGGAACGCTGTGATTTAATACTAATGCTGCAAAATCACGACACGCCCAAATTCTTAATGGATGCGCATCTTACGGTGCATTAATCAAGCAAACTATCACCCGTAGCGGCTATTTTTTATAACCCTTACGGGGGGTGTCAAACCTTCCCCCAGTAGTATTTCAAAGTCCGTGCAATTAGGGATAAACTCCGCCCCACTAAATCACTTGCAGAAAGTAGTCATGGCACACATTAGCGGGCTGGCAAAATTCAAAGTTCCCTTGGGAGGTCAAGACGTTGAGTTGCAGCAGATTGATCATGCGGAAGGCGGCATGAGTTTGCTACGCATCCGTATCCGTGAAAGTAAGCGCTTTACTATCTTTGATATCGACCCTGCTACGGCGCGCCAGTGGGCAAATACCATGCTGGAGTGGGCGGATACGCAAGAGTCGCCGATCCGGGAAAGCTCCCATGACTAAGCAAGCCCCGGAAATGTTTGAAGTTTCTTTTGATGTGAGCGGCAACTCGCTTCCGGATACCTATCCGTTCGATCTTTGGCACGCACTGCTACGGCATATTCCGGCGCTGGAAAGCAGTGAATATGTAGGCGTACTTCCGTTGCGCACTGCAGCCAGCGAAGCCGGATGGCTGCTACCCAAGCGCGCCAAATTAGTGTTAAGGCTGCCTGATAGCTTGGTTGATCACACTGAATCTCTGTCTGATCAAATACTTGAGCTGGGCAGTAGCATTCTCAAATTAGGCAAGCGCAAGTTACGCCCGATTCAACCTTATCCGACTTTGCATGCCCATCTGGTCAGCGCGGCGGAAGATGAAGTTGAGTTTATAAACAATGTGTTAGCGCGGCTTGCCGAATTGGAAATTCCCGGAAAATTAATTTGCGGCATGCGTAACTCTTTAATCGCACCCAATCGTGAAATTCATGGATTTAGTCTGGTGATTCATGATCTTAAGCCGGATGCCTCGCTACGCTTGCAATACACGGGTTTAGGCGCCGATCGCCAATTTGGCTGCGGCATTTTTGTTCCCTACAAAGTTATCACCGATTTGGATTGATAATTGATAACAGCGTAGGTTTTTTTAAATTAAATACGGAGAGCATTATGGGATACACAGTGGCTGGCAACGAACTTGAGACAGACGCCGACGGTTACTTACTGGAAGCGGATTTTAGCGATGAAGTGATCAATGTTATCGCTGCCGCTGACGGCATTGAACTCACGCCCAAGCATATGGAAATTATCAATTTCATGCGTGAAGAGTATCGCGAACATGGACACACGCCCAACTTCCGCAATATGCTGAAAGCGGTTAACGAATTCTGGCCTGAAGCGGATAGCAAAGCACTGTATGACCTGTTCCCGCTGGGCCCGGCCAAGCAAGCCGCCAAGATTGCCGGTTTGCCGCAGCCATACGGCAAGGGCGGCTATTAAATTCATGCGCATCAAAAGTAACTGGTTTAAAGCGGGACGCGAACACACCCCGGAGGAGCTTGCCGGGGCGGTGTCTTTTGTCGTTTACCGTATTGCGGATAACGCCCTGAAAAACACCCGCAAAGCAAGATTTGAAATCGCCGTTGGCGAGCAATACTTTGCCTTTTTAACCGAGTTTCTGCTGTTCTTAATTCAGGTGGCAGACCGCATTGCTTACCGAACGCTGGATGAGCAGGCGCGCTTTACGTTTACCTCCACCCTGGCAAATCGAATCGGTGAAACCCATGCTGAAAATGAAAGCCGTTTACTGGGCGGAGAGATAGCTGAATGCAAGCGCCGTTTTATCGAGCAGCTTAATCTTCGCTCGGGTGAGTATGCCGAATTTGGCTATAGCGAAACGGGGCCGGATTTTTCTTTTACCCGTTACCTTGCCTACTGTATGACCGACGTCATGACCGAAAAAGACAGTATCTGGATCATCGATCAAATCATGGCCAGCGAAGCCCCCGAAGCGGTTGAAATGCTGGAAAAAACTTTTCGCGGGCTGCTGGAAAGCGAACCGCGGCCCACCCGTCGCCGCACCTCTGCCGGCGGTGATTGATGAATGCCAAGTCCCTTTGACTTAACCCGCAACGACGATTACCTGCGCTGGCGCGAAGACAAGCTAGCCTTGGCAATTACCCGTAGCGACGAATTGCTGGTTGAGATTAACAATCCGCTATCAATATCCTGGCATGAGCGCCGTGAGCTACTGACGCGCTGCCAACGCAGCAACATGGTGATCTACGCGACGCACACCGAGATGGATGAAAAAATGTTGCAGCAATTCGCTGTCCAGCTCGGTCTCCAGCGTCTGGATGCCAACTGGCTTGCAGGTGAGCAAGGCATCTCGCGCATCACGGTTTACCATAACGACCAACAACGCCAAAACTACATACCCTACACCGACCGCGCCATCAAATGGCACACCGACGGTTACTACAATCCTCCCGAGCGACAAATACGCGGCATGGTATTGCACTGCGTCCAAAATGCCGGACAAGGCGGGGAAAATCGTGTGATGGATCACGAAATTGCGTACCTGATGCTGCGTGATCTGAATATTGAATTTATCCGCGCACTGTCGGCGCCGGACGTCATGACCATACCCGAACGCATTGATGAAATCGACGGGGTACGTGCCGCCCAATCCGGCCCGGTGTTTTCCGTGGATGAAGGAGGACATTTGCATATGCGCTATACGGCGCGCACCCGCAGCATTCAATGGAAACAGGATGAAACAACACTTTCGGCGGTTGCTCACCTGGAAGCATTATTAAGCACCGACAATCCGCATATTCATTGTCTGCGCATGGAAAATGGCATGGGCTTGCTGTGCAACAACGTATTGCATGATCGCAGTGCCTTCACTGATGACAGCATTCATCCGCGTTTGTTATTTCGCGCGCGCTATCTGGACAGAGTTTCGGTCATTTAAAAACTATTTAGATTCAACACTTAAGTTTGCATAACCGACGCCGCTATTACTTTCATGCAAAAAATTTTTCAACTTAAAAACATTCACCAGCAACAATAATCGGAGAATTTATGTCCAAACATACCCCTTCAATCCTGACCCGGCTTAGATATTCTTTTTTAGGCTTTGGTCTCACCATGGGATTAATTTTCCCTGTCTATGCAAGCTTTTTTGTGGATTGGAAAGAAGGCATGCTGCTCTGGTTTTGCCTTGGCTGTATCGCCGCCGGGCTCACGATCGGCGTGGTTAATCACAAATTACTTGAATGGTTATTGATCCGTAAACTTCGGTTGGTTGCCGTAGCGGCGGGGCGCATTCAAAAAGGAGATTTGCGCGAAGGATGCGGCATACGCAGTGCGGATACCGTCGGCGAAATCACTGAGGGCTTTGACAATATGGCGCTTAGTTTGCGCGGCACGCTTCAAGAAATGACGCAATCAGCCGATTCAGTTGATGCCACGGCGCGGGAAATTGGATCATCCATGAACGCGCTGGGCGAAAACATCAACGAATACCGCCAAAACTCTCATGAAATAGTTAATGTAATCAATGGGATGGCGAGCTCCGCCAGCGACATTCTCAGCTTATCTGACACCGCAAAAAACAGTGCCAGCTCCGCCGATGAACTGGTTCGCAATGGCGTTGCACAAGTGACGGCAACTGAACGCGCCATTTCAGCACTGGATGAAGCGAGCCGAAAGATTTCTGCCAATGCAAGCAGCCTTGAGGGTAGCGCGAAAGAAGTTGAAACCGCGGTATCAGCCATTCGTGCGATTGCCGAACAGACTAATCTGCTCGCCTTGAATGCCGCGATTGAGGCCGCCCGCGCGGGTGAACAGGGCCGCGGTTTTGCCGTGGTGGCCGATGAGGTCAGAAAACTTTCCGAACAAGCCGCACAAGCCACCATGCGTATCGACGGTGTACTTAAACGTGTCAGCGTGGATGTTGCCTCAACCGTGAGCATTTCTGAAGAAAATGCCAACGCGGTTCGTCAAGGCTTGCAAGCATCGAAAGCTTCTTCGGAAATATTTGTGCAAATCGAACAGGCAACCTTGGCCATGAAAAGCTCGGTAGAGGAAGTGCGCGAAGCAGCCGATGACCAGCAAATGCTGGTCGGAATCGTGCTGGGGCGTATTGGAGAAAATCAGGCACGTACCGACGCGGCAGCCGATTTAACCGGGATTTGCCTGGGAGAAGCCGAGCGTATGCTCTCGGCCGCACACAATCTAAACGAAATTACCCAAAAATTTAAGGTGTAAGTAAATACCCGGTTTCAAAATGACAGGGTGATGGTTTAAGGAGCGCGGGCATCCTGCCCGCGCTCCCTTTAGATAATCATTTTGGAGTTCGCGGCACGACTCCATTTTCTGATAGTTGCGCTGCGCGCTGGCTGCGTCATGCCGCAGCACTCCAAACATTAGCGTGCAACTCTCCCGACTGGGGGATTTTCAGGCAATTCAACTCCACGTTCTTTAGCGCGCAGTTTCATTTTTTCATGATGCTCTTTACGAATCATGGCCCTTTCATCCGCAGATTTAGCAGCACGCATTTTGGCACGATACTCAATGCGCTCCTGCTGCGTCATCAGTTGACTCCCATACATGCGCTGCGGTTGTTGTGCCGCCGGTGCTTTTGCGGCTTCTGTTTCAACTGCCCAAGCTGTGCTTGAAAGTGATAAAACTGCCAGCACTGTAGATGTCAATAATATGCGTTTCATTTGCGTAAACTCCTTAAGAAAAAAATCGGGTAAAAGTAAAATGTGTTGGCAACAACACAAAGTTAAAACTCAAGTTTCACTCCAAAGCTGGCAAAGCCATATTTCTTGTTGAATTTTGCGGCGGTGAAGCTGTTGTAGGAAAACGGAATTTCGCCGACAAATTGGTTGCTCATTATTTGTCCGCGCATGAACACACGGGCATGGGTAAACACTTTACGCTCAATATGGCCGACCACAATATGATTATTGGTGTAAGTCTTTCCTCCGCGACTCACGATTACCTCATCCACCTGGTCACGGCTTAGCTGCTGAAACTGATAGCCGCCATGTACCAACCAATTTTGATTCGACCACTTTAATGAGCCCCCCGCCTGTTGAAAGGTAGCGGTGTAATTCAATTCCTGAACCATGTTTGAACCCGGGCCGCCAATAGAAAAATTAAGGATATTAGCCGTCGCGCAAGGCGCAGCCAGCGCCCCATATATCCCATTGTTTTCAAAGAACATATTATACAGGCATCCGGTGCTATTCACGTAGCTGGCATTTAACGAATCCACGCTCACCGAGCTACGGCCAGTGCCGGCAAATCCGGACAATTCGATTTGCTCCGTTACAGGATAGCTGGCAATTAAATCCCAGCTGCGCTGGGAATCGCGCGGATTCACGATGTTGATGGTTTGCACGGTTCGATCTTGAATGAAGGTTGGCGAGGATTTTTTCAAGATGCCGGTATCGTTACTCCAGGCGCTCCAGCGCAAGCCCAGACTGAGGCTTTCCTTGCCGCCCTCCAGCAGTTTAAATTGACCGGCCATATGTGAGCTGGTCAACGCAAAATTGTCGTTGCGATACAGCATATTGCGGCGCCAATAGCTGCCCTCCAACCACAGACGACTCAATCCTAAGCCGGCGCGCAGGTGATCGCCATCGTAGTCGCCTACCGTAGTGCCGCCGTACACCGGATCGCTGCCGCGAATGTTCAATACATCTACGGTGCTATTCATCAGGTCGAGAGAGGTTTCCAGATAACCGGAGAAACCGGGCGGCGTATTGGCGCTTAGCAAAGCATCGAGAGGCGCGGCCTGCGACTTGCCGACACTGAGGTAGATGATAAACAACAGCCAGAACGGGCTGCTGCGAAAAATTTGGGGGAGCAATAGAATATTCATATGCGATATAAAAAAAGGGAACACGCAATGCATGTTCCCTTTTTAATACTACAAAGACAGTGTATTAGTTTACTGTCACGGTTACAGCAGTACCCTGACCGGCAAACACTCCGCCATTCGGGAAGGCTGCGCTGTCTGGTACTGTTGATGTAATTACATCAGCAGTTTCACCAACTGTTTTAGTCATTGAAATGTCACCGCTAAAGCCGACCTTAACGTCAAATGTACCCTTTACGTTTAACAAATTGGTAAACGCGCCGCCCTTTGCCACTAAGGCAGTAAGTGCCGGAGTCCAATTGATATTTACTGCATTACCCTGACTTGAGATCATTGATGCCGCAGTCGTATTGCTCAAGGTTGCACTAGCCGTAGCTCCAGCTGCAGTTACACCATATACGTACAGCTTGGCCGTAGTTGGTACACTCACTTTAACGGTGCTTGTGGAAGTGCATGCCTCGGCAACGTCTGAGCCATTAACGCAAGATAGATTAACTTCATCAATCAGCAGATTCAGTTCACGAGTTCCTGTCGTTTGTTTAATGCTGATACCAGCAGAAACTGTTGACGGCAGTGTCGGCTTACCATTCACTGTAACGGTCATTCCGGCAGATGTTGGTGCACCGGCTACAGCAACGCCACTAGCAATGTTCACTGGGTTACCGTTCACGGTCGGATTAGACAAAAGCAGTGTTGAAATCGCAACAGTTGGCGCGGAGACTGCTACGCCCGAAGCTGCAGCTGCAGTCACTGCGGATTGAATCTGCTGGTTCAAAGTAGCAACACTGGCAACTGCGCTCGCAGCGGAAACACCGCTTTGGGGCGCTGCAGCCAAAATAGCTGTGCTCAAATTACTGAAGATGGGATCAGTGGCTCCTACCCCGCTAGCAAATGACGTGCTCAACATATCTTTAATTGTATTAATCGTATTTGCGACGGAATTCTGGGTTTGTGTAATAGAAGCTACCGCCGCCGCAGCTCCGCCATTGCTACTTATCAATTGAGAGACAGGAACTGATACGATGTCCTGAGTTGCTTTGGAAACCGCGTTAGACGCGACAGCGGCAATGCTGGTCGGTGAAGCTGTGCTCACATTACCCAGTGCACTTACAACTGGGTTGGTTTGCATTCTAGTCACTGTACCCGTAACGACAGATGTGGATAGGTTTGATAGAGTTGCAGTAGATGTTACCGGGGTAGCCGTGAGAGATGCAAGAACCGCTTGTACTGCATTTTGAAAGACAGCATTGTTCACCGTGGAACCAGAATTCTGCAGTCCGGTTGCTGACGCAACATGTTTAGTTGTCGCTGACAAAATGGTTTGTACAGCGGCTGTGGTCTGGATCAAGCTGGTATTACTGTGCGTAACCGGGTCAGCCGTTATAAGATTAACTCCGGTTAGATTCAGGTTTGTCGCAGTATTAGTTACAGCCGTAGTAATTGCAGCTGCAGTTGGGGCTGAAGGAGTGCCCACAACAGGAGCTGGCAGCGTTGAGTCTACTGCCGCTTGAACTAAACTAGTTAATGGAGATAACACAGATGAACCGGGAGGAGCCTTAAGTTCACCCACGAAAGCAGCACCGCTGGAAATGTCAACGCCACCGCTGGAGCAAATCATGTGTTGTCCATTGTTTGTATTTGCAGCGGCTGTGAAGGTATATCCACCTAAACCATTGGTTGTTACTGTTGGCTCAGTTGAAGAGCATATGCGGTCATCATTAAGGTCCATCGTAACCGTGGCGCCACTAACGTAACCGTCTACCACTTTACCGGATAACCCAGCTGTAGGCGTAACTGCCGGAGCATCTGATGAACTGCTACCGCATGCCGACAACGCCAGTGCCAACGCGCTAATCAAAACCCCATTTTTTAACTTTAAGAATTCCATTTGATTTCCTTTATTTAAATTAATCCAACCAATTGAGCAACCGTTTTACTTTCTAGCAGTGGGTCATTATCCCAGCCATATATACGTATATATGGCGTGCATTGCACACGCCATAGTCGAAATATACCACAGAAAAGTTTCTTGACAAGCGCAACAGTGTCTCAAAAATGATTCACTTTCTCATTATCGTTTCACAAATTCTTAATGTTAAAAAAACTATTGGCGCGCGCTTCAATTTCAATCGAACTCGGGCAATCATTTGTGGCAAACGGCTGGATGTGGATTATCCATCAATCGAGAAACGCGCTTGGACCGGGGGCGCCGAGATCCGTTGGGGCGAAGAGACATTCAACTTAAACAAATTGATTAAATTTCTTGAGGCGCTAATCTCTAAGGACGTAGAAAAAAATGTTTCTGATCCTGAATCACCCCGCAAAAGTGTGACTGGCTAAGCTTTATTAAACCCAATCTTTGGGCACCAAAAAATTGTCGTATAACTCGGCTTCCGGTGTTCCGGCTGCGGGATGCCAGTCATAGCGCCATTTCACCAGGGGGGGCATGGACAGCAAAATGGATTCGGTGCGCCCGTTGGATTGCAGGCCGAAAATAGTGCCACGGTCGACGACCAAATTGAATTCCACATAGCGCCCGCGCCGATACAGTTGGAAATCACGCTCGCGTTCTCCGTAGGGCATGTCTTTGCGCTTTTCCAGCAACGGGACATAAGCCGACAAATAATGGTCGCCCACGCTTTGTTGAATAGCGAAAGCCGTCGCAAAATCCGGCTCATTTAAATCATCAAAAAAGATGCCGCCCACGCCGCGCGGCTCATTGCGATGTTTCAGGAAAAAGTAATCGTCGCACCATTTTTTAAAGCGCGGATGCAGCGATTCATCAAACGGCGCGAGTGAATTTTTACAGACTTGATGGAAATGTTTGGCATCTTCAGCGAAGCCATAATAAGGCGTTAAATCCATTCCGCCACCAAACCAAAAGACACTTGCGCCATCGGGTTTGTGCGCCATAAACATGCGCACGTTGGCATGCGAAGTGGGCGCATACGGATTGCGCGGATGCATCACCAAAGACACGCCCATCGCTTCCCAACTGCAGCCCGCCAATTCGGGGCGGTGTGCGGTTGCAGAAGCCGGCATTTTGTCGCCCTGCACATGCGAGAATGCCACGCCGCCGCGTTCCAGCACATTGCCCTCCTCGATAATACAGCTCATCCCTTCGCCTTTGCCGATGCCGCCGCTACCGGTGGCACGCGTCCACTTATCGCGCAAGAATTTTTTGCCGTCCACCTGTTCCAGCCGTTCCACGATGAGCTCTTGTAATTCGAGCAAGTATTTTTTAACGGCAGCGCTATCCATGAATTCTCCCAAAGAGTACAAAATTATTGACGCACGATTTTACCATCCGACCACGCGCGAATTGTGGAAGGTTGTTTGCGTTTACCGACGCGGCCGCGCAATACCCACACTTTTTTGCCGAATAGGCGCTGGCATTCGGCAAAGGTTTTGGCGGGGCGCTGCCCACTGCGGTTGGCGCTGGTCGATACCAGCGCGCTATCGGTGCTGCGGCAAAGTCGCTTGGCAAACGGATGGGCGGTAAAGCGAATCGCCAGCGTATTGTGTTTGCCGCGCAACCAGCGCGGACAAGAATTTTTGACCGGCATTAAATTGCTAATCGCCTGCGCGCCGTCATGCTGCAGACGCATTTGTTCGGGTGGGGTGAGCGGTTTTAAAAAGTGCGTGACTTGATGATAGTTGGACGCAATCAGAATCAGCCCCTTGCGCTGCGGGCGTTGTTTGAGCTTTAGAAGGCGCAATACTGCCCGGCGATTGCCCGGATCGCAACCCAACCCATAACAAGATTCAGTGGGGTACGCGATGAGACCGCCATGCTTGAGATGTGCGGCAAGGGCGCGTGCTGAAATTGGCGTTCTCGTCATCTAATTTTGCGCTTGCAGAGTCGGCACATTAAGCTGGGTCGCAATGGGTATCAGGTCATGGATCAATTAAATTATATTAATATAATCAATGTATTGCAAGGTTGCTACTTTCTTTGCCCCAGCGCACGCCAGCCGATATCACGGCGCATTTGGCAGCCGTCGAAATGAATGCTGTCGACGATATCGTAGGCGCGTTTTTGCGCGACTTTGACCATGTCACCGAGGGCAACAACACACAGCACACGCCCGCCGCTGGTAACGACTTTGCCATTCTGTAGCGTTGTCCCGGCATGGAAAACATGGGCATCCTGCAGTTGCATGGGCTGCTGGGTAATCACGTCGCCTTTGCGCGGGTTGTCGGGATAATTGGCGGCTGCCATGACCACGCCCAGCGCGGTGCGTCTATCCCATTCCGCTTCAATGGTATCGAGTGTGCCGTTAACCGCGTGCTCGACAATGCTGGAGAAATCGCTTTTCAGGCGCAGCATAATCGGTTGGGTTTCAGGGTCGCCCATGCGGCAGTTGAACTCCAGTACTTTAATACTGCCATCCGGCGAGATCATCAATCCGGCGTATAAAAATCCGGTATAGGTAATGCCTTCGCTTTCCATGCCGCGCACTACCGGCAAAATGACTTCGCGCAACGCGCGCGCGTGCACTTCGGGTGTCACCACGGGAGCGGGAGAATAGGCGCCCATGCCGCCGGTATTGGGGCCCAGATCGCCATCCAGCAAACGTTTGTGATCTTGGCTGGTTGCCAGTGGCAAAACATTTTTGCCGTCTACCATGACAATAAAACTGGCTTCTTCGCCGCTTAAAAATTCCTCGATCACCACGCGTGCACCGGCATCGCCCAGTTTGTTGTCGGACAACATCATGTCGATCGCGGCA
Source organism: Gallionellaceae bacterium (assembly GCA_041660815.1). Taxonomy (GTDB): domain Bacteria; phylum Pseudomonadota; class Gammaproteobacteria; order Burkholderiales; family Gallionellaceae; genus PALSA-1006. The sequence goes on along the minus strand of JBAZVN010000003.1, from coordinate 117,612 downwards.
AAGGCTTCATCGTTGCTCATGGCAACCACCACGCCTTTGCCTGCGGCTAAACCGTCAGCTTTGATGACGATTGGTGCGCCGTGTTTTTCCACGTAGGCGCGGGCGAGTTTGATATCGCTGAACGTTTCAAAAAAAGCGGTGGGAATATGGTGGCGTGTCATAAAACGCTTGGCGAAATCTTTGGAAGATTCCAGCTGTGCGGCGGCTTTGGTCGGGCCGAATATTTTGAGTCCTTCTTTGTGGAACTCGTCAACTATTCCGGCGGCCAACGGCGCCTCCGGCCCCACCACGGTGATTTCGATATTTTCGCGTTTAACGAATTCAATCAGCTCGGGAATGGCGGTGATGTTGACGTTTTCTACCCCTTCTTCCAGTGCAGTACCGGCATTGCCCGGTGCCACATACACCTTTTGAATTTTAATGCCCTGCGCCAAACGCCACGCCAAAGCATGTTCGCGACCACCAGAACCCACGACTAATATTTTCATTGCGACCTCAATAAATTAGGTAATTCATCCTAAAAACGGCAATTCAAGCCACAGAGAACTCAGAGAACACAGAGTACACAGAGAAAACCAAGGTTCTTCTCAGATTCCCGTACTCACCGAACAGGTGACAACAAAAGCGATGCTTTTCGTTTATCTTTTTCTCTGTGTTCTCTGTGGTAAATGCTTTTTCTAGGTTCATATAGCCACGTTACTAAGTTTAATGCCTGAAATGTCTAAACCCGGTAAACACCATTGCCAAGCCGTGTTCGTCTGCGGCGGCAATCACTTCCTCGTCGCGCATCGAGCCGCCCGGTTGAATGACTGCTTTGGCACCGGCTTGTGCAAGCACGTCGATGCCGTCGCGGAACGGGAAGAAGGCGTCCGAAGAAACGACGGAATCAACCAGACTGAGTCCGGCATTTTGCGCTTTGATGCTGGCGATGCGGGTGCTGTCTACGCGGCTCATTTGTCCCGCGCCCACGCCCAGCGTTTGGCCATTTTTGCAGAACACAATGGCGTTGGACTTCACATATTTTGCAACGCGCCAGGCGAATAATAAATCCTGCAGCTGATTATTGGTAGGCTGAACTTTGCTGACAACTTTGAGCTGCGCCAACTGCACATTGAGGGCATCCGGAGATTGCACCAGTAAGCCACCGCTGACGCGCTTGAAATCAAACTGGTTGTGCGCATTGGACAAAGGTACGGTAAGCACGCGCACGTTTTGTTTGGCTGCGGTTACTTGCAGCGCGGCATCAGTGGCAGACGGAGCGATGATGAGTTCCACAAACTGGTTGGCGGTAATTTGCGCGGCACTTTCCGCGTCCAGTTCGCGGTTAAACGCGATGATGCCGCCGAACGCGGAAGTGGTGTCGGTCGCGTAGGCCAGCTTGTAAGCATTCAGCGGGGTATCGGCAATCGCAATGCCGCACGGATTGGCGTGTTTAACAATGACACAGGCGGGCTGATCAAAAGTCTTTACCAATTCCCAGGCCGCGTCGGCATCGCCGATGTTGTTGTAGGAAAGTTCTTTGCCCTGCAATTGGGTGTAGTCGGAAATGCCGCCCGCCACCGGATTGAGATCGCGATAAAACGCGGCCTGCTGGTGCGGATTCTCGCCGTAGCGCATGTCCTGTACTTTGGCGAAGTTGAAATTAATTTGGGCGGGAAAGGCGCTCTGCTTGCCTTCGCTGTCGATTGCGGTCAGATAGTTGCTGATCATGCTGTCGTAGGCAGCGGTATGCGAAAACGCTTTTTTTGCCAGCGCAAAACGGGTGATATCGCTCACCGCAGCGCTATTGGTTTGCATTTCTGCCAGCACATCGGTGTAGTCCGACGGGTCGGTGACAATCGCCACATGCGCGTGGTTTTTTGCAGCAGAACGCACCATGGTCGGTCCGCCGATATCGATGTTTTCAATCGCATCTTCCAGCGTACAGCCCGGTTTGGCGATAGTGGCGGCAAACGGATATAAATTCACCACCACCAGATCAATGGTCGGAATATTGTGTTTGCTTAGCGTGGCAACATGCTCGGGCAAATCGCGGCGCGCCAGAATACCCGCGTGCACTTTGGGTTGCAGGGTTTTTACCCGGCCATCCAGCATTTCGGGGAAGCCTGTGTAATCGGCCACTTCGGTCACCGGAATGCCGTTGTCGGCAAACAGTTTGGCGGTGCCGCCGGTGGATAATATTTTTACACCCAGCTGGTGTAAACCTTTGGCAAATTCGAGAACGCCGGATTTGTCTGAAACGCTGATGAGGGCTTGGGTAATTTTGGCCATGATAATTTCCAGTAAGTTAAGATTTAATTTTGTGGGTTTGAATTTTCTTGCGCAAGGTATTGCGGTTCAATCCGAGTAGTTCTGCCGCGCGGGTTTGGTTCCCGCCGGCATGCAGTAACACGGTTTCGATGAGTGGCTTTTCTACACAATTGATTACCATATCGTACACCGCGCAGGACGGCTCTTCGCCATCCAAATCGGTAAAATAATTGCCTACCGCCTCGCGCACATAGCGTGCAACTTCATTTTCTTCCAACATGACCCGCTCCCCTTTTTTCATGCTGCCAATGCTTCAACATATTGCAGATTCTCCCCAACCTGCAACTGCCCCTCAAAAAAATCATTCACTGCCGTCATCTGCTCGTCAATGGTTTCCAGTTGATTCATATGATGACGAAAATGTGCCGACCCCACCAGCCCTTTGGTATACCAGGAAATATGCTTGCGCGCCACGCGCAAGCCGGTATGCTCGCCGTAAAACTCATACAAATCAATAATATGCAAATTTAAGACTTGCCGGATCTCGGCCACCTTGGGGGTGGCCAAATGTTCACCGGTTGCAAGAAAATGTGCAATTTCACGAAATAACCAGGGGCGCCCCTGTGCGGCGCGGCCAATCATCACCGCATCTGCGCCGGTATGTTGCAACACGAAGCGGGCTTTTTCCGGGCTGGTAATATCGCCGTTGGCAATGATCGGAATTTTTACCGCGTCTTTCACGGCGCGAATCGTGTCGTATTCGGCTTCACCGGTATATGCGCAGGCGCGCGTGCGACCATGAATGGCCAAGGCTTGAATGCCGCTGGCTTCGGCAATGTGCGCAATATTCAACGCATTGCGATGCGCTTTATCCCAACCGGTACGAATTTTTAAAGTGACCGGCACGTTCACCGCGTTTACGACGGCTTCCAGAATTTCCGCGACTAACTTTTCATTCTGCATCAGCGCCGAACCCGCCATTACATTGCAGATTTTCTTGGCCGGACAGCCCATATTGATATCGATAATCTGCGCGCCGTTGTCCACATTATGGCGCGCCGCCTGTGCCAGCATTTTCGGATCGGCACCCAGAATCTGCACGGAAATCGGATCGACTTCGCCTTCATGATTGGCGCGGCGTTTGGTTTTTTCGGAACCGTATAGTAAAGAATTGGAAGCTACCATCTCGCTCACAGCCATACCCGCGCCCATACGCTTGCAAAGCATGCGGAAAGGACGATCCGTTACGCCTGCCATAGGCGCAACAATGAGGTTATTTTTTAAGATGTAAGGGCCGATTTGCATGGGGTGTTCCGTGAGGGGCGGCGATTATAAATGAAGCAACCCTCCCGTGCTATCATGCCGCCACATTTTTTCGGGGGTAACCGTGATGGAATTCGATGTAGTCATTATTGGCGGCGGATTGGTGGGCGCAAGTTTGGCGGCAGCGCTTAAATCCAGCGGACTTTCACTGGCTTTGGTGGAAGGTCAGTCCTTACCAACTTTGCCTGACGACGCTGCTTCCTGGGATAGCCGGATTTATGCGGTTACCCCGGGCAATGCCGAATTTCTGCGCGAATGCGGTGCCTGGAAAAAACTGGATATGGCACGGGTACAGCAAGTGGAAGAAATGCGTGTATTTGGCGACACGGGTGCCGAACTGGATTTTAGTGCCTACCAAATCGGCGCGTCGGAACTCACTTTTATTCTCGAAAGCCGATTGTTGCAACGGGCTTTATGGGATGGACTGCAACAGCAAGCTAATTTGACTTTGCTCAATCCGGCACGCTGCGCCGGGCTCACCTGGCACCCCGAAGCCGCGCATCTTAAGCTGCAGGACGGACGCGAAATCAAAGCTAAATTAATCGTCGGTGCGGACGGGCGCGATTCCTGGGTGCGTCATCAGGCCGGTATGGCCGAAGCGCCGACGCCCTATCAGCAACACGGGCTGGTGGCCAATTTCAGTACCAGCAAGCCGCATCACGGCATTGCGTATCAATGGTTTCAGCCGGACGGAATTTTGGCACTATTGCCGTTGCCGGAAAAACGCGTCTCCATTGTGTGGTCGGTGAGTCCCGAAAAATCGGCGGAATTATTGGCATTGTCGCCTGCGGAATTGAGTGCCCATGTTGCAGCTGCCTCAAATAATGTGCTGGGAGAATTAAACGTGATCACGCCCCCCTCGGCATTTTCCCTGCGCGTATTAAATTTGGCGCATCTGACCAAGCCGCGTCTGGCATTGATCGGCGATGCCGCGCATAACGTGCATCCGTTGTCGGGGCAGGGAGTTAATTTGGGTTTCCGCGATGCGCGGCAATTGGCCGAAGTATTGCTGCAGCATGGCGTGCAAAGTGATTGCGGCGAATTGCATTTGTTGCGGCGTTACGAAAAATCCCGACGCGATGATATTCTTTCCATGCAGCTCACCACCGATACGCTAAAACACCTGTTTATCAATGATAATCCGGTGTTGCGAACCTTGCGAAATTTGGGTTTGGATGTTACCAACCGGCTAACGCCACTTAAAAAAATGCTTGCAAAACATGCGCTTAATTAATAAAGGATAGAATGATGCTGAGACTGTTACTGATTGCCTTGCTGTCGATTTCGGGCGCGTATGCCGCGGAAGCCGATGTTGCTGCAAATCTAAAAGAATCGCTGGGAAAGCAAATTGGCGAAGTTACTCAAGTCAATAAATCTTCTATTTCCGGTTTGTATGAAGTGGTTACTTCAGATCATATTTTTTATGTGGACGAAACGGGACAATTTCTGATTGATGGAAATTTAATCGACTTGAAAACTCGCCGGAGTATCACCGAAGCGCGCTCCCGACAATTGTTTGCGGTGGATTTTAACAAGCTCCCGCTTGAGCTGGCTATCAAGAAAGTGAAGGGTAACGGTAGTCGAAAACTGGCCTACTTTACGGATCCAAATTGCAGTTACTGTAAAAAATTGGAGCGCGAATTACAGGCAGTCGATGACGTAACTCTGTATGTTTTTCTCTATCCGATTTTTGATGGGTCGGCAGAAAAGTCCAATGCCGTCTGGTGCAGTAAAGACAAGGCAAAAGCCTGGGATGAGCTAATGATAAAAGGTGTTATTCCCCGCTCGGATAAGTGTAATTCACCCACTGTCCGGGTATTGGAATTGGGTAAAAAACTTAAGGTTAACGGCACGCCCGCGTTGATATTTGCCAACGGCACGATCAATCCCGGTTACCTGCCCGCTGCCGAACTAAATAAAGCTATTGATAGCAATAAATAATCCCGGAGTGTAGTTAACGTTTTATTCAGGGCTGACGGCGCATCATGAAATTGAAAAAGGGGGATGTATGCTGAACAATCTTAATCGCGAAGTTTATGGGGCAGGTGAGCATATTTTCCGGGAGGGTGACTCGGGAAGCTGCGCCTATTTGATCGAAGAAGGCAGCATCGAGATTTTAGTCGCCATAAGCGGCCAGGAGCAGCGCGTTAATGTAATAGGTAAAGGCGAATTATTCGGCGAGGTGGCTCTGATAGATTATCAGCCCAGATCGGCCTCGGCGCGCGCCATGGAAAAAGCAGTTCTCATCACCATTCAGCGTGAGTTAATAAATGAGTTGCTGGAAAAAACCGATCCGATTGTACGGCATTTATTGCTGGTAATTTTGGATCGCTATCGCAGTAAAAGTAAGTCAATCCTGACGCAAATCCAAACCTGTGAACAGCAGTCTGATCGGGATAAAGTCAGCACGCAGCGCAACTTGATTCGCGGGGAGGCCACGCAGAAATTAACCATGGCAAACGATATTCGGCGAGCCTTGGTAAAAGATGAATTTGATCTGTATTATCAGCCGATAGTCGCGCTTAAAACACTGCAGGTGGCGGGTTTTGAAGCATTGATTCGCTGGCGTCATCCCACTGACGGATTGGTTTCGCCGATGGATTTTTTATGGCTGGCCGAGCAAACCGGGCAAATCCGTGATATTGGTCTGTGGACACTCGAACGCGCCTGTCGCGACTGGCCGACATTGCGCCAGGCTACCGATGTGGAATTTCCTTTTATCAGCGTAAACATGTCGCCTTCACAATTGATTGGTGAACGTTTTGTTGAAGATGTTAAATCTATTATTGCGCAACACAAGATGAAGCCCACCGAGTTGAAATTGGAATTGACTGAAACAGTGATCATCAACAAGCCGGAAGTGGCGTTAAATCTGCTCAAGCAATTGACCGGAATGGGCAGTAACCTGGCGATCGATGATTTTGGTACGGGGCATTCTTCGCTACAAACGCTGAATAACTACCCGATAGGCACGATGAAAATTGATATCTCCTTTACCCGTACCATGCTGACTTCGGCACACAGTCACGAGATTGTAAGTTCCTCAATTAATCTGGCGCACTCTTTGGGCATGGATGTGGTTGCGGAAGGAATTGAAAACGAGGAAATCCGCGCCAAACTGCTCGAACTAAACTGCGAATACGGTCAAGGCTGGTTGTTCGGTCGACCGGCAGAGCTGAAGAATATTGAGTTAAGGCGGCATATTTAATCTGCGTTATTTGCATAACTAATTGAATATAAAGCGTTAATTTAACATGCGCCCCGGCGATCTGACGGGCTTGCCGACTTTGTGGATGTTCCTGTTAGCCCGTCCTTATCAGAAGATAACCTCAACGGTAACCGCGTATTTCTTCCAGTTCGGTCAAAGCATCTTCAGTAATATCCGCCATATCCTCTTGATGCAAACCCAGATAGTCTTGTGCAACCTGACCACTGAGATGCCACTCCGCATCATCGGGCCTATCCAAAAAAGTGGCGACAATATGCTCGGACACAAGTTGAATGGCCACCAGGGAGCAGACTGTTGTTGTAGCGCGGTCAGTAGCTCGGGTGAAAATGGCATGGTCGTGATGCAGTAGAATTGCCTGGGAAATATGCTCCGGCAGTCCCCAGTTGCGCGCCAGCATATGCCCAACTACCGCATGGTTAGTAGAGTAATGTTGGTTTTCAATGGCTACAATTAGATCTGCGGACTTGTTTGCAGCAGCCAACTTTTCTTTGTAATCGGCGTACTTCAACATTAGGATTGGAATTCCACAATCATGAAATAGCCCGTAGGTATAAGCATCCTCGCGGGAAAATCCATCTAATCTGGCTGCCATGTGGGATGCTACTACCGCCGTAAAGTTAGAGCGATCCCAGAATCTTTCCATATATATTCCATCACCGCCCAGGGCATTTTGCAGTGACGCCCCTCTTGCGATTTGCATCAGATTTTTAATACCCAGCACGGACACAGCCTGTTGGATTGAGCTAACCTTGTTGCGCAGGGCAAAAAACGGCGAATTCGCAGTCTTCAGCATTGACGCCGCCAAACCTACGTCGCCACTGATGAGCTTGACTATTTTTGAGAAATCAATATCTTCCTGGCGTGATTCATCAATTAATTTCATTACCACCTCGGGGCATGGCGGAATACGGATAGTTTTCAATATACCTTCCGCAACTTCACTTCCGATTTGCGTTTGAATCGTATTTGTTTCCATAGTCTAGCGGGGCCTTGTGAAATTTGTTAATGGATAATAGCGGATATTTATGACAAAAAAATAATGAATGTGCGGGGTGTTTTTACAGCGACAGGCCTGACACACAAGTGTGAATAAACCAATGCCGGCTACGCTATATGATTATTCAGTCGCGAATGCCCCCTTCACGTCAGGCAGTTCGCGCGGAGCTCTTTACGGGCTGCCGCGATAATTCGAATAGCGGATCTGAGCAAGAGCATAACCAGACAAAATGCCACGAACAAATCCGGCCAACCGGATCCGGTAGCCCATACACCCAGCGCTGCGACCAGTACAGCCAGATTCGACGCGATGTCGTTGCGTGAGCACTCCCACACGGAACTCATGTTGATGTCTTCGTTACGGTGGCGCCAAAGCAAATAGAGGCAAGTGCCATTTGCCGCCAGCCCAAGCAGGCTGAACGCGCTCATCGTCTCAAAAATCGGCACCGCAGGATGCATCAACTTGTAGATGATTTGCCCGGCGACAGCCAGGGCCGCTACCAGAATCAGAGCGCCTTTAAAAAGAGCCACGCGTGCTTTGATCCGGCCTCCCCTGGCCACCGCATAGATGCTTAGAGCGTAGGTAAGGGCGTCGCCAAGATTATCCAGACTATCCGACAAAAGTGAAACCGAGCCTGCATAAAGCGCGGCAGCCACGATGACAAAGAACATCACGGCGTTGATCGACAGAACGATTTTCAGGGTCGATCTTTGACGACCATGCAACGCATTCAGTTCGCAGCCGCCTTCGCAACATCCACCCATTTATTACCTTTCAACTGAGTTGAAACAAATTTTCGGGGTTCCCGCCTTTGCGTTCGGACAACCTTAACGAATGCCCATTATAGTATGAACGGCAAAGACGCACTAAATTAGTCGGGATTGAACTTTATCCATTCGTCCCGCTCGAATAGCCCGGGTAAAACGCCCAATTATGCAGAAGGATATGCCACAACAAATATTTTGTACTGATTTCCCCTGCCATTGCCTCCGCTGCAAAAAGCCGCAAAGTATTTGGCTTTCAAGGCCTACGAAACTGAATATAATTGCACCCTATGAACACCGCAGCTCATTTTGATACGCACTCTGACAAATCTCCCACCGGCTGGAAGTTGATATTCACTGCATGGCTGATCGCGACGGCATCTACGCTGGGAGCACTGTTTCTCGGCGAAGTGATGGGCTACACACCGTGCCAGCTTTGCTGGTATCAGCGCATTGTCATGTTCCCGCTGGTATTGGTGCTTGCCGCCGGACTATTTCCTTTCGATCCGCGAGTTGTCCGCTATGCGTTTCCACTGGCGCTAAGCGGTTTAGGGCTGGCACTATTTCATCTGGCACTCACCGCCGGATGGATACCGGAAAGCATCAAACCCTGCCAGCAGGGCGTGCCGTGTTCCGATGTGGTTGTAGTCTGGATGGGTTTTGTGACCATCCCCTTATTGTCTGTGCTTGCCTTCGCGGCTATAGTCGGCTTGCTCCTAGTCACCCATATCAAAGGTTCCAAATGAAACAGAAAACCATATTTACCGTATCCGCCATCGTTCTGCTACTCGCCTTTGTCGCCGCCGCCGTGCTTTATTCAGGCCAAAAGGAAAAAGCTGCCAACCAGCTCGCCGAAGCCAATCGCGCCGCACTGATTCGCATGCATTCGCCAACCGAGGGCAATCCCAATGCGCCCGTTGTCATCGTCGAATTCTTTGACCCTGCGTGCGAAACCTGTAGCGACTTCTACCCCAGAGTCAAAAATCTCATGGCTGCACACCCCGACAAAATACGTCTCGTGCTGCGCTACGCACCGTTCCACGATGGCTCGCAACAAGTGGTCGCCGTACTGGAAGCGGCGCGCAAACAGGGTAAGTTCTGGCCCGCACTGGAAGCCCTGTTTTCATCCCAGCGTGACTGGGCCGCCAACCACACCGCGCAGATAGGAAAGGTGTGGAAACATCTGGATGGATTGGGATTGAATATGGAGCAGATGGCTTTCGACATCACTTCGCCGGAGATCGAAAAACTGATCGCGCAAGACCTTGATGATGCCCGCACCCTGAACGTGACCATGACCCCTGAATATTTTGTGAACGGCAAACCGCTGCCAAGTTTTGGCTTCGAACAACTGACCGAACTGGTGAATCAGGCGCTGGCGGAAAATACGCGCTAAAAGTTCGAAAGGTATATTTTTAGAGGCGCCCTGAAGTGCTGCCCCGGCGTCATTCCAAATTCTGAATCTGTTCGCGCATTTGCTCGATCAAGATTTTCATTTCCATCGAGGTGCGGGAAACTTCGGCATCCACCGATTTTGAGCCCAGGGTATTGGCTTCGCGGTTCAGTTCCTGCATTAAGAAATCCAGACGTTTCCCCACTGCACCGCCTTTGCCCAGAATGCGCTGCATTTCCACCAGGTGGCTATGCAGGCGTGACAACTCTTCTTCCACGTCGATCTTGGTGGCATACAGCGTAATTTCCTGGCGTACCCGGTCATCGTCTTCATTGCCCAGCGCGTCGCGCAAGCGGGTGCGCATTTTTTCTTCCTGAAGCGCGATGGCCGCGGGAATATGCGGCATCACCGCAACGCGCAAGGCTTCAATTTGCGCGACACGCTGCAATAAATACTCTTTCAGTTTTTCGCCCTCGCGACCGCGCGCTGCGGCAAAATCGGAAAGTGTTTTCTGTAAAGTGCTTAACAAAGCAGCTTGCAGATCGTCCAGAGCAAGCGCCGGTGTTTCCAGCACGCCATTCCAGCGCAATATCTCATGCACAGTTAAAGGCTTTGCATCGGGAATTGACGCACGCACCGTATCACTCCATTGCCCCAATAGTTGCAGCAAAGTTTGATTAAGGTGGATGCCGGAACCGGTATTGGCGCGGGCGGTATAGTTAATGCGGCATTCAATTTTTCCGCGCGTTAATTGCGCCGCAATCGCCTCGCGCAGGGCGGGTTCGAAGACGCGAAACTCATCCGGCATGCGGATTTGCAAATCCAGATAGCGGTGATTGACCGAGCGAATTTCCAATGAAAGTGATCCGTTGTCCAGTTCGGTGCTGGTCACTGCAAAGCCGGTCATGCTGAATATCATGGGAAATCCTGTGAGGTGGTGAATAAATTTGTGCCTAAAAGAAAATAGGCAAGTTGAATGCGGCGCATTATATTACGATTGCGGTTTTCATTTACCCAGTCGGCCAAGTCGGCGTCATACTTTTTTAAACATGAAATTCGCGGTTTATCAAACCAGTCAAATCGGCGCACGCCGCTACAATCAAGACCGCGTGGCATATGCCTATTCCGAGCATGCCCTGTTATTGGTGCTGGCTGACGGTATGGGCGGACACCTGCATGGCGAGCTTGCTGCGCAGCTTGCAATTGATGCATTTATGCAAGCGTTTGAGCAGGCAGCCCATCCCCGCGTACCCGAGCCGCGCGATTTTTTGCGCGAGATTATGCGGCTTGCCCATGATTCAATTCTTCAATATGCGCGGGATAATCAGCTGGCCGGAAATCCCGGTACCACCTGTGTCGCCGCGCTGGTTCAAGACGGTCGGGTAGATTGGGCGCACTCCGGCGACTCTAGATTTTATCTGTTAAGAAACAGTGAGATAGCTGCAGTCACGCACGATCATTCGGCGGTGCAGCAGTGGGCGGATTGGGGCGTTATTACCCATGCGGAAATGAAAAATCACCCGGATCGCAACAAGATTACCAATTGTCTGGGCGGGGTGGATGATATGTTTTTTGTTGAATCGTCGGAGTCTGTTCCCGTGCAGGCGGACGATGTGTTGCTGCTGTGCAGCGACGGTTTATGGAACCCGCTATTTGACTATGAAATTGCCGCGGAGTTGGCGTCAGAACCCCTTCCCAAAGCCATCACCAAATTAGTCCTGACTGCATTGCAGCGCGAACAAGCCCATGCCGACAACACCACTGCGCTGGCGGTGCGTTTGGGCGCGGGACAAGAAGAACATCCGGTGCTGATGCCGATGTGCCGGGTGTTTGAAAGCCGCTGACCAAGTCAGCCCAACCTATGAGAACTGATATAATTTGCAGCAACATAATTCGCCATACAGGCGAATCACGATGGGGAGAAAACGATGCAAGTCAGTACCCGCCTGAACCAGAAAATCGTCCAAGCTGTTCAGACCTCAATGCAGATCGAAGGCTACAAATCTGTGCAGTCCAAAATATTTCGGTAGCCATACAAAAGGAAACAAGATGAACAGAATCGACGTTCCCATTGCGCAGCTTTCATTCAACCAGAAGCTGGATTTGATGGAGATGCTTTGGGCAGACATGGCTGTCAACGAAAAAGAGCTCACATCTCCGGCGTGGCATGGCGAGATCCTTAAGGAGCGCGAAGCTGCCCTGAATGCAGGCAAAGCAACCGTTTCAAGTTGGGAAGAAGCCAAAGAAAGAATTAAGAAAAACGTCTCATGAGGATAAAAATCCTCAGCACCGCAGAGAACGATCTCGAAGAGGGCCACCGGTTCTACGAATCACAAGCCGACGGACTCGGCACTTATTTTCTCGATACGCTCTACTCCGACATTGACTCGCTGGCCTATTATGCGGGCATACACCGTATCGTGCTGGGCTACCACCGGCTACTCTCCAAACGCTTCCCCTTCGCTGTTTATTATCGTGTTGCCAACGACGAAGTCACCGTATTCGCCATACTGGATTGCCGACGTAATCCAAGCTGGATAAGGGCAAAACTTTCATGAGCCAGAATCCGCTCTTCGCCAGCGAACCCTGGAACATCGCCGATTGGATATTGGCTGTAAAAGGTGAAGAACCTTTCCGCATAGATCCGTTGCGCTAGGAGGTAACATGAATCCCTATATTTCTGCTGTTAAGCCTCTTGAAAATTATGAGCTACTGCTCACCTTTACGAATGGCGAAAAACGCGTTTTTGATACCAAGCCATATTTGGATAAAGGTGTCTTCAAGCGCTTGCGTGAACGCAATACCTTTTTTGGTGCTCGTGTTGTTGCTGGTTCTGTTGAATGGCCGGGTGAGATAGATTTAAGCTATGACACGCTCTATTTAGAAAGTCAAAACATAAACGTTATTCAATAAAACTGGGGAGTGTTTGAAACAATTGGGGAGAAAAGTTGAATTGAAGATGGCGGCATGAATGCGGAACATGAAACCGTGGTCTTGCCCGATTGTTGATACAACTGCGCTGGCGGTGCGTTTGGGCGCGGGACAAGAAGAACATCCGGTGCTGACACCGATGTGCCGGGTGTTTGAAAGCCGCTGATGACGGCGTGCTGGGTTGGGGGGGCATGATGACAGCAAAAACGTGGTCAATCCCTGATTGTTCTGAATTGCTATGAAAGCCATCTATGTGTAACGACACTAAACCGGATTATGAGTTTGACGCGTATTTAAAACGCCAAGGTAGTCCAGACGTTTTGTGCGATATGAAAATATTGTTGCCTCGTAATGCTAGCGAGGACATGCGCATTTCGTTATTTGCTCCGGGCAGACAAGATGCTGATTCGGTCTTTTCGCAAGATACGATGATGCTCAAAAGTGAGACCTACCAAAAATCCCCCACCTTTGACGTGGTCGCGTCTGGGGTACGTCTTAAGCAAGTTCAAGCTCAATTAGATATGCGTAAAGCATCGGGGACTTCGATTACCCTTCTCCACATCGCGGAATTAACTATAGGCTCAAAAATTTCATCTGATTCCACCCCACCCCAATCAAAGAACGAAGAAACTATATCTAGCCTGCTGTTTCACCTCAGCGACTTGAAGTACGCAACATCGGAAGCATTTGTTACTCCTGACTATCTTGGTAATCGCAAGGTCGAAATTTCGAAAATCTATGCAGTGAATTGCAGTGATATCGAAAATAACAATGGAAAATTCTTGCTCGAAAAACACTATTCGTATTGGCAAAAGCATGGACTAAACAAAGAAAGTGTCTACTCCCGGCGGGTTATGGTGTGGCAAGGAAACGACTCAACCAATGTGGACAACATCCCGTCGCTACTAAAATTAGCCGACGATGTTGGCTTGCTATTGACCCTTGCGGCAAGACACCGAGTAATGGTTCTGGGCTACGAATACACCACCCAACATCACAGCTTCAAGCAATTTCGGTCGCCTTTAAAGCGCAATCGGATTGAACGAGAGGAAACAGGCCGCGACCAGCTTATTCAAATCGGCGAATTCGAGGAGTTCATGCAAACAGCAATTGCCAAGTGGAGGAATTCGAGTAATGAAGGTAAAGACTGTATTCGGCTCGCCATTGTTGCGCTGCATCCATTAACCGAACTATCAGCGCAACGCGATTATCTAGCGATGTTTGCAGCTTTGGAAGGGCTGAGCAAACTCCACAAAGGCAAAGTCGCATCAGAACTAGAAGAAGTATGGACGGATATTCAATCTTCACTTAGCGAGTGCATTGATAATCAATCATCCATCAGTCACGATGCGCAGGATTTTCTCAAAAACAACTTATCCGTACTCAAACAAGGAAAAAAGCTTGAGACTCGGATGAAAGAATTTTTTAAATCGTTGAATGTACATCTCGACGATCTTTGGCCGGTCTTCGGAAATGCAAAACATCCAAGTCTTTATTGGGCAAGAAATGAGCTTGCACATGGTCGACATTTCAACGACGGGCGTTTTGGAACTTTCCTAAAAGCGGAGGAACATTTGAGGCTAACCCTAGAGAGAGTCGTGCTTTGTATGCTTGGATTCGATCCAAATAGAACCACTGCAGGAATACAGTCTTTACATAATCAAGGACGCAGGCTTACCCACACACAATTGGAATCCTTACGGTCACAGCTTCTACAGCAGTAAATCCCTAGCTCTAAATACTGCCCACGGCAGGCATCCTGATTCCGTGACTCTGTATCCGCAGCAGGGCATTGTGGTGCTGGAGGTGAAGGACTGGTGACTGGAAACGATAGCCAATGCAAACAGCAAGCAGGTCAAGCTGATAGCTTGAACATCCCCCAGCGTGCGCAGTTTGCAGAGCACGTTATAATGCGCGCCGTCTTTATTTACTGAGTTAATCACCATGCGCCCAAGTCAACGTCAAGCCAATCAATTGCGTGAAATACGCATCACCCGTCATTACACCAAGCACGCCGAAGGTTCGGTGCTGATCGAGTGTGGAGACACCAAAGTCATCTGCACCGCCAGCGTAGAAGAGCGGGTGCCGTCCCACAAAAAAGGCAGTGGCGAAGGGTGGGTAACCGCTGAATATGGCATGTTGCCGCGCTCCACCGGCGAGCGCATGAGTCGCGAAGCTGCCAAAGGAAAACAGTCGGGTCGCACCCAGGAAATTCAACGCCTGATCGGACGCAGTTTGCGCGCCGTTGTGGATTTGCAAAAGCTCGGTGAGCGCACTATCCAGATTGATTGCGATGTTATTCAGGCTGACGGTGGTACGCGCACGGCCAGCATCACCGGCGCTTTTGTTGCGCTGCATGATGCGGTGACCGGGCTGCTGGGTAAAGGGCTGATTAAAGAAACGCCGCTTAAAGATTATATTGCCGCGATTTCCGTGGGTGTATATAAAGGAATATCGGTGTTAGATCTTGATTATATTGAAGATTCTGAATGCGATACGGATATGAATGTGGTGATGCTGGGAAGCGGGCATTTTGTTGAAGTGCAGGGCACGGCAGAAGGCCATGCTTTTTCGCGTGATGAAATGAATGCGTTGCTGGATCTGGCGCAGGGCGGTATTGCGCAGTTGATTGCGTTGCAGCGCGCAACCCTGATGCAATGAAGCAACTCGTTATTGCCTCCAATAATCCCGGCAAGCTGCGCGAATTTCAGCACATGCTTGCCCCGCTGGGGATTGAAGTTTTAACCCAGGCGCAACTTAATATTTCCGAAGCCGACGAGCCGCACTGCACCTTTGTGGAGAATGCGCTGGCCAAGGCGCGCCACGTCAGCCGTGCCAGCGGTTTGCCGGCTCTGGCGGATGATTCGGGAATTTGCGTGGAAGCGCTGGGTGGAGCACCAGGCGTATTTTCGGCGCGCTATGCGGGTGAGCCCAAGTCCGATGCGCGCAATAATGAAAAGCTGCTTGAGTCGCTGCGCGATGAAACGGATCGCCGCGCCCATTATTACTGCGTGCTGGTGCTAGTGCGGCATGCGGATGATCCGCAGCCTTTGATTGCGGAAGGTGAATGGCATGGCGAGATTGCACGGGAGCAACGCGGTGAGGGTGGCTTCGGCTACGATCCGCTATTCTGGTTGCCGGAAAAACATAAGATGAGCGCCGAGTTATCGCATGCGGAAAAAGCGCAACTCAGTCATCGCGCCCAAGCGCTGCGGGTATTGATGGATAAAATGAAAAGCCGGGCATGAGCACCCATTTATTGCGTCCCGCCGGTATTCAATCCCAAGCCGTTAATTTTCAAGCCCTCCCTCCGCTATCCCTGTACATCCACATTCCGTGGTGCGTGCGCAAATGTCCGTACTGTGATTTTAATTCGCATGAGGCGCGCGGTACCCTTCCCGAAAAAGAATATGTCGCCGCGCTGGTGCGCGATTTGGAATTGGCCTTGCCGCACATTTGGGGACGCAAGGTATATACGGTATTTTTTGGCGGAGGCACACCGAGCCTGCTGAGCGGCGACGGTGTGGCCGAAATTTTGCGTCAGGTGCGCATGCTGTTGCCCCTGGATATCAACGCTGAAATTACACTGGAAGCCAATCCCGGTACCGTGGAAGCCGATAAATTTGCGCTATTTAAAGAAGCCGGTATTAATCGGTTATCCTTGGGTATCCAGAGTTTTAACGATGAGCATTTGCGGGCGCTGGGGCGAATTCATACGGCGCAGGAAGCCAAGCAGGCCATCGCGATTGCACAGCAGAATTTTGACAATATCAATCTTGATTTGATGTATGCGCTACCGGGGCAAACACTGGAAGGCGCGCTGGCGGATGTACACACTGCGCTGCAATTTAAGCCGCAGCATCTGTCCTGTTATCACTTGACGCTGGAGCCGAATACTTATTTTTATAGTCATCCGCCGCAGGTGCCGGACGATGATGTCAGCAGTGATATGCAACAGGCGATTGAGGCTGAATTGGCGCAACACGGTTACCAGCATTACGAAACTTCCGCTTTTGCGCAGCCGTCGCGTCGCGCCAGGCATAACGTGAATTATTGGCAGTTTGGCGATTATCTGGGCATCGGTGCGGGGGCGCATAGCAAGCTGAGTTTTCACGACAAGGTAATCCGGCAAATGCGTGCCAAGCAGCCGCAGGCGTATGTGGCCGCCGTGGCAAGCGGCGCGCCGGTGCAGGAGCAGCACGAGGTGGCGGGCAAGGATCTGGCCTTTGAATTTATGATGAACGCTTTGCGCTTGAATCAGGGGTTTGATGCGGCGCTGTTTACCGAGCGCACCAGTTTGCAGTTGTTGGCGATTCGCAATGAGTTGGCGGAGGCGGAGGCAAAAGGGTTGCTGATGCGCGATCATAAAACGATTGCGCCGAGTGAATTGGGTAGGCGATTTTTGAATGATTTGTTGGAAGTGTTTTTGAAGTAGGGTGGGGATGTTGGCGGCGGTATGGTGGTGTATTTCAAATGGGGGAGGGATGCGTGGGGCGGTAGCGGCGTCGTGCCGCCGCACTACAAATGGCGATGATCCTATCGGTGTATTGACACCCTCGGTTATATATGCAAAATCCCACTTTCTTTGCATGGGTAAGTTAGGCGCTACTCATGCATTATTTTTAGACTGAATTTTAGGCTGGCATTAACGTATTGATGTGTTGTCTGGCAGGGTGCGCAAAACGATGAGTGAACATTTCAAAATAGTGATCGTAGGTTCGGGGCCGGGCGGGTTGTCGGCTGCCGCGCGCGCGGCGGAACATGGCATTTCTCATGTGCTGCTGGAAGCATCGCCGCATTTGGCCAATACGATTCATCACTATCAAAAGGGCAAGCAGGTGATGGCCGAGCCGATGCGCTTGCCGTTGCGCAGCAGTGTGAATTTTGGTGCGGGGATGCGTGAAAATATTTTGCAAACTTGGCACGAGAATATTGCCGGATTGTCGGTCAATCTGCGTCTGAACGCGACCGTTTCAACCATCTCCGGTATGCGCGGTGCTTTTCAAATCGGTTTGCTTTCGGGCGAAACGATCACGGCTGAATTTGTGGTGCTGGCCATCGGGGTGCAGGGCAATATCCGTAAATTGGGTGTGCACGGGGAAGACTTGGCGCGCGTCAAATACCAGCTGGATGATCCGGATGAATTCGTCAATGAAACCATCGTGGTGGTGGGCGGGGGAGATGCCGGTGTAGAAAATGCGCTGGCGCTGTCCCGGCATAATCGCGTCATTCTGCTCAATCGCCAGGAAGAGTTTAGCAACTGTAAAGAAGCCAATTTTGATTTGCTGATGGCGGCGGTGACCGAAGGCAAGATTGAAACCCGAGTGAGCACGCGGGCGGAGCGGGTAGAAGAGCTCACTGAAGGCGACTTCCCCCTGGATTTTGTGGTGCAAACTCCGCAGGGGCTTGAGCAAATTAAATGCCATCGAATTTTTGCACGACTGGGCGCAAACCCGCCGCGTAAATTGGTCGAAAGTTTCGGCGTACTTTTCCCCAATAAAGATTTGACCTCGGTGCCGCAACTTTCCGAGCAATATGAATCGAATGTGCCGGGCTTGTATATCGTCGGCGCGCTGGCCGGTTATCCGCTGATCAAACAGGCGATGAATCAGGGGTACGAGGTCATCGAGTATATTTTGGGCAATCCTGTGGAGCCCGCCGATGACGGTTTATTGCGCGAAAAGTTTGCCGATGTTCACAATATTCATAGCGTAAGCGAGGGGATTGCGCTGTTGCGCGACAATCAGCCCTTGTTGGCCTCGCTGACAACGCTGCAACTGCGCGAATTTATTTTGGACAGCAAAGTATGGGTTCCCCATAGCGGTGAAATTATTTTCAAACGCAACGACTACAGTAATAGCTTTTTCTCGATACTCAGCGGTCAGGTCAATATTCAGGTGGTCGGCAAAGGCGATGTGGAAGTAGTATTCACTTTAAAAGCCGGGGATTTTTTTGGCGAAATGGGGTTGCTGTCGGGACGCCGCCGTTCCGGTACGGTGGTCGCCGGAGAAAATTGTGTGCTGGTGGAAACACCGCGCCGCTCGATGCTCAAATTGCTCAGCTCCGCGACGGGTGTGCAACGCAGACTGGATGAGGTTTCGCTCAAACGTATTATTCGTAATTACCTGGATTCGTCGCTTTCAGACAGCGAACTGGAGCATCTGGTGCAGGAATCCCAATTTAAACAGTATGCGGTTGGCGAGGTGCTGTTTAACGAAGGGGATAAAGCCGACGGCTTGTACATGATCCGGCGCGGTTCGGTAACCGTTTCGCATTTGGTGGCCGGTAAAGAGGTGGTGCTGGCCTATGTTTCCGCCGGAAATTATGTGGGCGAAATGGCGTTAGTCTCCAACAATCCACGCTCTGCCACCGTGAAGGCGGCCTCGCCCACCGAAGTGGTATTGCTGGATGCGGAGCGGGTGAGTGCTGTTTTGCAGCGCAACTCCTCGATACGCGGCAAGATCGACGGGCGCTATCTGGAGCGCGTGCGCTCGACCGAGGCGGCGCTTTCCAGCGGTGCCAGCGGGCTTGTAAAATTCCTTATGGAACAAGGGGTTGGCGAAGCAACCGATGTCTTGCTGATCGACTATTCGCGCTGCGTGCGCTGTAATAATTGTGAGGTGGCCTGCGCGGATGTGCACGACGGAACATCGCGTTTGAACCGCGAAGCCGGGCCGACTTACGAGCAGATTCACGTGCCGACTTCCTGCCGTCATTGCGAGCATCCCCATTGCATGAAAGATTGTCCGCCGGACGCTATTCATCGTTCGGTTAACGGTGAAGTGTTTATCGGGGATAACTGTGTCGGCTGCGGCAATTGCCAGAATAATTGCCCGTACGGGGTGATTCAAATGGCGGTTAAAAAACCTTACCGGCAACGCTCGGTATGGGAAGTGATTATGGGCGTGAACAAGGTTGCCAGCCCTGCCCCGGAAGAGTCAGAGCAGAGCGGCAAAAAGGCCGTCAAATGCGATATGTGCAAAGGCATTATTGCCGGTGCGGCCTGTGTGAGAGCTTGCCCGACCGGTGCCGCGATGCGGGTAAGTCCCGAAGTGTTTATGGGGCAAGTTCTATGAATATCCGGGGAAATTTGCGATTGGAGTTTGTATGAGCACGATGTATCGCAGCAATTTTTTAAGTTTTAAAAATTATCGTTATTTCAAATTGTCCGCCCTAGTGATGGGCATTGCGCTGCTGGCCTATTTATGGGTTGAGCCTGCCGGTGGCCAGGCTTATGGCGGAACCTGGCTGGGATATTTGCTGGGTATTCTCTCCACGCTGATTATCTTTTTGCTGATGTGGTATGGCGTGCATAAACGCCGTACACCCAAGGTAATGGACCGGCGCCAATATGACCGGAGTGCGCGGCGCAAGCAGTCGCCGATTCCGGCCGGGGCAGAGATTCCCGTGAGACAACGCAGGGCTGCAGACCGGCGCAAAGGAATTTCAAAAACCAGTTGGCGCTTCGGCGGCACATTGCAGGGCTGGCTTTCCTCGCATGTCCATCTGGGTATTTCGTTGATTGTTCTGGCTACTTTGCACGCCGGTTTTGAATTCGGCTGGAATGTGCATACCTTGTCGTATGTTTTGATGTTGCTGGTGATTGCCAGTGGTTTTTACGGCTTGTATGCCTATATGAATTTCCCCCGGCAGATTACCCAGAATATCGGGGAAGATACGCTGGCGGATATGCTGCTTAAAATTGCCGAGCTGGATGAACTTGCACGCATCAGGGCGCTGGGCTTGCCCGATGAAGTCAATTTATTGGTGCTGGACGCGCGGCAACATACGCGCGTGGGCGGGAACTTTTTGCAGCAGTTGAGCGGTGTCCAGCCGCATTGTCCTACCGCTTATGCCGCCAGACAAATTCTTAATTTGGGTGAGAAATATATCGCCGATGACCAGCCCAAGTTATTGCGCGATTTGTATGCCGTTTTATTGCACAAAGAAAAGCTACTCATCCGGGCGCGCACTGAAATTATGCTGAAAGCGCGCCTGGAATTCTGGCTGTATTTGCATGTGCCGCTTTCCATTGCATTATTGGCCGCGTTAATGACGCACGTATTGGCAGTTTTCTTTTACTGGTAGCCGAATATGATTTCTTGTCAGCTGATTCATGTCACGCGCAACCCGCAGGGATTGCCGATTAACAAAGAAAGTATTGTCAGTGGTGAGGCGATACAGATTGGCCGCGGCGCGGCTTGTAAAATTCACCTGATGGATCACCGGGTGGGCTTGTTGCATGCCAGTATCAAGCGCTCGGAAGACGGCACTTTGTATATAGAAGCAGAAAAAGATGCCACCATCGAGATCAACGGCTATATCGAACAAAATGCGGCACTGTCGGCCGGTACACGCGTGGAAATCGGCCCGTATGAATTGAGCGTTGAGACGGAAGTTGCGGGTTACGATATTTGTCTGTCGGTGGAATTGCTTCATCCTTTGCCCGAATTGGGCGGTGCGCAAGCCGCATGCAGCCCGGCATTAACTCTGGCAGCGCTCGGGGTCAGCAAACGCCGGGCGGGGATTTATGCTTCCCTGTTTATTATATTGATATTTTTAGTGCTTCCGCTCCTGCCGAGCCTGTCATCGGAGTTTGACAAGTGGCAAGCCGGTCAGCCCGTTACGCTAAACGAGGTATGGAGTCCCGGTGAGATATCGCATGCCCATAGTGTGTTTGGTGTGCAATGCTCAAGCTGTCATAAGCAGGCATTTAAGGCCGTGGCCGATAATGTCTGTGTCGAGTGTCATAAGCAGTACAGCATCAACCGGGTAAATCACGAATTGCATGCCAATGAGTTGAAACAATTGCGCTGTATCGACTGTCATCCCGATCATAAAGGCGCGCAGGGCTTGGTGTTGCATGATCAACCGGGTTGTGTGGCTTGTCATGGCGAAATTAAAGCTAAAAAAGGCACGACCGAATTGGCTGATGTAAAAGATTTTGGCACAAGCCATCCGGTATTTCGGATTGCATTGTTGGAGGATAAAAAGTATGTCCGCATCCGCCAGAATGAGCCTGAAAAACTGCAGGAGAAATCCGGGTTGAAGTATTCGCATGCGGTGCATTTGGCAAAAGAAGGTGTGTCGAGCCCGCAGGGAGATATGGTGATGGTGTGCCAGGATTGCCATAAAATTGACGAGGCCGGCGCGCACTTCAAGCCGATGACAATGCAGAAAACTTGCCAGCAGTCGCGTTGTCATCAGTTGTATTTTCAGGAGCCGATAGAGGGCGATGTGCCGCACGGATCAGAGCGTGCGGTGATGCAGGTGTTGCGCAGTTACTATATGAATCAATTGGTAAATTCGTCTGACAAGGAAGCGTGTGCACAGGCGGATAAAAACGGTAATAGTCTTAAACAAGCGTTGAATTGCGCTGATATGCAGGCGCATAACAGTGCGGCAAGCAGCTTATTTCGCAGTGAACAAGATTGCGGGGAATGTCATGAAATTAGCAGTAGCAATGATAGTGAGGTTCCCTGGAAAGTAGCGCCGGTGCGCATCAACCGGGACTGGCAGCCTGCCGCGATGTTCTCGCACGCCAAACATGAAACCATGAATTGTGTGGCTTGCCACGATAAGATGTATTCAAAAAGCAGTGCGGATATTTCCATGCCCACGATCGAAAAATGTCGCGAATGTCATGTGGGCGAACGCAAGGTGAAGGGTAAAATTTCAACGGGTTGTGATACCTGTCATTTGTTTCATCAGCATCGAATTGAAGCAGGACATTAGGCCCGAATATTAATTCAGCGCGTTGTGTGATTATCCTTAATGCGCCATAAATAAAGTTGTTTATAAACAAATGATTATAAATGTTATGCGGGTTGCTTTGATGATATCTCTGCTGGCGATGGGTGGCTGCGGAGAGAAGTCGAATGAAATAAAAAAGGGTGAAACCCGGGCAAAAATTATGGCGGCGGAAGAGCTTATGCTTAATTCAAATTGCTTAGCCTGTCACACGCAGGGAAATTCAATGCGTTTGCCCACTTGGCGCGATGTGGCAAAACGCTATAAGGGCAAAAAAAAGGCTGAAAAAATGCTGGTGGATAAACTGGCGCATGGCGGTTCCGGCGCGTGGGGCAATATGGATATGCCGCCCTATCCGGAGTTGAGCGAAGCGGAGCGTACCGTTATTATTCGCGGTATTTTGGCCGACCATTAATCTGCACCCGTCTGCGCCGGGCAAAGTGTTTCTGAATCAAAAAAACAAACGGTATTGCGACCTGAATTTTTGGCTTGATACATGGCTTGGTCGGCGCATTTAAGCAAATGATCCAGAGACTGTTCATCGCCCTGATAGAGGCAAACCCCGATGCTCGGCGAGCTTTGATACTCGATGTCTTTAAGGAAATAAGGTACATGCAAACTGCTGCGGATCTTTTCCGCAATAAGCGAGACCGCCTGTGAAGCCGTATCGGCATCTTTATCAATATCTTCCAGTAGAACGACGAACTCGTCGCCCCCCAAGCGTGCCACGGTATCGATTTTTCGAACGCAGGATTTGATGCGCTGCGCGACCTCGACCAACATCAGATCACCATAGTCATGCCCGTGTGAGTCGTTAAGCGTTTTGAATTTATCCAGATCCAGAAACAGTACCGCGCCGTAACTGTGTTTGCGTGCCGCTACCGAAAGTGCGGAATGAAAGCGATCCAGCAGTAGTCGCCGGTTGGGCAGATTGGTTAACGAGTCATAAAACGCCAGATTACGAATTTCATCTTCGGCTTGTTTGCGGGCACTGATGTCGCTAAAAATCGCCACATATTGGGTGGTTTTCCCCTGATCATCTTTCACCGCAGAAATGGTCAACCACTTCGGATAGATCTCGCCATTTTTACGCTGATCCCATATTTCCCCCGCCCAGGAACCGTTGTCCAATAAGTGCTGCCACATTTCCGCGTAGAAGGCTTTATCCTGTAGTCCTGAACTCATTACGCGTGGATTTTTGCCGATAACTTCCTCGGCGCTATAACCGGTGATGCTGGTAAATGCACGATTAACACGAACGATATTGGACTCGGCATCGGTAATGAGAATGGCATCGTGAGTTTCAAAGGCAGCGGCGGCAACCCGCAATGCCTGTTCTGTCTCTTTGCGTTGGGTAATGTCGCGGCAAAATACAAAAATCTCCTTACTTTCATATAGATAGGTGGTAGATACTTCAACATCAATGATCTTGCCATCTTTACGCCGATGGCGGGATTCGAAACGGTCATGTCCCTGCAATATGAGCTTTTGCAGGTGTGCCTGGACATCCTCCTCTTGCTCGTTGGCCTCCAATTGGCTGATGTGCATACCGACTAATTCTTCCATCCTATAACCGGACATTTGCACATAGGCCTCATTGACTTCTTCAATAACGCCATTGGCATTAGTCCGCCAGAAACCATCGATTGCAGTCGCGAC
This sequence comes from Gallionellaceae bacterium, assembly GCA_041660815.1. Lineage (GTDB taxonomy): Bacteria > Pseudomonadota > Gammaproteobacteria > Burkholderiales > Gallionellaceae > PALSA-1006. The sequence continues at coordinate 93,316 of JBAZVN010000003.1, read as the reverse complement.
AAATATTTTGTGGCGCCGCAATTCACCTACTATGTGTTTGCGTTTTTCGAGGATATCAGCGATGGAGGCAAGCTCCCGGCCTAACCAGCTACTTGGATTGAATGTGTCCGTGCGGGTGCGCTCCAGGCGCAGTTTATTTCTCTGGCGCCGGATGTCTTCCAAATGCAGCAAATGCAGCATCTGATCGTTCACCAGATCATTGCTTAAGCCCTCAGGAGCGTATCTGTGCAGATATTGGGTATCTGTATTATTGAGATGTTTTGCCGCAAGCGCGTCGTTCATCATATTCTCCTTCGGGTGGTAAAGCGTTTGCTTGTCCGTCATAGCGTACTCACGATTCAGGCACGGGGTTAGCGTATTTTGGTTAACAACTGGCTTAACGCTATCGGCGAATTAGCCGGTTTGGCGGGCGTGATGCTGCAAGCGCAACGAAGTTGGTTACACGCCTGATCAAAGGCGGCTGTGATAGCACGTAATGTTTGCTCAGCTACTTTGCGTTGTGTAATGTTGCGGAAAAATACAAAAATCTCTTTATTTTCGTGCAGATATGTTGTCGATGCTTCAAGGTCAATAATTTTGCCATCTTTACGCCGATGGCGGGTTTCGAAACGGTCATGCCCCTGCAGTATGATCTTTTCCAAGTGGGCCTGGACATCCTCCGTTTGCTCGTTGGTCTCTAATTGGCTGATGTGCATACCGATCAATTCCTCCATCGTATAACCGGACATTTGCGCATAGGCCTCATTGACTTCTTCAATAACGCCATTGGCATCGATCCGCCAGAAACCGTCAATTGCAGTCGCGACAAATATTTTGTGGCGCTGCAATTCAGCCTGCAAGTGTTTGCGTTTTTCGAGGATATCCTCGATGGAGGCAAGTTCCCGTCCTAACCAGCTACCCGGATTAAATATGTCCGTGCGCGTGCGCTCCAGACGCAGTCTATTTCTTTGTCGCTTGATGTCGTCCAGATGCAATACCTGATCATTTACCAAGCCATTATTTAAGCCATCGGGAGCGTATCCGTGCAAATATTGCTTATCCGAATAGTGAGGGTTTGCGGTAAGCGCGTTGTTCATGTTGTTCATAACGTCCTCCTTCAGGTGATAAAGCGTTTACTTGTCCGTCATGGCGCACTCACGCTTCAGTCACGGGTTTAGCGTATTTTGAGCGGTCAAAGGACTTAACGCTATCGGCAAAGTATCCGATTTCGTATCGGTGTTTGTCCTATGCCGTCAATTGCTTAAACGCGGTAGACTCACCGCTTCAATTGACGCAACCGGCTTCCATATTCATGACAAATACTCAAGTAACGCCGGCTGGTGCGGAACCACGGAAAGCGAGCCCCAAGCGATTCTTTTCGGGGGCAAACAAAACACTGATCGTATTTATTGTTTTTGTTCAATTGCTTGCCGTGGTTGGCTATTCCATTTTTCAACACTACAAAGACCGCATCAAAAATGAAAAACAGGCTGAGTTGGGCGCCATTGCCGAACTAAAAATTCGCCAAATTACCACGTGGATGACGGAGCGAAGAGGAGATGCTCACGCCTTGCGCGGTGATCCGATATTTGTTGATGCGGTGGGGGAATGGTTGCGACTTGGCGGCCGGGATAATGCAAGCGCAGCGAAGTTGGTTGCCCGTCTGAGCGCTATGCAACAGGCCTATGCGAGCAATGGGTATCGCTCAATTGCATTATTCGATGCACAGGGAATCTTGCGACTGTCTTCGACGCTGGAAGAAGAGCCAATCTATCCAACGGAACGGATGCGTTTGTTGGAGAGTATGCGCAGCGGAGAGATTGTTTTTTCCGATATCCATAAGGAGCAATTTAAATCCGGAGAGCGGATTGAGATTGAACTTATTGTGCCCCTGACGCGGGTAAAAAATGGCCGGACGCAGCGTTTGGGTGTCATCCTGTTCCGCATCGATCCTTACCGTTTTATTTTTCCGCTTATCCAGCGTTGGCCAACGCCCAGTGCCAGCGCAGAGAATTTGCTGGTGCAGCGTAAGGGGGGTGAGGTGGTTTTTTTGAATGAATTGCGGCATCGCAAAAACTCCGCGCTGGAGATGCGCATGCCGCTGAGTCAGGCACATTTGCCGGCGGCAATGGCGGTACTTGGGCTGGCAGGGATGGTGGAGGGAGTGGATTACCGGGGGGTGCCGGTTGTGGGGGTGTTGAATAAAGTAATAGGAACGCCCTGGTTTATGGTTTCCAAGATCGATAAAAAAGAAATTGAAGCGCCGATAAATCATCTGGCCGACCAGATGTTGTTGCTGTTGCTGTTTCTGGTTGGCGCGAGCGGCGGGATGGCGGTTTTCTGGCGCACCAATGAAAAAAAGCAATTCGTGAATGAAGTTGAACGCCGCCAGCTCACCCGACGTTTGAACTATCTGATGAAATATGCGAATGACATTATTTTGCAGTTGAACAGTCTGGGTGAAATTATTGACTTTAATGACCGGGCGCTACAAGCCTACGGTTATTCAGCCGCAGAATTCTTAAAGCTGAATATCGATGACTTGCTGGTGGCGGAGCATTCCCGGCCGCATAGTGAACGGGTGAAGCAAATTGACTCGGCTGGCGGGGCGATGCTATTTGAATCCGAGCATGTGCGTAAAGACGGGACAAAATTCCCGATTGAATCCAGTGTAAGAGTGGTTGAAATTGAAGGGCAAAAATTGTATCAGGCGATCATTCGGGATATAAGCGAGCGCAAATTGGCGGAGCAGGAACTGGCGGGGCAAAAGAAGTTTATTCGCCAGATAATCGACAGTGATCCCAGCCTGATTTTTGTTAAAGATGCAGAAGGGCGATTTTTGTTGGCCAATGCGGCAATGGCCAAACTCTATGGGCAAACTACAGCCGGAATTATCGGGAAAACCAATTCTGATTTTGTTGAAGATGCGCAATTGACTAAGGATTATGAGCGAGCCAATCGCGAGGTGATTGAGTCGCGCCAGGAGCGTATCGCGATTGAAGTCGGTGTGCCGACGGATGGAAAAACGCACTGGTTCAAGACGCTTAGAAAGCCTTTGGAGCAGGATGACGGGTCAGTCAGTGTATTGACTATCGCGGTTGATATTACCGAACTGAAACAGTCGGAAATAAAGTTGGCCGAGTCCTACAAAAGGCTGCAATGGCTGTCGATGCATCTGGAAAATATCAGGGTGGACGAGCGGGCCAAGATTGCCCTCAATCTGCACGATGAGATGGGCGCAACCCTGGTGGCCATAAAGATGAGTGTTGCCTGGCTTGCGCCAAAGTTGGCCGCAGGTGAACCGCAGCTTGCAGAAGAAGTGGCGCGTATCAGTGAACTGGTGACCGGCGGGATTCAAACGATGCGTCGCATTGTTACCCAATTGCATCCGAGCCTGCCGGGTGATGTCGGGTTGGAAGCGGCCATAAAAGATCAGGTCAATAAATTTCGTCAGCTTTCCAATGTCGAGTGTATGTTGGTTTTACCGGAACAGGAATTTACGCTGAATGCCGAACAGGCTATTACGGTTTTCCGCATTCTTCAGGAGTCGTTAAATAATGTGGTAAAGCATGCGCGGGCTAACCGGGTGGAGGTTCTTTTTACACAGCATGCGGCATTGCTGTCGATGGTGATAAAAGATAACGGAATCGGTTTTGATCTGGCGGCACACAAAGAGCAAGCCTTTGGTTTGCTCGGAATAAAAGAGCGCGCCCTGATGGTGGGCGGAAAAGCCAGAATTAGCAGTACACCGGGTAAAGGAACGCGGGTGTCGCTTACGATTCCAAACACCCCCCTGGAATTATCAGTTTCTTAAGGAGTTAAATTGTGATTCGAGTCATTATTGTGGACGACCATGCCATTGTGCGTCAGGGGCTGCGCAGAATTTTGGATGAAGCGCCTGGAATGCACGTGGTCGGTGAGGCAGGCAACGGATTTGAAGCGCTGAGGCTGATACGCGCGCAACAATGGGACGTCATGCTTCTAGATATTTCCATGCCGGAGAAAAACGGGATTGATACCCTGAAGCAAATTTTGGAAGTGAACAAGGCGGCGAAAATATTGATCCTGAGTATGTATCCGGAAGACCAATATGCCGTGCGCCTGATGAAGGCCGGTGCTTTCGGCTACATAACGAAAGAGACCGCACCGGAACAGCTGGTTGAGGCGATCCGTAGCGTAATGGCGGGTAAAAAACACATCAGTCCCGAGCTTTCCGAATTATTGCTGCAGGAATGCGGGGTAAATGCCGGGAAGTCGCCGCATGAAATTCTCAGTGATCGCGAGTATCAAGTTTTACGCCTGATCGGTTCCGGAAAGAAAGTATCTGAAATTGCCGAGATATTGGCGCTGAGCGTTAAAACGATCAGCACTTACCGAACGCATATATTGGATAAAATGAATTTAAAAAACAACGCAGAATTGACCTTTTACGTCATGCAAAACGGATTGAAAGAGCAAATGTCTTTGAAAGACTAATCATCCCCCGCGCCCTTTTTTAATTCACTCCCTCAACTGCTTAAGGGCGCCCCAAGCTGCAATTCACTCCCCGATTCTGTCAATTCGTCGCATTCCATTGGATTCCGGCATTCAGCCTTTTTATAGTGTAGGCACTTGAGATTATCCATAGAAAGGACTAAAAAAAATGCAACGTATCTTGCTGCCTATATTGTTTAGCGTTGGCACTCCCGCCGTGGCCGGTGAAATTCAGTTAACTCTGCATGGCACGGGGATTGAGGGTAAAAATCTTTTTGTGGCAGTGCATTCTTCGGCGGATGAATTTCCAACGCGTGATACTCATGCCCTTAAAAGCATCGTTGTTGCCCGATCGGATACGGTTGGGCACCTGATTAAGAATGTTCCCGCGGGTAAATACGCAGTCGCGGTCTTTGCCGATCTGAATGGTAACGGTGAATTGGATAGCAATTTTGTCGGCATCCCCAAAGAACCGGTGGGAATTTCGCGTAATGCACAAGGCAAATTCGGCCCCCCGAAATTTAGCGATGCGGTATTTGCCGTGGGGGATGGCGTGACTGCTTTGGCGATTGAATTGAAATAGGTAACTATATGATTATTAAAGATAATTTAAGCGAACAGCCATTGCTGCGACTGCGGGATATCCGGCGGCGTTTTATGCTGGGGGAGACCAGCATCGAGGCGCTAAACAAGGTGTCTTTGGATATTCGCAGCGGTGAGTTTCTAGCGGTGTGGGGGCCTTCCGGCAGCGGAAAATCAACCCTGATGAATATCATCGGTCTGATTGATGCCGCCACCAGTGGTGAGGTATGGTTTGACGGACAGGACACGCGCAGTTTAAAGGACGATGAACTGACCGATTTTCGGGGGCACAAAATCGGATTTGTATTTCAAGGTTTCAATCTGGTGCCGGTGCTCACCGCAGTGGAGAACGTGATGTTGCCTTTGCAGATACAGGGCGTACCCGAACATAAGGCACGCGAACGCGCGTTGGCTGCATTGGTCGATGTCGGGCTGGAAAAATTCAAAGGCTCGCGCCCGGATAAACTCTCCGGCGGACAGCGGCAGCGTGTGGCCATCGCGCGGGCATTGGCGGTCGAGCCAAAGCTGGTGATTGCCGATGAGCCCACGGCGAATCTGGATTCGGTGAACAGCCGCATGGTGGTCGATCTGATGCGCGACATGAACCGCGCGCGCGGCGTGACCTTCGTTTTTACCACGCATGATCCGCGTTTACTTGAGCATGTGGATAGAAAGATATTGTTGCGGGACGGCAACATCGAAAGTGACGAGGTGACGCAATGAACACTATAAAACTGGCTCTGCGCGGACTATTGCGCAACCGCCGCCGCAGCATGGTGACGTTGCTTGCCATCGCGCTGGGTTTTGCCGCCATCGCACTGTTTGCCGGATACACGCACAACGTCTATGACGGGCTGGCGCGCCAATCTATCCACGGCGAGCTGCTCGGGCATCTCACCTTGAGCAAGAGTGGTATGCGCAAAGAAGGCAAGCTCGATCCTGAACGGTATCTGCTCACGGCCAAGGAAGTGGAGAGCATCAGCAAGCTGGTGCAGGAAGAGGCGCACGTCAAAATGGTTACACCACGCTTGGCGCTGTCCGGGCTGGCCAGCAACGGGCGTACCAGCACTATCTTCATCGCCGAAGGTATCGAGCCGCAGGCAGTGGTGCGTTTGCGCGAAGGTTCGCTGACCGAGAATGAGCGCAAGAGCGGCATGTTCGAGAACATGAAGATGCGGCTCGACCCCGATCATCCCGAAGTGGTGAGCCTGAGCGAAGGTCTGGCCGAGTTGCTGCATCTTCAGGAGGGCGGGCAGGCGGCGGTGCTGGTGAATACACTCACCGGGCAGGCCAACGCGCTGGACATAACACTGGGGCGCAGCTTCAATACCGGCAATGCGGGTAGCAACGATAAGTTCGCCTTTGTGTCGTTGGCGCTGGCGCGTTCACTGTTGGATGCGGAAGGCCGGGCGGAGCGACTCACTATCCTGCTCGACGATGTGAATCAGACCGAGGCGATGCGTGACATCCTGCTGGTGAAATTGCATGCGGCGGGATTCGATGTCGAGATCAAAACCTGGCAAGAGCTGTCGGATTTCTACACGCAGGTACACGGCATGTTCGATATGATCTTCGGTTTCATCTTCAGCATCGTACTCACGGTGGTGGTAATGAGCGTGGCGAATTCGATGGGCATGACGGTGGTCGAGCGCACGCGCGAGATCGGCACATTGCGCGCCATCGGTTTGAAGCAGTGGGGCGTGGTAAAACTCTTCACCGCCGAATCGCTGATGTTGACCCTGATCGGCTGCATCACCGGGCTGCTGCTCACCTTTGGCGTGCGTTACGGCATCAATGTCGCGCACATCTCCTATACGCCGCCGAACAGCCCGAGTGCCGTGCCGTTGCTGGTGGATGTCGATTTCGGCCGCACGCTGTTCACCTTTATATTGATGCTGGTGGTGGGTACGTTGGCGGCATACTGGCCGGCCAGACGTGCGGCAAAGCAGGCCATCATTGATGCGCTGGGACATGTGTAGAGTCAGCTTTTAGATAATGGAGAGTGTGTAATGAAACAGTATTTTGGTTTGCTGACTGTGCTCTGGTGCGGCGCTACTTTTGCTGCATCTGACGCCAAGACTATTCTTGAGCAATCCGACCAGGCGCGCGGCGGCGGGTTGCCGGGCATCGTGTGGGAGATCAAGTTGCAGTCACGCGACGGCGAAAAAATCGACGAGCCGCAACGCCTCATTGTCAAAGCCGTGGACGAATCCAGCGTGGCTGAAACGCAGGAACCGGTGCGCTTTAAAGGCTCGAAAATTTTGCAGGTGGAGCGCAATATGTGGCTGACCAAACCGGGCTTGTCCAAACCCATCCCCATCTCGCCGCGTCAGCGCATGAGCGGGCAGGCTTCCAACGGCGATATTGCCGCGACCAATTACGCAAAAGATTACGCTGCGGAAATGGGCGGCAAGGAAGCGGTTGATGGCGAGCCTTGCCATGTGCTCGATCTCAGCGCAAAACACAAACGCGCAACTTACGACAAGATCAAATACTGGGTGTCGGAAAAACGCAGCGTGGGAGTCAAGGCCGAGTTTTATTCGGTGAGCGGAAAGCTGCTAAAAACCGCGCGCTTTGAGTACAACAACACCATCGAACACCAAGGCAAGCGCGCCGCCTTCGTGAGCAAAATGACCATACGCGACGCGCTGATCGACGCGGAAACGGTGATGGAATTCGGCACGGTGAAAGTGAAGAAAGTGGCGGCATCGGAATTCGATTTGGGGCAATTGCAGTGAGAGCCGCCAGTTTTTTCGGAATACTTGCCTTGTTTTTGTCGGCGCATGTGTTGGCAGATGAAGGTCTGCTGATTCGCCTCCATACGGGCGTAGGTGTGCTCGATGGAGGCAGTTATCAGCACGCGGGTCTGCGCGTTCTTTTCGATGCGTCGACCAAAAAGAAATACGGACTTGAACTCACGCGCGTCAACACCAAGCAAGGCGACTATCTGGCGGCGGGCATCGTGCTTGAGAAAATAGAGAGCGGCTGGTTTAATATGTCCATCGGCACGATAGGCTACTTCGGTATGGACAGCACCACGTCCAATATTCCGGGTCTGGTGGCGAATCTGGGTTGGGAGCCGGAAACCGTAAGCGCGTTCAAACCGTTTATCACGCTGCGTAATGAAATTCTGTTCGGCGCTAAAACGCGCGCAGGGACGGCGTTGAGTGCGGGTGTCGCGATGAAGTTTTGAGTAACTTGAGAGTGGAATTTACAACGTGCTTATCCTGCAAATGTTAAATCCCCCCCAGCCCCCCTTTTGCAAAGGGGGGAGTGACGCATCAGTTCTCCACTTTGCAAAAGCGGGGCGGAAGGGGGATTTGTTTTTTGCTGCGCTTATGTTTATCGCCACAGCAAGCGCATCTGCCGACGAGTCCGACTGGCGCACTTCGTGGGACGGCACGCTCTACGGTTATGCCAGCCGCATGACTCTGCGCGACGATAGTGTACTGAATCCGAACAACCAAATCGCACAGTTGCCAGAGCGGAGTGAAGTCGCCGAGTTTCGCTTCAACATCAAGGCCGAGAACGAAATCGTGCGTTTTACCGCGCGGCCTATCGCCTCATTGCGCTCTGCGCAGCACGAAAGTTATGTGAGCCAATGGCAGGTGCGCGTGGCCGCCGTCGAAGGTTGGAACGTGGCCGCCGGGCGCGAGGTGATGAACTGGGGCGCGGCGCAGTTTCGCTCTCCGTCCAGTCCGTTTTATTTCGACAACGGGCGCAGCGACCCGATGCGTGAGCTGGTGGGCATGGACAACATCAAACTGACGTGGACACCGGATATGCGCAGCAGCGCCACGCTGGCGCGCATTGTGCGTTCCGGTTACGGCGCGGCAGAGCCCGATCCATGGCGCGACAGTTGGCTGGTTAAGCTGGATCAGCGCGGCGACGAATGGGTATATGGTCTGGTGGCGGTGAAAGCGCCGGAGCTACCCGCGTTTTATGGCGCGAACGCGCAATATACTTTGAGCGACACGCTGCTGCTGTATGGCGAGCTGGGTTCATCCGCGCAAACATCCGGGCTGGTTTCGCCCGCCGATGTGATGTTGCCGTTCAGTCTGCGAACAACTTCGCCCCGCCGCACCACGGCGCTGGCGGGCGCGGCCTACACCTTCGAAAACGGCCAATCGGTCAACGCCGAATATCTGCACGAAAGCCACGGCTACACTCGGGCGGAAGCGGAGGCTTACTTTGCGCGTGCCGCTGCTTCTCCGCTGTGGGCGGGCATGGCGTTGGGTTACGCGCCGCGTTTGCTGGGGCGCGATTACCTGCATTTGGTGTGGCAGAGCAATATGATGGAAAGCGATCATTACTGGCGCGCCATGTTCACGCACAACGTTACTGACGGCAGCAACGAACTGGGTGCTTACGGCGAGAAGACGCTGAATCCACATCTCAGTCTGTTTGCCACGCTGGTGTTGAATGGCGGTAGTGCGCGCCAGGAAATGTCGGCGCTGTTCACGCGTAGCGCAACGGCGGGATTGAAGGTTGCCTTGCCGTGACGCTACGAACATAATCCGGCCATGCGCAAAAACATTTTCATCACCACATTCATCAACATCCTGTTCAACACGGCCATCGCCGGGTTGCTCACGGCAATCGGGTTTGGCGGCGGATTCTGGATAAATTTCGTTTTCTCGCAATGCATCGGTTTGTCGATTTATTCCATCAACGCCACGCTGATGTGCCGCATCGCCAACAAACGTTTGCGCGCACTCATACTCACGTTTAGTTTTCCGGGCAGCATCATGCTCGGGGTTTCCGTGGCGGCATGGATCACCGATGCCGGTGGCTGGGACAATCCGCAGGCGTGGGTGGCGGTAGTGATCGGCCTGTTCTTCGGCGGCATCGGCAGCATCACTTATTTCCTCAGCCAGCGCATCGAGCAACTGGACGCGGAAGTTAAACAGCGCCGTCTGAACGAGGTGGAAAGCGAGAAGCGCCAACTCGAAGCCCATCTAAAATTACTGCAAGCGCAGATTGAGCCGCACTTTTTATTTAATACGCTGGCTAATGTGAGCAGTTTGATCGAGACCGATCCCGCTTCGGCACGAAGATTATTGGAACGACTCAACGATTGGTTGCGCATTGCACTGGCCCGCGCCCGCAGTGAGAACACGACCCTGGGAGACGAGTTGGCGATGCTGGAAAACTATCTGCAAATTTTAAAAATACGCTTTGGCGATCGCTTATGCTGGAACATTGATGCCGGAGAAACCGCGCGTCTGGCCTCGTTCCCGCCCATGCTGCTGCAACCGCTTGTGGAAAATGCCATTCGGCATGGGATTGAACCCAAAGTAACGGGCGGAAAATTAACCATCAACGCGCTGCAGAACGCCAATCAATTAACGGTGAGCGTACATGATGATGGTGTGGGTTTTAATGTCGAAAGCAAATCGGGTGCGGGACTAGAAAATATCCGGGCCCGCTTGTTTGCGCTGTATGGCGATGCGGGAAAATTGATTCTGGAAAGCAATGCGCAAGGCGGGTTGACGGCCACTCTGGAGATATCGCAATGCGCGCCTTGATCGCGGATGATGAACACAATCTTGCCGCCGACTTGCAGCGTCGCTTGCAGCGGCTTTGGCCGGAGCTTGAAATAATATCTAATATAAATAATGGGTTGGATGCATGCCGGGCGCTCGCCTTGCATAAGCCGGATATTGCGTTTTTAGATATTCGCATGCCGGGAATGAGTGGCTTGGAGGTGGCGCGTACCGCCCCGAAAAATTGTCGCGTGGTTTTCGTTACCGCATTTGATGATCATGCGGTGCAAGCTTTCGAGCAAGCCGCAGTCGATTATCTGCTCAAGCCAGTCAGTGATGAGCGACTGTTGCGCTGCGTGGAGCGCTTGAAGCAGCACACAACCGCCGCCCCGGATGCGCTGTTGGCGCGTTTGCAACAATTGTTGGCAGAGCCCGCCAAGCAGGAATCGTTACACTGGTTGCGCGCACAAGTCGGTCAGGCGGTGCGCATGGTCGCGGTGGAAGAGGTGTGCTACTTTCAGTCAGCCGACAAATACACCGCTGTCTACACGCGTGATGCAGAGTTCTTGTTGCGCACGCCCCTTAAAGAGTTGATCACCCAACTTGATGCGGAACATTTTTGGCAAGTGCATCGCGGTACCGTGGTAAATATCCGGCAGATTATTTCCGCGCATCACGAACTATTCGGCAAAGTGTCGCTTACTTTGCGCGACAGGCCGGAGAAAATCGCGGTCAGTAGAAGCTATGCGCACTTGTTTCGCCAGATGTGAGTTTATCCCCCCGGCTGCAGGTTAATAAGAACTTCACGCTCGCCATCTTTTCCAAGCACGGTGAGGGTGATTTGCTGGCCTATTCTAAAATCATCCAGACGGGCGATAAATTTACCGACACTTTCCACGGGTTTACCTTCCACCGCCGTCACAATATCGCCGGGAATGACAGATCCGTCGCGCGTGATGGTGACGCCTTTTAAACCGGCTGCTGCCGCTGCGCTTCCGGATGCAACCCGCAGAATAATAATGCCCTTTGTTTTCAACATTGCGGATAAACGCTGGTTAATATTTTCATCTATCTCAATTCCCAGCGCGGGACGAATGTATTTTCCGTGACGGATTAATTGCGGAACAACCCGGTTGACGGTATCCACCGGTACGGCAAAACCAATTCCCGCGCTGGTGCCGCTCGGGCTATAAATGGCCGTGTTGATGCCGATCAGGCGGCCTGCAGAGTCCAGCAGGGGGCCGCCGGAATTGCCCGGATTGATGGCCGCATTGGTCTGAATCAGATGTTCGACGGTGATGCCGTTTTCTTTGGTCAACGACCTATCGAGTGCGGAAACAATGCCGTTGGTTAACGTCCAGTCCAAGCCAAAGGGATTGCCGATCGCGTACACTTTTTGCCCGACTTTTAAATCCTGGCTGGTGCCGATCGGCAGGGGCGGGGAGAGTTGGTGGCTGATATTGATTTTGAGTACTGCAATATCATGGCTGGGGCTGGAGCCGATCAGGGTGGCGGAATAGTCTTTGCCGTTGGATAATCTGACAATCGCTTCGCTGGCGTTTTCGATAACATGGTAGTTGGTGATTACATGACCGGATTCGTCCCACAAAAATCCGGAGCCTGTGCCGCGTTGTACCGAGAAAATATTGCGCGACCAAAAATCCTGAACTTGCGCGCGGGTGGTAATAAAAACCACGGAATCTTTGGCTTGCTCAAAAAGATCGATGGTGGCTTTTTCATCGGCGGCTAATTCGCCACGCGGGGTTATTTTCCGGGGCGCGGCATCCGCGCCGTCGGCATGGGAAATGAAGGAGGGTAGCAAATTAACGCTAACAACAGCGATGACGACGAACAGCGCGGCGCGCAATATTCGTGGCAAAAACGTGGCGGTATTAATACTCATAAATTCTCCTTGTGCGCGCAAGTTGGGGTGCTAATGCGAGGTTTCAAGGGGCTTGAATCCGGTTTCTAAAGTGTACAACAGAAAGATTATTTGAATGCAAACTGAAATATTACTGGTTGTCAGCAACTTTCCCGATCACGGCACCGCACAGGCGGCAGCCGATTTTTTGGTGGGTAATAACCTTGCCGCTTGCGTGAATATTTTACCGATATGCACATCGGTATATCGATGGGAAGGTAAAATACAGCAGGCCAGTGAGGTGCCGGTGTTGATTAAAACGACGCAGGCGGCTTATGCCAAAATGGAAGTTGCGTTGCGCGAGTTGCATCCCTATGAACTTCCCGAAATTATTGCTGTCCCTGTGACCGCCGGATTACCTGCTTATCTAAATTGGGTGAGGCAGGAAACTCAACCAAGGAATAATGAATAATGCGCGTGCTTATCTTGTTGTTTTTATTGACTATCTCTCAGTTCGCTCAAGCGGAAGGATTTTTGGAGCGTTTGGGCGGCACTAAGCAAGCGAGCTTTTTAGCGCCCGATCAGGCGTTTTCCGTGAGTGTCGATGCCTGCGATAAAAATATTCTGGTGGCTAACTTTAATATCGCGCCGGGCTATTATTTATATCGCGACAAGTTAAGCTTCGCCCTGCAGGGTAAAGCAAAAATTACGAGTATTGAATTGCCGCAGGGGGAGTCAAAAAATGATCCTACTTTTGGATTGATCGAGGTTTACCATCAGTCAATTCAAGCCAAGCTGCTTCTGGAAAATGTCGATTCTGCGCAACCTTTATCCCTTACGGTCGGCTATCAGGGCTGCAGCGACAAGGGGCTGTGTTATCCCCCGGTCGAAAAAATCTTGGAGATTAATCAGGCGCAATATGTGTGCGCCTCACCTCTTCTTGAGGATGGCAAAACCGAAAATGAAAATACCCAAATCGCCAATATTTTTGAGCAAGGCAGCTTTTGGTTGGTGCTCACTTTTTTCTTCGGCGCTGGATTATTGCTAGCCTTTACCCCCTGCGTATTTCCGATGGTGCCAATTTTGTCCGGGATTATTGTTGGTCGCGGTCACAAAATTACCCATTTCCACGCGTTTATTTTGTCCTTGGCGTATGTGCTGGGGATGGCGCTCACTTACGCCGCAGCCGGCATCGCAGCCGGATTTTCCGGCGAACTCATTTCCAATGCATTGCAAACACCGCTGGTGCTGGGGAGTTTTGCCGCCGTATTTGTCATTTTGTCATTGTCCATGTTCGGCTTCTACGAAATTCAACTTCCTTCGGCATTGCAAAGCCGCTTAACCGATACCAGCAATAAATTGCATGGCGGGCATTTGTCCGGTGTGTTTGGTATGGGGGCGCTCTCTGCCATCATTATGAGCCCCTGTGTGGCGGCACCGATGGCGGGCGCTTTGTTGTATATCGGTAAAACCCACGATGCAGTATTGGGCGGCAGCGCATTGTTCGCGCTGGCCATGGGCATGGGTGCGCCGTTGCTGCTAATCGGTACCTCGGCGGGGGCGTTGCTACCCAAAGCGGGCGCCTGGATGGAGTCGGTGAAGCGCATTTTCGGCGTGATGATGTTGGCTTTGGCCATTTGGATCATCTCGCCGATTGTTCCCGTTTCCGCGCAAATGCTGTTGTGGGCAGTATTGTTGATCTTCTGCGCGATCTATTTGCACGCGCTCGACACCTTGCCGCAAAACGCGAATGGTTGGCGCAGACTTTGGAAAGGATTAGGCGTTATTGCTTTGTTGCTCGGTGTGGCTTATCTGGTCGGCGGACTTTCCGGTGCTCGCGATATTTTGCGTCCTTTGGGAACAATCGGTCGCTCCGTCGAGGCGGCTCCCGAGTCTTTGCGTTTTGAACGTATCAAGAGTTCGGCAGAGTTGGATGCGCGCATTGCTCAGGCTCAGGGTAAAAAAATCATGCTGGATTTTTACGCGGACTGGTGTGTTTCGTGCAAAGAGATGGAGCGTTTTACGTTTAGCGATGCGGCAGTGCAAGGCAAGTTAAAAGAGGTCATTTTGTTGCAGGCGGATGTCACAGCGAATAACGCGGATGACAAAACGCTGTTGCAACGCTTTCAGTTGTTTGGCCCGCCGGCTATTTTATTTATTGACGGACAAGGTAAAGAGCAGGCTGATTTTCGGGTAATCGGTTTTCAAAATGCAGGCCAGTTTATAAGTTCTTTAAAAAATGCAGGTTTTTAGGGTGGAACATTTATCGGATCGCAATATTGCCAAATTTACACGAAAAGATAGACAATCGCCCCCATTTTGCGGCAAACTGTGCTTATGAGAAATATTTTGCTTATTCATGGTCCCAATCTTAACCTGCTCGGAACACGTGAGCCGGAAGTTTATGGCCGCATCACGTTAGATGAAATTAACGCTAAATTGTGCGCACAAGCACAGGCAAAGGGCGCTAATCTAAGCTATTTGCAGAGTAATGCTGAATTCGCCTTAATTGATCGTATTCAGCAAGCGCAAGGTGACGGAACGGATTTTATTATTATCAATCCGGCGGCATTTACCCATACCAGTGTCGCCATGCGTGATGCGTTGGCAGCGGTTAACATCCCCTTTGTTGAAGTGCATCTTTCCAACGTGTACGCACGTGAAGCATTTCGCAAGGAATCATTTTTTTCCGACATTGCCGTCGGCGTTATTAGCGGTTTAGGAGCGACGGGTTATGAACTTGCGCTGCAATTTGCACTACAACATTCTGTAAGGAGTTAAAAAATGGATTTACGTAAACTGAAAACACTGATTGATTTAGTGGAAAATTCGAGCATTGCCGAGTTGGAGTTGACCGAAGGAGAAGAGCACGTGCGCATTTCGCGCAATGTGGCGCCTGCCCAGCAGTTTTATTCAGCGGCTCCACAACAGCATATGATGTCGGCAGCACCGCAAGCCGCTGCACCGGTGGCTGCAACAGCCGAGCCTGCTGTGCAGGAAGGTCATATTGTAAAGTCACCGATGGTAGGCAGTTTTTATCGCGCCTCCGCGCCCGGTGCCAAATCTTTTGTGGATGTTGGGCAGACTGTAAATGCGGGGGATACCCTGTGTATCATTGAAGCGATGAAGTTGCTCAATGAAATTGAATCCGATGCGGGTGGCGTGGTTAAAGCGATTTTGGTTGAGAACGGCCAGCCGGTTGAATTCGGCCAGCCGCTGTTTATTATTGGCTAACTTTCACTTCAATCTTAAATTGGAATAACACACTATGGCCATGTTTCCGCGCAAGCCGGTTGCTCCCGTAAAAACCGAACAACCGGTTATGTTTGAAAAAATTCTTATCGCCAATCGTGGCGAAATCGCGCTACGTATTCAGCGCGCCTGTCGTGAACTGGGCATTAAAACCGTGGCAGTGCATTCCGAGGCGGATGCCGAAGCCAAATATGTCAAGTTGGCCGACGAGTCGGTGTGTATTGGCCCGGCACCTTCCAGCCAAAGTTATTTGCATGTTCCGGCCATTATCAGTGCCGCTGAAGTGACCGATGCTCAGGCTATTCATCCGGGTTATGGTTTCCTGTCGGAAAACGCCGATTTTGCCGAACGCGTGGAGAAATCCGGTTTTGTATTTATCGGTCCGCGCGCAGAAACTATCCGCCTGATGGGCGATAAAGTTTCCGCTAAGAAAGCGATGACTGCTGCTGGTGTTCCCTGTGTTCCGGGCGTGGAAGGGGCGTTGCCGGATGATCCGAAAGAGATCATGCGCATTGCTAAATTTATTGGCTATCCGGTGATTATCAAAGCGGCAGGCGGTGGCGGCGGGCGCGGTATGCGTGTGGTGCACACTGAAGCTGCGCTGTTGAATGCGGTCACCATGACCAAGACAGAGGCGCAAGCGGCCTTTAATAACCCCATGGTTTATATGGAGAAATTCCTGGAGAATCCGCGCCATATCGAGATCCAGATTCTGGCCGACCAGCATGGTAATGCGGTATATCTGGGTGAACGCGATTGCTCGATGCAGCGTCGTCACCAAAAAATTCTTGAAGAAGCTCCCGCCCCGCATCTCAATCCAAAGCTGCGCGATAAAATTGGCGAACGTTGCGCCGAGGCCTGCAGAAAAATCGGCTATCGCGGCGCTGGCACTTTTGAGTTCTTGTACGAAAACGGTGAATTTTTCTTTATCGAGATGAATACCCGCGTACAGGTAGAGCATCCGGTGACCGAAATGATCACCGGTATCGATATTGTGCAGCAGCAAATCCGCATTGCGGCGGGAGAAAAATTGCCGTTCCGTCAGCGCGACATCCAGTTCCGCGGCCATGCGATTGAATGTCGTGTGAATGCCGAGCACCCCTATACTTTTGTGCCGTCCCCAGGACGTATCACCACTTGGCATGTGCCCGGCGGCCCCGGTATTCGCGTCGATTCACACGTGTACGCCAACTATTTTATTCCGCCACATTACGATTCAATGATCGGCAAAATTATTGCTTACGGAGATACGCGTGATCAAGCGATTGCGCGCATGCGTACCGCGCTTTCCGAGATGGCGGTGGAGGGCATTCAAACCAACATCGCGCTGCACCAGGAGTTGATGCAGGATGCCGCGTTTGTACAGGGCGGCACCAATATCCATTATTTGGAGCATAAGCTTGCCGAGCGGAGCAAAACAAAGTAAATCTGTCCGGGCGGGTACGTTCGTACCCGCTCATCAATCTATTTGAAAGTTGAATCTAATCAAGTGTCCTGGCTTTCTTTATCAATTCAAGCAGATGCGGTTTACGCTGAAGCTATAAGCGAGGCGCTGTTGGAGCATGGCGCGCTTTCAGTGGATATGTTGGATGCCGATGCCGATACACCGGATGAGCAGGCGATTTTTGGCGAACCCGGTGAACCTACCAGCGCGGTTTGGCAGCACAATCAGGTTAACGCGCTGTTTGAAAGCGATGCGCCGGTGGCGGATATTTTTCAGGCTTGCTGTGCTCATCTGGGCATTTCACCGCTTCCCAAATTTCAAATTACCCGCCTTGAAGAAAGCGATTGGGTGCGTTTAACCCAGGCGCAATTCGATCCAATTCGTATTTCCAAGCGGCTGTGGATTGTGCCAACCTGGCATACGCCGGTGGATTCCGCCGCGATTAATATTGCGCTGGATCCGGGGCTGGCCTTTGGCACCGGTAGTCATCCCACTACGCGTTTATGTTTGCGTTGGTTGGACAATAATTTACAGGGGGGCGAGCACGTTTTGGACTACGGCTGCGGTTCTGGAATTCTGGCGATTGCAGCCATGAAGCTGGGCGCGCAGAGTGCAATCGGCGTGGATGTTGATGCGCAAGCTGTGCAATCCAGCGTTGATAATTCAATTAATAATCAAGTAGTTGCAAAATTCTCTCTGCCGGGGGAAATGACGCTTAGCCAATATGATGTGGTGGTTGCCAATATACTCACGAACCCTTTGCGCGCGCTTGCGCCGTTGTTGGCGGGCGCCACAAAAACGGGCGGGCGTATCGTGCTTTCCGGGGTGTTGGGCGAGCAAGCCGAAGACGTCATGCAAATTTACGGGCAATGGTTTGAGATGGAATTGCCGCAGATCGAAGATGGCTGGGCATGTCTTTCCGGCGTTAAAAAATGAGTTCATCTATTACCCAATGTCCGGAATGTGCCACGCGTTTTAAAGTAAGTGAAGCACAACTTGCCGTGCATCAGGGCATGGTGCGTTGCGGACGCTGTACTGCGGTTTTTGATGCCACGCAACACTTCACCGACCTTGAGGCCAGCCCCCAGCTGGATTTGCCGATAGCTGTGTCTGAAAACTCGGAGTCAATAAAAAAAGCTGTTGAGCCGGAGATAAATCTGGATAGCTCACCGGAAGCCGGGGCTTCTGCGGCAGCGGATCGGTTTGCCACTGAGACAAACGATCCTGTTCATTTCCTTGATGAAATATCACCTTTGGATCCGCCTGAAATTATTCGCCCCGAATCTGCGGACGGATTGGGGACTTTGCCTGAAAACAGTCCGGAGGATTCGCTCACGCTGGCGCAGAAAATCATTATTCAGGACGATGTAGCCGAGCCCATAGGCAGCATTATCAAAGCACCACTCAAAAAACGTCGCCAATGGCCGTGGGTGATCGTTGCAATATTGCTGATGGCTGGTTTATCTCTGCAGGGAATATTTTTTTACCGTGTGGAAATTGCCGCGCAGTTGCCCGGTTTAAAGCCGCAATTGCAGCAATATTGCGCGGTATTGCATTGTTCCATTGCCTTGCCGCAAAAGCCCGACCTTATCAGCATTGAGTCATCCGATCTTGAGGCGGATCCTGTGCAGGCAAATATTGTTACCTTGAACGCTATCTTGCGTAATATGGCACACCACGTGCAAGCTTATCCAACGGTGCAACTTAGTTTGACTGACTTGGAGGACAAGGTTATTGCACGGCGAAACTTCACTCCAGCTGATTATCTTAAAACTGGAGAAGACGAAAAATTGGGTTTGTCGGCTAACCGGGAAATATCAGTCAAGTTGTCCTTGGATACCCTTGAGTTAAAACCTGCGGGGTATAAACTTTTCGTGTTTTACCCGCAGCTATAACTTCCGGTATAATTCGCCCGCCGTTCAAACCGACCGGGAGAGTATGCTGATTTGAGCATCGCCGAAGGCGCAATACCCGAAACCGCTCAGGCTCAAGAACCGTCGGAACAGGCAAATCTGGAGAGTGTCGGCATAGCCGGCCACCGAAGGGGCACGCAACGCAAGTTGTAATCTCTCAGGTAACAAGGACAGATGGGGCGCAGCACGAATTCGTGCTGCGCCTTTTTTTATCTCTAGCGAAAGCGAATATGACCACTCTCAAAACAACTCCTTTAAATGCAGCGCACCGTGCCATGGGTGCAAAAATGGTGGATTTCGGCGGCTGGGATATGCCGGTGAACTACGGATCGCAGATTGATGAACATCATCAGGTGCGTAACGATGCGGGCATGTTTGATGTGTGCCACATGCGCGTGGTAGATGCCAAAGGCGACGGGGTACGAGCTTTCCTGCGTTACTTGCTGGCCAATAATGCCGATAAAATTACCCTGCCCGGCAAAGCGCTGTATTCCGCGATGCTGAATCCTGAAGGCGGTGTAATTGACGATCTGATTATTTATTTTATGACCGAGCAATGGTTCCGCATCGTGGTCAATGCTGGCACGGCGGACGGTGACATTGCGTGGATGAAGCAACAGGCGGCTGCGTATGCGCCTAATCTCACCATTACGTCGCGCGATGATTTAGCCATGGTGGCAGTGCAAGGACCGAATGCCAGAGCCAAAGTGTGGGAAGTGTTGCCGCAAACCAAGGCGGCAACCGAAGGGTTGCAAAACTTTCAAGCCGCTGATTGCAATGAGTATTATATTGCGCGCACCGGTTATACCGGCGAGGACGGTTTTGAAGTGATGTTGCCCAAAGAGAAAGTGGAAGCCTTTTGGTACGCTTTGAATAAAGTTGGTGTAAAACCTATTGGTCTTGGCGCGCGCGACACCTTGCGCTTGGAAGCCGGCATGAATTTGTACGGACACGACATGAATACCGAAATCAGTCCGCTGGAGGCCGGCATGGCGTGGACGGTGGATTTAAAAAGCGAGCGCGATTTCATCGGCAAAGCCGCCTTGCTGGCGAATCCGCCGACGCGCAAATTGGTCGGACTGGTATTGCTGGAGCGCGGCGTATTGCGCGATCATCAAAAAGTGCTCACTGCGCACGGAGACGGTGAAGTGACCAGTGGCTCGTTTTCGCCGACCCTGCAAAAATCTATTGCGCTGGCACGGGTGCCCAATAGTGTGGCGTTTGGTGATACCGTGCAAGTGGAAATTCGTGATAAAAAGTTGGCTGCACAAGTGGTTAAGTATCCTTTTGCCCGTAATGGCAAGGCTTGTTTGTAGGTCGGGTTAGGCGCAGCCGTAACCCGACATTTAGCGCGTCAAAATTAATTTACATCTGAAATGGAGAACAAAATGAGCAACCCAAGCAACCTGAAATATACCGCCTCCCACGAATGGATCAAAACTGAAGCCGACGGCACCATCACCGTCGGTATTACACAACATGCGCAAGAGCTGCTCGGCGATATGGTATTTGTCGAAGCGCCTGCCGTCGGTCGTATATTAAAAGCACAGGAAGAGTCTGCCGTGGTGGAATCCGTTAAAGCTGCCGCCGATGTTTATGCCCCGGTGTCCGGCGAAGTGACCGCTGCCAACAGCGAGCTGGATTCTGCTCCCGAGCAAATCAACAGCGATCCGTATGCTGCCTGGATTTTCAAAATGAAACCGAATAATGCCGCCGATGTGGCTGCGCTTCTGGATGCTGATGCGTATCAGGCCGTGGTGGATAGCGAAGCACACTAAACAACTTGGCAAGTTGGGTTAGCGTAGCGTAACCCAACGCTTGCAGAGTAATTTCATGTGACTGTTGGGTTACGCTACGCTAACCCAACCTACAAATACCTCAATTTCTATGACCGATCAATTTGTTTCCCGCCACAACGGCTCAAACGTGCAAGACGTGCAAGCCATGTTATCTAAAATCAATGCACCGTCACTGGATGCACTCATCGACCAAACGGTTCCCGCTGCTATTCGTTTAAAAGCCCCGCTCAATTTGCCTGATGGCATGAGTGAGCATGAATTTCTGCAACATCTGCGCGGCATTGCCGCGAAAAATAAGTTGTATAAAACTTATATCGGATTGGGTTATTACGATACGATTTTGCCGCCGGTGATTCAGCGCAATATTCTGGAAAACCCCGGTTGGTATACAGCCTACACGCCTTATCAGGCGGAGATTGCGCAGGGACGACTGGAGGCCCTGTTAAATTTCCAAACCATGATTGTGGATTTGACCGGAATGGAAATTGCCAACGCATCTTTATTGGATGAAGCCACCGCGGCGGCTGAAGCGATGACCATGCTGCACAACTTGCGTGCGCGTGAAGATGCCGCAAAAAACAGCTTTTTCGTTTCGCATGAGTGTTTCCCGCAGACCATTGAATTACTCAAAACGCGCGCTAAGCCGTTGGGTATCGAACTGGTGATTGGTGACTTCAAAACGCTCACCCTGAATGACCAGTTGTACGGTGCTTTACTGCAATATCCGACTGCCGATGGCACGGTACATGACTACGCGGATTTCGTGGCGCGCGCCAAAGCACAGGGTATGAGCATCGCCGTGGCGGCAGATATTATGAGTTTGGTATTGTTGACGTCACCCGGAGAATGGGGGGCGGATGTGGTGCTGGGTTCCACCCAGCGTTTTGGTGTGCCGATGGGTTATGGCGGTCCGCACGCCGCCTATTTTGCCTGCCGCGATGCGCACAAACGTTCCATGCCGGGACGTATCATTGGCGTATCGCTGGACGCCGATGGCAATCCGGCGTTGCGCATGGCGTTGCAAACCCGCGAACAACATATTCGCCGTGAAAAAGCCACTTCCAATATTTGCACTGCGCAGGCGTTGCTGGCCATCATGGCCGGCATGTATGCGGTATATCACGGAGCCAAAGGATTGCGCGACATCGCGTTGCAGATCCATCAGAGCACGGTTGCCTTGGCGAATGAATTAAAGAAGCTGGATTATCAGCTTGTTGAAGGGGCGTTTTTCGACACGATCAAATTACTCCACACGGATAACGTAAAGATCCACGCGCTGGCAGATGCGGCGCAAATTAATTTCCGTTATACGGCTGACGGCCTGAGTATTTCTCTGGATCAAACCACTTCGATTGCCAATCTGAATGCCATTCTTGCCGTGTTTGCGCAAGCGGCGGGCAAGTCGGCACCCGCTCTGGTGCCGGTGCAGGTAACGACACAATCGATGCACATTAAGCCGCGTCAGTCGGCTATCTTGAGTCATCCGGTGTTCAATCGCTATCACTCCGAGACTGAGATGATGCGCTACATAAAGCGCTTAGAAAACAAAGACTTATCGCTAACGCATTCAATGATTTCGCTGGGCTCCTGTACCATGAAATTGAATGCGGCTTCGGAAATGTTGGCGCTTACTTGGCCGGAATTTGCCAATTTGCATCCCTTTGTACCGCTTGAACAAGCCGAAGGGTATCAGGAACTTATTGCCGGTCTGGACGCGGATTTGTCGGAAATTACCGGTTTTGCGCAGATGAGTTTTCAGCCGAATAGTGGCGCATCCGGTGAATACGCCGGCTTGCTGGTGATTCAGGCGTATCACCGTTCGCGCGGGGAAGCGCATCGCAATGTGGTGTTGATTCCATCTTCGGCGCATGGCACGAATCCCGCCAGCGCGGCGATGGTTGGACTGAATATTGTGGTGGTGAAATGCGATACTACCGGCAATATTGATGTGGAAGACTTGCGTCAAAAAGCCGAACAACATAAGGCGGATCTGTCCTGTCTGATGGTGACTTACCCCAGTACCCACGGTGTGTATGAAGAATCTATCCGTGATATCACCGCGATTATTCACGCTAACGGCGGTCAGGTATATATGGATGGCGCCAACATGAATGCGCAAGTGGGTCTGACCAGTCCGGGTAACATCGGTGCGGACGTGTGCCACCTGAATTTGCATAAAACTTTCGCTATTCCCCACGGCGGTGGCGGACCGGGTGCCGGTCCGATCGGGGTGGCCGCGCATCTCACGCCTTTCTTGCCCGGGCACTCGGCGGTTAAAGTCGGCGGGACTCAGGCGATTCACGCGGTGTCTGCGGCGCCTTATGGTAGTGCATTGATTTTATTGATATCTTATGGGTACGTTAAAATGATGGGCGGAGCCGGGCTCACGCAAGCCACGCGCATGGCGATTCTGAATGCCAACTATATAAAAGAGTCGCTAAAAGATCATTACGCCACGCTATACAGCGGTGCCAACGGTCGTTGCGCGCACGAAATGATTTTGGATTGCCGTCACTTTAAGCCGCTCGGCGTGGAAGTCGGCGATATCGCAAAGCGTCTGATGGATTTTGGTTTTCATGCGCCGACCACGTCTTTCCCCGTGGTGGATACGCTGATGGTGGAGCCGACCGAAAGCGAATCCAAAGCGGAGTTGGACCGTTTTTGTGAAGCGATGATCGCGATTCGCGGCGAAATTGAAGAAGTGTTGTCCGGCAAGGTTGATAAAAAGGACAACATTCTAAAGCATGCGCCGCATACCGCAAAAACGGTCTGCGCAAATGAATGGTCGCGTTCGTATTCGCGTGAACAAGCGGCGTATCCGTTAAACTGGGTGCGCGACAATAAGTTCTGGCCGGCTGTCGCAAGAGTGGATAATGTGTACGGTGATAAACATCTGGCGTGTACTTGCGTTTAGCCTGAAAATCAGGGTGCTTTGAAATCTGCACTACGCTGTATTTAAACGTAATTAATAGGTGAATTGCATGACTAAAGAAGCTAAAAACAAAACAGCAGTAACTCTGGCTGGCGCACCTGTTACTTTGTTCGGCACTTTTCCAGAAGTTGGAAAAACGGCTCCGGATTTCACCCTGGTGGATAAAGATTTGAAAGATGTGCCGCTCAAAAGTTTTGCCGGAAAACGCAAGGTACTAAATATCGTACCGAGTTTGGATACTGCTGTGTGTGCCACTTCTACCCGTAAGTTCAACGAGGCGGCGAGTCAATTGGAAAACACGGTTGTTCTAATCATTTCTGCCGATTTACCGTTTGCCATGAGTCGTTTTTGCGTGGCCGAAGGTTTGGAAAATGTGATTACTTTGTCGTTGATGCGCGGGCGAGATTTCATGCGCAATTACGGGGTGAAGATCGCCGATACAGCGTTGGCGGGTCTTACCGCACGCGCCGTTTTGGTACTGGACGAAAAGAATCAAATTATTCATGCCGAACTGGTCGATGACATCACCCATGAACCCAACTATGCAGCCGCGTTGGCGGTGTTGCAGGTGAATGCAGGAGAAATAAGTGCATAGTCCGTACAAAGGCAAGACCGGCTTAACACGTTTATGGAATGCGCTGGGCTATTCCATGCACGGCTTACGCGCGGCATATCAACATGAAGATGCATTTCGTATGGAAGTTTTGGCAGCGGCAGTGGCTATTCCGGTCGCGCTGTTTCTTCCGGTGGGTTATCTGGGCAAGGCATTGATGATTGGCAGTATCTTGCTGGTGATGATTGTTGAGCTGATCAACTCGGCCATCGAAGCAACGGTGGACCGCATCTCTCTGGATGATCATGATCTTGCCAAACGCGCCAAAGACATCGGCAGTGCGGCAGTACTTTTTAGCATTATCAATGCAATAGCCGTATGGGGGCTGGTGCTGCTGGCGTAACGCTTACTGATATAATTCTCTTATCCCGTCAACTTACTTTTAAACAAACAATATGAATACTCTAATTTGCGGTTCCCTGGCTTACGACACCATCATGGTGTTCAAAGATCATTTCAAAAAACACATTCTCCCCGAGCAAATTCATATTTTGAACGTGGCCTTTCTGGTGCCGGAAATGCGCCGTGAATACGGAGGCTGTGCCGGAAATATTGCGTATAACCTGCAATTGCTGGGCGGACGTCCGCTGATCATGGCAACAGTAGGCGACGACTTTGGCCCTTACGCAACCCGCCTGGAAAAACTGGGTTTGCCACAAACGCACATTCGTACTGTGCCGGGCAATTTCACCGGTCAGGCCTTCATTACCACCGACTTGGATGATAATCAGATCACCGCGTTTCACCCGGGTGCAATGAGTATGTCGCATCTAAACCATGTCACTGCAGCCAAAGAAGTCAGTTTGGGAATCGTGTCGCCGGATGGTCGCGATGGCATGATGAAACATGCGCAGGAATTTGCGGATGCCAATATTCCATTTGTGTTTGACCCCGGTCAAGGCATGCCGATGTTTTCGGGCAACGAATTGCTGGATTTTATCGAGCAGGCTAATTACGTCACCGTAAACGATTACGAAGCCAAGATGTTGCAGGATAAAACCGGAAAGTCGCTCTCTGATATCGCCCAGCGTGTCACCGCCCTGATTGTGACCCTCGGCGCGGATGGTTCGTTGATTTATGCGGATGGCAAGCAAATCGCGATTCCTACGCCAAAACCTGTCGCGGTGGTTGACCCGACTGGATGCGGGGATGCGTATCGTGCCGGTTTGTTATATGGTATTCAACGCGGTTGGGATTGGGAAACCACCGGACGCTTGGCTTCGCTGATGGGTTCGCTCAAAATTTCCAGCCGTGGCGGACAAAATCACCGTCATTCACACGCTGAAATTGCCGAGTTATTTATGAGAAGTTTTGGGTTCGCAATTACGCTGTAATTGCCAGTGGAATTTCGACCCGCGCCTCGGTTCCGCCTTCAGAACGGGGGTGCAGGGCGATATTCCATCCATTGGCATCGGCCAGTTGGCGTGCGATAGCCAAGCCCAGGCCGCTTCCTCCTGTTGCTATGCTGCGTGAAGACTCTAGCCGGTAAAACGGCCGAAATACATTTTCCAATTCCTCGGGGGGAATGCCTGCTCCCTGATCCAATATTCGAATCAGCAATTTTTCCTGGATCAATTCATGAAAAATTTCTACCGGTTTTCCCGCGCCGTAACGCACCGCATTACTGAGTAAATTGGATAGGATTCGCCGCAATGCTAACGGGCCAATCGGAACAGTAATTGGGGTAGTGTTATGCAATTCAATTTTCTTGCCAAAATCACCCGCACTTTCAGTCAATTCCTGCAGTAACCGGGTGACATCCGTGGGGAGAGCCGCTTCTTTTTGCAAGTCGCGACTTAAGACGTGAAACTCCCCGATTAACTGGTTCATCTCTTCGATGTCGTGTTGCAACCTATTGATTAAATTGGCATCTGTGTTGTCCGGAAGCATTTCAATGGCCAAGCGCATGCGTGCCAGCGGGGTGCGCAAATCGTGCGAAACCCCGGCGAGCATAATAGTGCGACGGGCGAGTAATTCGCGTACTTGCAATGCCATTAAATTAAATGCGGAGGCTAAGCCGGAAAGTTCAATTATGTTGGTTTCCGGGAGAATTTCAGGAATATTGCCTTCCCCAATACGCTTGGCAGCAAGAGAAAAATAGATTAATGGTTTACTTATACGGCGTGCTAAAACAAAAGCCGTCACCCCCGTTAACACGATGGTAGTCAGAGCGGTCAGCAGTAAAATCATGGGCGGACTTACATTTAATCTGCCTTTGGGGAAGCCAATGCGAATTAAATGGTCCGCCGAAGGAATTTCCACCCAATACCAGGTCGTATCGACTTTGGTTACCTTAATATTAATATCGAGGCCGGTTTGCTGTGCAAGAGACTCTTCCAGAAGTGAAAGATATGGAAATGGCCCCGCTTTGCTGGGGAGCGGGGCGGAAGCTTCAAACAGCACAAGCTGATGATTTTGAGCCAATTCAAATTCAAAATCTTTGCGCGTCTCTGGTGGCAGTTCCACCCAGGTTTTAGCCGATAGCACGAGAAGTGCGGCAAGATCATCAGTTGAGCGCTGGGTCATCGGTAAGACGATGAAATAAGCGGTTGCCGCAATTAAAATAAATTGAAAAATTATCAATGCGGCCGCGACCGTGGCGGCTGTTGTATGAAATAACGAATTCTTCTGAAACATTTTTTTGAACATTTTGAGGCGCATATTTTTTATCAAACCTCAGTCTGCGGTGTTCGGGTGAAATAAATAGCCTTCGCCCCAAACTGTCCGGATAAACAACGGTGAATTGGGGTTGTCTTCAATTTTGCGGCGCAAGCGGGTAACCCGAACATCGATACTGCGATCGAAAGGAGAGCGCTCGTAACCGCGTAACACGTCCATAATGTAATCCCGGCTTAAAACATGATTGGGATGCTCGACAAAAACTCGCAGCAGGTTAAATTCGCCGGCTGTTAGGGGTAAGTTGACGCCATTTTTGTGGAGCTCTCGGGCTTCCAAATTAAGTGTGTAGCTGCCAAAGCAATGCTGAAGCGGCGTGTTAACGCTATCAAGTGCTGCACTTTCGCTGCGCCGCAATAGGGCGCGTATCCGGGCCAGAAGTTCACGTGGATTGAAAGGCTTGGCGAGATAATCATCGGCACCGACTTCCAGACCCACAATCCGGTCAATATCCTCCCCGCGAGCGGACAACATGATGATGGGTAAATCACTTTTGCCGCGCAGTTTTCGTGCCAATACCAAGCCATCTTCGCCGGGAAGCATCAAGTCAAGAATGATTAAATCTGGTGTTGCTTTGGACAGGAAATTCTCCATGGCGACCCCATCTGTAACGGTCTCCACCTGATAACCTTGCGCAGTGAGATATTGCTGAAGCAACTCACGCAGCCCGGCATCATCGTCCACTACCAGAATTTTTTTTATTTCCATAAAGGGTACTTAATGTCCTGACATTGATTTGTTGCGAAGCGTCATTTTTTTGTAACACATTGTTACAAAATAGCCTGTCCGGGAAATACTTTGGTTGCATTCATCTTGGATGATACAGACATTGAGAAATCAATGATTTCTGAAATCATAAAGAAGAAATATCATGAATACGCTAAAGACTCTGTTAAGCATGTCAATAATTTTTAGTGCTGCACTTAGCTTGAATAGTGCATCTGCCCAAACCGTTCCCGGTACCGCATTGTATGAGCCTTCAGGAATTTTTGCTCAACCTGCGCACAGTAAATCTGCATTGCCCTACAGCACTGGTTACTCCGCTACTTCCTTGCTTGCTCCAGTTGAAGAATCCGAAAGCAAATCGGCGATACCGGCTAGTTTAGCGCCGGATTGGAGCGGCTTGAAAAAAGATACAGCCTATTTTCTGGGGTGGCAGTTTGTAGTCATCGGCGCACTTTACTCTTCTCCCGAAAGCGTATCTTCATGGAGCCCGGAAGAAAAAAACGGGTACGGCCTCGACAAATGGAAAAATAACGTGAGCAACCCGGTGGTCGACGGTGATGTTTGGTATATCAATTTCGTATTGCACCCTTACTGGGGGGCTACCTACTATACCCGCGCCAGAGAGCGTGGCTTGGATCGCACAGATTCTTTTTTGACTGCAGTTGCCTGGTCAGCGCTATTTGAATATACCAGCGAGGCTTTGTTTGAGCCGGTTTCACTACAAGATTTGATTGTAACGCCAGTGGCAGGCGCGCTTATTGGGGAATATGTTTTTGCGCCGCTGCGGGAAAATATTAATGCCAAACCCGGTGGCCCGAATACGTTGGATAAGGCACTTTTGGTGGTGACAGACCCTTTCTATTATTTGAATAATTGGGCTGATCGGGTGCTGGGAATTAAAACTGACGTACAACTTCAGCTTTCTAACGTGACACCTCGCAGCGTAACAGCGGAGCCAAATGCTCCCGCCGTTTCCCAATGGAATATCGGGCTGCGCACGACTTGGTGATTTCTCGAACTGTCTTTTTGATTGATATTTTTTGGCCGCTATCATGAATAAGTTAACTTTAATTGGAATACATTTAGCTGTGCTTTTAGTACTTCTGGGCGCACTTTTCACCCCGCAACTGGCTGTTGCAAGCGAAAATTTGGATGATGACGCAGTGCTGCCGGGCACAATGAGTGAGGCGGAATATCAACCCCTGCGTAAAAAACTGGAAACGCAAAAATGTAGAACCCCTGCAAACTCGACGGGTTCGGGAGGATCTCAAACGTTTCCATTAGCCAATTCTCCGCGCTGTGATACGGGCTACGGTCAAGGCTACGCCGCTAGAATTAAGTTTAATAATCAAATAGATGACGGTGGGCTGCGAAAGGGCAGATAACACGCCACTAAAGGGAGCCGCTAAAGATTTCCAATTGAAGGCCGATATCTTATGCAGATAAGGAGGCCGTCCAATGAAAATCGAAAGCTCGATGGTAAATCTGGCCAGTCAACATTCCAGCTTACGGCAGGTTAATGTGGAAGAGTCACTGCGCGCTTGGGTAGGTCAGCAGCGTCCCGATTTTGAAGGTCGCAACTCCAATAATCCTGTCCCACAACCGACTACAGCAACCATCTCGGCAGCAGGCAGTCAGGCCGCATGTCACGCGAAATCCTGTGTGGCCGCCGCTCCTGAAGCCAGTCCGGAAACCACTGATCCCAACATGCTGTTTTTGATTGGTTTAATTGAAGCGATGACCGGTTACAAGGTGAAGCTATTTAATGCCAGTGAGCTCACCCAGCCTGACTCTGCCGAGCCTGTTCCGTCTGAATCTAGCGCTGAAGTGTCGCAAAATACCGAAACCAAGCGCCGAGGCTGGGGTGTTGAATACGATAAGCGTGAAATTATTTATGAGGTCGAGAACACGTCTTTTGCCGCGCAGGGTGTCGTCAAAACTTCCGACGGGAAAGAAATTCAATTTAAACTTTCATTAAACATGCAGCGCGAGTTTTATCAGGAAACTAATGAGTCAATTCGCCAGGGGGATGGCGTAAAAAAAGATCCGCTGGTGATTAATTTCAACGGGACGGCAGCGCGTTTGACGGATACAAAATTTAATTTTGACCTGAATAGCGATGGCAAAGCCGAGAGCATGGCGTTTGTTGCGTCCGGTAGTGGTTTCTTAGCGCTGGATAAAAACGCTAATGGCGTGATCGACAATGGCACTGAATTATTTGGAGCATTGAGCGGTGATGGATTTGCCGATTTGGCCGCCTATGACAGCGATCACAATAATTGGATAGACGAAAATGACCCGATATTTTCCAAGCTGTTAGTCTGGGGCAAAGCCGATGACGAAACGGATACCCTGAGTACGATCGCACAACAGAAGGTTGGCGCACTCTATCTGGGTAATGTGGCGAGCGCGTTTGACCTAAAAAATGCGGCCAATGATTTGCAGGGGCAGATACGCAGCAGCGGAATGTACCTCAATGAAAATGGGAGCGCGGGAACCTTGCAGCAGGTTGATCTGGTGGTTTGACGCGGTTTAAGGTGAGGCTAACTTCAATCCGGATTCGTATCCTGAATACAGCGCTCAACCAGCAGCGAATGCAATCTGCGACTATCTGCGCGCAACACGGTAAAGCGCCAATCCCCCAGTGAAATTACATCGCCGCGTTTGGGTAGTTGTCCTGCGGCCTCAAGGATTAATCCGCCAATCGTATCGTAATCCCCGTCTTTAAATTCTGTTCCCAGAATCTCGTTAAAGTCGGTGATTTCAGTGTCCGCTTTGACGCGCCAGTGCGCGTCATCCTGGCGGATGATATTGTCTTCGTCTTCATCGAAATCATATTCATCGGCAATGTCGCCCACGATCTGCTCCAGTACATCCTCGATTGTCACCATACCCGATACGCCGCCGTATTCGTCGGCCACTAGGGCAATGTGATTGCGGTTGCTGCGAAAATCACGCAGCAATACATTAAGGCGTTTTGATTCTGGAACAAACACAGCAGGACGCAACATATCGCGTACGTCAAATTCTTCACCCGCGTAATAGCGCAGTAAATCTTTTGCCAGCAGAATGCCGATGATATTGTCTTTGTCGCCTTCGGTAACCGGAAAGCGGGAGTGGGCGGTTGTAATAACGTGGGGAATGAATTCTTCGGGCGGCTGGCTGATGTCAATGACATCCATTTGTGCGCGGGGAATCATAATTTCGCGTACTTGCCGCTCGGAGACCTGAATAACGCCCTCCATCATGGAAAGGGCATCCGCATCCAGCAGGTTGCGCTCATAAGCGCTGTGCAACAGGGTGATCAGCTGATCGCGATCTTCCGGCTCGCGCAACAATAAGGTGGAGAGCCGTTCCATTAAGGTGGGTTTTTGAATACTGTCTGTATCGTCCATTGCCAAACTTTAACTAACTTGATAGGGTGCAGGATACCTTAATTTCAGCAGCAATGCAGTTTCGCGCGCTTCCATTTTTTCCGCATCGCCGGTTTTTTCGTGATCATACCCCTGCAAATGCAGCGCCGCATGGATGGCCAGATGCGCATAATGTGCCAATAATTCTTTACCCTGCTCTACTGCTTCGCGCGCCACAACCGGCGCACAAATAACCACATCGGCATACAGCGGATCGGTATCGTCATACACAAAAGTCAGCACGTTGGTGGCATAGTCTTTGTTGCGATAACTCAGATTTAATGCACGCCCCTCGATTTCATCGACGATACGCAATGCGATCTGCACATCTTGTTCCAGTGCAATTTTTATCCAGCGCCGCAGTTGCTGGCGTGTCGGCAGATCGGGTGCGTTGCTGGCATATTGCACCGATAAAGAGAGTTTGTGTGGATTAGGCATAAATTGTAATATATTGAATTAATTGATTAATAAATCGCGCGAAGCAATTCGCCACGCAAGGTATGCATGGAAACCGCTGAAATCGATACTTCAACAAAGCGTCCTACCAGATCAGCAGGGCCAACAAAGTTAACGATGCGATTATTGTCGGTACGCCCCGCCAATTCGCGAGTATCTTTCTTGGAAATCCCCTCGACCATGACACGTTGAGTGCTGCCGACCATTTTTTCGCTGTAGGAATTTTCCAGCTCATCAATTCTTGTTTTGAGGCGCTTCAAGCGCGCCATTTTGACATCCTCGGGAGTGTCATCCAGCATTTCAGCAGCGGGAGTGCCCGGTCTGGGGCTGTATAAAAAACTGAAGCTGACATCAAACCGCACATCTTCAATCAATTTCATGGTGGCCTCAAAATCAGCCTCGGTCTCGCCGGGAAAGCCCACAATAAAATCGGAGGTGATCGAGATATCCGGGCGCAACGCACGAATTTTACGAATAATCGATTTGTATTCAAGTGCGGTATAGCCGCGTTGCATGGTTGCCAGAATTCGATCTGAGCCCGATTGAACCGGCAAGTGCAGATGATTGGCTAACTTTGGCGTATCTGCATACAACTCAATTAAACGCGGCGTCATCTCGCGCGGATGTGAGGTTACGTAACGCACGCGTTGCACGCCGTCCAGTGCGGCAATGGTGCGGATTAAATAGGCCAAATCGACCGTTTCGCCGTCATCCGATTCACCCGCATAAGCATTCACGTTTTGTCCGAGCAGGGTAATCTCGCCCACGCCTTGTGCCACCAATCCCCGGATGTCACGCATGACATCCGCCATCGGTCGGGAAAGCTCATCGCCACGGGTATAGGGAACCACGCAGAAAGTACAGAATTTGCTGCAGCCTTCCATAATGGACACAAAGGCTGAGCCGTTGGTTACTTGCGGAGTCGGCAAACTGTCAAATTTCTCGATTTCGGGAAAGCTGATGTCCATTTGCATGCGGCCGGTGGCTCTGCGTTTGGCAATGAGTTCGGGTAAGCGATGCAATGTTTGCGGGCCAAAAATCACATCCACATAGGGCGCACGGCGAAAAATAGTGACCCCCTCCTGACTGGCGACGCAGCCCCCCACCCCTATAATTAAATCCGGTTTAGCCAGCTTTAAAGGACGTACGCGGCCCAAGTCGGAAAAAACCTTTTCCTCGGCTTTCTCGCGTATTGAGCAGGTATTAAACAGGATGATATCGGCATCATCCGGCTTGTCGACAAGCTCAATCGGCTCCCATGCGCGCAATACATCGGCCATTTTGTCCGAGTCATACTCGTTCATCTGGCAGCCAAAAGTTTTAATAAAAAGTTTTTTTGTCACAGGATATCTCGATCAATTATCGACAAGGTCGGCTAATTGCATTTTTTAAGGGGATGCATGGGAACACGCTAGGAATTTGAATCTTCAAAAATAACCTACTAAAAGACTGGGGTGAATTCTATAGAAAAAGACTTGCGCCCGCAAAGAATTATGCTACGATTGCGGTCGAAGTAAGGGGTCGTTTCTAAAAATTTCTGTGGAGGAGATAATAATGAGTTTTGTCGCAACTTTCTGTGCTGTAGTTACCTTTATCATGGCGGTTGGTTTCTCACTGTTTATGTTGAAAGAAACCTTCAAAAGCAACTAAGCAGCCTGCATCACCCAATAAAAAAACTCCAGCCCGCAACGGCTGGAGTTTTTTTATTGGTGGAGGGAGTTTGTGCGAAGCAGCACGGGTATCGCTACGCTGAGCGTGTGGTGTTAGGGCAAAGCCCCTTACAGCACGGTCTACCCCTTGCGGGTACAACCCATCTTACGGAAACTTTTTTCAGGATTGTCGACTTACAACGATAATCCTACCGTGCTATAAAAGCCCGGCAAATCGCTTAAGTCTTCAAATACCCCCGCCGCACCGCTGAAATCCTGTTTGCTCGTGTAAGGATTAAGGGTGATATACGTTTTAATACCGGCAGCCAGTGCGGAACGCAGGCCGTTGTTGGAGTCCTCAAGCGCGATGCAGTCGCTGGCGTTTAATTTTAATTCGCGCAGTACCCAATCATAAATATCCGATGCCGGTTTTTTGTTCGGCACAATATCGCCGCAACCATTGGCGGAAAAATAATCCGCCCAGTTTTCCCCCAGACCGACTTCCAGCAACGCAGACACA
This sequence comes from Gallionellaceae bacterium, assembly GCA_041660815.1. Taxonomy (GTDB): domain Bacteria; phylum Pseudomonadota; class Gammaproteobacteria; order Burkholderiales; family Gallionellaceae; genus PALSA-1006. The sequence continues at coordinate 59,542 of JBAZVN010000003.1, read as the reverse complement.
TTTTCCGGTGTGGTCGTGGTCGCGATAGCCAGCGTTATTCCGGCTGCATGGGTTTCCTGAATCAATTTTTTAATGCCGGGGCGCAATGGGATTTGTCCGCCGCGCAGCATGGCGGTGTAATGCCCCGTTTTGACGGCATGCAGATTTTTTACGAAGCCTTCATAGTCGGCGGGTTTGGTGAAACCCGTTAAAAAACTATCGACAAAATACTTGATACGTTCTTTGCCGCCCGTAACTGCGAGCAGCTTGTCGTACAAGGCGACGTCCCAATTCCAATCCAAATTATTTTCGGCAAACGCCTTGTTGAACGATTGGCGGTGGCCGTCTTCGGTATCTGCCAGCGTGCCGTCCACATCAAAAATTATCGCTTTAATCATACTATAACTCCTTGTTTTGATTGATAATTTATCCGTTTGCGCCAAACATCATACGCTTTGCCACAAATTGTTTCGCGAGTGGCAAGCGGTCTAATAGCGATAATGCCCAGCCGCGCCCCTGATTAAGAACCGGTAAGTCATTGGAGAATATGCGAACCAAACCGTCGGTGAAACTGATTCCAGCGTTGCGATCCACGCAGCGGGCTTTATGATAGTCGGCCAACATGGCGGCGGAACCCAGCGCTGCCGGCTGTGCGCGCAAAATAATCCGCGCCAATTCCCACGCATCGCGTACCCCCATATTAAATCCCTGACCTGCCACGGGATGCAAGGTCTGCGCGGCATTGCCGATTAATACCGTATGCGCCAAGGTGGTTGCTGGGGCGCGTTTCAGGCGCAACGGAAAACTGCTGCGCTTGCCAACCGTTAGTAAATTGCCCACTGCATCGCCGAAATGCTGCTGCAACTCCGTCAGGAACTTTGCGTCATCCCACTGCAGCATTTCCTGCGCCTGCTCAGGGGAACCCGTCCACACAATTTCATATCCATCGCGATACGGTAGCAAGGCCACCGGGCCCTGCGCGGTGAAGCGTTCAAAGGCCGTGTTGGGTTGAGGATTGGCGCAGGTAATGTGTGCGATGACCGCGCTTTGATCATATTCACGCACCTTGGGAGGATGCGTTGCTTCCAATAGCTTTCCGCCGTCGGCCACCACCGCGAGACGCGCATGCAGGGTAAATTCGTTGCCTGCGTGCTGATAAGTGAGCGTTGCGCCTTCGGCTGACTTCTCCAAACGGTTCACGGTTGCGCATTCCAAATAGGTTGCGCTGGTTTGCGATACCGCCTGATGCAATGCCGCTTGCAAGGCCGGATAGGGCAACACATAACCCAGCGCGGGCACTTTCATTTCTGAAGCATGCAACAGCGTGTAGCCGGACGTATTTTTCTGGGAAACGTGAATGGTTTTAATCGCCGACACTTGCGGAATTTGATTCCACACCTGCAGCTTGTCGAGCAACAATCGGCTGCCGTAAGACAAGGCCAGCGCACGCGGATCGGCATTCAGTTGCTCGGCCTTGCGCGCTTCGAGCAGCACAATTTTTAAGCCGCTGTCGCGCAACGCCACCGCCAGCGCGGTGCCCACCGGGCCGCCGCCAATGATGGCGATATCGCAGTATTGAAGGTTTGAATTCATTTAATTATGCCCGGAGTGTTCAAGACCATTATGTACGGATTTTATCAAGCAGGATACAAAACGCATTACATTGCGATAAAAATATCCACGCTTCATTTTAAGCAAGTTTTTGTTTGCGCATTTCTGTTTCTATATCAACTACAGATTTTGGTGCGTCCTGTGTCAGCACTTCATTACCGTTTTCAGTAATGAGCACATCATCCTCGATGCGAATGCCGATATTCCATAACTCGCGCGGCACGTTGTCGGCGGGACGGATGTAACAACCGGGCTCTACAGTTAATGCCATACCGGCTTGCAGCGGACGCCATTGCTCGCCAATTTTATAATCGCCGACATCATGCACGTCCATGCCCAGCCAGTGACCGGTGCGGTGCATAAAATAGGGTTTGTAACTTTCTGTTTCTATTGAGGATTCTACAGTGCCTTGGCAGAGCTTGAGGTCGATAAAACCCTGTACCAGTATGTGCAAGGCGGCCTCATGCGGGGCATTCCAAAGTTTGCCAGGGTGTGCGGCAGAAATCGCGGCGGCTTGTGCGGCAAGCACGATTTCATACACATCTTTTTGTGCGGGGCTAAACTTGCCGTTCACCGGAAAAGTGCGCGTAATGTCGGCAGCATAACCGGCATATTCGCAGCCCGCGTCGATCAGCAAAAGGTCGCCGTCATTGAGCCGTGAGCGGTTGCCCACATAGTGCAAAGTACAGGCATTCCCCCCCCCGGCAATGATGCTGGTATAGGCCGGATGACGTGAACCGTGACGGCAAAATTCATGCAGAAATTCTGCTTCCACTGCGTATTCAAATTGACCGGGGCGAACAAATTGCATGGCGCGGCGGTGTGCAGCGCAGGAGATGCTTGCGGCACGGCGCATGAGGTCGATTTCGTGCGCGTCTTTAAATAAACGCATTTCATTAAGTATTTCACGCACGTCGCGAATCTCTTGCGGGGCGCGGATTCCGTTGCGCGTCTTGGCTTTGACCTGCTCGCGTAACTGAATAATGCGTGTGTCCCAAGCGGCATTCGCGCCCAGCGGATAATACAAGGCGGGTTGATTGCCCATCAGTTCGATTAATTTTTCATCCAGTTGGGCAATCGGAAATGCGGCATCAAAACCAAGCTGTTCGCGCGCCGCATCGGGGCCGTAACGGAATCCATCCCATACTTCGCGTTCCGGATTCTTTTCGCGGCAGAATAAAATGCTTTGCGGTTTTTCTCCGGCAATAAATACCAAGACGGCGTCCGGTTCGGAAAAACCACTCAGGTAATACAGGTGGCTATCGTGACGATAATCGTAGTGTGTATCAGCATTGCGCGCAACTTCAGGCGCGCCAGGGATAATTGCAACCCCTTGTTTCATAATGGTTAATAAATGCGCGCGGCGTGCGGCGTAAATGCTGGAATCAGTCATGAGGTGAATTTTCAATAACGGTTAACTGGCTGCGCAATTGGAGATCGAGTTCATGCAAGCGTTGCGGTGTACCGACATCAACCCACAGGCCGTGATGATGTTCTCCGCTGACTTTACCCAGGGCAATTTGTTCGCGCAACAGCGGAGCGAGCGGAGCTTTACTGCCGCGCTGAATATTGGAAAATAATGCAGGTTGATACACGCCAATTCCGCTGAAAGTAAGCAGCGCGTGGTCTGTGCCGGGTAGCGGGTTATTGAGGATTCGATCGACTTGCAAGGCAAAATCACCCTGCGGGTGATGCGGCGGATTATCGATTAGTACTAGATGTGCAATATCATGATTAATTTTAATATTTTTAGAAGCTTCGGGCAGCTGTGCAAAATCGTAGTCGCAGAAAATATCCCCGTTAATCACCGCAAAAGGCTCATCACCCAACAAGGGTAAAGCAAACGCAATCCCGCCCGCCGTTTCCAACGCGCTTGCTTCCGACGAGTATTGAATAGACGCGCCAAATTGCCGACCGTCACCCAAGGCCAGCTCAATCTGGTGGCCAAGATGCGCATGGTTAATCATCAAATCGCTAATCCCCGCGCTTACCAAGCGTTCGATATGCCACACAATGAGCGGCTTGCCACCGGCCACCAGCAAGGGCTTGGGCGTATGGTCGGTGAGCGGGCGCATCCGCTCACCGCGCCCGGCGGCAAGAATCATGGCTTTCAAAAGAGATTCCCGGGTGATTTAGTATGCTGGAAAGATTTCATTAAAAAGCGGGCAAGAGACCCGCGCCCCAAACAAAATATTGAAATTAATTTACGCCCAACAATTCCACGTCAAACACCAAGGTTGCATTCGGTGGAATAACGCCACCCGCGCCGCGTTTGCCGTAGCCCAATTCAGGAGGAATAGTGAGCGTGCGATGTCCGCCCACTTTCATGCCGACTACACCCTCATCCCAACCTTTAATCACATGTCCGGCTCCGAGCGGAAAATCAAAAGGATCATTGCGGTCACGCGAGCTGTCAAATTTCTTGCCTTTATTTTCCGGTGCCGATTCATCAAACAACCAGCCGGTGTAATGCACCGATACATGTTGCCCTTTAACGGCTTCCGCGCCTTCGCCTAATGTGTTGTCAGTTTTAATAAGTTCAGTCACGTTAGTAATCTCCATGGGGGGTAAATCCTGCTGCGTGCAGGCGGTTGATAAAAATAGGCTGGCGGATAAAAGGATCGCCAGCGGCAAAAATATTTTGCGATTAATTTTCATTTTTGAAATTACTTACAGCCAATCATAGTTGGGGTAAGGAGTCTTTTGCGATATAGGCGGCGATGGCATCATTCGCATCAATTCACGCCCAGCAATTCTACATCGAACACCAGCGTCGCATTCGGTGGAATCACGCCGCCCGCACCGCGTCGTCCGTAGCTCATCTCCGGCGGAATGATCAGCGTGCGTTGACCGCCCACCTTCATACCCTGCACGCCGATGTCCCAGCCCTGGATGACACGCCCCATGCCGAGTGGAAAGTCGAAGGGCTCATCGCGGTCGCGTGAGCTGTCGAACTTCGTGCCTTTGTTACCCTCGGCGTTTTTGTCGAATAACCAGCCGGTGTAATGCACGGTCACCTTTTGTCCGGCAATTGCTTCAATCCCTTCGCCGAGCTTGGTATCGGTGATGTCGGTCTTGATTACCTTGAGCAGCTTCACGTCGAAAATCAGCTTGGCGTTGGGCGGGATGTCATCGCCCGCACCGCTGGCGCCATAACCCATCTCAGCCGGAATAACGAGGGTGCGGTATCCGCCTTCCTTCATGCCCTGCACGCCGATATCCCAACCCTGGATGACATGCCCCGCGCCGAGCGGAAAATCGAACGGGTCGTTGCGGTCGAGCGAGCTGTCAAACTTTGCGCCCTTGTTGTCCGGTGCGCTCTCGTCGAACAGCCAGCCGGTGTAATGCACGATGACGGTTTGTCCGGCTTGCGCTTCCGCGCCTTCGCCTAATTTGGTGTCGGTTTTGATGAGGGTGGTCATGTTGCTAATCCTATATAGTTAATTGTTGTATGTTGAAAAATTGAGGTTTGAAGTTCACTAATCAGCTAACCGATCTTCAAGCCCTGCCTTTAGTTTTTATATTTCTGTTTCAAGTGAATTCGCATAGAGAAACGTTGCTACTTGGCAAATCGAAACTAAGGTGGCACCAATGAATGCAATGAGCTTGTTATCGAAGGTATTCCAATAAAGAGCTGCGCAAAGCCAAACATACAACGCCTCTAAACCGATATAGCCTGAATATTTATTCATTCCAGCCTCGCATACTTTGGTACTACTCCAACGATTGGTGCGCCATTATGGACGAAGCTGGGCACTGGGAAGTGCTTGTTTTATTGCCCATAAAAAATCCCAACAAATAGTTTATGTTTTTTCCGCACGTTCATTCTCCAAAGTCTGAACGTCGCTCAAAACATAATGCGTACTTCGGCCACCAGCTCCAGCACTGACCAGTACTCCACGGTCAACCAGCTCCTTAATGTCGCGCAAGGCGGTATCTGGAGAGCACTTGTTCATTGCTACCCATTTCTTGTTGGTCAGATTGCCTTCGAATCCGTCTAACAATTTGTTGAGCATTTTCATCTGACGCACATTCATTGATACGCCTGACCAGCGGCTCCAGAAGCTCGCCTTGTGCGTTACTTGTTTAGTTTGCTCGCCAGTACCTTGTATTGCGCGCAGCAGACATCCCAAGAACCATTCAAGCCATCCGGTGACATCCTGCGTGCCTTTTTGAGCGAACTCCAAGGTGTCGTAGTAATCCTTGCGTTCACGTTGGATCTGTGCGGACAAACTGTAGAAACGTTGCGGAGATCCGTCGGCGCGCGCCAGGGCCATGTCGCACACAGCACGTCCAATACGACCATTACCATCTTCGAATGGATGAAGAGTGACGAACCAGAGGTGTGCGAGACCTGCCTTGATTGTTGGGTCTAATCCTTGGGTATAGTTAAACCATTCAAGAAAACGAACTATTTCTTGAGCCAATCTATCTGCTGGTGGCGCTTCAAAGTGCACCCTCTCTCTACCTGTTCCGCCAGACACAACTTGCATGGGGCCATCGACATCCGTTCTGTAACGCCCGACAGCAATTTTTGCCATCCCGCTGTACCCGGTTGGAAACAGTGCAGCATGCCAACCGAATAGACGCTGCTCGGTCAAAAGTTGGTCATATCGCTGTGTCGCATCGAGAGCCATTTCCACCACGCCATCGACGTTTCGATCGGCAGGTGCCAATGCACCGATATTCAAGCCAAGTCGCCTAGCCAGAGAAGAACGTACAGACTCAGGATTCAGCGTCTCCCCTTCGATCTCGCTGGACTTGATGACGTCTTCTGTCAACACCCGAAGCGTCGCTTCTTCGGTCAGTCTAAAACCGAGTGCCTGCATTCCGCCCAGCAAGCGTCCGCGCTCTAGCGTGACTCGAGAAAGCAGTTCAGACAGGCGTTTAGAGTCGAATTGCCATTCAGGCCATTCAGAACGCTGCCATATGTACTTGGTGTAATCATCGCTATTCATGCGGTGAATATATCAGCTATTCGCCGCACCAACAATCATTAGACGCAATTTATGCGGCGAATATCTGCATATTCGCCGCATAGCTTGTGCATGGGGATTAGCTATCGCTCTTCAGGCGACTTCCACTTCAAGAAATGCTCAAGTGCATCGGTGTTACCAATCAACTCACGAGCACGCCTAAGTCGATCTAACAGCTTGAGCTTCTCACCTTCATCCAATTTCTCCGCTCGCCGCTCTGCATCAGCAAAGAATTGTTCGACACGATTCGCTTGAGCCCACTCATCGATGATCCCGATTAGTTCTTCATTACTCTTCTTGATTGCCTCAGCACGTCGGCGTTCTTCCTCTTTACGCTGCCACTCGCGACGCTGAGTCTCCCATTTCTGATGCTCGATCTCAGCTTGGCGCAGTGCCTCTTCAGCTAGGCGGGCAACCTCTACGGCAGCCACCTCTAAATCTTTCACAATAGCTTTGATCCGGTCACCAATGTCCTGCGTAGCTTTCGTTTCTCTCCACTGCTTGCTCCAGCTCGTCCTCGGATACGGCGAGTATGCCTGCAAGCACAGCCTACCCGTTGGAAGGTCTTTCGTCGTTGTCCAAGTATGTGCGGCATATCTTCCACGTTTCTGCGGAACGTAATCCGACTCACGAACATAGTCGCCATTGACGTAGCGAACTGGTACTTCCTCGGACATTTCGATAATCGTCAGTCCAATCGCCACTGTTCCTATATAAACCACAGTCACCCTAAGCGGTGACCACAGATTGTTATATCGGTTGGACTTTTTTGAGACCTCGCATTCATCAACATCTTCTCGATGAAAGTACTCACTACTTGGCGCTATTACGACGCGATAGCCGCGCTCCTCAAGCGTCAGGAACAACTGATTGGTAAATGACAGTGCCCGATCGAGACCGTTCTTGGTCACAACCAAATCTACGAGCAATTTTTTACTAGGCTTGAGATATCCACCTTCATAAGACAATCCACTGGACTCGAAAAGTTCTTTCGCTCCAGTGAGAATGGGGTGCAGGTTCGTGTGAATTTTCTGCACCACTTGCACTCGCTTCACTCGATCAGGGGGCTTAGGCTTCAGGGCCGGTGCGTGTATGCCGCCACCCTTGGACCAAACAAGTACATCACCCGGCTGTGCTGTCGGAAGTAGGATTTGATCTTTCGCTTTGCCAACAGCAAGCTTGGCCCAATATCCACGATCTGGGCGTGGCACATTCATATGAGTACAAACTCTCGCCATGTAGCTTGAAGAGACACCGAATCGCTCGCCCACTCTCAGCATCGGCTCAGACCAAACAAGTGCGTATAGCGCCTCTCTAGTCAGAGAAGTTTCGATCTCATCTTGAGATGATGGCACCTCGATTGGTGGAGTGTCTGCGTTACTCATAGAAGCGAAGATTTGCTGTTAGTCCAACAAGCCAACTTTCTTTAGATCTTGAATATTGCGGTAAAAAGAGATGCGGGAGTTTATTGCTTTGCCTTCTCTTTTCCATTCTCCCTGATTGCCTTGAGCAATGTCGATAGTTGGACTGCCTTACGGCGACCAAACGCTTCGGTTAGCAGCGGTAATTTCTGCCTGGAAGCCGGGCACACTACCAGTAGTGCCCAGCTTCGTATCAAATTGGTGCGGAGGGAAGGAATCGAACCTTCCACGTTCACTCTTGGAAAACATCACACGTTACACACATCTATCTCTCGTTTGGGTTGGAAGTTTTCCACCAGGCTCCGCAGGAACGCAACTCCGCACCAAACACATGCCTTCATTTGAATTTTCCATGATTACCTCCCTTGCAGTTTCAAAAATTTCGATTACGGAAAGATAGATTTCCAACCCAAACGAGGTATCAACATGTGTTTCAATAGATACGCCTTTGCCCAAGCCTTAAATTCTTATTTCATGTTTCTCTTTTAGTAACTCAACACCGGCGCTAACCACCGCTCCGCTTCTTCCACCGTCCAATCTTTTCGCTTTGCATAATCCGCCACCTGATCCTTATCCACTTTGCCCGTAGCGAAATACTGCGCCTGCGGATGCGAGAAGTAGAAGCCGCTCACAGCAGCGGTAGGCAGCATGGCGAAGCTCTCGGTGAGGGTGATGCTTGCGTTCTTTGGTGCTTGCAACAGTTCGAATAACGGCCCTTTTTCGCTATGCTCGGGGCAGGCGGGATAGCCGGGTGCGGGGCGGATGCCTTGATATTTTTCGGCGATGAGGTCGTCGTTGCTCAAGCCTTCATCGGTGGCATAGCCCCAGAACTCGCGGCGCACACGCAGGTGCAAATGTTCGGCAAAAGCTTCGGCCAAGCGATCCGCCAGCGCCTTTAATAAAATTGCATTGTAATCATCATGTTGTGATTCAAATTTCGCCACGCGCTGCTCAATACCCAAACCTGTTGTGACCGCAAAACCACCGATGTAATCTTTAACTTTGGACGATTTCGGCGCAATGTAATCGGCCAGACAGTAGTTTGGAATATCCGCTGGCTTCTTGGTTTGCTGACGCAAGTTGTGCCAGGTCATGGCTACTTTTTTGCGGGTGTCATCCGTGTAAATTTCAATGTCATCGCTATTCACAGTATTCGCGGGGAACAGGCCGAATACCGCATTGGCGGTAAGCCATTTTTCTTTGATGATCTTTTTCAACATGGCTTGGGCATCGGCGAACAGCTTGGTCGCTTCCACACCCACTACCTCATCTTGCAGAATCTTCGGGTAACGTCCGGCCAGTTCCCATGCCTGGAAGAACGGCGACCAATCAATGTAGTCAACCAAAATTTCCAGGGGGTAATTTTCCAGCTTCTGCACGCCGAGTAACTTGGGTTTGGTCGGCGTAACTTTCTTCCAATCGGTCTTCAGGCCGTGCTTGCGCGCGTCGTCCAACGAGACGTAACTCGCTTTGCCCTTCTTGCCTTCGTGCTGCTCGCGTGCGGCCTGATAGTCGGCTTTGATTTCGGCGATGTAACTATCGCGCGTGGTGTTGCTCAGCAAATTGCTGCACACGCCCACGGCGCGCGAGGCATCGGTAACGTATACCACTTGGCCGCTTGGATAATTAGGCTCGATCTTCACCGCAGTATGCACGCGCGAAGTGGTCGCGCCGCCGATCAGCAGCGGAATTTTGAAGCCCTGACGTTCCATCTCTTTGGCGACGTGCGCCATCTCTTCCAGCGACGGGGTGATCAAACCGGACAGCCCGATCACGTCGGCTTTGTGTTCGCGCGCGGTGTCGAGAATTTGTTGGCAGGGCACCATCACGCCCATGTTCACCACTTCAAAGTTATTGCACTGCAACACCACGGTGACGATGTTCTTGCCGATGTCATGCACGTCACCTTTCACGGTGGCCATGACGATTTTGCCCTTGGTGCTGGTGTCGCCGGAGCGCAGTTTTTCAGCTTCGATATAGGGAATCAGATGCGCCACGGCCTGCTTCATCACGCGCGCCGATTTCACTACTTGCGGCAAAAACATCTTGCCTGCGCCAAACAAATCGCCGACGAAATTCATGCCGGTCATCAGCGGGCCCTCGATCACTTCAACCGGGAATTTGGCCTGCAGGCGCGCTTCTTCGGTGTCTTCCACGATGAAGGTGGTGATGCCGCGCACCAAGGCGTGGGTCAGGCGTTCCTGCACCGTGCCTTTGCGCCATTCCAAATCTTCAACCTGTTCTTTGCCTCCGCCTTTGACGGACTCTGCCATCTTGACCAGTTTCTCGCCCGCATCGGGATGACGATTCAGCACCACGTCTTCCACCGCGTCGCGCAGGTCACGTGGAATTTCTTCGTACACGCCGAGTTGTCCGGCGTTGACGATGCCCATGTTCATGCCGGCTTTGATGGCGTGATACAGAAACACCGTATGGATCGCTTCGCGTACCGGCTCGTTGCCCCGGAAGCTGAACGAAACATTGGATACGCCGCCGCTCACTTTCGCATAGGGAAGGTTTTTTCTAATCCACGCCGTGGCGTTGATAAAATCCACCGCATAGTTGTTGTGTTCTTCAATCCCAGTTGCAATCGCGAAGATGTTCGGGTCGAAGATAATGTCTTCGGGCGGAAATCCGATCTCGTTGACCAGAATGTCATAGCTGCGTTTGCAGATGTCAATTTTGCGTTTATAGGTGTCGGCTTGGCCGTCCTCGTCAAAGGCCATGACCACCGCGGCCGCACCGTATTGGCGCACCAGATTTGCCTGTCTGATAAAGTTGGCTTCGCCCTCTTTGAGCGAGATCGAGTTGACGATGGATTTGCCCTGCACACACTTTAAGCCCGCCTCGATAATGCTCCACTTGGAAGAGTCGATCATCAGCGGGACGCGGCTTATATCCGGTTCGGAGGCGATGAGGTTTAAGAACTTCACCATTGATGCTTCGCCGTCCAGCATGGCTTCGTCCATGTTCACGTCGATCACCTGTGCGCCGGTTTCCACTTGCTGCTTGGCGACTTCCAAGGCCTCTTCAAAATTCCCCTCTATAATCAATCGCTTAAACTTTGCCGAGCCGGTTACGTTGGCGCGTTCGCCGACGTTAACGAATAAGGAATCGTCGCCGATATTGAACGGCTCCAGTCCGGATAAGCGGCACTCAACCGGATTGCTCGGTATCTTGCGCGGCGCGATGTCTTTGACGACATCAGCGATCGCTTTGATGAAGGCGGGCGAAGTACCGCAACAGCCGCCGATGATGTTGAGGAAGCCGCTGCTTGCCCACTCTTTAATGTGCCCCGCCATGTTTTCAGGTGTGTCGTCGTAGCCGGATTCCGCCAGCGGATTGGGTAGACCGGCATTGGGATGCGCGCTCACATAGCAGTTGGAAACGCGCGACATTTCTTCGATGTACTGACGCAACTCTTCCGCGCCGAGGGCGCAGTTCAAGCCGATGGAAATCGGATTCGCATGCGCCAGCGAATTGTAAAAAGCCTCGGTGACCTGTCCCGTCAAAGTACGGCCTGAGGCATCGGTAATCGTGCCGGAGATCATGATCGGCAACGAGGTGTTGCGTTCTGCAAATACCGCTTTCACCGCGAAGATGGCTGCCTTGGCATTCAAAGTGTCGAAGATGGTCTCGATCAGAATAAGGTCGGTTCCGCCATCCATCAGGCCGCGCGTCGCGTCGGAATAATCGGCCACCAGTTTATCGAAAGTGATGTTGCGCGCCGCAGGGTCGTTCACATCGGGTGAAATGGTGGCGGTCTTATCGGTCGGCCCCAGTACACCGGCGACGAAGCGCGGTTTGTCCGGCGTGCTGTAAGCGTCGCACGCTTCGCGCGCAATGCGCGCACCGGCCACATTCAGCTCGTAATTGAGTGAGGACATACCGTAAGCGTTCAGGGTGGTGGCATTCGCGCCGAAGGTGTTGGTCTCGATGATGTCCGCGCCCGCCGCCAGATATTCGCTGTGAATCGCTTTAATAACGTCGGGCTTGGTGATCAGTAACAGATCATTGTTACCCTTGAGGTCGCGATGCCAATCGGCGAAACGCGTGCCGCGATAATCCGCTTCGGTCAGCTTGTAGCGCTGAATCATTGTGCCCATCGCGCCGTCCAAAATCAGGATACGCTGTTGTAAAAGGTCTTCGATACGAGAAAGTTTTTTGTTCATGGTGTGTCGTTCCATTCGATCAATTATTGTGTAGGGCTTGGTTTTAAAATCCAGTAAACACCAGATCGAGTGCGGCAATAATTTCATCGCGTTTGTTTTTGAGTGAGACTACTTTGTCACCCAAAGCGCGAATCGGCAAACCGGCTAACTCCGCTGTGGACATTACAACGGTGTCTCCTTTTATCTTGAATTTTAGATGGAGGTCTTTGACCGTTTTACCTGTTTCTTCTTCTTTCACCAAGGGCACGATGACCCGTGTGTTCAAGCTGTCGAGCAGATCGGCTTGCACATTTAAGTAATACGGAATGGCACTATTGGTAGCCGGGTTGGGATTGAGATACACATCGAACTGTGCCATCAAAATCTCCGCAATCCATCGCTGAATACACCATCCCGCTCAATGCGTTCGTTATACGCTGCGATCGCCTGCGCATTTTCGGCCAGCCATCGCTGCTCTTTGGTTTTGCGCACCAATTCGGACAAATAGCCTTCAACTTGATGAGACAAATTAATATTCAGCTCTTTGGCTTGGCGTAGTAAATCGGAATTAATGCTGAGATTGGTTGCTTTTTTAGGGGCGGACGTATCGAAGTGAAAGGTTGACATAATGATCCCCATAAACAATGCGCAAATTATATGCGCATGCTCCCCCGTTGATCAATTTAAATTTCCGGGGCGAGAGAGCAGAAAGTGATTTCACTCTATCTTTTCAGGGCGCCCTTCAGTTATCCACTACCTGTTTATCGTTACTCTGCACTACCTGCAAACCGGTAATTTAAATATTTTCATTCGCTTAGTGATGGGCATCAAGAGGGCCTTATGCTCTAATCCCGCTTTGCCGAATTTGGAATTCTTACTTGCCGGGCGTCACATTACGGGATAGTCAATTTCAGCATGCTTTTCTCCATAAAAAATCTATTTGGCAACCGATTGCTGGAACCCGTTGCGGCAGCAAATCCCGCTCGACCTGAAAATCCCGTTTCTCCTGAATCCGGTGCAGACCTCTCCCGCTGGCGCAACAAACTGAATATTTCTTCCTGGTCGATTAAAACCAGAATGACCTTATTTATGCTGCTCATATTTCTGTTGAGCATGTGGACTTTGGCGATTTTAATCAGCCAAACATTGCGTGTGGATATGCAGCGTTTGCTGGGGGATCAGCAGTTTGCGACAGTGAGTTATGTTGCCGAGGATGTAAATCGTGAAATATCGGAGCGTCTGCAAGTTTTGGAATTTTCCGCGAGCCAGATAAATTCCACGATGCTCAATAATCCGGCCGCGATGCAAAATTTTAGCGATCAGCGAATTCTCGGGAGATTTCATTTTAATGATGGTATTTTCGTTTTAAATCAAAGCGGTATGGTTGTGGCAGACACCCGGTTAACGCATTCGCGTATTGGCGAAAATTACCTGGACCGTGATTATGTGCAGGCCGTATTAAGGCAGGGAAAAACAAGTATTGGTCAAGCGGTCATTGATAAAAAATCTGCAGTGCCAATGCTCAGTATGGCGGCGCCCATTCACGACCAGAACCATAAAGTTATCGGTGTGCTGGTGGGCGTTACGCTGCTGGAGCACTCCAGCTTCTTTAGTTTGTTGAGCAATAACTGGCAAAACCGCAAAGGTTACTTTCTGCTGGTCGACCCAAAAAATAGAATGATTCTTACCTCATCCGACAGAAGTCGCATCATGCAGCCTTTGCCTGCGCCGGACAAAAAACCGCATATCGAAAATTTTATGGGGGGCAAAGAAGGCACTGAAATACATATCAATACAGCAGGTAAAGAAGTACTGGCATCGGCCAAATGGATGCCGGCTGCAGGCTGGTTTGTAGCTTCGGTATTGCCCACAACGGAAGCTTTTTATCCTATTCAAGTTATGCAGCAGCGCATATTTTTGTCGGTTATTATCTTAACCCTGCTAGTGTGCATGCTGACTTGGTGGATGATCAAACGCCAGTTAACGCCGATGCTGGAGGCCACTGAAAAACTGGTTGCTTTAGCCGATTCCGACGAGCAAACCCGGGAATTACCGGTGACCCGTCAGGATGAGATTGGCGCATTAATCAACGCGTTCAATGTTATATTGAAAAATCTTGGCGACAGAAAAAAATCTTTAATAAACAGCAAGTTACTTAAGCAGGATATTCTTGATTCAATTCCCGCCCAAATTGTGGTGTTGGATCAGCAGGCAAACATCATTGCGGTAAATGAACCGTGGCAACGCAGTGCCTTGGAAAATAGTCTGGAGCCCGGAAAACCTGCAGCAAATACCGGCTTGGGCGACAATTATTTGGCTGCCTTACAAAACGTCGACCAGTATTTTACGGGCAATAATAACCAGGATGCTTACTCGGGAATTCGAGATGTATTGGGCGGCAAGCTAACGCAATTTAGCATTGAATATCCCCGCCACTCTTCTGAGCAGCGGCGCTGGTTTAATATGGATGTCCGAGCTTTGTCCGGCACTGTACAAAAAGGAGTGGTGATTACCCATGTTGATATCACCGAGCGCAAATTTTTGGAAGAAAAACAGGAGGAGTTATACGGGCAAGTATTTAACTCTGCACAAGAAATTCGCGATTTATATCAAAAAGCACCGTGTGGCTATCATTCCCTGGATAGGGATGGAAAAATTCAGCGGATTAATCATACCGAACTTAAATGGTTGGGCTACAAAGAGGAGGAGGTGGTAGGCAAGAAAAATTTTGCCGATATTCTGACGCCCCGTTCCATTCCGGTGTTTAGATCATCATTTGCCAAGTTTATGCAACAGGGCGAAATTCATAATGTAGAACTTGAGTTGGTGCGCAAAGATGGAAGCTGTCTGCCCGTAAACTTCAGTGCCAGCGCAATTTATGATGAGACCGGGGAATTTTTACTGAGTCGGTCAACTTTGTACGACATGACTGAGCATAAAAAAATGAATCAGGAGCGGGCCGGATACATTGAGTTGCTAAAAGATGCTTCGCATCACATCGTAAGTGCCCAGGAAAATGAACGGCGCCGCTTGGCGGGTGAATTGCATGATCGCACCAGTCCCAATTTAGCCGCCATTCAAATTAATTTAAACCTGATCGAAGGTGAATTGACGATGAAAGAATTCGAAAATTTGCGCGATCAACTCGAAGATACACGTGCGTTACTGGAAGACACCACGCTTAGTATTCGTGAAATCTGCACCGATATGCGTCCGCCTTTGTTGGATTACGCCGGATTGCCTGCCGCAATAGAGGCGTATGCCGCGCGCTTTACACAGCGCACCCAAATTGCCGTTCATTTCGAGTGTGCGACTCCTGATAAGCGTCTGGAGGCCAACTTGGAGTCAATGCTGTTCCGTGTGCTTCAGGAGGCTTTGACCAACACATCCAAGCACGCCAAAGCATCCTCAATTTATATTAAGTTTGACAATAATGACGGGAACCTGCTGTTTACCATCCAAGATGACGGTATTGGTTATGACCACAAAGAGTTGCTGCAAAGAAGCAGTATTGGATTGGGGCTAATCAATATGCGTGAAATGGCGCATGTTGCAGGATGTTATTTGGATATTAAATCGGCACCGGGAAAAGGCACGAAAATTGTGGTCGAAATCCCGCACAGCGGTTAAGGTGATATGACATGAGCAATCTGCAGCCAGAGTACTTAACTGTCGGTGAGCTTTTTGCGAGAAAAGCGCTACGCGAAAAAGCCGAGGAAATTGCGCGGGGAAAATCTGCGGAATTGTTCAATGATCCGGATACGCCGTCGATCGAATCAATGCAGCGCGTCCTGCAGGAACTTTGCGTTTATCAAATTGAGCTGGAAATGCAGAACGAACAATTGCGCCAGACCCAAATCGAGCTGGAAAATGCGCGCCAGCGTTATTTTGATTTGTATGATTTGGCGCCGGCGGGTTATTGCACACTCTCTGAAAAAGGACAGATTCTGCAATGTAATTTGAAGGCCTCGACTTTGCTGGGACAGGTTCGCAATAAGCTGGTTAATTATCCCCTGCATAATTATTTTGCCCTAACCAGCGTTAATTATTATTTCGACTGGCTGACGAAACTACTTGCGGGCGATGAACTTTCCACGCTGGAAGTGGCGATAGCTGAACTACGTGACCCGCAGTGTTGGCTGCAATTAACCGGAGCTTTAGCCGAGGAGGGGGACGGCAAACGGGTTGTGCGCATCATTTTTAATGACATCACCGAGCGAAAAAAAATGGATGCGGAACGAATGCATTTCTTAAATACCCTGGACGAGGCAGCACGCCAATTGGTGGGTAAACAGGAAAGTATCCGTCGTGAATTGGCAACCCAGTTGCATGAACGCACCAGTCCTAATCTGGCAGCAATGCAAATTAACCTGAATATGATGGAAATAAGTGACCCGCAAACTAGCGCAGCCGAATTGCAAAATCGACTTGATGATATTCGCGCTTTACTGGAGGATACCAATTCAAGTATCCGGGAAATTTGTACTGATATGCGTTCCCCGTTGCTGGATTACGCGGGTTTGTCGGCGGCAATAGAAGGTTATGTGCGGCAATTTATGCAACGCACTAAAACGCCGGTGCAATTAATGTCCACTCTGGGGGAGGCACGTTTCGAGGCCAATGTTGAGTCGCTGATATTCAGGATCATTCAGGAGGCGTTAACCAACTGCGCCAAACATGCGCAAGCCCGATTAATCTCTGTTACGTTGCGCCATGATGCGCATTTCATCACGTTGAATATTGCGGATAACGGTGTGGGTTTCGATATGAAACAAATAAAAAAAATGGGTACAATTGGCCTGGGGTTAATCAATATGCAAGAAATGGCACAAGTTGCCGGCGGAGAGTTCAGTATTGAATCGGCCCTGAATCAGGGAACTAAAATTCGGGTGTTTATTTCGTCTCCCAGAATTTTGCTATAAAAATAATAAAATCAGAGAGTTAGTTATGGAAAAAATTCGTATTTTGCTGGTGGACGATCATCAGATGTTCCGCGAAGCCTTAAGAGGTTTGCTGGAAAGGCAAGACAATCTGGAAGTGGTTGGAGAAGCCAGTGATGCAACAAAAATTGTAGATGTGGTTCGACAAACTTCGCCCGATGTTGTTTGTCTGGATATCACCATGCCGCAAGTCAACGGAATTGAAGCTACACGTTTGCTCAATGAGGCGGTTCCCGGCATCAAAATAATCGGCCTATCCACACATTCGGAACAAAGATATGTGATGGACTTGATGAATGCGGGTGCCTCCGGCTATGTGACCAAAGCTGAAGCTTCCGAAGAATTATTGCGCGCCATTAGTGCGGTCATCAATAATCGTAAATATCTGTGTCCCGATGTGGCTGAATCGGTCATGGGGGGCGCCAATCAACAGTTTAATTCCGGCAAAGTGCCCAGTCTGGGAAAGCGTGAGGCACAGGTTTTGGAATTAGTAGCGGAGGGACTGACTTCGTCGGCCATCGCCGAAAAACTATATATTGCCGCCTCAACGGTAGAAGTACACCGCCGCAACATTATGCGTAAATTAAATTTGCACAGCGTCGCCGAATTAACCCGCTATGCCATCGCAAATAAAGTTAACTAACAAAAAAATAAATTTACTTCGTTATGCTGCGTGGCTCACAAAAAATTTCTCCCTACATATCCATCTATATGCAGCGTGACAATTGTTTGTTCGCGCCTTGCCTAGCCTCGAAAATTGAAATTTTGAAGCGCCCTTCAACTATATTTGCACTGAACGTGCAGAACACCACCATGCCGCAATCCGAATCTATGCAACTTGCCGCAGAGAAGAGGATATGAAAAAGCGTCAAGATATGCCCGGCACCGATGCCACGATCCCGCCTGCAGAAATGCAACATACTGAACTTCAGGCGCGCCAGATCGATCTGGAAACCCAGATAGAGGAGTTGTTGCAAGCCAGAGATCTGTTGGAAGAGTCGCGTGATCGTTATGTCGATTTTTATGACTTCTCTCCTGTCGGTTATATCACCCTCAGCCACAAAGCCTTGATAACTGAAATTAACCTCACCGGTGCCGTGATGCTGGGAGAAGAGTGCAGTCAATTGCGCCGCCGCCGTTTCGCAGAGTTTCTTGCGCTCGAAGACAACGATTTCTGGAATAGGCACTTCATGGCCGCGCGGCAACATGAGGGCAAACTGACCTGCGAGCTGAGCATTCTGCGCGGCGATGGTTCTCGCATTGATGTTCAGATCGATTCCTTGCGTTTGGCAAGGGATAGTCGGGAGCCTGTGGTACGCCTCGCGCTCACCGATATTACTGAACGCAAGCGGGCGGAAGCCGCATTGCGCGAAAGCGAGGCGCAACGGCGTTTGCTGGAGCAACAGAAAATTATCCAGACTTCACTGGATGGATTCTGGGTGGCGAGGGTAGAGGATGCGCGCATCCTTGAGGCCAATGAATCGTTCTGCAACATGGTGGGGTACGCGCGCGAAGAGCTATTGACCATGTCCATCTACGATTTGGAGGCTGAAGAACAGCCCGCTGAAACGGTGGCGCATATCAAAAGGATCATGGAGGTCGGCTATGACCGTTTTGAAACGCGCCAGCGTCATAAGCAGGGACACTTGATCGATCTTGAAGTCAGCGTCAGCTATTCGGAATTGGATGGCGGCGTGCACTTCGTGTTTGTGCGCAATATCACCGAGCGCAAGTTTACCGAACAGTACGAACGATTCCGCAGTCATATTCTTGAGCTTCTGTCCGGCGGTGATTTGCTGCCGGATATTCTCGAAGGCATTGTGCGCGGCGTGGAGCAACTTCGTCCCGGGATGATTTGCAGCCTTCTGTTGCTGGAGGGGAATCGTCTTTGCCATGGTACTGCTCCAAGTTTGCCGGATTTTTATAACGCGGCAATCGAGGGTGTTGAAATCGGCATCGGCGTCGGTTCATGCGGGACGGCGGCAGCAAGCGAGGAGCGTGTCATTGTCGCGGACATTCAGACGCATCCTTATTGGGCTTCCATCAAGGAACTCGCCGCCAAGGCCGGATTGGGTGCCTGCTGGTCGCAACCTATCCGCTCTTCTACCGGCCAAGTGCTGGGCACTTTTGCCATTTACCATCATGCGGCGCACACGCCCACGGCATTCGACATTTCGATCATAGAACAAGCCGCCCATTTGGCCAGTATCGCCATCGAGCGTAAGCGGATGGAAGAATCGCTGGTGAGTCGTGAGCGTGAACTCCGTGCATTGACGGAATCCTCACCCGGCATGATGGGCAGTTTTTACCTGCGGCCCGATGGCAGCATGTGCATGCCCTATGTGACTTCAAAAATATGGGAGCATTTCGGTTTGACACCGCAAGAGGTTGCGGTTGACGCAACTCCACTTCTGGCGAGAACGCATCCCGATGATGCCAAAATGGTACAAGACTCTATTGCCGAGTCTGCTATTTCCTTGACAACTTGGCACAAGGAATACCGCATTTTGCATCCCACCAAAGGCGAGCGCTGGATGGAAAGCAATACCAACCCGGAGCCTCATCCGGACGGTGGAGTGATCTGGTACGGAAATGTCCATGACATCACAGAGCGCAAAGTTGCCGAGGAGGCGCTGCGCACCAGCGAGCAACAATTCCGCACTCTGGCGGAAAATTTGCCGGACATCCTGATTCGCTATGACCACGAAGGTCGTCGTACTTATGTCAATCCGGCGCAGGAGCGATTGTTCTCCGTCACGAGCAAACAAACGCTTGGCAAGACGTGGGAGGAAGACAATCCCATGAATCTGTCGGAAGCGTACCAGCAGGCATTGAAACACACGCTCGCCACGGGCGAGCGTAGCGAGTTTGAAATGAAGGTAGTTGCACCGTCGGGTGAAGTACGTACCGGCTTTATTTGTATCGCAGCCGAGCGAACCGAAGACGGAAAAATATCCGGTGCCATTACTATCGGTCGCGACATTACCAAGCTTAAGCAAACGGAACAGCAATTGCGCGAGCTCACGGCTCATCTTCAGTCTGTGCGCGAGGAAGAAAAATCTCATCTGGCACGTGAGATACACGATGATTTGGGCAGCACGCTGGCGGCGCTCAAATTAAAGTTGTCGTATTTGCTGGATTCTGAACTGGCTGGGGAGATGAAGAGCTCGTCATTGTTTGCGGGGCTTGAGTCGATGTCGTTCATTCTCGCAAATGCCATTGCGGCCACGCGCCGCATCATTACCGATATGCGGCCGGATGTGCTCGACAATCTCGGTTTGTTTGCCGCGATCAAATGGCAAGCGGAGCAATTTCAGCAGTCTACCGGCATTGAATGCCTGGTCGTGTGCGTCCATGACCAAAGCTGTAAAGATTGCAAAAATTGCGATTACAAATTGGAGCCGACGCCGTCAATTAACCTGTTTCGCATTTTTCAGGAAGCGCTGACTAATGTCGCGCGGCATTCCGGCGCCGCCTGTGTGGAAGCCGAGTATTGTCCGGAAGCCGACCATGTGCGCTTGTTGATCCGTGATGACGGTCGCGGCCTGCCGGAGGGGCATGTTCCGGCGACAACTTCTTTTGGTATCCGCGGCATGCGCGAACGTGTCGCGCAACTGGGCGGACAGATCACATTCGACAACGCGCTTGGCGGGGGCTTGTGTGTGACAGTAAGATTGCCTTTCTCAGCGGGTAATAAGGGCGAGAATCCGACATAAGTAAGGATGTTTTTGCTGTGTGGCGATGATTGTGAAATTCCCGTAGTCAGCCGAAAATCCAATCTGAAAATTTCAGAAAAATTGTTTAGATAAGCGTTAAATTAACGATTTAAGGCAACCGTATGATTTGTCAGGATTTTTGACTTCCCCTCTGCAAATACTCCTCTAACTATTTGATTTAATTCGAAATATATTTTTTGGGTGAGATATCCAAAACCTCCCTCTGTAAGCCTTATTTCATGCGGGTATTACTGGTATTTGGGTAATGGTGATTACTCTGTTCATACTTTTAAAATACGCAATCTCCAGTATTTAATATCTCCTCTTCTTTCCTTATCATTCAATCCGGAAACAGATCCCAATAAATCGAATTTCGGGTTGTTTCTCCAAGCAGAAATGCCGTCCGGATAGAAGGCGAAATTTTTACTCATTCGTTATTTTTGCGGGCACTGATGAGTTTTTTTAACCAACACATTTTATTTCGGGAGACTCACATGGGAATGATGATGGAAAACGAAGCCCTCTCTTTTGTAAGCAATAACAGCGGCAGGTTTAATCCGGTCAGTGAAAAACGCTTGAGCCGGGTGGTGCAGCTGGATCAGAGTAACGCTTTTCGCTTGCGTGAAATGGAAAGTGAGTTGCAGCAGTACCGTTATAGATTGGAAAAAATGGTGGAAGAAAGAACCGAAATGTTGAGCCGGAGAATCGCTATTCTGGAATCGTGTAATGCACAATTGTGCGATAGCTACGGCCAGATGCGTATGCAATATTTTGCGTTGCTTGACCAAGCCCAGCCTGAATTATCAAGTTCAGTACCTGTAGCAAATGCGGTGGAGCATCAGGCTGATATCAACTAATAATTCGTAGTACATATCGCCATGAAATCAAGCCATTATTCGCGCTCTTTTAAAGCCAAAACACCCGGCATCAGCTTGAATCAAATTGACGAGCTGATGTGCAGTGTTAACCGGGTGTTAAAAAATCAGGCACATGCAAAGCGCACTGAATGCGCGCATTGGGAGGCAGCTTTGCACGGTGCGGAAGAAAACTTTCGCACTATTGCCGATGCGGCGCCGGTATTGATGTGGCGCACCAATGCGGATCACACCTCCTATTGGTTTAATAAGTTGTGGCAGGAATTTACCGGACAAACCTTGAGTCAGGATATGCGTAGTGCCTGGATCGGACGCATTCATCCCGACGATGCCGAATTGCGCTTAAAACTGTATCGCCAGCATTTCGATGCACGCGAGTCATTTTGCATCGAGTATCGCATTCAGCACCGAGACGGTGCATACCGCTGGTTACTGGATAACGGTGCGCCTATTTACGATACCAGAGGTGATTTTATTGGCTACATCGGAACCTGCATCGACATTACCGAACGCAAAGAAATGGAACAGGAGCGCATTGATCATTTGCAGCAACTGTTGCACGCCACGCAACAAAGCGCTGAAAAAGATTTGGTCATGCAACGTCAGGCGCGTCTAGCCGGAATGGGCGAAATGATCGGCAATATTGCCCACCAGTGGCGCCAACCTATTAATTCTTTGGGGTTAATTTTGAGTGACCTGGAAGACGCCTCGCTGTTTGGCGAATGTGATCTGGCTTATATTCAAACCGCAACATCCAAGTCGCGAAAAATTATTCAAAAAATGTCCAACACGATTGACGATTTTCGGCATTTCTTTCGCGATGACAAGACGTTGGGCACCTTCAGCCTGAAAAAAGTAACCGAAGAATGTCTGAATTTGGTCGAAGCCGCCATGAAGGTTCACAACATCAATATTGTGGTGCGCTGCGAACAGGATGTTTTTGTGAAGGGCTATGCCAATGAATATTCACAGGCAGTGATGAATATTTTGAGTAATGCCAAAGATGCAATCGTCGATCGAAAGAAAGACGAGGGTGAAATCGTGATTGAAATCAGCGAGCTGGGAGAGTTTGGTGTGCACACCATTACCGATAACGGGGGGGGCATTCCCGACGAAATCTTCCCGAAAATATTTGAGCCGCATTTCACGACCAAAGAGTACGGGGTCGGCATCGGTTTATATATGACGGTGGTATCAATCGAGAAAAATATGAATGGACGCATCGCGGTAGAAAACGTGGCGGAGGGTGCCAGATTTTGTCTAAACTTACCGAAAGCCGAAGCAGGAGGCCAGCATGTTATCCATTAATACCAAGCAGTCCAATTCCCAGTTGGTGAGCAAATTGTCGGTGTTGTTTGTGGAAGATGATGCCGATGTGCGCGACAGTATGGCGAGTTATTTATCGCGCCGGGTTGCGCAAGTTCACACCGCGCATAACGGTGAAGCCGGATTAAGCACGTTCAATGAATTGCACCCTGATTTGGTGATTTCAGACATTCGTATGGGCGAAATGGACGGTTTGGCTATGTGTCGGGCTATTCGTGAAAAATCGCCTAATCAGCCGGTGATTTTTATTTCAGCGCATAACGAAAGCGACATTTTGCTGTCCTCGATTGACTTGGGGGTGACCAAATTTATTGTGAAGCCGGTTGATACGGGCATTTTGATGGAAACCATCGGCAATGTGGCCAATATGCTGGAAGAGCAGCGCGACATAGCCAGTCAAATGCAGCACATTACTTCAATTTTGCATGAGTCCGATTACGAAAAAGATTGCGTGAAAAATTATGTGGCACGCTATCTGGAGTCTAATCACCATGATGAAATTGCCGAATTGCGTCACTTGAATATTCCCAAGCTGGAGGTAAGCGGGGATTTTTATTGCGTGGCACAACATCAGGATGATTTGTATGTGATGCTGGTTGACGGCGCTGGACACGGACTTTCTGCAGTGTTGCCGGCACTGCATATTCCCAGGATTTTTCAGCAGGATGCGGAAAAAGGCTACTCTTTGCTCACCATTGCCGCAGAGCTAAATCACTCGTTGTTCAGTGAAAATATTACAGGGCATTTTGCGGCAACCACCTTTATTCGCTGCAATCCGCATGAGCAGTTTATTGAAGTACTCAACTGCGGCAATCCCGGCACTTTAATTTTTGATGAGGCGGGGAAATTATTGCATGCCGCGACTTCCAAAACGACTGCCTTGGGAATGGTGACTCAGAGTGAATTTTCAGCCGAATTGGAGCGTTTTAAGGTTGATAAAAATGCGCGTATCTATCTGTTTACAGACGGATTATTAGATACCCTGCAAGCCGAGAATCCGGAGTTTAACGAAGCGGCATTGCAAGCGATGCTGGGTAATGCGGCAGAGCCTGCGCAGGCCGATTTAAATAGTGGTGAATTAAGCGAGAATGAACCCGCAATGAGTGGAGTCTGCGGCTTTGATGCTGTCGCCAATAAAGTGCAAGCGGTTCCTCCTCACTGCAAAGTGGACGATGTCACCCTGTTGGAAATTCAATTCGATTGTGAGCGTGCGTCGATGCAGATAGAGCTGCCGCTTGAAGCCGCGTCAAACCATGATGAAGTTGAAGAGGCGGTGGACTTAAGCAAAATGACGCTCTTGTATGTGGAAGATGACGATCTGACGCGCGACTATTTGGCGCTGTATCTGAACCGCCGTATTGGCATGGTGTATGTGGCCAAGGACGGGCGCGAAGGGCTGGCACTTTTCAAAAAACACCGGCCTCAGATTGTTTTGTCGGATATTCAAATGCCGCATATGACCGGTTTGGATATGGCCGAAGAGATTCGCAAGCTCGACAAGTTTGTACCCATTATCGTAACCAGCGGTTCGGACAATGCCGAAGATGCGGAAAGAATGTTCGATATGGGAATCTCGCGCTTTCACATGAAGCCCTTGGATCCCGCCAAGCTGACGCAAACTATTCAATCCTGTATTCGCCAATCTGAAGTACTGAGCCGTTTGCATCTATCCGCTTCCGCATTTCAAGCGTCTTCTCTGGCCGTGGTTACTGCGGATCAGGACCGGCACATTGTGGCAGTAAATGAAGCATTTACGCGCAATACCGGTTTTTCTTTGGCTGAAGTTATGGGCAATAACCCGGTGATGTTGAGTAGTGGAAAGCTGAGTGTGGATCAACATCAGGACATGTGGCGCACGCTGGAAGCGCAGGGGAGTTGGTCGGGCGAGTTGCAGTGCCAGCATAAAAACGGGGAGTCAGTTTTTGAATGGGTTACAGTCAATGCGGTGAAAAATTTTCAGGGCGGGGTGACCGGCTACCATTTTATTTTCAGCGATATTTCCGAGCGGAAAATGAATGAGGAGAAAACGCTCCAGTTGACGCTGCACGATAGTTTGACCCAGCTGCCGAATCGTACCATGCTGAAAAGCAAACTTAACGAGCGCTTGGAACAGGCTAAACAGCGCATGGAAAATCTGGCGTTGGCTTATATCAATATCGATCACTTTACTGAAATTAACAACGCGCTTGGTGTGCGGGTTGGCGACGAAGTTTTGTATGAAATAGCACAGCGCATTTTAGCCAATGTGAATATGGGTGACGGTGTGTTTAGTATGGGCGGCGATGAATTTGCTGTGCTGATCGGTCATGATGGCGACAAAGAAGTTATTCGTAAAGCGATCGAAAAAATCTCCAGTGCAATTCGCCAGCCGATTGAGATTCGCGGGCAGGCATTTCATCTGCGCGAAAGTATTGGCGTCGGCTTGTATCCGGCAGACGGCGAAAATTGTGAGCAGTTGCTAAAAAGTGCGGGTAGCGCGATGACTCATGCGCAACGTTCCGGCGGCAACACGTATCGCTTTTATGACCGCTCGCTGAGTCAGCGTGATGAGCGTCACGTTTTATTGCAACAGGGCATGAAGCCGGGTCTGAAAAACAACGAATTCTATATGGTGTATCAGCCCAAATATTCATTGGGTCGGCAACGTGTGGTCGGGGCTGAAGCGCTGTTGCGTTGGGTGCATCCGAGCTTGGGGCCGATCTCACCAGTCGAATTTATTCCGCTTGCCGAAAGTTCCGGTGTGGTCATTGAAATGACCGATTGGATTATCGATACGGTATGCGCACAACTAGCCGATTGGCGCAGACGCGGCATTGAGCAAGTTCCTGTTTCTATTAATATTTCCCCCTTGCACTTCACGCGCGGGGATTTGGTGTTGAGTTTGGTTAAGGCATTAAATAAATGGGATATTTCACCGGCGTTGTTACCCATCGAGGTGACAGAGGGGGTGGTGATGGATGCCTCCGACACTGTCATGCGGATACTGCGAGAGTTAAAGGCCATGGGTTTTCATCTGTCCATTGATGATTTTGGCACCGGCTATTCCAGCCTTAAGTACCTGCGGGAAATGCCCGTCAGCGAATTAAAAATTGATCGCTCTTTTATTATCGGAATTCCTGAAGAGGGTGAAAACATGGATGCTTCCGCAACGACGATTGTAAGGACAATCATTTTGCTGGCAGCCGATTTCAATTTAACGGTTGTGGCTGAAGGCGTTGAAACAGAGCATCAGAAGAATTTTTTACAGGCCAATGACTGTGATGTGATTCAAGGATTTTGGTTTAGTAAACCGGTTGCGGCAGATGATTTTGCAGTGTTGTTGAAGTGACGGAAAATTTGTACAGGGCTGGATCGAGAGAGAGGGTTTGGGTACCAATAAAATAAGGAGAGCGAAATGTCGTCTACTAATATGAAAGTAGGAACCCGGCTTGCTCTGGGTTTCGGTGCGGTGATCACGCTATTGATCATCATTGCCACCATCGCCATCACGAGCATGCGTACTTTGGATACAGAGCTTATGGATATCGTCGAAGACGAGTTCCCAAAGACCATACAGGCGAACAATATGATGGATGCCATCAACGTGATTGCCCGCGCGATGCGCAACGCTTTGTTGGAGACCTCGCAAGACAAAATTAATGCGGAGTTAGAGCGCATCGAGAAAGAACGAGAAGTCATCAAGGAGAATCTGGACAAGCTGCACGAATCGATTAAGTCCGCGAAAGGTATGGCTGCACTCAAAGTCGTTGATGAAGCACGAAATGTTTATGTTGTTTCGCAAACGGAATTCATCGGGCTGATAAAGGCCGGAAAACAGGAAGAAGCCAAAGTGTTGCTGCTGAGTCGTATACGTGCAGAGCAGCGGACGTATACTGATGCGGTTACAAAACTGACCGATCTGCAAACGGAGCGTTTGAACGAAATTGGGGGGGAGGCTGCGGCAACTGCGGATACCGCGATCTTGAGCACGATCATTCTGTCGATTATCGCGCTGATCGTAGCAATCGTGATTGGCATTCTGATCGTGCGCAACTTGATGAAACAGCTGGGCGGCGAACCGGACTACGCGGCTGAAGCGGTACACAAGATTGCGCAAGGCGATCTGACTGCAAATCTTGAAATTAAACAAGGTGATACGACGAGTCTGGTGTATTCGCTGAAGACTATGCAGGACAGCTTGCGCAGTATTGTTGGCGAGATTCGCAACATTGTAGCTGCCGCAAACAAGGGCGATTTCAGCATTAAGATGGACCTGAACGGCAAAGCTGGTTACACCAAAGAGCTGTCGGATTTGTTGAATCAGTTAAGTGACACAGTAGACGGTGCATTCAAAGACACCATCCGTGTGGCTGATGCCTTGGCCGCAGGTGACTTGACCCAGAAAGTCACCCAAGACTATCAAGGTGCTTATGGGCAGGTTAAAGTCAGTGTCAACAGCACGGTCGATTCGCTGACCAAGATTGTTGCGGAAATCCAAGGCATCGTCGAGGCGGCGAACAAGGGCGATTTCAGCATCAAACTGGATATGACTGGCAAGCTTGGCTACACCAAAACCCTGTCCGCATTACTCAACCAACTGTCCGACACCGTAGACATCGCCTTCAAAGACACCATCCATGTGGTGCAAGCTTTGGCTGCGGGGGATTTGACTCAGGTTGTCACGCGCGACTACCAAGGTGCCTTCAATGATGTTAAACAAAACCTCAATGACACCGTCGGCAACCTCAAGACCCTGGTAACCGACGTAAAAGTCTCGGTGGATTCCATCGGTACCGCCTCCAAAGAAATCGCCTCGGGCAACACCGACCTGTCACAACGCACTGAAGAGCAAGCCTCCAGTCTGGAAGAAACTGCCGCCAGCATGGAAGAGCTCACTTCCACCGTGAAGCAAAACGCCGATAACGCCAAACAAGCCAATCAACTGGCTCACAACGCCAGCGCCGTCGCGCAAAAAGGCGGTGCCGTGGTTCAAGAAGTGGTGGGCACCATGTCCTCCATCAACGAATCCAGCCGCAAGATCGTGGACATTATCAGCGTCATCGACGGAATTGCCTTCCAAACCAACATCTTGGCGCTAAATGCGGCGGTTGAAGCGGCCCGTGCCGGTGAACAAGGTCGCGGTTTTGCGGTGGTTGCGGCGGAAGTGCGTAACTTGGCGCAACGCTCCGCCGCCGCCGCCAAGGAAATCAAAACCCTGATCGGCGATTCGACCGAGAAAGTGGAAATTGGCACCAAGCTGGTGGATGACGCCGGCAAGACCATGGAAGAAATCGTCAACGCCGTTAAACGCGTGACCGACATCATGAGTGAGATCAGCGCCGCGTCCGCCGAACAAAGCACCGGTATCGAGCAAGTGAATCAGGCCATCACCCAGATGGACGAAGTCACCCAGCAAAATGCCGCCTTGGTGGAAGAGGCTGCCGCTGCTGCCGAGTCGCTGGAAGAAGAAGCGCAGAACCTCACGCGCTCGGTCAGCGTGTTCAAGATGGACAACAGCGCAATGGGGCAAGCCCGTATTGCGGCGCCAGCCGCTTCGCGAGCCGAGGCTAAACCGGTTGCCAAACATCCCGCCGCGCCAGCCAAGAGACACGCGGCTCCGGCTGGTAAACCTAAAGCGCTGCCCAGCAAGCCCGCCAAAGAAGGCGGCGAAGAAGAGTGGGAAGAATTTTAAGATCCAAAATGAATACGTTGTTTGTGGAAGGCAGATAAATTTGCCTCCACGAAAACCAATTTGGAGTGCGGAGGCATGACTCCGCCGGTTTTGAAATACTTCGCAATCAAAATCAAAAACGCGCAGACATGTCTGCGCACTCCAAAAGGTTACGCGAACGCGCCGACGTATCAGTGCATTCCAAAAGGTTGCGCTGCATCGGGCACAATTCAGGCGAGATAGAAGTCTAAGGAGAACAACATGGCAACAGATACTGTTATTGCAAACACCAGTGGCACCGCCGGAGGCGAGTTTCTCACCTTCACACTGGGTGCTGAAGAATACGGCATGGATATTCTTAAAGTGCAAGAAATCCGCGGCTACGATGCCGTTACCGCTATCGCCAACACACCGTCGTTTATCAAAGGCGTGATCAATCTGCGTGGCATCATCGTGCCGATTGTGGATTTGCGTATCAAGTTTAATCTGGGCACGGTTAATTACAACGAACTCACCGTGGTGATAATTTTGAATCTGAGCACACGCGTAGTGGGCGTGGTGGTGGATAGTGTGTCCGATGTGCTGACCCTGACGCAGGATCAAATCAAGGCAGCGCCAACACTTTCGGCCTCACTGGATACGCGCTACATCATGGGTGTGGGTACCATCGATCAGCGTATGTTGATTCTGGTGGATATCGAGAAGCTGATGTCCAGCAGAGACATGGAGTTGATGGATGAAATAGCGGCGTAACGAACGGTATTTGTTGAGCATATTTGCGCTTCCTATCCTACAGGGTGCGGTGGTTTTCGTGGGAGCGGCTTTAGCCGCGAAGGTTGTAGTGGAGTTGGAACGTTACCTTCGCGGCTAAAGCCGCTCCTACGGGGCGTTTCATCATTCGGGGTGGCGTTAACCACCATGATCGTTAGGTGTCTAAACTTTAAGAAGGAGCAAGTCATGAAGAAATATTTGATTTCGATTTCGATTGCATTGGCGGCACTATTTTCGTTGCAGCAGGCGGTTGCCGCAGATAAATTTGCCACCGCGAAGGAGGCCGAGGCGATGGTCGCCAAGGCCGCAAAGGCCGTTACCGCCAATCAGGCGGGGACGTTTAAGGAAATTACCGGCAAAGACAAAAAGTGGGTTTATCTCGATCTTTATGCGGTGGTCTATGACATGAATGGCAAGTGTCTGGCACACGGGCAAAACGAGAAGCAAGTGGGCAAGGATCTGATCGACCTTGCCGATGCCGATGGCAAGGAGTTTGTCAAGGAACGCGTGGATTTGGCAAAATCGAAAGGAAAATTTTGGCAGGACTATAAGTTTACCGACCCGCTCACCAAGAAGGTGTTGCCCAAATCGGCCTATTGCGAAAAGACAGGCGATGTCATTGTCTGTGCGGGAGTTTACAAGCGTTGATTTGTAGTCCGGTGCGTCGGTGTATCCGGCGCACCGATTTTTTTGAGAGGGTGTCATCATGAAAATCCGGGCAAAAATCCTACTTTCACCGCTGATTGCCGTAGCGCTCATGATCGTTCTGGGGGTGGTTACCTATTTCAATTTAATGTCGGCGCAGAGGGATTCCGAACATCTGGACCGTTACAACATGGAGCGCATGGTGTCGGCCAATACCGCGCGTAGCGAGCTGCAGGAGGCCAATGTTGCGTCATACCGCCTGATGTCCTGGATTGCGAATTTCGACGAGGAGCGCATCCGAAAAGAGACGGAAACGATTAGTGCGGGAATTGACAGTGCCTCCAAACGTTTACTGGCTCTGGGTGAAAGCAACATGATGGCCGAGGAGGAAAAGAAGGCGATCCAGACGATCACCGAACTCCTTCCCAAATACAAGAAGTCGGTGCTTCAGGCCATTGACATGGCGGCATCGGATATTTCATCCGGCGCGGGGATGATGCAGGCCGCAGACAAACGGTTTCAGGCCATCGCCCAGCAGGTAAATCAAGTGGTTGATATGCAGCGGCAGGATGCGCAGGCAACCATGCAGGGTGTAAACCGGGGTTTGTCCATGACCATTACGATCGCTCTGGTTTTGGTTATCATCGCGGTCATCCTTTCACTTTTGCTGGCATTGCGTGTCACTGGCGGCATTATGCGTCAGCTTGGCGGTGAGCCGGACGATGCGGATAAAGCGGTGCACAGGATTGCCGCAGGCGACTTGACCCGGGATATTGCGATTTTGCCGGGCGATAAAAACAGCCTGATGTATTCGTTGAAAACGATGCAGGACAGTTTGCGCAGCATCGTGTCCGAAATCCGTAATATTGTTGATGCCGCAAACAAGGGCGATTTCAGTATCAAGATGGGTGCGGAGGGTAAGGCGGGCTACACCAAGGATTTGTCCGATTTGCTCAACCAGCTTTCCAATACGGTGGATGGCGCGTTCAAAGATACGATCCGCGTGGCCGATGCGCTGGCGCGGGGTGACCTGAGCCAGAAGGTGATGACCGAATATGCCGGGGCGTACAACCAGCTCAAGGTTAGCGTGAATACTACCGCCGATTCTCTCGGAAAAATTGTCGCCGAAATACAGGGTATTGTCGAAGCGGCGAACAAAGGCGACTTCAGCATCAAGCTGGATTTGAGCGAGAAGCAGGGCTATACCAAAACGCTGTCCGAATTGCTCAACCAGTTGTCGGACACGGTTGATGCGGCATTCAAAGACACGATCCGTGTCGCTCAGGCATTGGCGCAAGGCGATTTAACACAGACAGTCACCCGCGATTATCAGGGCGTTTTCAACGAGGTTAAACAAAGCGTCAATACGACGGACGGTAACCTCAAGAAACTGGTTAATGAAATCAAGGTGTCGGTCGATTCGATCGGTACCGCTTCCAAAGAAATTGCTTTGGGCAATACCGACTTGTCGCAACGTACCGAAGAGCAGGCTTCCAGGCTTGAGGAAACTGCTGCCAGCATGGAAGAACTCACTTCCACCGTAAAACAAAACGCCGACAACGCCAAGCAAGCCAATCAGTTGGCGCACAATGCCAGCTCCGTGGCGCAAAAAGGCGGCGCGGTGGTGCAAGAAGTGGTGGGTACTATGTCCTCCATCAACGAATCCAGCCGCAAGATTGTGGACATCATCAGTGTGATTGACGGCATCGCCTTTCAGACCAACATTCTGGCCTTGAATGCAGCCGTTGAGGCCGCGCGTGCCGGCGAACAAGGTCGGGGCTTTGCCGTAGTGGCCGCCGAAGTGCGCAACTTGGCACAGCGTTCCGCCGCCGCCGCGAAGGAAATCAAAACGCTGATCGGCGATTCGACCGAGAAGGTTGAGATCGGCACCAAGCTGGTAAATGACGCCGGTAATACCATGGAAGAAATTGTGAATGCGGTTAAACGCGTCACCGACATCATGTCTGAAATCAGCGCAGCCTCTGCTGAACAAAGCACCGGTATTGAGCAAGTGAACCAGGCCATCACCCAGATGGACGAAGCCACTCAGCAAAATGCTGCGTTGGTGGAAGAAGCCGCTGCGGCTGCCGAGTCGCTGGAAGAAGAAGCGCAGAGCCTCACCCGCGCGGCTAGCGTATTCAAGATGGACGGCAGTGGCAGTGCTCAAGCTCGCCTGGCCGCCCCCTCAGCTTTGCGTGAAGTTGTTAAACCTGAGGCTAAACAGCCTGCGGTTTCCGCCAAGAAGCATGCGCCTGCGGTAGCTGGAAAACCCAAAGCCCTCCCCGCTAAAGCCGCCAAAGAAGGCGACGAAGAGTGGGAAGCGTTTTAGGCAGAATGCGGTTGCGTGGCTTGAGTTAGCGCAGCGTTAGCTCATGATTCGGAAGCTTGCGGCCTTAGTCAGATGGCGAGGCGATCGAAGGTAATTTGAAATGGTCGTACAGGGTTGCGATGCAAAAAACGTGCCTAACCCAACAAAGACCAGTTTTGGAGTGCGGAGGCACGGCCCCGCCGTTTTAAAAGACTGCGGCATAATAAATGGGGAAATTATCATGGATGCTTTAAGCAAAAAAAAGATGCAGATTAGTGCTGCGCTGGAAAATAATACTGCTACCTTACATTTGGGCGGACAGTTTACTTTTTCCGCGCACCGGGATTTTAAAGCCGCTTATATGCGGCAGTTGGAGAATGATAAAATAGGTAATATAATCATAAACTTAGAGTGCGTAGATTATTTGGATAGTGCGGCATTGGGAATGTTGCTGGTGTTGCGTGATCAGGTCAGTAAAACCAGTAAATCGCTGTTTTTATCCAAGCCCAGCCCGGTTTCGGCGCGCACCTTTGATATTGCCGGATTTGATAAATTATTCGCGATTAACCCTTAGGTTTATGAGTTGAAATATTTCCTATTGGTAGCGCAATTCTTCTTATCGAATAAGAAGAATTTTTTGAAAAATAAGTCCATACTAGCACTTGGTGTTTCGTATGTTTTTATGTGTCCGGCTTTGATTCCACGCATACAGTGCAGATGCAAAATGCAGTCGGATTTATCAATAGGAGGCGAAAATGGAAGGCTCACTATTTTTTACAGGCAATTGTGCAGATGTCGATTCGGAGGCTGCCGATGCCGCACACAATTGCCCTAAGCAACGCGAACATATGATTGCGGTAGATGCTTATTTTCTGGCGGAAAAGCGCGGCTTTGCGCCCAACCAGGAATTAGCTGACTGGCTGGAAGCCGAGCACGAAGTGGATAGCCATTTGGTGTCGTTTAGTGCCTGACATTTGGCCAATTTAATACCAGAGGATCATCAGTATGCCGCACACACACCACTCGCACACACACTCTTATCTTGATGAACTGGGGGATAATCTTATGCCGGAAATTGTGATTAATCCGGACGTGGAGAGCATCCCCAGCGCGCAATTTGATGATATCGCAAGTGAACTGGATCTATTGCAAGATCAGCGTTTGACCGAGGTAGAGGAAAAAGTAAAGCAACTCA
Source organism: Gallionellaceae bacterium (assembly GCA_041660815.1). GTDB lineage: Bacteria > Pseudomonadota > Gammaproteobacteria > Burkholderiales > Gallionellaceae > PALSA-1006. The sequence goes on along the minus strand of JBAZVN010000003.1, from coordinate 25,978 downwards.
ATGAGCAGCTGGAAAAAGTGAATGCCAAGCTGGAAGAGATTACCGTTACGCCCAATGCACTTACCTAAATTCCCTGTTTGCACCTTCAATAAAAGACTTTTTTCCCTTTAAATTCTTGCGCATTCGTCACATAATACGCACATGATTAAGCGTATTCGTAGTGACCAACTTCTGCCGGGAATGTATATCCATGATTTGAATTGCGGATGGATGTCGCATCCATTCGCTTTCAACTCTTTCAAGGTGGATGACGAAAAGATAATTTCAAAAATTATCGGCGTCGGCATCAAGGAAATCTACATCGATTCAAGTAAGGGTTTTGATGTGGAGGGTGCACAGACGCATGATGAAGTGCATGCGGAAATTAACGAAAAAATTCATTCGCTGGTTGGCGAGCATGTGATTAAAACGGTTGCTCCCGCTCCGTTAAATGAAGAAGTAGCGCGCGCCAAAGAAGTACATCATGAGGCGCACAAGGTTGTGCATAGTTTGATGTCGGATATCCGCATGGGCCGGCAAATTGAAATGGATAAAACCTCTCCGCTTGTGGAAAGCATTACCGATTCAATTTTTCGCAACAAAGATGCTTTTATCAGTTTGTCGCGCATTAAACGCAAAGACGAATATACCTTTCAGCATTCGGTGAGTGTTTGTGCATTGCTGGTGGCTTTTTGCCGTGCAATGGATTACGAGAGAAGCATTATTCACGAAGCGGGAATTGGCGGCCTGTTGCATGATGTTGGCAAAATGCGCGTGCCGGATAATATTCTAAATAAACCCGGCGCCCTGACCGACCTGGAATTTCTGGATATGAAATCGCATGCCGCCTTGGGACGCGAAATCCTTAAACAAACTCCGGGCGTTCCGAAAACCGCAATATTAATTACCGGCCAGCATCATGAGCGCTACGACGGTTCGGGTTATCCGGATCGTTTACAGAAAGATGAGATCTCGCTGTTGGGGCAAATGGCTTCTATTGTGGACGTATATGACGCATTGACGTCAGATCGTGTTTATCACAAAGGCATGGAGCCGACACTGGCGCTCAAAAAATTATTCGAGTGGAGCAAGTTCCACTTTAATCCCGAATTGGTCGAGCATTTTATTTGCCTGATCGGGATCTACCCGGTGGGAACTTTGGTTAAGCTGGAAAGTGGCTTGCTAGCCGTGGTGGTCAGCCCGGGCAAAGAGAGTTTGCTGCGTCCGGTGGTGCGCACAATTTATAATATTAAGCGCGAAACCCCGATTGAGTTGAAGGATATTGATCTTGCCACTACGCCGGGGGATAGCATTGTGCAGTATGAGTCGCCCGCCAAATGGAATATGGATCCGTTTAAATTTCTTGATAAGTAACGGTCATCGCAAATGCACCCCTGCGTTTTATTTTTCGCTGTGGCAGTTAAATCATGAAACGTATAAACCCGCATGCAGAAGAAGAAAAGCATGACCGATGGTTGGTTTCTTATGCCGACTTTATTACGTTGTTGTTTGCTTTTTTCGTGGCGATGTATTCAATTTCCTCGTTAAATGAGGCGAAATATAGATTGTTCAGTGATTCAATCAAGATCGCGTTTACCACGCAAGCGATGTCCACCGCTCCATTTAGTGATTCCAGACTTGTGCCCATTACGTCTACCCAGCCGATGTCGCAAACATTATTTTTGAACAAGGAGTTGGTGGATAAGCGCACCGCCCAATTGGGCAAGCAACAGCGCAAAATCGAAGAGCAGATGAAAGGGCTGGCGAATAGCCTGAATCATGTGATGGCCTCCTTAATTCAGCAACGCAAAGTGAATGTTAATCTGACCAAGCGCGGCGTGGTAATGGATATCAGCGAGAGCACTTTGTTTAAATCGGGAGAGGCAGTGTTGCAAACCGAATCGCTTGATGTGTTGCGCTCAGTGGCCAAGGTGTTGAGCAAAGAGGAATTGCATATTGAAGTAGAAGGGCACACGGATGACACGCCGATTGCAACTGCGCGCTTTCCCTCGAATTGGGAATTGTCGTCAGTACGCGCTAGTAGTGTGGTACGCATACTGATCGATAATGGCGTGCCGGAAAAACGTTTGTCGGTGGTTGGCTTGGCCTCTAATCAGCCGTTGGCACCCAATACTAATGTTGCCAATCGGGCTAAAAATCGCCGTGTCACCATCACGATTGCATCTCCCAATCTTGATAGGGAATAGTATTTAAACTCAACATGTTACTTTTGTATTTTTGCGTCCGGAGAAGCTGCAGGCTCTTCTTGTCGCGAGTCGCTTACCAGTCTATACACTATCCCGATTACCAATAACGCTGCCAGCAAGAGTCCATAGTGAACCGGATTAAAATTGCTTTCATTTTGTCCCGCGCTGATAACTTGTACGGGTTGCACAATCATTTCCCGAATCACCGATATCATTGCGACTTCGACAAATACCCGCACATAGGTGCGCCCTGTTTGCAGATAACTCATTTCGGCCGAGATCAGCGTGGAGAGTGTCCATAAAATAAACAAGGAACCCAATGCATGAAAAAACCCGCTGGCTGCGTTGCCAGCCTGCCAAGCTTCGGCAGCTTTGATGCCGAAATCCCAGATCACCATGACACAGGCCACGACCAGCGCCAATGCCAACAATACATGGATGAGCTGGTTAAAATTTTTCATGCCGGTAATTAATTTTTGTTCGAACATATTATTCTTTCTTTATTCTAATCGTTGAGGATTTGCCCAATAAATTATCCGAGTTAAAAATTTATTTCAAATCTAGTCGGACACTCCCCGCAAACGATTTTCTGCGACTTCCAAGGATAAGGGGTCACCCAGCAACATCAGCACATCTCCGGTATGTAATACCATATCGCCGGAGGGGTGGCTGCCTTCAACGCCGTGGCGACGCACTGAATTAATCTCCACATTAAACTCGGAGAGATTGATTTCATCCAAGGTTTTGCCAATGGCAGCAAAACCCTCGGTCAACATCAGGCTGCTAAATCTGGGTTGCATGCTGCTGTCCGCATGATCGGCTGCCGGATCTGAAGATTGGCGGAAATAGCCACTGAATACGCTATAGCGGCGCGCCCGATTTTCTTGAATCCTCCGGATTACGCGGTTGAGGGGGACGCCCGACAGAAGCAGTGCTTGGGAAGCGAGCATCACGCTGCCCTCCAGAACTTCGGCAACCACCTCGGCGGCACCGGCTTTTTTCAGTGCTTCAACGTGCGAGTCGTCGGCAGTGCGCACCACCACGGGTAAACCGGGACGAGCATGTTTGGCGTGATGCAGAATTTTTAAAGCTGAAGGGGTGTCGTCGTAAGTGATGATGATCGACTTGGCGCGCATTAATCCGGCAGCCTGCAATACTTCGCGTTTTGTGGCATCGCCGTAAACTACTTTGCCGCCTTCGGCAGAAGCCTCTCTAACGCTGCGCGGGTCGAGCTCGAGCGCAATAAATTTTACATTTTCCAGATTCAGGAATTTTGTCAGTGCCTTGCCGCTGCGGCCATAGCCGCACACAATGACGTGTTCGTCGGAACTCATGCTTTGCACCGCAATTTTATGTACCTGCATGGCCTGATTCATCCATTCTGCGGGAGAAATACGCCGCACAATTTTGTCCGCATGCTGAATTAGGAAGGGCGCGATGAGCATAGAAATCAGCATCGCAGCGAGCACGTTTTGCATAATTTCCGGCGCCAGCAGGTTGGCATTGCCGGTTAGGGTTAAGAGTACGAAGCCGAACTCGCCGGCTTGCGCCAAACCCAAACCGGTACGAATACCGACACCCCAATCTTTGGCAAACCAGCGCACCAGTAGCGCGACCACCATCGCTTTGAATGGTAGGAGAATGAGTAACACCAAAAGTACCCAGCCAAATCCGGCGATGACTGAGCCCAAGTCCAGCATCATGCCAATCGTTACGAAAAATAAGCCGAGCAAGACATCGCGGAACGGCTTGATGTCTTCTTCCACCTGATAGCGATATTCGGTTTCGGAGATCAGCATGCCGGCCACGAATGCGCCCAAGGCCATCGACAGCCCGCTTAACTCCGTGATGTACGCCAAACCCAGCGTGAATAGCAGCAGGTTAAGCATGAATAATTCTGAAGATTTTTGCTGTGCGACCAGATTAAACCAGGGGCGCAACAGACGTTGACCAAAGATAAGCAAAACGGAGAGCAACAAAATTGCCTTGAGGGTGGCGAAGGCAATTGTTGCTGGTAGATCGCCGGTATTGCTGGCCAGTGCCGGGATAATAATAATGAGCGGGACCACGGCCAAGTCTTGAAACAGTAGCACGCCCATGATTTTGAAGCCGTGCGGGGAATTTAATTCGGCGCGTTCCACCAGCATTTTGCTGACGATTGCGGTAGAGGACATGGCGAGCACACCGCCCAACGCAAGACCTTGGCGCCAATCCAAACCGAAAAACAGCGAAGTCAACATGACCAGCACCATGGTGAATGCTACCTGTGCTGTTCCCAAGCCAAATACCGTGCGACGCATTGCTCTGAGTCGGGCCAAGCTAAACTCCAAGCCGATGCTAAACATCAGGAAGACTACGCCAAACTCGGCAAGATGTCGTGTTTCAGGCGCATCTGGAATCCAGCCCAGGGCATGCGGCCCGATTAAAATGCCGACTATTAAATAGCCCAGCATGGCGGGCAAATGCAAAATACGACATAACACCACCACCATGACGGCGGCAGCAAGTAATATCAAGACTAATTGAAGGGAGCTATGCATTTGTTTTTATTGAGTATTGTGTGAGATGTATGGCGGGAGCTCGTGGGGTGTTCATATATATATGAATAATGCCTGAACTTTGCAAAGTTTTCAAAATGAAGTTGTTGACTGAGCTGATGTCGTTGGAGGTTATTGGCAGTTAAGCCAATTTTGTCTCTGAAATAGGCCGCAAAAATAAATCTTGATAAATTGTTGAACGGGCAAATAGTTTCGAGTACAATCGCGCCTCTTTGAAAAACAGGTTGGAGTAAATGTCATGGCACGTGTCTGTCAAGTAACGGGAAAACGCCCGATGGTGGGTAATAATGTTTCCCACGCGAATAACAAAACAAAGCGTCGTTTTTTGCCCAACCTACAGCGCCGTCGCTTGTGGGTTGAATCTGAGAATCGTTGGGTATCTTTGCGCCTGAGCAATGCTGCGCTGCGCACCATAGACAAGAACGGAATTGATGCCGTGTTGTTTGAGCTGCGCGCCAACGGCGAAAAAATTTAAGGAATATAGATCATGCGTGAAAAAATCAAATTGGAATCCAGTGCCGGCACCGGCCATTTCTACACTACCAATAAAAACAAACGTACGACTCCGGAAAAAATTGAGATCAAAAAATTTGATCCGGTTGCCCGCAAGCACGTGATGTACAAGGAAACCAAGCTGAAGTAATTCTGCATTGTTTCAGTAAACCAAACAAAAACCCGCGCAAGCGGGTTTTTGTTTGGGCGAAATAAATAGGGAACGGAGCCCGATTAAATTTAATCGGGCTCCGTTCCCTATTTTCTTGTGTGGGATGCCGCACAGATGTTGCAGTGGGGGAAGCGTATTTTTTGGCTGGTAGTTTTTAGAAATCAGGATTCAAGATAGATTAAATTTTTCCAGAAAAGGAAATGTTATGTTGCCAGTATTATCAAGTATTAAAGTTCCACAAACGAGCCCGGTTGCAGAAATTAGACCGACCAGTACAATTGAAGGATCATCTCATTCCGCCGCCTCGCCCAAAGCTTACGAATTGAAATTAAGACATCAGGCGAAGGAGCTTACTGCCGGCATAATTCCATTGCCAGAGGCGAAAAATATCAAATGACGCCGTTACGGGTGGCCGAAATGAATAAAACTATTATTGATAGCTTCCCTGCGGTTGTGTATCAGTTATCACTGCAGGGAGGGCAACATCATGTTCTTATTAGTGAGCAGGTTTCGGCGCTTGGGCTTTCAGCCGAAAAGTGGGGTAGCGATGCCGAAATACACCATCAAATGTGCCACCAGGAGGATCGGCCGTATGTAAAAAAAGAACTGGAGCTAAGCTATAAAACCGGGGCGGTTTTTCAATGTGAATATCGCATCGATACCCCGAATAATAGACAGCACTGGTTTCACGACAAGGCAGATGTTGTGCGGGATAAAAAAGGTAGCCCGTTGTATTTGAAGGGCGTTATGACGGATATTTCCAGTACAAAATTTCTTCAGGCCGAGTTGATACATTATCATCGAATGGTCGATAAATTAGTCATGCAAAAAACTGAACGCTTGGATAAGCAACTGGCCATTTTGCAGGCATGTAATGCCAGTCTCGGCGAGAATTATCACAAGATGCGCCAACTCTATTTGGATTTACTAGTGAAGCATCCGCTATAGTTTAAATGCCCCAAAAAACATAGGAATATCATCATGTTAAAACGTTTTAATCTGCTGTTTTTAATATTAATTTATTGTTGGAGTGGGGCGGCGTTGGCTGATAATATTTCGGCTGGTAAAGCAGGCACGACAGAACAGAAAGTTAAACGTTGCCAATTCCCCGGCACACACAAGCGTGCTCCGGCTTGGGTGTGTGGAGCAGGTGTTAAAGGTTCATTAGTAACTGCGGTGGGTTCCGCTGAAAAGTCCAAAGCGGGTAGTACTTTCAGGCAGCAGATGGCCATTGCCGATGCGCGCAATAAACTGGCGGAAAAATTACATGCAGCAGAGGTGATGCAGCGCGATGAGAAAATGAATAGCAAGGGGGAGCGCGGCGGAACTTTTGTTTTTCACGAGACTTTGCAGAATACCCGAATGATCAGAAGTATTTATGCTCCAAATGGCACGCAGTATGTGTTGGTTGTTCTTGATAAGCCTGCCAAGTAAGCGCGAGAGTCGTTAAATTGTTATTTGCAAACATCAAACTAACATTTCATGAATACTTCAAACTGCTCCGCAGTCAGGGGTTTGCTAAAGTAATATCCCTGAACTTCGTCACACCCTTGCAGGCGCAAAAAAGCTAGCTGCCCCGCTGTTTCCACACCTTCCGCAATTGTCCTCATGCCGAGACTGCTGGCCATGTTGATAATGGCGGTGACGATCGCTTTGTCATCCGGATCATTGGTAATGTCGCGCACAAAAGACTGGTCGATTTTCAGCTTATAAATCTTGAAGCGTTTTAAGTAGCCCAGTGAAGAATAGCCCGTGCCAAAGTCATCGATAGACATGCGAATACCGCAGGCATAGAGCTTATCTATCATTTCCACAGCGCGTTGCGGATCACTCATCGCAACAGCCTCGGTGAGTTCCAGCTCAAGATATTCATGGGGTAATTTAAGTTCGTCAAGGATGCCCGTGATTAACTCCGGCAGATTAGCTTGTCGAAACTGGATAGCGGACAGATTGACGGCCATCACCAGGGGCGACATTCCAATGTCCAGCCAATTCCTTAACTGGGCTGCTGCAGTTCTGAGTACCCATTCTCCGATGTTTATGATCTGGCCGTTATCTTCGGCAATGGGAATGAATTCGCTAGGTGAGACGAGTCCGAACTCAGGATGTTGCCAGCGCAGTAATGCCTCTACGCCGATAGTGTGGCCGTCTTTGATTAAGATTTGCGGTTGATAGTGTAATTGCATTTCATCGCGGGATAGTGCGTGATGTAGCGCATTACTTAATTGCAGGGAGCGTGCGAAATGGGCTTGCATTTGCGGTGTAAAAAACCGAAAAACATTACGTCCTTCCTGTTTTGCGCGGTACATCGCAATATCGGCATTTTTCGATAGTGTTTCCAAATCTTCACCGTCATGCGGGAAAATTGCGATGCCAATAGAAGGGGTTGTAATAAGTTCATGTGCCCCGATTTGGCAGGGAGAGGAAATTACGTCGATCAACTTACTGGCTACCAGCGCGGCGCCATTTGCATCGGTATTGGGCAATACCAAAATAAATTCATCACCGCCTTGGCGCGATAAAGTGTCTTGCTCGCGCAGGGTGGATTTCAGGCGCTTAGCCACATTCATCAATAATTCGTCACCCATGGTGTGACCCAGTGAATCGTTGACGTCTTTAAAGTGATCGAGATCAAGGAAAATTACGGCTAACTGTTCCTGGCTACGTTGCGCCAAACTGAGCGAAAATTTAAAGCGCTCCTGCAGCGAACTACGGTTGGGCAAGCCGGTAAGCTGATCGAAATGTGCCAGTTTTTGGATGCGCTCATCGGAAAGTTTACGTGCAGTAATGTTGGTATGTGTGACTACCGCGCCTTGTCCATCTATCCCCAAGGGCGTGACACTCATGCTGAACCAGCGTTGCTGCGTGGGCGAGTGGCAGGGGTATTCCAAGCTGAAGCTGGGTATGCTTCCATTCAGAACACTTTGAATACCATCGCAGGCGTTTACGGCCTGATCCGGGGTAGAAGCTGTGCCTAACTGGCAGGCATCCAGGTAGTTGCTGCCGATTCCGGCATATAAAACTGAATGTCCCGCGACGATGTTGTTTTCCAGTGAAAAACGTTGCCAGGGCAGGTTTGCTGCAATGATAGTGCCCTGCCGATCCAGTACCACAATTTCAGCGCTCACTGAGTCCAGAATCGCCTGATTAAGTGTCTCGCTGGCACGCAATGCTGCGTCTGCTAGTTTGCGTTTGGTGATGTCGCTTAACATAATGCGCACAACAGGGGCATTTTCGTCTTGCGCAAGCGTTGCAGCCAAATGTGCCCAAAATTGTGTGCCGTCCGGTCTCATCATGCGTAATTCGCTAGACTTAGGATTCCCGGATTCAAGGAGTTCTTTCCGGTAAAGGTAGAAGATGTCCTGGTCTTCATGGAGGATGAGCGAAAATAAAGACTTATTAATCAGCGTATTGCGAGGCATGTCAAGCAAAGTTGCCAAGGTTAGATTGGCTTGTATCATCAAGCCCGCTTCATTAACGGTGCAGTAGCCCACCGGGGCGAGGTCATAGAGGTCAAAGTAGCGTAACTGGGCAATACTCAATTTCACCTGCATTTGGCACAATTCATCGTTTTGCATTTCAAGTTCAATCTGATGTACTTGCAACTCATGCAGCATCAGTTTGGTTTCTTCGAGCGATAGTGTATCCAGACGCACAGCCGATTGAGCTGCATTAATACTGGCTATTTGCTCGGCTTGCTGACGCAGATCAGTCGCTTGCTGGGGCGCAGGAAAAGTGTTGTCCGCTGACGCAACGTTATCGTTCATCAACGCACTCCTTCGCTGGTTTCAAACTTTACTTCCTGCAATAATTCATTGGCTTTTTGCAGGGTAAATTCAGCCTGCTTGCGTGCGGTATTATCGGTGCCAATTAACAGGTAACCGATAATGGCTTCTTGTTTGTCACGCAATGCCGTGACCGATACCACCGCTGGAAGGCGGCTACCATCTTTGCAGATATAGGTTAGTTCGTAAATATCCTCAATGCCGCGCGATGCTTTAAACACCAAAGCTTCGAAGCCCGGCGCAATCTTTGTATCGAGTTCAATACTTAATGCTTTGGCGCGAGCAATAATTTCCAGCGGGTCGGAAATGTCGGCAGGGGTAATTTTGTTCATCACATCAACCGCCGCGTAGCCCAGCATGTGCTCGGCGCCCACGTTGAAAATCTGAATGACGCCCATCGCATCTGTAGCGATGCTGGAGAAATTGGCACTATTAAAAATGGCTCTCTGAAGTGCGCCAGCCTTGAATAATGCCGCGCGTGTTTCCATCATCTCGGTGATGTCAACAAAAGTAATGACTGCACCCTCAATGACGTTGTCGAGCGTGCGGTAGGGCAGGATGCGCATCGTGTACCATTTCCCTGCTGTCGTTTGCACATCTGCCTGTTTGGGAATAAGGGTGTCCAATACTTTTTGCACATCGGATAGCAAATGATCATAAGCGACCAGATTGGAAACAATATGACTGACGGGTCTACCCTCGTCACCCGAAATCAGGTTGATGATTAAACGGGCCTCGGGCGTGAAACGTAAAATCCGCAATTGATGATCTACAAAAACCGTGCCTACGCCGGTGCCGCCCAACAGATTATTCATATCGTTGTTGGCGCGCGACAAATCAGTCACCTTGATTTGTAATTCAGCGTTGACGGTGATGAGTTCTTCGTTGAGCGATTGCAACTCTTCCTTGGACGTTTCCAGCTCCTCATTGGTCGATTGCAGTTCTTCATTTGCGGATAGCATTCCCTCGCTTGAAGATTTGAGCATTTCATTGGCGGCTTCCAGTTCCTCGTTCACCATCTGCAGATATTCTTCTTTCAGGCGCAACTCCTGTTGGAGAGCCAGAACATGAACATCGGGTGGCGTTTCCGGGTTGCCTGCGAGTGCGATAGTGTGCAGCGCGGCTTGTTGCGCCAAAGCAGCATCGTTGGCTGAAGTCTCTTCCAAAATGACCAGAAACAGTGGGGTGTCGGAAGTCGCTTTCGGGCCGGTTTCTGCTAATAGTTCCGAGTGAAGTACTACCGGACGGATGGTTAAATCGGTCGTGGTGAAGTGATCATTGGTTTTGATATTCAAGTTTAGGGTGCGCACAATTTCCCGGCTTACAGCAGCTTTATGTAGTGCAGTCGTTAGTTCGCGCTGTAACCCTTCGCGCGCCAATTTAATAATGTTATTGACGCCTGCTTCGCCCGGAGTTAACTCCAGATATTTTCCGGTGCGGCCATGTAAATAAAAAATATCGCCACGGGTATTGACCAATGCTGCTGCCGGAGCGATGTGCTGGAGTAATAACGCTTCTGTCAATTCACGTAAAGAAGGTTTGATCGGGAAGCTTGTTTTTTCGACCAGTCGCGGTAATGCTGTATCCATTTTCGGAATGGGCGAAAGCAGTAAATTCAGGGACGTATGACGTTTGTTCTGAGAAGCTTCTTTGCGCAGATACAACTTGGCCTTGCGGTGCATGACACTAAATACAGTGTTAATTTCACCCACACTTTCAGACGTGCCCAAGAACAGCATGCCGCCCGGGTTTAGGGCGTAGTGAAAGAGCGAAATGAGCTTCTGCTGCAACTCGCCGCTCAAATAAATCATCAAGTTGCGGCAACTGATCAAGTCTAGCTTGGAAAAGGGCGAGTCTTTGATGACGTCCTGTTCGGAAAAAATCAGCATATTACGAATGCCTTTATGGACGCGGTACGCGCCACTGCCGATTTCTGCCGTAAAAAAACGCGCCAAGCGATCCGGCGTTAAATCTGCTGCAATACTAGCCGGGTAAAGCCCGGCGCGAGCAATGGCAATCGCGTGACTATCAATGTCGGTGGCAAATATTTGAAAGGTGTAGTTTTGCTTTAAGGTCTCCATGTGTTCCAGCAGCAGAATCGCGATGGAATAAGCCTCCTCGCCGGTAGAGCACCCGGGTGACCAAATGCGTATCAAACTGCCCGCCGGCTTGCCGGCAAAAAGCTTGGGAATCACCTGTTGCTCAAGTTCGTGAAAAGCTTCCGAGTCGCGAAAAAAATTGGTCACACCGATTAAGAGGTCGCGAAATAACGATTCAATTTCGCTCGGTGTCTGTTGTAGATATTGAACATAGCTCTCTAATGAATCAACCTGATTCACAGTCATACGTCGCCCGATGCGCCGCAGAATTGTGCTGGGTTTATATTGAGAGAAATCGTGTCCGGTCTGGGCACGAACCAGAATTAAAATCTTTTTTAGGGCACTCTCAATTTTGGGCGCCAAGGTTGCGGGGCGACTGGAGGCGCTGGATGATCTATTCGCGGCGTATGCCAGTAACTGGGCGGGCATTTCGACCGGAGTCAGTTCGTAATCTACCAGCCCGGTGGCAACAGCGTTGCGTGGCATGCTGTCGTATTCGGCGGATGCGGGGGTTTGTGCCATGGTCATGCCGCCCCCGTCTTTGATTGCTTTTATGCCAAGTGTGCCGTCACTGCCGGTGCCGGTCAGCACGATGCAGATCGCCCGATCGCGTAGATCTTGCGCCAATGATTGAAAGAAGAAGTCAATTGGCAGTCTATGGCCATGCGGCGCAGCAGGTACCATTAAATGCAGGGTGCCATTTAATAAAGCCATGTCGCGGTTGGGCGGAATGACATAAACACAATTGGGCTGTACCGGCATGCCATCTTCAACTTCAAATACCGGCATATGCGTGTAGCGTCGGATGAGCTCGCTGAGCATGCTTTTATGGTCTGGCGCCAAGTGCTGCACCAATATGATTGCCATACCAAGCTCGGCGTCGATCGGAATGCCCGAGAAAAATCCCTCAAAAGCGGCTAATCCGCCGGCGGAAGCGCCAATGCCAACGACGTGAAATCGTTCGCTAGGCAGGGTGGTCTCGCTAGTTTCGACAGGGCTATCCAGTGCTACGGCAGGATTGGAATTTATATTTATTGTCATGCTTCCCTCTCAGGCGAAACAGCAACCTTATTTGCTAATACCCCTCAATTGAGTCGCAGACTTTCATGAATTAACACTTATAAAACAACATGTTAGCGTTAAATCGGTTATCGCTCAATTGGTGAGTAAAACTAAAACCATAACGGTTTGAATATTCGTGTACCCAAGGGCACAAGAACCTCTGGGAGGTAAATCTGTGTTTATCTGTGGCTGTCTTCTTTGATGTTTTTTAGTACAGATTTATTTGAGGGCTACTTTGGGCCCCATCGTATCGGTTACGTCTTTGCCTATGCCGCGATAACCGGTGAAACGTCCGGAGGCGTCAAACATGGGTTCGCCGCTCACCATTAAATATTGCTTGAGGCCATCCGCATTTATCCGGCTGTAGAGATAATCCAGAAACGGCTTTTGTGAAGCCAAATTTGCCTCCAGCATATCGCGCTCTGCATTGTCCCATTGTGCGTCATGGTCATCACGGACGGAGCCCAAGACATCATCAAAGCGAATGCCGAGCATTTCAAATACCGGGCCGAATAGCTTGGTGAACTTGCCGTTTTCGTCCTGCTCCCAATACCAATCAGAGGAAAGCTCTGTCAGGCGCTGAAAACGTGCTTCGCTGGCACGCAGTTCAGCGGTGCGTTTCAGCACAGTTAATTCGAGCAGTTGGCTATAACTTTCCAGTTGTTTGTAAAGCAGACGTACTTCCAGCATGTTATGAATACGGGTTTGCACTTCCACCAGATCAAACGGCTTGCTAACAAAATCTCTTGCGCCGGCTGCCAAAGCGCGCAGCTTGTGATCCGGTTGGGCGGTAATAACCAGCACCGGCAAGTAGCTGTCCGGGTCGATTTTTTTCAATTCTTCCATTACTTCAAAGCCACTCATGATTGGCATTTGCAGATCCAGCAAAATCAAGTCATAGCTGTTGCTGCGGTGCAGTTCGCACACTTCAAGTGGATTGGTGGTGCAGGTAACGGACTCATAACCGACATCGCTCAACATTTCTTTGAGTAACATGACATTGGATTGCTGGTCATCCACCACGAGAATACGTGCTTTTAGAATTTCCTGTTGATTCATCATAATATTGTCCCGGTCTGTTCCGCATTACTTAATCCGTCATTAGCGTATTTCAGCGCCTCATTTATTGCATTCAATAACTTGATAATTTTGATTGGCTTGGTGATATAGCGGAAGAAGCCGGCTTCCAGTCCTTTTTCAATATCATGCACCATGGCATTGGCACTCAGGGCAATAACAGGAATATTTTCCGTGGCCGGATCGGAGCGCAGAATCGCCAGCGCTTCGACACCGCTAATGCCGGGTAAATTGATATCCATCAGGATAATGTCAGGGAGATGCGCACGTGCCAATAAAATGCCGTGACTGGCATCGCGCGCACTGAGCATGTGCAGATGGGATTGATCTTCAATGATTTGTTCGACCAGCATCAGGTTGGCCGGATTGTCTTCCACGTATAGCAAAGTACGGGGCGGCTCATCATTTAGTATTTTTTGGACAGGTTCTTCCTGTGCAATATTGTCCCGGCTTAGCTGCGGCATATCAACCCGAATCAGTTCAATCCAAAAAGTGCTCCCTAGCCCGACTGTGCTTTCTACATTGATCGTACCGTCCATCAGCTCGACTAACTTTTTGGTGACCACCAGACCAATGCCGGTACCTTCTTCCGCGCCACCCTCTTGTCCAAGCCGGTTGAATGGTTCAAATAAATATTGCAACTTTTGCGGGGGCAGTCCGGGGCCGGTGTCTTTTACACTGATGCGAATCCGTTCTTTGCCAATGGCGGTACAGGCTATTTCGACGCTGCCGTGATCCTTATTGTATTTAATCGCATTGGACAGAAGGTTGATCAGGACTTGCTTTACCCGGGTTCGATCGGCATTGGCAAACCAGGTGGGATCGAAGGGCAGAAAGCTGATACGAATGTCATGTTGTTGTGCCTGTGATTCGATCATCGATTGGCACTCGTGCATCACCTCCACGAGCGAAACCGGCTCGCGCGAGAGTGACAGTTTGCCGGATTCAATAACTGCCAGGTCCAATATTTCATTAATTAATTCAAGTAGATACCATCCTGCCTTGGTGATTTGTTGGAGTCTGATCGCTTGTGCCGGGGTGGGCGGCGGCATTCCCGCTTCAAGCAATTGCGCAAAGCCGAGAATGGCATTAAGCGGGCTACGCAGCTCATGGCTCATGTTGGAAAGAAAGTCCGATTTGGCGAGATTGGCTTTTTCTGCGCTGGCTTGGCTGATTTGTAATTCAGACTTGGTGATTTGAATCTCTTCCGCTAACCGTTGCGCTTCAAGTGTGGCAATCATCATGCGCTCATTAACGAGTTGCAGCATGTGCATGTGATCGTCGGAAGCTATCTGGCGAGCCTCCACGGTATAAATTTGTTGTTCGCGATTGTCGGCGGCAAGGTCTCGCAAATCAGCCGTAGATTCACGGGTATTAGCTTTGGTCTCGCGAGTATTGGCCGTAGTCTCGCGACTGTCCGCATGGAGTTCGCGCGTGTCCGCAGTATTCTCGCGGGTATCTGCAGTCGATTCGCGACTGTCCGCAGTATTCTCACGGGTATCTGCAGTCGATTCGCGACTGTCCGCAGTGGTTTCGCGGGTATCAGCTTTTGTCTCTCGGGTATCAGCCGTAGTCTCGCGACTGTCCGCGTGGAACTCGCGCGTGTCTGCGGTATTTTCACGGGTATCCGCTGTGGTGTCACGCAAATTGGCTAAATATTCACGCGTATCAGCAGCAACTTCCCGTTTGGAAAGTTTATGTTCCCTATGTCTGGCATCCTCAAGTTGCTGCGCATCAGACGCCGGAGGGGTGCGGTTGATTGGCGTATTCATGATTCGGGCTGTGTATTTGGTGTGGGGTGGCCTGACATAATTCCGGCATATTCCGACAAAGTTTTGCCAACGGTGATGCCATCATCGTTAATGTCATATAAGCGAATTGTTTTGCTATGTTTGCTGCCACGCACCTTTACCACTGAAAGTACGCGTTTGAATTCGCCTTCAAGTTCAACATAGCGCTGCACGATAATGGCATCCGCCAGAAACGCACTGCCAAACGGACTAAAGCGCAAATCGCTGTAGCGGTCTTCCAATTCAGAGGTCATTAAAATTGTCACGCCCATTGCGGTTAATTCGGCAATCATCCGATACAGGGAGCCGCGAAAATCTTCACTGTATTCAGGTGCCAAGGCGAGTTCAAAACCGGATAGAGAATCGATAACCACACGTTTGGCTTTCATGCGGGTGATCATGGCAATTAAATCATGTAGAGTTTCATCAATCGTCAAATCCAGCGAGCGTGTATCAATTACCCCCACTTTGCCCGACTTTACCAGGGCGGATAATTTGTTATCCAACAGTTGGTTGGGGCTTTTTTCGAATGCGGCGATGACACCGGCTTCTCCCAGACGCACGCCTTCTGCCAGAAATTCGGTGGCCAAAATTGTTTTGCCCGAGCCGGTAGGCCCGACCACCAACAAGGAGTAGCCCATAGGTAAGCCGCCACCCAACATCTCATCCAGACCGGGTATACCCATGGAAACACGTTTTTCAGGTGAGTGAGCCTTTTGCGCTGCAGTTTGTTCGGCGCTAGGTTTAATAATGGCACGCGGAAATATCTGAATGCCTTCATCACAGATACGGAAGGTATGCAAACCCGGGGCCTGAGCTTGCCCGCGCATTTTAACCACCTGAATTTTGCGCACGATGGAATTGCGCTGCATGTTTTGTGATAACCAAAAAATGCCATCCGCCACAGTAAATACCGGACTGGATTCCGACTCCGGCGTTAAATATTCGCCGATTAAAAAAGTGGTTGCTTGCCAACTGGTCATTTGTAATCCCAGTTGCTGCACAAAGCGTTGCAACTCGGAGTTTCCCTGATCATATTGTTTGGCAGATTGCACCACGGAGCGGAAGGAATCGACAAATACCAAGCTGGGGGAATAGGCGATCACCTCTTCAGAAATGCGGGCCAGTACCCGGTCAAAATCTCCTTCCAATAGTTCGGCGGCGAGATTGACGAAGCGAATTGAATTCTGAATTTTACCAAAGTCAAAAAACGGAAATTGTTGTTGGTAGCGCAACATCTTTAAGGCAGGCTCGCCCAACACGGTAAAAAATAGCGCCCGATTATCCGGTGTGGCCAGCGAGAACATCATTTGGTGGGCTAGTGTGGTTTTTCCACTGCCCGGCGTGCCGGCAATCAGATTAAAGGAGAATTCCGGCAGACCGCCACCCAGTAAATTATCCAGACCGGGGATGCCTGTTTTTAAGCGGCGAATATTGACTTTATTGCTCATGTTTTTTCTCCATATCGGATTCGTCCGAAACGTCATTGCCCCAAGCAGAATGCAAAATAGTGGTGGTGATTTGTTCGCCGACCAGGGAAGCTAATATATCTGTGAAAGTTATCAACAGTTGACTGTTGGCCGCTTTGGTGTACGCGGGCGTTTGTCCGTCAAAGCATCTTTTTAAAGTGGTAAAGCGGTTGGCAGTCAGCAGCGCTAAAGGGTTAACCTCCAGCCAGGAAAATGAGGTTTGGGTTAGCAACACGCTGCGGGTGAAAAGAGAATTAAATCCACCTTCGCCAACAATCGAGGTAATTTGAATAGCCAATAATTCCCAAAGTGTGATGGATGCTTCAGACACTTTTTCGGCGTGTCTTCCCATAAGGTTTTTGATGAGTTTATGGCGCTGTGTTTTGCTTGTGTCCATATATTGATCCTAGAGATAGCTGTTAGTCACAGAAATTCGCACCGGAGCGGGTGCGGCTGCCGGGCTGTGGAGTAAGCGCTGAAATTCTTTTTTGACAACTGCGTAACATTCGCAGGTATGTGTTTCCAAGCCTTTGCGATTTAACACGGTGATATGGCCGCGCCGGTAACTGATTAATCCTTCACGTTGCAAGTTGCCTGCGGTTTCGGTAATACCTTCCCGGCGCACCCCCAGCATGCTTGCGATCAATTCCTGAGTCATGGTCAATTCGTTGGACGGTAATCTGTCCAGCGTTAGCAGCAACCAGCGGCACAATTGCTGCTCTACGGAATGGCGGCGATTACACACTGCGGTTTGCGATATTTGGGTCATCATTGCCTGAATGTATTTCAACATTAACTGCATCATCGGGCCGCCACGATTAAATTCTTCAAGCATCAGGTTCGCTTTCAGGCGGTAGCCATGCCCAGCGGTTATTACAGAGGCAATACTTGGAGTAGTGTTGCCGCCCATAATCAAGGCAAGGCCGATCAGTCCTTCATTGCCCACCCCGGCAATTTCTGCGGAGGCACCATCTTCCAATATGTAATGCAAAGAAACGATGGCGGTGGTTGGGAAATACACATGTTGCAGCAACCCGCCTGATTCATGTAGAACATGTCCGAGCGGCATTGCGACTAACTCCAGTTGCGGAAAAATTCGCCCAACTATCTCCGGCGGCAGTGCGGCCAGCAGATGGTTTACACCTGGCTCTGCGGCAATATTTTTTCGGGAAAGACGGAAGGGGGGGGCGGTCAATTTTGTGTCTCCGGTGCGTACAACCAATGTGGAGCTAGATTTGTCTACGGCCACTCACTGACTGTTTTTTTGCAGCTTTGTGAGATGGCCAGTTGTTTTATCAGCGCCGGATTAGCAAGGATAAGCCCAAGGGGGCTACATCATGTTTTTCATTATAGAGCACTATTCCCGTGAAGATATGTTCGTTATCGAACAGACCTAGGCACTGTTAAAGCTAACAATGAACGCGGGTGTTGAATACTCCCTTATTAAACACCTGTAAGTTGGATGCCCGGAGACGCCCCCTATGTTCCCGGGCATTTTTTTTATGGGATGCAAAAACAATCAAATCAGGAGTCACACACATGAATACGCCCCCACTATTTTCAAAATTATGCCTACCGTTAGTTCTACTAGGCGCCCTTTCGGTTTCAGGATGCGGAGGTGGCGGGAGCTCGATCTTGGCTGCTCCCAGTGCAGTAGGTGTGGGCACAGGTTTAAATGGTGCCGGTCATGGCCCTTCACCCGTTGTACTGGGAACCTCTGGAAACTATGTCATTTTGGCGAAAACCGCTATTGCAACGACGGGCGCAACAGCAGTCACCGGAGATATTGGCATCAGCCCCGCAGCGGCTAGTTTTATTACCGGATTTTCTTTAATTGCGGATTCTAGCAACGTTTTTTCCACTTCGTCTTTGGTCACCGGGCATTTGTTTGCAGCCGATTATGCAGTGCCCACACCGTCAAATATGACCACAGCTGTGAATAATATGCTCACGGCCTATACCGATGCAGCAGGACGTGCGGCAGACTATATTGAAGTGGGTGCCGGTATTATCGGTGGCATGACGCTTCCTCCGGCAACTTATAAGTGGGGTACGGCAGTGCTCATTCCATCTGATGTCACGCTGAATGGCGGCGCCAACGATGTGTGGATATTTCAGGTGGCGCAGGGTATAACACAAGCAAACGGGGCAAAAATAATTTTAAGCGGTGGCGCATTGCCCAAGAATATTTTTTGGCAGGTTGCCGGTGCGGTTGATGTTGGAACCACTGCACATATGGAAGGCGTGATTTTATCGCAAACATCAATTACCTTAAAAACCGGCGCAACAGCAAACAGCCGTTTACTGGCACAAACCGCAGTAAGCCTGGATGGAAATGCGTTGACGCAACCGGCTCCCTAAACATGCTAACGATCATGGTGATTGACGCCACCCCGAATAATGAAACGCTCTGGAGCCGCTCCTACGAGTGTCGTTTCATTAAGTTATAGTTGTTCATCTGAAAGAAGTGGTTTATGAACACACATTTTGAAATTAAATCACAATTAATTGCTGTCTTAATTTTGGTCGCCGGATGCTTCATTGTTCTGCGGCCATTTTTAACGGCCACAATACTTGCAGCGGTGATGTGTATTTCGACCTGGCCGCTGTATACGTGGTTATTGTCAAAATTGCAGGGCAGGCAAAACATTGCCGCTCTGATGATGACGCTATCTCTCGCGCTAGTCGCCATTTTTCCCGTGGCAATGATGGCGTACAGCTTGTCGGATAATGTGACGGCTGCTTATCTGCTCATTAAACAACTACTCGAATTCGGGCCGCCCGATCCGCCTATCTGGTTGAAGGGCGTGCCGGTTGTGGGTGAGGCAGTCAATACTTATTGGAATTTGCTGGCCTCCGATATGAATGAAGTCACCGCCCTCGAAAAGCGCTTGCTAGAACCCGCCAAAAATTATTTGCTCTCGGGCAGTCTATTGCTGGGACAAGGAGTAATTGAAATGAGTCTGGCTGCTTTTGTGTGTTTCTTTTTGTATCGTGATGGCGCGGCACTGGTAAATTTTGCGACACAAGTTATGCAAAAAATGGTTGGGGCTCACGTGGAAAATGTGCTTGGCATTATTCAGAATACGGTACGCGGCGTCATGTATGGCATTTTGGGTACTGCGTTGGCGCAAGGGTTTGTGGCCACTATTGGATTTTTTATTGCCGGTGTGCCGGCTGCTTTGTTACTGGGTGCCGGAACGGCTCTGCTTTCTCTCATTCCCGTTGGCCCCCCGATAATTTGGGGAAGTGCGGTGCTCTGGCTGTTTTATCAGGGGAGTGTGGGCTGGGGAGTTTTTATGCTGTTCTGGGGATTTTTTTTGATCAGCAGTGTGGATAATATTGTGAAGCCTTATTTAATCAGTCGTAGTAGCAAGTTGCCGTTTGTCTTGGTTTTATTTGGCGTATTGGGCGGAGTGCTTGCCTTCGGATTTGTCGGGATTTTCATCGGCCCTATATTTCTTGCTGTGGGATTCAGTTTGTCCAAAGAATTTATGTTGCGTTAAAATTCATAATAAACAGATAGATGTCCATGGTAATCGCCGGCCTCCGTATTTCCACCAGCGCGCATTACGAGCGCCCAATCAAAGCGTAAATTAAAGTCACGTTGAATTTTCCAGCGCAGTCCGGCGCCCAAGCTGGCAATGTTTTCAGTTTGAGCGGGTTCGCCTTGCAGAGTATTTTTTCTCGCAGCGCCGAAGTCATAAAATATCAAACTGCGCAGACTGCCGTACCTGGCATAGGAATCGCCAATCAAGTTGGGGGTATACAGTTCCAAATTGGTGAGATAACCGGTATCCAGTGATACTTCGCGTTCCAGAAAACCGCGCACGGCAGTCGCACCCGCAATGCTAAATTGTTCGCTGGAGATCAGCGCATCCCGCGTGTACTGGGCAGTGAAAGCCGCACGCGATTGCCAGTTATTGGTATATGCGTTTAGCGAGCTTCCCCCAAAACGCAAGATTGAATAATGCGAGGATGCATCTGCGCCATTATTCGGACTGGGACGGACTAAATTAAAGTCTATTTCCTGCCCGTTTTTTGCACCGGGAATGTTGCTGGATAGCGCGATGAAAAAATCTGTGGCGCGTCCGGGTTGCTCCCAGTTTCCGCTATAACTGACGCTCATTGGATTGACGGTAATATCTCTGGCGGCAGGGCCGCAACCGGCCGCTCCAAAATCTCCCAGCGAGCAATTATTTTGATAGGCGCGATAGTCCCAGCCGAACACAAGGCGCTGCGAATATTCGCCATGCCTCGCCAGTAACTGGTTATAGCGCATACCATACACAACGCCTCTTCCGGAAAAGGAAAGGGGGCCGGCGATGGTTTGGGTCGTACCCGCGTTAACGTCAGAAAAAGCATAAATAAAATCTATCGAGCCATCGCGTGAATACAGTGGAATTCGATAGCTGCCGCTATATAAGCTGACATGATTTTGCTGTTCGGGGGAAGTGGAATAATTAAAAGTCGCCACATGATCCAGATCAAATATATTGGCATGTTGCG
Source organism: Gallionellaceae bacterium (assembly GCA_041660815.1). GTDB lineage: Bacteria > Pseudomonadota > Gammaproteobacteria > Burkholderiales > Gallionellaceae > PALSA-1006. The sequence goes on along the minus strand of JBAZVN010000003.1, from coordinate 4,779 downwards.
CCCCCGCGCCGATCCGGTAATTTCCCGTTTTCGGGGTGCCGGTATTGTCAAATGTTAAAAATGCTTTGAGCGGGTTAACATCAATTACATGAATCTCGGCATCGACAATGCCAATCTGTTTGGTAGCGCGCAAAATGATATCGACTTGTTTAGCCGGATTTTCGTTGGCAAGCTGGGCATTGGCAGAAATTTTAACGGCACGGGGAGCGCTATCGGTTTGTAGCAAGGGTAGGCTGGCGCGAATATTGGCATCAGAAAAATGCTGGTTACCTGTCAGTGTAATGTTGCCTATATGACCTTCGGTTACGTGAAGTGTCACGCTGCCTTGATCGAGGGATTGCTCGGGTGCAGTAACCCATACCAAATAATATCCGGCTTTGCGATAGCCGCCTGTGAGGGCGTTGATGGCGAGTTGAATGTCGTTATAGCTTCGCTGTGCCCCGCTGAATTCATCTAGCAACTCATTGATTATATTGATATTTAATAGCGTATTCCCCTCGACGTTAAAATGTGTAATGTCGAAGCGTTGAGTATCGTTTTGTTGCTCTTGTACTGGGGGTTGTGGCTGAGTTGTGTCTAATGCCAGCAACGGGGTGGAGAAGCACAGTCCGAGTAACAGCCCGGAGTGACGAAGAATGCTTAATCGCGATTTCAACCATTTTCTTTTTAACATTGAGTATTTATTACCAGGTTTCACAACTGCCTCCCGTTGCGTTTGCCCCGCAAATATCCAGGCGCTCTTCGAGGCGGGATTTCAAGCTGTTCTCGCCGCGCCCTACATCAAATCCGACATCGGCATTGTTCGGGTTAAGCGAGATATGCCAAAACCCGCCGTTTCTAAAATAGGTTTGATTGTTAACGAAACCGGATAAATCGAGTTGCGCAGCGGTTCCGCCTAAATGCGGTTCCAGTGGGGCAGTGGTGATCAGAAAGCGATTGCTTACGAAATTCATTGAGTAGTTGTTATTCGCGGCGAGCGTGCCCTGGTTAATCGTGTAAGGTCCGCCTAAAACAGATTCGCCGCTCGTGCGCGACAGTACTCCGGAGAGCGCGTCGCTTTGTGTATTGACTACGCCCAGTGCCGGATTGCTGATTAAGCCTTGCGTGGTGAAAGTTAAGGCTGGATCAGTTGTGCCGAAAACTTTGCTTTGAATATTGGCGGTAACGATTAATGGTGCGGGTGTGATGCTGAAGCTTCCAGGGGTATAGCTGATCGCATAGTTTATTGAATTTTGGCCGGAAGCCGTGAGGCTATAGTCACCCACATTGGAACCGGGAATGGCGGAGGTGGAGATAGCTAACGTGCCATCAATTGCGAATGGTGTTTCACCGTTTTGCAATCCGACATAAGTAGCGTCAAAACTTGGGTTTACCGTGCCATATTGTCGAGTGGCGTTATTTACCTTTATCTCAAGCGGAGCCGCGGTAATATTTGCCGTGCTGGAGGTCTGGGTGTTGAAGTTATAGTTGGCAGAGTCTGTGCCAGTCAATGTGATCGAATTCACTACTACGGTTTTGTTATTTCCCGTGTAGGTATCGGAAAAATCCGCACTGCCGTTAATCACTAAAACGTCGTTGGCGAGGCGGTCATCCGTCAATTGAGCGACCGCATGGGTCAATCCGTCATACACTTTATTTTCAGCCGTGGCACTGATAGTCAGCGTGCGCGGGGTGATATTCGCTGTGGTATTGGTTTGATCGGTGATGCTGTAATTAGTAAGCGCTGCTCCAGCGTAGCTGTTGCTTAGCAACACGGTTTTATTATGGGCGACATTTTTATCGGCAAAGCTGGCAGTACTGCTGATTGAAATTGCGTCGCCGCTGACCAGGCCGGAGTAGAGCGCCATATCTGTATTGGCTGTGGCGGAGGATGTTCCATCATAGGTTTTGTTGCTGACGGTAATGCCGCTGACGATCAGTGTTTTTGGTGTTATCGCAAAATTATTTCCCGCATAGCTTAGTAAATAATTGCTGTTGTTGGCATCCGTCAGCGTGCCCTGGTTAATCGCATAACTGCCGGTATTTTCACCCGATACGCGATCAAGTGTACCGCTTAATTCGATACCTGCTCCCAAATCAGAATGCGTGTAGGTGAAGCTAACCGGATCAGCATTGCCGTAAATTTTATTCTGCCCGGCACTCGCCGTGATGGTAACGGCACGCGGTGTGATGGCGAGTGTACTGTCGGTAAAACTGCTCACAATGTAATTATTATTGGCGGCTAAATTGCCTTGTGTGATGGTGTGTAGCGTCTCTGAAACACTCTCTCCGCTGCTGCGAGTCAATGCGCCGGAAAATACGTTTGCGGCAAGGTCGCCGTTTTCTAGTCCGAGAGTTTCAAAAGTCAGTGCGGGATCGCTTGCACCATAGTTTTTACTCAGCTCATTCGCGCTAATGGTCAGGTGTGTTGGCGAGATACTGAGATCACCGCTTACATAATCAATCGTGTAATTTGAGGAGCTTTGGCCACTGGGGACAATTGCATAATTTCCCACGTTGGAGCCCGGCTCGGCCAGCGTGGAAATTACCAGCGTGCCGCCAAGTGCGGCAGCAGTATCGCCGTTTACCAATCCGGTATAAGTTGCGCTGAATAATGGATTTGCCGCGCCATACAATCTGGTTTTACTGTCGGCCTCAATGTTGAGCGAGGCTGGGGATACCTTTAACGTGCCATTAACATAGCTAAGGGTGTAATTGCTATTGATCGGGCTTTGTCCGCCCGGGATGATGCTATAAGTTCCGGCATTGATAGCGTTCTGTGAAGTACCGCCATAACTAATTGTTCCGGTAAGTGAATTTGCAGCCGTATCTCCCACCCTGAAGCCGGAATATTTAACGCCATTGCCTCCCGTGAATGCCAATCCATCATAGGTTTTTGCCACCGAGTTCGCGGTAATTCCCAGTAATCCAATCGCGGTTATATTCAAAGTTCCGGGCACATAACTGATGCTGTAATTGGTGGCATCAAAATTTCCACCTGCGGCAGCGCTTGCGGTGATTGCGTAGGGCCCACCCGCGACACTTGCAGTATCAATTGAGCCGCTACTTGCCAAGCTGACAGTGCCAATGCTTTCGCCATTTTTGAGTCCGATACTGCTGAACTCACTTCCATTAAAGCTTAGCGAGTCGCCGAACACTTTGCTGGTGCTGTCCGCAGTTATTTCCAGTACGGCCCGGGTAACGGTCAATTTACCATTTACATAATTGATGGTGTAGTTGCTGGCGTCAAAGCTACCACCGTTTGCTGTACTCGGGATAATTGCGTAAGGCCCTCCGGTCACTCCAGCGCTGGCAATCGAGCCGTCACTGACTAGGCTAACACTGCCGATGGTGTCACTGTTGGCCAATCCGGTTGACGTAAAAGATGTCCCCGTAAAGATTTGCGTTGCACCATAGGTTTTGGTTTTATTGCTCGCCGTTACGGTGAGTAACGCCTTGTTGATGGTCAGTGCGGTATTGTTGGCTGCTGCCTGGGCAAAAGTGTAGTTGCCAAAATTTGCGGTAAGTCCGGATCCGGTAATGTTATAGCTGCCAACGTTGCTGAAAACCGTGGCGGTTGATGAAAAAACAGCACTACCCGTTGTCGCTGTGGCAAGCGTCTCGTTTGCCGCAAAGCCAGTCACTTTACCGGTGAGTATTTGCTTGGCTGCGCCATATAGGCGGTTAGAGAGATTGGCGGTATAGGTGAGCGTTGCCGGGGTGATATTGGCGGGTGTTGAATTACTGTTTGAACTCAATGAGTAGTCTGTTGCTAGTCCTGTTCCGGTGATCGTAGCAATACCCAAGCCGGACACTGTTACCCGGCTCGCAGTTGCCACATGACTAAAATCATAAGCCGCGCCGGTGTTGCTTAACGTCGCATTGGTATCGCCGGTCACGAAACCGGTGAAGCTAAAAGTGGGCGCAAAACCGACTGGCGCCGCGGTGGTGGCGTTATAGGTTTTAGTGACTGAAGTATTGGTGAGCGTGGGTGTTAACGTTGCCGTCGTGATCGTTGCCGCAACAAATTTACTATTTGCACTCAATGCGTAATCTGTTGTGAATCCTGTTCCGGTGATCGCACTCAGTGCTAGTCCTGTAACCGTCACTTTAGTCGCTGTCGCCACATGACTAAAATCATAAGCCGCGCCGGTGTTGGTTAGCGTCGCATCCGTATCGCCGGTAGCGAACCCGGTATAGCTAAACGTCGGTGTAAAACCGACTGGCGCCGCAGTGGTGGCGTTATAGGTTTTAGTGACTGAAGTATTGGTGAGCGTTGGGGTTAACGTTGCAGTGGTGATTGTGGCGGCGACGAATTTACTGTTGGCACTCAACGCGTAATCTGTTGTGAGTCCAGTTCCGGTGATGGCACTCAGCGCCAAGCCTGAAACCGTCACTTTAGTCGCTGTCGCCACATGACTAAAATCATAAACTGCGCCGGTGTTGGTTAACGTCGCATCGGTATCGCCGGTGGCGAAGCCGGTATAGCTAAACGTTGGCGCAAAACCGACTGGCGCCGCGGTGGTCGCGTTATAGGTTTTAGTGACTGAAGTATTGGTGAGCGTGGGTGTTAACGTTGCCGTCGTGATCGTTGCCGCAACAAATTTACTGTTGGCACTCAACGCGTAATCTGTTGTGAGTCCAGTTCCGGTGATGGCACTCAGTGCTAGTCCAGAAACCGTCACCTTGCTTGCTGTCGCCACATGACTAAAATCATAAGCCGCGCCGGTGTTGCTTAACGTCGCATCGGTATCGCCGGTGGCGAAGCCGGTATAGCTAAACGTTGGCGCAAAACCTAGT
>JBAZVN010000002.1:0-258842 GCA_041660815.1 Gallionellaceae bacterium | reverse complement strand
AGCCAGCCAATAGTTGGTCAATTAAATCCGGCGAGGGGGTTCTTTGTGTTGCGGTCATGTTCACTCCTTTCAAAGTTATGGCAGTTTCCCGCCAATTGACCGTTTACACAAAAATTCTTACACCCTCGCACGACGATCAGACAGCAAGGATTATTTTGATCTGCTAGTCATTTTTGAAGAAATACAATGCGAAAGTACCGCTAAATACACAATCGATCTTATACCGCTAACCTATACCCGATTCACGAATGACCAACCGTTCGTAACAAACATCTCTCAAAATAGCTCCCGCATTGATTTTGATCTTGAGCTATCCCATAACAAAAAAACAGCGAAATTCGCTACCAGAAGAGATGTCATGATTCCAGAAGCCATGCATAGCTGTGGCTTAGGATCCTATGCTTTTTCTAAATTAATTGAATGGGGAAAAAAACTGCATCCTGAGTATACTGTCGAACGCCTAAGCTTATCGCCTGTCGATGCCAAATCCGACGAAGCACGAGAACGAAGGAATGGTTTTTACAGAAAACATGGGTTTGAAATGGATTTCTCTTCTGACAAGAATGAAAGAAGTGGCTCCTGTTCAGCGGAGTCGTTAAGCCATTTATCCGAAGGTATAAATACTAGCAAAGTAAAAATATTTGTTAACTTTGCTGACACTATTTCATTAATCCTTGTTAAGAATGCAAACCTTGAGCGAGACTGCACACAGCAGCTTCTTGCTATAAACACTTACAAGGAACGCAACAAAGTATTAACTGAGAAAAATGCAAAAATATTGGTGGCAGAACTATTAGTTGTCATTCTTTCACTCACTTTAACTGCACATATGATTAAGCTTATTTTTACAAATTAAGTTAATCAGAATGTTAACGGTATATGACACACTGCTGTTTGCGAACAGATGTTTCTGACAACTTACATCTGAAAGTATGCATTGTGTGTTTTTAACAATAAATTCCTCCAGAACACCAGCCAAAGAGCACGCCCATGAAACTTTATAGATGTACTCTTTGTCTTTTACTGCACCTTATATTGCTTCTAATTCCAATTTCCTGATTTTAATTTCAGACAGAATATCTGATACGAGTAAAAATATTATAGTGAAACACAGAGGTCCAATAATTGCACCAAGCAAAAATATTTCCGATAACATTCCGTGTTTTGCCTCATTGAAAATCTTAGTTTCTACCTCAATAGCACCAAACCCCCAATAACCATACAAAAAAACAACTATACCAAGAATGGCTAATACAGCCTCTACGGCTATTCGGAAAGAACATAACTCAACATATTTTTTCATCTAAACACACTCCACAAAATTATTAGATACAATCGTAATTCCACACTTAAATTGCCAATTCACACCCTTATGGCTGAAAAATCATTAATCAAAAATGTTGATGCAAGCTCATAACTTGATCAGCAAAATCCCTAACAACGACTACTTAAAGTTTTTGAATACATCACCTGCACCACAATCGAAAAGCGTTGTAGTACACCGATGTTATTTACGAAGCTTGATTAAGCTTGGATAGAAGCGCCCGAATCACCTCAACGGCAATTCAGGCTTTCTTAAAGAGGTAGCCAGCCAAATAAGCAACGCAGCAAAACCTCACTGGTCACCTACCTAGTTAAGCTACAAAGTCTATTCAAGACTTTATTGTTTTGGCATGTTGCGCCATTCAAGACTGAATTAATAATTTCGATCGAGACGTAATTGTCACGAAACAGTTTAAGTTCAGAAGGCGGCTTTGGCCGAGAGCGCTCCTCTTATGGAAAATCATAAGGGGGGTAAGCTAATTATCGAAACCGCATTTCTCACTCAGAGCAAACAATCTGTCCGCCAGAGCAAGAAGTTGTGTCCACAGAGCAAGGTTATGTGTCCGCCAACGACACGAAACACTTAATCCCAAGACAACGCGCCGCCGGTTTGATATTCCGTTACCCGCGTTTCAAAGAAGTTCTTTTCTTTTTTCAGATCGATCATTTCCGCCATCCACGGGAAGGGATTGCTGGCACCCTGATACAAAATATCCACGCCGATTTGCTGGCAACGGCGGTTGGCGATAAAGCGCAGATACTCTTTAAACATACCGGCATTTAAGCCCAGCACGCCACGCGGCATGGTGTCTTCCGCGTAACGATATTCCAGCTCGACGCCCTTTTGAAACAAACCGCGAATTTCTTCACGGAACGCGGGTGTCCACAGATGCGGATTTTCCAGCTTGATCTGGTTGATAACGTCCACGCCAAAATTAAGGTGCATGGATTCATCGCGCAAGATATATTGATATTGCTCGGCGGCACCGGTCATTTTATTTTGCCGGCCCAGCGCCAGAATTTGCACAAAGCCAACGTAGAAAAACAGGCCTTCCATGATGCAGGCGAACACGATCAAACTGCGCAGCAATTTCTGGTCGTTTTCCGGGGTGCCGGTTTTAAAATCCGGATTGGTCAACACATCGATAAACGGCAACAGAAATTCGTCTTTATCGCGAATGCTGGGCACTTCGTGATACATGTTGAAAATCTCGCCTTCATCCAGCCCCAAACTTTCCACGATGTATTGATAGGCATGGGTGTGAATCGCTTCTTCAAACGCCTGACGCAACAAATATTGGCGGCATTCCGGATTGGTGATGTGGCGATAGGTGCCAAGTGCGATGTTGTTGGCGGCCAGACTGTCGGCGGTGCTGAAAAAGCCCAGATTGCGCTTGACCAATAAACGCTCATCATCGGTCATGCCGTTCGGATTTTTCCACAGCGCAATGTCGGCCGACATGTTGACTTCCTGCGGCATCCAATGATTGGCGCAGGCGGCTATATATTTTTCCCAGGCCCATTTGTATTTAAACGGCACCAGTTGGTTGACGTCGGCGCTGCTGTTGATAATTCGCTTGTCTTCCACGCGAATGCGTCCGGTGGAGGTGGAGGCGATAGTGTAGCCGTGTTCATTCGCGTCTGCTTTCGGGGCGGCGCCCATTGTGCTTGCGCCAATGCCCATTGTTGCCATACGCACCGCATCTTTTGCTGCGGCTGGCACGATGTCATCATCAAATGTTAGCATAATTATCCTTTAAAATCATATATTTGCATTTTTATTGGGGAGCAGGGCGCAAATGCAGCGCCCTGCGATCACCGTCTTTTATTGGCAGGCTTCGCACTCGGGGTTGTCGATCGAGCAGAATTTAGTTTCTTCCGCGACGCCTGCTGCAACGATGCCATTGTCGCTGCCGCTGGAAACCGCATTCAATGAACCGGCGCGCGAGGTGGATTTCTCGGCGGAAGTGGCGCCCAAAGTACGCAGGTAGTAAGTGGTTTTCAGGCCGCGTGTCCAAGCGAGTTTATAGGTTTCATCAAGCTTGCGACCCGATACGCCCGACATATAAATGTTCAGGGATTGCGCCTGATCGATCCATTTCTGACGGCGTGCGGCCGCTTCAATCAGCCACTTCGGCTCAACCTCAAACGCGGTGGCATACAGACTGCGCAATTCAGCGGGAATTCGGTCAATTTTGGCCAGGCTTCCGTCAAAATACTTCAAGTCGGCAATCATCACTTCGTCCCATAAGCCCAGCGCTTTCAGGTCATTCACCAGACTTTCGTTGATGATGGTGAATTCGCCGGACAGATTGGATTTAACGAATATATTTTGGTAGGTTGGCTCAATGCTGGCCGAGACGCCCACGATATTCGAAATGGTGGCGGTAGGCGCAATCGCAATACAGTTGGAATTGCGCATGCCGTGCTGCTGAATACGCTTGCGCAACACATCCCAATCCAGCGTAACAGAATCGTCCACTTCCAGATAGCCACCGCGCTCAGCGCGCAGCATCGCGACGCTATCGTGCGGCAAAATGCCTTTATCCCACAGGCTGCCGCGATAGCTGGCGTAACGGCCACGCTCTTCGGCAAGCGCGGTAGAAGCCAAATAAGCGTAGTAACACACGGCCTCCATGGAGCGGTCGGCAAATTCAACCGCCGCTTCGGTTGAATAAGGAATACGCATTTTATGCAGTGCGTCCTGAAAACCCATAATGCCCATGCCCACCGGACGGTGTTTCATGTTGGAATTGCGCGCTTTGGTGACCGCGTAATAGTTGATATCAATGACGTTGTCCAACATACGCATGGCGGTGTTGATAGTACGCTTTAATTTTTCATGATCCAGCTGGCCGAATTTTTCGTGGCCTTGCGGATATAAATGCAAAGCCAAATTCACCGAGCCCAGATTACACACGGCAATTTCCGAGTCCGAGGTATTCAGGGTGATTTCGGTACACAAATTGGAGCTGTGCACCACGCCCACATGCTGCTGCGGACTGCGAATATTGCACGGATCTTTAAAGGTGACCCAAGGGTGGCCGGTTTCAAACAACATGGTCAACATCTTGCGCCACATACCTGCTGCCTGAACTTTACGGAACAGTTTGATCTCGCCACGCGCGGCTTTTTCTTCGTAGGCAACATAAGCTTTTTCAAATTCGCTGCCGAATTTATCATGCAGATCGGGACATTCGGACGGAGTGAACAAAGTCCACTCGCCGCCTTCCATGACGCGCTTCATAAATAAATCGGGAATCCAGTTGCAGGTGTTCATGTCGTGGGTGCGGCGACGATCATCGCCGGTGTTCTTGCGCAACTCCAGAAACTCTTCAATATCCAGATGCCAGGTTTCCAAATAGGCACACACCGCCCCTTTGCGTTTACCACCCTGATTCACCGCAACGGCGGTATCGTTAACCACCTTGAGGAACGGCACGACGCCCTGTGATTTGCCGTTGGTGCCTTTGATATGACTGCCGAGCGCGCGCACATTGGTCCAGTCATTACCCAAACCACCGGCAAATTTGGACAACAGCGCATTTTCTTTTAATCCCTCGTAAATCCCATCCAAATCATCGGCTACGGTTGTTAAATAGCAGGAAGATAGCTGCGCGCGACGCGTACCGGAATTAAACAAGGTGGGTGTTGAACTCATAAAACTGAAGCTGGATAGCAGACGATAGAACTCAATTGCACGGGTTTCACGGTCAATTTCATTCAGCGCCAAGCCCATCGCCACGCGCATGAAGAATGCTTGCGGCAATTCAATGCGCTCATCTTCGATATGCAGGAAATAACGGTCATACAGCGTTTGCAGTCCTAAGTAATCAAACTGCAAATCGCGACTCGGGTCGAGCTCTTTTGCCAAACGCGCCAAGTCAAAACTGGCCAGTTTCTCATCCAGCAATTCAGCTTTGATGCCGCGCTTGATAAATTTCGGGAAATATTCCGCATAACGCGCCGCCATTTCGGCCTGGGGAATTTCTTCGCCTAAAATCTCGCAACGGATGTTATCCAACAGCAAACGCGAGGTAACGAAGCTATACGCGGGGTCTTGCTCAATTAAAGAGCGCGCCGAAAGAATGGCGCATTTGCGCACTTCCTCGATAGGCACGCCGTCGTATAAATCTTTAAGAGTGTGCTTAAGGATTTTATCGGCATCGACTGAGTTACCCAAACCTTCACACGCGGCTTTAATTTGCGCAGATAGTCCTGCAACATTCAGCGGATGCAGCGCACCCTTTTCTGTGACGTTAAGTGTGTGAATTGATTCATTTTCTTTTTTTGCTTTGGCGCGTTCCTGAGTGCGCTGTTCGCGATACAGAACGTAAGAACGCGCTACATCGTGTTCGCCCAGACGCATCAGGGAAAGTTCAACCTGATCTTGAATATCTTCAATATGAAACGTGCCGCCGTGGGGTTGACGGCGCACCAGCGCATTTACGACTGCTGTCGTCATTTGCTCTACCAGCTCGCGTACCCGTGCCGAAGCAGCACCTTGCCCGCCATTTACGGCGAGGAATGCTTTTGTCATGGCAATAGAAACTTTGCTGGGCTCAAACGTAACGACCGAGCCATTGCGTCGAATAACTTTATATTGATCAAGTGATAAACCGCTTTTGGGAGAATCCAATGTTTCTGAATCTGGACGTGGCGGGATGGAAAAAGATGGCGAAATGTTCTCTGAAGCTAGTTGCATACAACTCCCCTTTATAATTTTAAACGCGAATTTGGCTTGTTTTGCACAAGCCCCCCAAAAAACAAAAAACCACTACATCTAGTGGTCATTTCTCGAAATTTCGCTAATTCTAGTATGAAAGGAGATTTTTGCAAGGATAATTTTGTGGCGAAAATGGTACTAAAAAAATTCGTTTATAGACCAAGGTGATGCGTAAAGGACGATTTTAGAGGAATGTAAAAATAGCAAAAATACAACAGTTGCTAGCCAGCGCCCTACTCCCCCCCTGCCTGTCCCGCCAACTTCAAATAGCGCATCCAATCAAAAAATGGCCCCGGATCGGTCTTGCGCTCCGGGGCGACATTGGCATGCCCGGTGATGTCGCGGATCTTCAGGCTGCGTTTCAGACGACGCGTCAGGTAAACCAAGCTTGCATACTGTGCATCGGTATAAGGAACGGAATCGCTGCCTTCCAACTCGATTCCAATGGAAAAATCATTGCAGCGGCTACGCCCCTTCCACTGTGAGACACCGGCATGCCAAGCCCTGTGATGGCAGGAAACAAATTGAATCATTTGCCCGTTGCGACGGATGAAAAAATGCGCGGACACTTTGACCCCGCGCAGCTTGTCGTAGTAGGCATGCGTAGCGCAATCCAATTGATTGGTAAATAGCTGTTCTACTGCCGCGCCACTAAACTGCTCAGGCGGCAAACTAATGCTGTGTATAATCAATAGGTTAATTTTTGACCCGCTAGGACGCGTATCGAAATTGGGCGACATCACGCGGCGCATGCCGCTAAACCAGCCTTGCTTATTCAGCTTCAATTGGCATTCTCTTTGTCGGTAATGGACAGTCGCTCCATACGATAACGCAGAGCACGGAAGGTGACCCCCAATATTTTTGCCGCTGCGGTTCGGTTAAAACCGGTTTGCTGCAACGCTTCCAAAATTACTTCACGCTCGACCCGATCCAGATAATCCGTGAGTGGATATTTTGCAGAAGTGCCCGGCTGATTTTTCTCGATAGTCGCCTCGCATACGCCCAACTGCAAATCATCCGGCGTGATCTCTTCACCGCTGCGCAAAGCAAGGGCGCGCTCCACGATATTTTCCAACTCACGCACATTGCCGGGAAAGTCGTATTGTCCCAGCGCCCGCAAAGCGGCATCGGAAAAGTTTACGGTTTCATTGCCGCGCAAATTTTGCAGAACCTGGCTGGCGATCGTGGCAATATCGTCGCGCAATTCACGCAACGACGGCATGTGCAAGGCAATCACATTGAGCCGGTAAAACAAGTCCTGACGAAATTTCCCCTGCTGTACACATTCCGCCAAATTATGATGCGTAGCACTGAGAATACGCACGTCGATACTTTCTTCCTCGGTGGCTCCGACTTTGCGCACTTTCTTCTCTTGAATGACGCGCAACAATTTTACCTGCATATTCAAAGGTAAATCCGCCACTTCATCCAGCAATAAGGTGCCGCCATGGGCCGCCTGAAAAAATCCGTCGCGATCTTTTTCGGCGCCGGTGAAAGCGCCTTTGCGATAACCAAAAAATTCACTTTCCATCAAATTTTCCGGAATTGCGCCGCAGTTCACCGCGATAAACGGCTGGTCGTGGCGAGCACTTTTTTCAACGATCTGGCGCGCCGCCAATTCTTTGCCGCTGCCCGATTCACCGCTGATATGCACCGGCGCCTGACTGCGTGCCACGCGCTCGATTAAATCGCGCACGCGCTTCAGCGCGAGCGAGCTGCCCTGCAAGGTCCGTTCTCCGGCCTTGAGTGATTCCGGGCTATGCGGCAATTTGAGCGCGGATTTAACCAGGGCACGCAATTGATCCAAGGCCACCGGCTTGGACAGATAATCAAACGCACCAGCCTTCAAGGCAGCGACGGCATTTTCCGTATTGCCGTGTGCGGTAACTACGGCAACGGGGACGTCCAAATTTTGCGCGGCAATATACTGCACCAACTCCAAACCATCGCCGTCGGGCATACGCATGTCGGTTAAGCACAAATCAAAGTGGGCATTTTTCAGCTGCTCACGCGCATCCCGTACATTTCCGGCGCGCCCCACTTCCAGCCCCATGCGCACGAGCGCCAATTCCAGCAACTCTAAAATATCCGGTTCATCATCCACAATTAACACGCGTGGTGTGCGCGAATTCACCGCGCGACTATCAAGACTCATGATTCACTCCAAAAATTATTCTGAAACACGCTCCCGGACGTTCTTCCTGCTGATATTCCAAAACCGCCGCATTTGCTTCGCACAATTCCCGTGCAATGTATAAACCCAAACCGGTTCCCACCGAGGCGGTGGTAAAAAACGGCTCGAATAGTTTTTGCGCGGCCTCCGCACTAATCCCCGGCCCGTCATCTTTAATGGATAAAATGACCCGGCCTTCGGCACTTTTGGCACAGGATAATTGCACACTTCCGGGTTGATTTTGACAGTAGCGCAATGCGTTGCTGCACAGATTCCACAACACCTGTTGCAGATGGCCCGCATCAAACAACACACTACACCCATCGGCCACTTGCAGCGCAATTACCCCGTTGCTCACGCGTTGCGCGCCACACAATTCATCAATTAATACTTGTAGTTGCGCATTAAGATCCAGCGACTGAGCGACGATTCGGTCGCGCTTGTTTAACTGCATGACATCCTGCACGATACGATTTAAACGTGCGCTGTTATCCAAAATGATCCGGGTGAGGCGCAATTGTGCCGGATCACTTTGCCCCTCTTGCAACAGCTCGGCCGCATAGCTGATTGATGAAAGCGGGTTGCGTACTTCATGGGCGATATTCGCCGTCAATCGTCCCAGCGCGGCCAACTTGACTTGCTGGGCCTGCTCTTGCACGCGCTGCATATCTTCCAACACGATCACCGCCCCCCAAAAACCCTCGCGCTGCACCGGCAAAAAGCGCACGCGTACCAAACGGTTGGTTTTGGGCAAACGCAACACTTCCCGTCCCAGTGAATTATTTTGACGCCATGCGGCAAAAATCGCATCCAGCAACGGTGAAATATGATTAAGCTTATTTTCTTTGTCCAGTGAAATACTAATGCCCAACAATCGCTCCGCACTGGGATTTGACTGGCGCAACAGACCGCGTTCATCCACCACCAATACGCCATCGGGCATATCTTGAATCATGAGGCGGTTGGCTTCAGCCATGTTGGTTAAATCTACCCCGCGCACAAAGGCCAGTTTTTCGCTGGCAATCGCGTATTTCGACAACGTATGCGACAACCAGGCCACCGCAAAATATGCAGTGCTCAGTATGCCTGCCTGAAGAAATTGGCCGACGGCGGCTTCCCGGGTTAATACGGAATAACTGTGCTCCAGCAAAATCGCAATACTGGCTAACGCCGCATAAAATAAAGTAATGCGACCGCGACTGATCAATCCCGCTGCCGCCAGAGTAACCAGCAACAGCATGCCCAAATTACCTTGAATTCCGCCCGTAAAATAGGACAAGCTGGCGATGATGGCGATATCCGTTCCGACTTGCATACCCAACTGCAGAGAAAAACCGGGGCGTCTAAGCTGAACGGCAACCAGGGAAAGTAATATTAAGAATATGTAGGTCAGACTTAGGCGAAACACCCATTCCTGCTCGGTTAAATCCAAGGTCAATGCGGGACCGAATGCTGCCGCCAATAACAACATTAATCCGCCAATAATTAAGCGGTAGAGTCCAAAGAAATACAGTGAGCGCCATAGATCTTCAAGCTTGGCTGGCTTGATCGGCTGCAATTTTGAAATCGGCCAAAACGAAGGTATTGGGGAATCCTGCATTATTTATTTTCCGGCATGTTCGCGCCGATGTTCTTCGCTACAGAAATATTTTCCGTCGGACTCAATACTTTCGCTTTTAGGCAAATGCATGTCACAGTGGGCACAACGCACCATATCTTCGCTTGCCTTGGTGGAATCGGTGGTCTCCGACTTTTTTAGAAACGCCCGAATTAACACATAAATGACTATAAAAACAACAACTAACAATATCAAGCGACTCATTATTTCCCCTTATTAAAAATGGCGGCAAATTTTAAAACCGGAATAATCCTCCAACCGACGTTGCACGTTTTCCCCTTTTGCAAAGGCGGGAATGCTGGTCTGTTGCCGATTTTTGCTTCCGTATATTATTTAGCTTAGCGCCAATGATGACATATTCTGCTTCCCGATACTTTCTCAACTTGACCATTACGCTGTTGCGCCCGTATCATTCCCGACTTAATTACTCAAGATAGGATTTAAGAATATGGATACTCAGGAAATCATTCGTCAACAAGTGACTACACATCGTGTGGTGCTGTATATGAAAGGCACACCGCAGTTTCCACAGTGCGGATTTTCCGGAAATGTGGCCAGAATTTTAAAGGCAGCCGGGGTGAGTGATTACTTGGCCGTAAATCTTCTGGAAAATCCAGAATTAGTACCGGGACTTAGAGAGTATGCAAACTGGCCAACCACACCGCTACTTTTCATCGACGGTGAATTTATCGGCGGCTCGGACATCGCTACCGAAATGTTTCAGAACGGCGAACTTCAGGCACTTCTGCTCCCAAAATCCTGATCCTGATATTCGGGCATAGTAAATATCTATATCTTCCTATAAAAGGATATAGATATTTTGACATATATGAAAAACCAAATACTCTGGATACAATTCCGCCGGAGTGTGAGCTTCGAGTTTCTCCAACTCGTTCTTCTTCTCTCCTCCTCTGCTGGGCGATCTTTTAAGATCGCCCTTTTTTTTAAGATAGTCACCATAGCTCACCTGTCTTAAAGTATACGTAAAGTAAATATGCCGACGGCAAGGGAAACTTAATACCTGATGAGGAGTCTACGTCCATCATGAACAAACCCAATACTTTCCGTTAATGTCCCAGCCGCTACGTATCGGCCCCTATTCGATCATCCGCCAAATTGGTTCGGGTGCGACTTCGGATGTCTATTTGGCGATGCGAGATGATTCTTACTCCACGGTTGCGCTCAAACAGTTTCGCAATGTTTTTCACTCGGCATGGCATCGCGATATGTTTCTTTCCGAGGTTGAATTCGGCCAAAAAATGCATCATAAAAATATTGTGCATGTCTTGGAAGCCGATATGAGTGAAAAAAGCGGCGCGTATCTGGTGATGGATTATGTCAACGGTGCATCGCTTGACCAGTATGAGTATGCGGATAATTTGCTGCCGATTAAAACCGTAGTATCGATTATCGAGCAGATCAGCGGGGCACTAAGCTATGCGGCGGAACTGGGCATCGTGCACCGCGACGTAAAGCCGGCCAATATTATTCTGTCCAAAAACGGTACGGCAAAATTAACCGACTTTGGCTGTGCCGTGCCGCGCAATGTGATCGGAACCCTGATAGCAGGCAGCTTGGCGTATATGTCACCGGAACAACTGGAGGGCGAAGCACTTGATCAGCGTGCCGATATCTATTCGCTGGGTGCGGTGCTTTATCGCCTGCTCACCGGTAAAAATACTTTTGAGGCGGAGAATAATTTTGATGCGCGCATTGCAATTTTAAATTTCCCGATTATTCCCATTCAGACCTACCGCAAAGAATTGCCCGAAGCGTTAATCGCGGTGATCAAGCGCGCTATGCAAAAAAATGTGCAGGAGCGTTATGCCAACTGGGATGAATTTAGGCGCGAATTCGGCACGGCGGCACATGAAATTCGCATGTCCGAATTGGACTTGGACATGTACCGCGGCTTTAGTATGTCAACCCAGTCGGTGTTGTCCGGATACGCGGCAACCGACCGGCAATTTTCACGCAGCGGTTTTTCCCGCAGCACCATGCCGGAAACTTTTGGCGCGTAAGTTATCCAGCGTCCTGCGGGAAATAGGCAGGCTTAGTTTGTGATTATTTTTTGGAAAGAGCGAGTTTGCCCAGCGCACGGCTATACCACCTTTGCATCCAGGATAGCGGGTACAACATAACCAATAAAGCGGTAAGACTGATGCTGATCAACACAACCATATAAGTCGTATCGCGAATAACCTCTCCCCCGATAACACCATATTGCATGGGTAACGCGGCCAGTACTGCAGCAGCCAAACCCTTGGGAGCCATCATGGAAGTTATAGCGGCATCGCGCAGGGTATAAGCCTCCGTGCGAAAGATTGGGCGCGTGAGTATCAGGCGCATCGCGTAAATGAGCAGCACCATCACCAATGCCACCATACCCAAATGGGCCGCACCGAAGTGAATAGAAATCCCCAAATAAACAAAGAAGTAGGTCTTTAGCAAAAATACGGCTTCGCGATAAAATCCCAGATCCATTTCATTCAGGGGAACCAGATTCCGGTCAATGCTTTGAATATGATGCAGGCCGAATTTTTCAAAATTGGTGAGCGTAATGCCCAGCGCCAGTGCGGCAATCGCCCCTGAAAAACCCAGAAACTCCGTCGCGCCATACACGATAAAAACATACGCCAAAGTGGAGGAAATTGTGTTGGGGAAATCACGTACTTTACCCAGCACCAATAACCAGCCTATGCCCCCCACCACACCGATAACCGCAGCAAAAATCAGTGCGGCTAGTACTCCGCCAATGAGCCTGCCCGGCTCAACGCCGCCTTGCGTGTAAATCTGCAAGAGTGCAAAAACACCCACGATACACAGCACATCGGTAAGCGCTGATTCCAGCACCAGAACCGTGGCGGGCTTTTCGGATAAAGCCAGGGCGCTAACCATGGGGATGACAACTGCCGACGATGTGCCTCCAAGCGTTACCCCCAATAAAATTGACGGGAGCACGCCCAAATCGAGTGCGCCAAAACCAATCAAAGCCACGATTACCGCAGTCAGGGCGAAACACGTAAAACTAAGTACTCCGGTAGTCGCCAGTGATTTCCCCAGCACATTTAAATTTAAGGAAGTGCCGCTTTCAAACAGGATCACGACCAAGGCAATCGTGGCAATAAGCGAACCAATTTTGCCGAAATCATCCGGTGTGACGATATTTAAAACCGGGCCAATCAAAATGCCAACCAGCATTAATACCAGCACATCGGGAATATTTGTTTTGCGAAATTGCAGCGAAAGAAAGTGTGCAAAAAATACCATTACGCCGATAACAAGAATGGTTGTGGACATGCCGACTCCTCGAATTCAATTCAGCCGATTATACATGGGCTTTTTTTATCCTTTTTTTGCAGCAATCATTTTTTCGGGTGTTACAATCGAGCGCTCCCGAGTGGCGTTTACGCGGCTATGGTTTATGCAAACAAGGAGAACTTTATGCAAAATAAAATTCGTGTCGGCTTGGTCGGCTACGGCAAAGCCGGCAGTGCAGTGGCCAATATATTAAGCACCGATCCGCGTTTTGAATTGTGCTGGATTGCGTGTCGCTCAGCCGCAGGCAAACCGCCAACCCATTCTGCTCAAATCCCCATTATCGGTCTCGACCAGCAAACCTTTTCGGAACTATTTGAGCGTATTCCAGTCGATGCGCTAGTCGATTTTTCGTCTGCTGCCAGTATTCACGCGTACGGTGAAGAGGTGCGCAAGCGCGGCATTATTCTGGTCAGTGCTATCTCGGCGTATTCGGAAGAAGATTTAAACTATGCACGCAGCCTGGGACAAAATACCCGCGTGCTATGCTCGCCCAATATCACGCTTGGCATCAATTTTCTGATTGTCGCCGCCAAATTGCTGCGCAAGATTGCGCCCTTTGCGGATGTGGAAATTCTTGAGCAACACTTTAGGGACAAGCCGGAAGTTTCCGGTACTGCACGCAAAATCGCCGAAACGTTGGAAGTGGGTGGTGAACGTATTACTTCATTGCGACTGGGTGGAATCGTAGGGCACCACGAGGTTATTTTTGGCTTCCCACACCAGACGGTGCGCTTAACCCACGAATCGATCCGCCGCGAAGCTTTTGGCACCGGCGCAGCCTTCGCGCTGACACAGCTAGTAAATTGTAAGAATGGTTTTTATACGTTTGACGACTTGCTGTTGCGGCTGATGCGCACTGAATTAATGAGCGCTCCATGAGATTGCCGATACCAGCAATCCCACCGATATTTAAATTTATTTTGCATTCAATAGGTTACAAATCATGAACTTAGAGACACTCTTCAGCTATCTGCATCTCTCCAAAGAATTACTCCACGTCATTGTTATTTTAGTGATGGCTTGGGGCTTGATGCATCTCAGCCGGAGACTCATCCGCGTATTCAGAAATTATATGAATACGCGCGCCGACTCGGCTGAAGAAACGCGCCGTATTGAAACACTGGCACGGGTGTTTCGCTATGTTTCCAGCGTCGTCATAACGCTGGTTGCCGGTATGCTGGCGTTGAGTGAATTAGGCATCTCCATTGCACCTATTTTGGGTGCTGCCGGGGTGGTCGGTTTGGCAGTCGGCTTCGGTGCCCAAAGTTTAATCAAAGATTATTTCAATGGATTTTTCTTGTTGCTGGAGAATCAGATTCGCCAAGGTGACGTGGTGGAAGTGTGTGGTAAAACCGGAGCAGTTGAAGAAATCACCTTGCGCCACGTAAGCTTGCGCGACTACGAAGGCAGCGTGCATTACGTTCCGAATGGGCTGATTACCACGGTCACCAACAAGTCGCGCGGCTATGCTTATGCGGTGATCGATGTGAGCATTGCGTACCGGGAAAATGTCGATGAAGTGATGGATGTCATGCGTAAAGTCGGCAGTGAGTTGCGCGTGAAAGAGGCATTCAGCGCGAGAATACTTGATGACTTGGAAATCGCCGGTGTACAGGATTTGGCAGATTCGGCAGTCATTTTGCGCTGCCGTTTTAAAACCGTCGCACTGGAGCAATGGAACGTGCGCCGTGAATTTTTACGCTGCTTGAAAGAAGCTTTCGACACGGAGGGTATTGAGATTCCCTATCCGCATTTGACGCTCTACGCGGGACAGGACAAACAAGGTCACGCCCCGGCATTTCATCTTGAAAAATCACTATATAATCAACAAGATACAAGTATTCCCGGCAGCAGATAAATTTATCCATGTCAGAACATCAGCAGTCATCACCCGCCAGCGAAAAAGGCATTATCTACGCCCCGTGGGAGCGTGCTTTCAATCTCGTTCTGACCCCGTTTGATGAATTTATTCATCGCCAGACGACCAGCGGCATGCTGTTGGTGGTGTCCGCCCTCATCGCGCTATTGCTGGCCAATAGTTTTCTGGCCGACACTTATCAGCACGTGTTGCATACCCCGCTGGGTTTTCATGTCGGCTCCTGGGGGCTGGATATGAGTTTGCACCACTGGGTGAACGACGGCTTGATGACGCTGTTTTTCTTCGTGGTGGGCATGGAATTAAAGCGTGAGATGCTGGTCGGCGAGTTGGCGGATATACGCCAAGCAGCACTACCGATTATCGCCGCCATTGGCGGCATGGTCATGCCCGCACTGATTTATCTGGCAATCAATTACGGCACAGATGCTGCGCGCGGCTGGGGCATTCCGATGGCAACCGACATTGCTTTTGCGGTGGGCGCGCTGGTGTTATTGGCGAGCCGCGTACCCAAAGCACTGATTACCTTTTTGGTGGCACTGGCCATCGCCGATGACTTGGGCGCGGTGGTGGTGATTGCGCTGTTTTATACCCAGGAGCTGGCGTTAAATTGGCTGGCCATTTCTGTTGCGCTGGTGCTGCTGTTATTCGTGTTAAATTTTGCCGGAATACGCAAAGTGTTGCCCTATTTTGGCGTGGCAATTCTGCTGTGGTATGCGCTGCTGCAATCCGGCGTGCACGCCACCTTGGCCGGCGTGCTGTGCGCGTTTGCCATCCCTGCACGCCCAAAATACGATCCCGGATTATTCAGTATGCGCATCAAAGAAACTATTGCGCGATTTGATATCAGTCATCAGCAGGACAGCAACATCATGACCAACGAGGGTCTATATTCTGCAGTGCAAAGGTTGGAGCAAGGGGTGCGCGGTGTGCAAACCCCTTTACAGCGCCTGGAGCATAACTGGCATTTGCCGGTGGCATTTCTGGTCATTCCCATTTTTTCTCTGGTCAATGCCGGCATCCCGTTGCAGCTCGGCGCCCTGGGAGAAACATTGAGCAACCCGGTGATGCTGGGCGTGATGTTCGGCTTGGTATTGGGTAAATTTATCGGCATTACCGGCGCGTGTTGGCTGGCGCTGCGCTTAGGTATTGGTCAATTGCCCACCGGCACACGTTTCAGTCAGGTGGCTGCGGTGTCGGTGTTGGGCGGCATTGGTTTCACCATGTCGATCTTTATTGCAGAGCTGGCTTTTGCCGGGCACCCGGATTCGTTATTGATGGCAAAAACCGGTGTGCTGGCGGCATCACTATTGGCCGGACTCGCTGGGTTTGTCTGGCTGTGGATATTGGGAGATAAAAAATGAGCGAATGGCATCAGCTTTCCGCACAACAAGCACTGGATAAAATTGCCTCAAATGCGCAAGGACTCAGCGCGACAGACGCCGCTGCACGCCTAGCCGAACATGGCCCGAACCGGCTTACACCGCCCAACCGGCGCGGGCCGTTAATGCGTTTTTTACTGCAATTTCATAATGTACTGATTTATGTATTGCTCGCTTCGGCTGGCGTTACCGCCTTGCTGGCGCACTGGGTGGATACCAGCGTCATTATCGGGGTGGTCGTGATCAATGCCATTATCGGTTTTATTCAGGAAGGCAAAGCGGAGAAGGCAATGGATGCGATTCGCCGCATGCTCTCTCCTGAAGCCACCGTATTGCGCGAAGGTAAACGCAGTGTAATCCCTGCAGAATCATTGGTTCCCGGAGACATCGTGTTGTTGCAATCCGGTGATAAAGTGCCCGCTGATTTACGTTTGTTGAATGTAAAAAATCTGCGCATTGAAGAAGCCGCACTCACCGGAGAATCGACTCCCGTCGAAAAAAATATTACTGAAGTCGCGGTGCAAGCTGTGTTGGGCGACCGCTATTGCATGGCCTATTCCAGCACCCTGGTAGTGTACGGACAGGGCAGTGGTGTCGTGGTGGAAACGGCTGACCGAACCGAAATCGGGCGCATCAGTGCGATGCTGCAGGAAGTGCAAACGTTAACCACGCCGCTGTTACGCCAGATGGAAGTATTCGGACGCTGGCTAACCGGTGCCATCATGGGACTGGCCGCCCTTACCTTTTTGTTCGGCTGGTTAGTGCATCACTTCGCTTTGGACGATATGTTCCTCGCCGCTGTGAGCATGGCTGTCGCCGCCATTCCGGAAGGTTTACCGGCGGTACTAACCATTACCTTGGCACTTGGCGTGCAGCGTATGGCCAAGCGCAACGCCATCGTGCGGCGTTTGCCGGCGGTGGAAGCGCTGGGCTCGGTGACGGTCATTTGCACCGATAAAACCGGCACTTTGACCAAAAATGAAATGACCGTGCAGCGTGTCATCACTTCGGTGGAAGTGTTCGGGGTCAGTGGTGCGGGCTATGCACCGCATGGCGGTTTTTCTCTGGCGGGCCAGGAAGCCAATATCACCGAACATATTCACGCATTGGATTTGCTGCGTGCCGGTTTACTGTGCAATGACGCGGCGTTAAATGAAACTGAAGGGCAATGGCATATTGCGGGTGACCCGACCGAAGGCGCACTGATTCCGCTGGCGCTGAAGGCGGGCATGGACGCCCAATTTGAGCGTGAGGCCATGCCGCGCAACGATCATATTCCGTTTGAATCGGAACACCGTTTTATGGCAACCCTGCATCACGATCACGCCGGCCATGCCTTTATTTTCGTTAAAGGTGCGGTTGAGCAGGTGTTGGCGATGTGCAACCAGCAGCGCGCCGAGGGCGAAGATGTCATCCTGGATCTGCCTTATTGGCACGCGCAAATGGCGGCAACGGGTGCGCTTGGACAGCGTGTCTTGGCGCTGGCCATGAAGACAGTCGATGCCAATCAGCGCGACTTGAAATTTGACGATATGCAAGGCGGCTTTACCCTGCTGGGCATGGTCGGCATCAGCGATCCGCCGCGCGAAGAAGCCATTGCTGCCGTGCGCGACTGCCGCGCTGCGGGCATCCGCGTCAAAATGATTACCGGTGACCATGCCGATACCGCGCGGGCCATTGCGGCGCAGTTGGGGATTGGCAACGGCCATGCGTTAACCGGTGTGGAGCTGGACGCTCTGGATGACGAGGCTTTGCGCCGCGCAGTGGCTGAAACGGATATATTTGCGCGTTCCAGTCCGGAGCACAAATTGCGTTTGGTAAGTGCCTTGCAAGCCAACGGTGAAATTGTTGCCATGACCGGCGATGGGGTAAATGATGCACCCGCACTAAAACGCGCCGATATCGGCGTGGCGATGGGCAGAAAGGGAACTGAGGTCGCCAAAGAAGCCGCTGAAATGGTGTTGGCGGATGACAACTTCGCCACTATCGCGCACGCCGTCGAGGAAGGTCGCACGATTTATGACAATATCAAAAAGGCCATTGTATTTATCATGCCAACCAACGGCGGCGAGGCCGGCATTGTAATTATTGCTATTGTGTTTGGCATGGCGTTGCCGCTCACACCGGTGCAAATTTTATGGGTCAATATGGTCACCGCCGTGACCTTGGCGCTGGCCTTGTCCTTTGAAAAAGCCGAGCCTGATGTGATGCGCCGCATGCCGCGCGCCGCCAGCGAACCCATCCTGTCCGGTTTTATGATCTGGCGTATCAGCTTTGTTTCAGTCTTGCTGGCACTGGGTACGATCGCCCTATTCTTGCTGGAACTGGCGCGCGGGGACAGCCTGGAAACTGCCCGGTCGGTCGCGGTGAACGCACTGGTCATGGGTGAGATTGCCTACCTGTTTAACTGCCGCTATTTGTTAGCGACGGTGCGCACCTGGCAAGACTTTACCGGCAATGTTTATGTGTTGCTCAGCATCGGAATACTGGTTGTTATCCAACTCGCCTTCACCTACTTGCCTTTTATGCAAAAATTATTTGGCGTGGTCGCGCTGGATGCCGCTGCATGGGCGTTAATTCTGGGTTTTGGCGTGCTGTTATTTTTAACGGTGGAACTGGAAAAATGGTTCATTCGCCGTCACAATGAACGTAAGATTACGCGGGTATAGAATAAATGGGACGTCAGGAATGTTTATTTATATGAATATAATCAATTGGTTATTGATTATATTTTAAATCGCGCTACTAATTAACTCTTCTTGCTGAAATACAATTTATGCCTAAATCAACAACCCCCGATCATTCCCGACTTGACCGAGTCGTTGCCGAAGCACGCCAGCAACGCGAATCACGCGAGGCGGGATATCGTGAGCGCGCCTTAAAATTATTTCCCTGGATATGCGGACGTTGCGGGCGTGAATTTTCCGGGGCGAGATTGCGCTAGCTCACCGTGCATCATAAAGACCACAATCACGACAACAATCCGCCGGATGGCAGCAATTGGGAATTGTTGTGTTTATATTGTCACGATAATGAACACTCGCGGATGCTCGATGAAGCGGTACGCAATAGAGGGGCAGACGGCATGGCGGTGGCAACGCATAATCCGTTTGCCGGGCTCAAATCTTTACTAACAAAATAATCCGGCGCTGTTTTACCATGTTGTTAAATGAAAAATTATGATCAATAAATATTTAATTCTGGGCCGACGCAACAAGGATGAAGGTGAAAAACCTTTCTGGATTTCCTTCGCGGATTTGATGAGCGCGCTGATGGTGATGTTTTTGCTGGTCATGAGTGTGGCGCTGTTGGCCGTGACCAACGACATTTCCGAAGCGGATCGAAATAAAGCCAAACGTGAACAGGAAATCGAGCAGTTATTGCTAAAAATTGAAAAGGCTGCTGAAAATCATCCGGGCATCGTGGTGGATAAAAATCGCGGTGTGATTGACTTCGGTGAGCGCGCCCGCTTTGAAACCGGCAGCTCGCTACTCTCTGTCGACCAGGCTCAATACTTAAGCCAATTTACAGCTGAAATTTTAGGGATTGCGCAGGAAGATATCGGCAAGAGATGGCTGAAACGCATTGTGGCCGAGGGTTTTGCCGATCAGCGCGGCGATTATTTGTTAAATCTGAATTTAAGTTTGCAGCGCAGCCAGCGCGTATTGTGTGTGCTACTTTCTCCCGCACACCATCAGGCAATTAAATTAAGTCCGGCAGAACAGGAGCAGGTGCGGGATTTGTTTTTAGTGGGTGGTTATTCGTTTAATTCCGCAAAAAAAACGCTGGAAGAAAGTCGCCGGATTGAGCTGCGTTTGGAATTTTTCGGGCTGGATGAATTACACCCGGCTCTGAATGAAATTCCCCGCGGAAATTTTGGTTCTTGCCGGATTTAACAGATGATTACACTTGCACATCTGCAGAAGCGTTTACGCAATATCAATCAGGTTGCCATTGCCCGATTGCGCCTCGGCGATTCAGTACAAATTCTGCATGAACGCTCGATATTGCAGCAGTGGGTCGGTGGCACGATAAAGCTCGAAGAAGCGACTGCCAACACCATTGAAGCGGCTCTCAATGCCTTTCATCAAACCCAACTTCTTAAAAGTGCACGACAAATTCGGCTGGTATGTTACGGCTGTACTCAGACTATCGGAAAAGATGAATTTTGCCTGATTGAAAGTCGCGAGCATTTTGAAAAACTACTGAAATATTTAGAGAGCTATACCGGACGCAGACGCGCCTTTTTGAAGTTTTATCGTGGCTTGTTGAATAGCTATTTTTCTTATGATCCTGCAACGCCCGGTACAAGTAAAAGCGGACGCGACAATCGGGAATTATTAAGGAAATTTTTAGCCCGTCATTTGGATTCATTGGCACGTGCAAGTATTCGTCCCAATTGGCTGATTGCGTTAAGCCAGCATGCAAATTTATTGAGTGAAAACCCCTGCAAACCTTACGAAGTTTTTATTGAGCAAGGCGACTGGTCACCGTTTAAAGATGTATGTGCGGATTTGGAAATAAGCGCCGATTCATGGCTGATTCGCCAGCTGGTTATGGCTTCCATAAACTACGTTGCCGCATTGGAAGATGCCGCTTTTAAAGAACATTTGGATAACATTATATTGCTGCTGAGCGAGTATCCCTTGTACGCATCAACCGGCCTGCAACCCATGCTGGATCGTTATGCGGAATGTAGCGAGACCGAAGTCAATACAGTACTGCGTGATTACGCAATCGGTCTGTGGGGGAATCCCTGGTTAGCGGAAAATTTACAGCAATGGCAATGCAGCGATGCGGCACGCAATATGCTGTCCGCCTGGTTAAAAAGTCATCTTCTGAACGGCTTCTTCACGCTGCTGTGCAACGATGACAAAGCGCGTGCGCGGCGCTTTAATTTTTGGAATTTATACAGTCCGCATATTAGCGGGATGTATTTTGCGCTGGGCAAAGATGCCTTTGATTTTGGCAATATGCCCTTGAATAAATTCAGGCATTTGGCCAAAGGATTGATTGCGAAATTAAGCGACGGAAAAGCGGACGTGCATGCCTGCATTTTGCAATTCGACACATTCCATGTCGTTGAATTTAACCGGGAAAATAGCGCCGCTTATTTTTATGACACGCGGCTTGGTACCCCGCCGTTTTACTTGAGCAAAGGTTGGATCGAAATCGGTGCCTTGAATGTGGCTAAGATTACCCAAACCCAGGGTTTGGATGTCGCAAAACTGGCCAAGACAGTACAACATTTGGATTCCGATTCCATGACCTGGGAAGAAAATTTTGCACAGCTGCTAGGCATTAAAGTAAGCGCAGCTTAGCCGCTTATACCGCAAACCGTCGGATGATATAATTCAGCAAACGTCGAGTGTTTTCTCTGCCTACGCAATACTTCCAGAAATTACCTTTAACGCAAATCAAATGGCAGCCAGGTCTGCATCATTCAACCATTTACACAAGGAATACACATGAGTCTCAAATGCGGCATCGTCGGCCTTCCCAACGTCGGAAAATCTACCCTATTTAATGCACTCACTAAGGCCGGTATCGCAGCAGAAAACTATCCCTTCTGCACGATTGAACCCAATGTGGGCATCGTTGAAGTGCCCGATCCCCGGATGGACGAGCTGGCAAAAATCGTTAAGCCGCAACGCATGCAGCCCGCCATCGTCGAGTTCGTCGATATCGCCGGGCTGGTGGCGGGCGCCTCCAAAGGCGAAGGTCTGGGCAACCAGTTTCTCGCCAACATCCGCGAGACCGACGCCATCGTCAACGTCGTGCGCTGCTTCGACGACGAGAATGTGGTGCATGTAGCCGGGCGCGTTGATCCTCTTTCCGACATCGAAGTCATTCTCACCGAGCTGGCGCTGGCTGACCTCGCGGTGGTTGAGCGCACCATCCATCGCGACGGCAAGAAAGCCAAATCCGGCGATAAAGATGCACTGAAACTGGTGGCCTTGCTGGAAAAACTACTGCCGCATCTGAATGAAGGAAAGCCCGCGCGCACATTCAATATGAGCGAGGATGATAAAGAGATTCTCAAGCCCCTGTGTCTGCTCACCATTAAGCCCGCAATGTATGTCGGCAACGTGCTGGAAGACGGCTTCGAAAATAACCCACATCTGGATCGCCTGCGCGAACACGCCGCAAAAGAAGGAGCACCGGTCGTTGCGCTGTGCGCCAAAATCGAAGCGGAGCTTGCCGACCTGGATGATGCGGATAAATTGGAATTTCTCGCCGATCTCGGCTTGGATGAACCGGGCTTAAATAAACTCATTCGTACCGGATACGATTTGCTTGGATTGCAAACCTACTTTACTGCGGGCGTGAAAGAAGTGCGTGCCTGGACCATCCATAAAGGCGACACCGCACCGCAGGCAGCCGGCGTGATTCACACGGATTTTGAAAAGGGCTTTATCCGCGCCCAGACCATTTCCTTTGCTGATTTTATTGCCTGCGGCGGTGAAGCAGGTGCGAAAGAAAAAGGCAAAATGCGCGTTGAAGGCAAGGAGTATGTTGTGCAGGACGGTGATGTAATGAATTTCTTGTTTAACGTCTAAATCAACGTGCAAAATAACATCGGGGCACGTCGTGCCCCGATGTTATTTTGCAAAGGCAATTTGTTGCAGGCTCATATCAACATCGTCATCAAAACAATCGTGGCGCCAGCAACAGTCATTATTTACACATTCATTACTTGCCATCGTGGCATAGCAAGGAGTATGACCTTCAGCGCTTTGCATTTTGCGAATGAGTACTGTTTGCAAACTAACCGACTGATTTGTTTCCATAGGTAATCTTTCTTGAAACGCTATTGATGAAAGAAGATTACCTTAATTTTTTTATAAAAGGTATATGCCAAATTATCTATATACCCAAATAAAAAAGACCTATATATTTGCTGAATATAGGCCTTGATGTCTTATTGACGTATTAAAATATCAAATACAATCAATGAGTTGCGCGAAGACGCCTTCCCAAATCGCTCAAAGACAACTGTACTGCGCCAAACCGCGACAAGCAATTTAATTAGCGTTGATAGGCGTACATTTTTTGCAAAAAAGTTTCCACATCGGCATTAACCAGACTTGCTGGCAGTAATGTATGTTTGTCGTTTAAAGTGACTTCGTATTGTTGCATGGCAAGTTGCAATTCAGGATTCCAACCGGCCAACATCACTTCATCATCGTACGCCGGGGAAGGTTCTTCGACGACATAAGTACTCATATTCATTACGCGGGTCATGGCACACCTCACTTTCATATCTCAATTAACGCCTCTGTGAATTAATTATCGGCTGGAATTGAGAAAGGTTTAGCGCAGTGAAAGTTATGCAACAGACCAGGTAATCAATCCCGAATAATAGGTTCCCAGTAAAAAGAGTCCGAATGCAATGCGATACCAAGCGAAAATTGTGAAGTCATGACTGCTGATGTAACGCAGCAGCCAGCGCACGCATAAAAACGCGGAAATGAAAGAGGTGACAAAGCCAACCACCCACATATCCAAATCCGTTGCGCTGAGCAAGTCGCGCTCTTTATACAGCTGGTAGATTGTAGCCACGATCAGAATCGGCATGGCGAGGAAAAAGGAAAATTCGGTAGCCGCTTTGCGCGAAAGACCGAAAAATAAACCGCCGATGATGGTCGATCCGGAACGCGAGGTGCCGGGAATTAATGCCAGCGCTTGGGCAAAACCCAGCTTTAACGCGTCTTTCCATTTAAGCTCGTCGATCGATTCAATGGTGATGGTGTGCTGTCTGCGTTCCGCCCAGATGATGATAAAAGCACCGATAATCGAAGTGATGCCCACGGTCACCGGATTAAACAAGAGTTCTTTGATGTGCTTGCCGAAAATGAGTCCCAAAATGGCCAACGGTAAAAACGCAATGAATAAATTCAGGACAAATTGCTGCGCCTGCTTCTCGCGTGTTATCCCGCTAAAAACACTGGAAATTTTTACGCGATACTCCCACATCACCGCCAAAATAGCCGCCGACTGAATCACGATTTCAAACAGTTTTCCACGCGCATCGTTAAAATTTAACAAGTCCCCGACCACGATTAAATGCCCGGTGCTGGAAATAGGCAAAAATTCGGTAAACCCTTCTACCACGCCAAGAATGGCCGCTTTAAGCAGTAATATAATATCCATAATTATTTTTTAGTTTGTGAGTGTTCAATGGCAATGCGCTGGTTCACTTGAGTGCGTTGTTCGTCAGTCATTTCCACCCAAGCGGTAATTTCTTCAAACGTGCGCAAACAGCTGCGGCATACGTCATCTCCCAGCACGGTGGTGCAATGCCCGCTGCAGGGAGAGACTGCGTTAATCGTATCGAGCTCCATCATGCCTTGTGATAAACCTGCGCGCCCTGTTTTACAAATTCAATCGACTTAATTTCCATGCCTTTGGCCAGTGCTTCGGCTTCGGCTATACCTTCTTTGGCGGCAAAGTCGCGCACGTCTTGCGAGATTTTCATCGAGCAGAAATGCGGGCCGCACATGGAACAAAAGTGCGCAATTTTAGCGGATTCTTTGGGCAAAGTTTCATCGTGAAATTCACGCGCGCGATCCGGATCCAGCCCCAGATTAAACTGGTCTTCCCAGCGGAATTCAAAGCGCGCTTTGCTCATGGCATTGTCACGAATTTGCGCGCCCGGATGCCCTTTGGCCAGGTCGGCGGCATGTGCGGCAATCTTGTAGGTGATGATGCCCTCTTTTACGTCGGCTTTATTGGGTAAGCCCAAATGTTCTTTGGGCGTCACGTAGCACAGCATTGCCGTGCCGAACCAGCCGATCATCGCCGCACCAATGGCGGAAGTGATGTGGTCATAGCCGGGGGCGATGTCCATCGTTAGCGGGCCGAGCGTATAAAACGGTGCCTCATGGCACAACTTCAATTGCAACTCCATGTTTTCTTTGATCATATGCATCGGCACATGGCCGGGGCCTTCGATGATTACTTGCACATCGTGTTTCCACGCGATTTGCGTGAGTTCGCCCAGCGTCTTTAATTCGCCCAGTTGCGCTTCATCATTGGCATCGTAAATGGAACCGGGACGCAGGCCGTCGCCCAGCGAAAAGGTCACATCGTAGGCTTTCATGATTTCGCAAATTTCCTCAAAATGCGTGTACAGGAAGTTTTCCTGATGGTGCGCCAAACACCATTTCGCCATGATCGAACCGCCGCGCGAAACGATACCGGTCATGCGATTCGCGGTCATTGGAATGTAGCGCAGCAACACGCCGGCATGAATCGTGAAATAGTCGACGCCCTGCTCGGCCTGTTCAATCAGCGTGTCTTTAAAAATCTCCCAGGTCAGATCTTCGGCTTTGCCGTTAACCTTCTCCAGCGCCTGATAAATCGGCACGGTGCCGATCGGCACGGGTGAGTTGCGAATAATCCATTCGCGGGTTTCATGGATATGTTTGCCGGTGGATAAATCCATCACCGTATCGCCGCCCCAGCGGATCGCCCAGGTCATTTTTTCGACTTCTTCCTGAATGCTGGAACCCAGCGCGGAGTTGCCGATATTGGCATTGATCTTCACCAAAAAATTGCGCCCGATAATCATCGGTTCCACTTCTGGGTGGTTAATATTGGCGGTAATGACCGCGCGGCCCGCAGCAACTTCTGCACGCACAAATTCCGGGGTAATCTCTTTCGGCATCGCCTTGCCAAAATTTTCACCGGGATGCTGTTGCAGCATCATGCCGGACAAGCCATCACGTTTTTGATTTTCGCGAATCGCGATGTACTCCATTTCGGGGGTGATGATGCCTTGGCGCGCATAGTGCATTTGCGTGACATTTTTTCCGACTTTGGCTTTGCGCGGAGTGTGGGTCAAATTAAAACGCAAAGCAGACAACTCCGGATCATTCAAACGCTGGCGGCCATATTCGGAGGTTAACTCTGAAAGTGCTTCGGTATCGTCACGCTCGGCGATCCAGCCCGCACGCATTTCCGCCAACCCGGAGCGGATATCAATCTTTGCCAGCGGATCAGTATAAGGGCCGGAACAGTCATACACATAAATGGGCGGATTGACTTCTGCGCCCATGCTGGCGGAAGTGTCGGATTGGCTAATTTCGCGCATAGGCACGCGAATATCGGGACGGCTACCCGCAACATAAATCTTGCGCGAATTGGGCAGTGGTTTAACGGCAGCCGCGTCAACATGGGCTGACTGGGCTAAAAATTGGGGATTGGCGTTCATGTATTGATGCTCCTAAAAATTACGAGAAGCATCCGAAAGAAGCTTCCCTACGACGGCATGACCCGTACAGGTTCAGAGGGTATATCTCACTCCACCATCGCGGAGACCCCTAGCGAGGTGCGCAACTTACTGGAAAGGAGGGAAAAACACAAGATGCGTGATATTTACAGGGCGCATTTTGAATAGCGACTTACTGCGGTGGACGGACATACCTGTCATTACAATCCATCCGTCAATTCAGATAGCAATGCAATCACTTCTTGAGTATATTGCTATCAATGATTGCAAAAGGAGTTGCTATCGTGTCCAGCGATCTTGTTGTTCGTAATGTGGGAGAGGATGTCGCCTTGGCTTTAAAACAAATAGCGGCATCTCATGGAAGAGGTGCTGAAGCAGAGCATCGTGAGATCCTAAAATCAGTCCTGCAACGCCCGAAACGTCGTTCAGTTGCCGAAGTTTTATCGGCTATGCCAAATCTTTTGATGAAGATTGCGCCCAAGTGTGGGGGCGGTTAATGTCGCCTCATTCTCAACATCCTGTAGATAAACAGATAGCAGCAATTGCATTAATTCACGATCTAACAGTTGTCACTCGCAACGTGGACGACTTTCGCGGAACTGGGGTTAAAATACAAAATCCATTTGACGATTAACCGTCGAAATCAAATTAATAACCGCAAGCAAGAAAATCATCAGCGAAACTACGTCTTCTCGCCAATGCAAAAAATTATCTAACATTAAATTAGTTACAGAAACTCACCTATCAGACACCCTTATGCAGTCATTTATTCCAAGATAGCACCTTGGTCGGCTTTGTGGACCCGTCTTTCGTGTCAGGCAGCCATTAACCCACAACGGTCATTCGAAGCTCCAGAAAGCGGCTGTCAGCTTCTTGCTCTAAATAACGCTGCTATTGCTTGCTTTGGTTTGGTTTGAGTCGGGCCGGGAACAGCGGGCTGCTCGGCAGCTTTGGGGATTGATGAGGGTTCGTATGGCTTGGAAAACCAATCGTCTGCCGGTGCGGATTTGTGCTGGCGTTGCGGTGTTGCTTTGAAAGGCTTGTGATAATTGGCATGGGCAGCCACCACGGGAGCCGCCACCACTTCGCGCGGGAATTGGCGATTGAGCATTTTTTCGATATCGGCCAGTTTGCGTTCTTCCAGACTGTCTACCAAAGAAATCGCCTCGCCCAATGCGCCGGCACGTCCGGTACGTCCAATGCGGTGTACATAATCTTCCGCATGCATCGGCAACTCATAATTTATAACCAGCGGTAGCTGGTCAATATCCAGACCGCGCGCGGCAACGTCGGTGGCGACCAGCGCCATCACAGCGCCGGATTTAAAGGCCTCAAGTGCCTTCATGCGTTCCTGCTGGGTCTTATCGCCGTGAATTGCATCGGCAGGCACTCCGCTGCGCTCCAATTGTTTGGCAACGTGCGCGGCAGTTAGTTTGGTGCGGGTAAAGATCAGCACCTGTTTAACCTGACGCGCACGAATGAGCTCAACCAGGGTGTGAAATTTATCGTGGTGATCGACCATGCATACTGACTGTTTGATGTTTTCTCCGGCGGCATTGCGGCGTGCCGTTTCCACCGTGACAGGGTCAACCAGAAAATCCTGCGCAAGTTTTTTGATTTCTTCGGAAAATGTCGCGGAAAATAACAGGGTTTGGCGCTGTTTGGGCAGCAGGGCGAGAATACGCTTCAAATCGGGCATAAAGCCCATGTCCAGCATGCGATCCGCCTCGTCCAGAATCAGAATTTGCACTTGATTCAGTTGTAAATTTTTGCTTTCCACGTGATCCAGCAAACGTCCCGGGGTGGCCACTAAAATTTCCACACCGTTCATCAGGGCCGGTTTTTGCGCCTTGATATCAGTGCCGCCGTATACCACGGTGGCGCGCAACGCAATATGCTTGGAATAAGTGACAACACTTTCTTCAACCTGAATCGCCAACTCGCGGGTGGGCGCCAAAATTAATGCGCGAATTGGATGGCGCGCGGGTGACGCACTGCTACTGGCGTGGGGCAGCAAACGCTGCAACATGGGCAAGGTAAATGCGGCAGTTTTTCCGGTGCCGGTTTGCGCCATCGCCATTAAATCGCGTCCCGCAAGTACATGCGGAATGGCTTGCGCCTGAATCGGAGTGGGCTCGGTGTAACCCGTTTCTTCTACCGCGCGCAAAATAAGCGGATCAAGAGCGAGTGACGAAAATTGGATGGGTGTTACAGATGTGTCGTTCATAAGTGCGTGTATTATACTGGAATAACGGCGGGCATCTAAAGGGCACCTCTAAAATTAAATTTACTTCGCGAAGCTGCGTTGCCCACAAAAAATTACTCCTTACATATCATGCAGATGCCGCGTCCGATTTTTTTGATCGCGCCTTGCCTGGCTTCTAAAATTGAATTTCTAGGGGCGCCCTAAATGCTGTTGCCCGGATAATTTTAAATATAACTAACATGCCTGAATTGCCGGAAGTAGAAACCACCCTGCGCGGACTGGAACCGCATTTAACCGGACAAGTTGTTGCGGGGATCGTGATTCGCACGCCCCGTTTACGCTGGCCGATTCCGGTTGATTTACCCGAGCTGCTATTGCAACAATCTATTCGTACTTTACAGCGCCGCGCCAAATATCTGCTGATTAATTTTGACTCGGGAACGCTCATCTTGCACTTGGGTATGTCTGGAAGTTTGCGTATTTTAACTGCGCCCACCTCTCCGAATAAGCATGATCATTTTGATATGGTATTGGCAAATGGCAAGATTATGCGCTTGCATGATCCGCGCCGTTTTGGTGCAGTGTTATGGCATCGTGGCGCAATTAGCGAACATCCGCTACTGTGCAAATTAGGACCCGAGCCTCTGGCAGGCGCTTTCAATGCCGAGTATTTATATCAAGCCACCCGCTCGCGCGCGATTGCTATTAAACAACTCATTATGGATAGCCATGTTGTGGTGGGCGTGGGCAATATCTATGCGAACGAGGCTCTATTTCGGGCTGGAATAAAACCACAGTTGCCCGCCAAAAAATTAAGCCGCATACGCTGCGCAAAGTTGGTGGAAGAGATTCACGCCACTCTCAGTGAGTCCATAAAATTGGGGGGCAGCAGTCTGCGCGACTATGTGGATAGCGACGGTAAGCAGGGATATTTTCAGCAGCATTACTGGGTGTACGGGCGCGGCGGGGAAGCATGCCGGCGCTGTGGAAATGTCCTCAAGCAAATCAAACAGGGGCAGCGTTCCAGTTTTTACTGTGGCGTGTGTCAAACCTGAATTCTTTTGCAATTTTTATCCTCCCTAACGAAATCTTTTGCTATATTGGCAATGCACCATCAGCTAATTTCGATTATTTAAGGGAGCGCAATATGCAATATAAGTCAATATTAACAATAGGTTGTATTTTTTCCTTGGCCGCATTTACTATCCCTGCGGGTGCGGAACAACCGGATGCGGCATCTGCCTGTATCGAGTGGCGCGGCAGTGTTGCGGTAGATATGGATAAATTGGACAAGCTCAGAATAATCGCCAAAAACGAAAGGCCGCAGAATGGACAATCCCAAACCAAAAACCAATTCATCGTTTTATTGGGAAAAAATCTTGTCGCGGCAAGAGATACGCTAGCCAACGCCAAAGAAAAATTGCCGAAAACCAAGGAAGGAAAGGTTGATTTAAAAGACGTCAACTTAAGCGGTTTGAATCTTTCCGGAGTAAATTTTGATAACGTGGATTTAACGGGCACAGAACTGAACGGTGCCGATCTTTCCGGATCTACTTTTCGCGATGCCCTGCTCTATAAAACAGAATTGGAAGGTGCAAATTTAAACTATGCCAATTTTAGCTTCGCCAATCTAAGTAGCGCCAAACTTAACAATGCCAGCTTATGCGGGGCTAATTTTGCTTCAGCCCAATTGGAAGATGTTGCGTTTAAAGGTGCATACCTGAAAGGTGCCAAACTTGATCATGGCAAAAATCTCCCCAAATCGATTTATATGAACGTGCAAGGTATTTTGCAGTACGGTATGTCGGTTCCGGCGGATAATTAAGCTTATTGTGTTGCCAGGGGGCTGCCGGAGAAGTTTTAGCGCAGCCCCTTGGAGCGCAAATATTGCGCCATCGGTTTATCCGAATACTGAATATGATTGAGCAGCCAATCCTTGATTGATTGCAACGCCAGCAAATCCCCACCCCGCGTTAAACGCGCTTTAAAATGCACGGCTTCGCTAACCAAATGAGCATGTTCCTGATCATGCTTTTCCCGGTTGGGGAAGCCGACTTTTTCCATCAGTCGGTGTTCTGCGGCAAAATGGAACGCCGTATATTCAAGTAATTCATCGTATAACAACAAAGCCACCGCATCGCCCTCGCGGTTTTTAATGACGCCATTTAAGCGATTCACCATTCGCACCAGTTCCTGATGCTGCTCGTCAATTTCCGCGATTCCGACAAGGTGCGCGTCATCGAATACGATCCATGAGTCGCCATCCCGAATATCGTGGGGTGTTCCTCCGAAGTAGGTGTAGGTATTCTTGCCGCTGTGTTTGCTGTCATACATTGCCGCATCTGCAGCGGCCAGCAGGCTGTCCATCTCATCGCCGTTGTCGGGATAAAGACTGATTCCCATACTGACACCCACCACACATTGTTGGCCATTGGGCAGCATTAATAACTGGGTAAATGCCTGCAAGATTTGCTCGGTAACGCGTTCAATTTCGGTCGGATTTTCCATTTCGCCGACGATAATTGCGAATTCATCCCCGCCTAAACGCGCAACGGTATCCACCGCACGAACGCAGGATAATAGACGCTGTGCGACTATTTTTAACACGACATCTCCCGCTTCATGCCCGTGAATATCGTTGATCGGTTTAAAGCCGTCCAAGTCCAAAAATACCAGGGCAACATTTTTCCCGCTGCGCCTTGCTTGGGACATGGCTTGCGATAGGCGGTCAAAAAATAATGCGCGATTGGGAAGCGCGGTTAAGCGGTCGTGGTAAGCCAAAAAGTTGACGCGCGACTCGGATTGTTTGCGCTCGGTGATATCGATAAAGGAAATCAGCACCCGATCCAGCGTTTCGCTACTGGGGGCGGCAACCGATAATTTATGCAGCAAGTCGCGGCGCTCGCCCGTTCCATTACGCATGGCAACTTCATACTCGAAATACATAGCGCCTTCGGCAAGTGCCACCAGCTCACGGGTAAATTGAGGCCAGGATTCCTCGACAAAAAATTGCGGAAGATAATTTACCAATTTGCCTTTGTCGCTGGCACCTAAAAAATCCAGCCCCGGCTTGTTAATCGCCACAATCTGAATCATGGCTGAATATTTTTTTACCTCTTCAGGATGTTTCTCGAAGTAATCGCGAAAATCAGTCACACCCTGCGCTGACAGGGCTCGAAATCCTGCTTTTACGCGGGAATAGTCTTCTTCCAGAATAGGCACTGCCGCATTATCAAAAAGATTGTGGTACTGCGATTCAATTTTTAATAACGCTTCATCGGCGCGCAGTTTTTGTTCCAATACGGAGGACAACTGAAGGGTCTGTTCACGTCGCCACCACTGCCAGAACCATGCGCTGCCAATCGAAAAAATGATAATCGAAACCATCCCGGCAATCCATACAATCCGGTTTACCAATGCGTAAGCTTCCTCTTCGGCCACTTTGGAAATCAGCACCCAGAGCGTGCCCTGTATTGGCGTGGCAAACGAAAGTACGCCTATTTTCTGATAGTCGTGGGCATGCTCCAGTAAACCGTGTTTTCCCTGCAAAGCCTGAGCCGCGTCCAGATCGGGTGTGCTTAAAGGCAGACTGAAATCCAGTGGTGCGCTAATACTGCTGCGTAACCGGGTTAAAAATCGCACATGTTCACCTTCAGCCCGAATTAGTTGCGTCTCCGCAGTGGTACTGCTGAGCAGTCGGCTTTCAATTAAGGGATAAAGATAACTATCCGGATTTTCGGCAAAATAGATGGCCCCAACCGATCTATTTTTCAGTTTAAATGGACTCATAAATCCCAAACTTATCGGGAGTTGCGGATCGATATGTTTGTGCAAATCAACAAAAAACACCCGACCGGAAAGCATAACTTGCCGTGCTATGTCGCTCATATCCTCCTGATAGCGATTACTTTTCCCGCCCAGCATGACCAGTTGTCCCTGCGCGTCATACAAATATATGGCGTGATAGTGATGCGCATCAATAAAAGCTTCCAGACGATTTTTTATCCGTTCGCTTTGCTCCTGATCGGTACGTCCTGACAACAACCATTTGTCTACATCGCGCGCGAAATAGGAATCTTCCGACAAAGTTCGAATATCAGAATGACGGTCATCCAGCCAGTCACGAATTTGATTGGCTTTTAATTTGCCGATTGCTGAAATTTGGTCTTTTTGATTTGTCTTAACCGCTTCGCGCAAATTGAAAAACACGCGCTCACCCAGCAGCAGCAAACCCATTGCCACCACAAGTAAAATCCAAAGCGGTTTATAGCCCGACTTAAATAGGCTGAATTTGGGAATATGAATGTTTAAGCTCATGTCGAATGCCTAATAATTCAGTTTGAGCCCAAGCACATTGAACATGAAAAAATGTTGAATAGGGCAGAGATATCCGGCGGATACGTATAATTGTATCCGCCCGAAAGGACTTATCTTACGCCGCCGGAAGTTATCCGGCTTGGTGTGCATTATTACTTATACTTATTACCGCAACCATTTGTTATAGTTGTAGATTTTATTTTTTGGCGGCCATCAATTTTTCATATTTGGCTTGCAGCTGCGCCTTGCTTTCCACATTTGCAGGATCGGTCGGAATGCAATCTACCGGACAAACTTCAACGCACTGTGGCGTGTCGTAATGCCCCACGCATTCGGTACATTTTTTGGGATCGATGACATAAATTGTTTCGCCCTGGGTGATCGCCTCATTCGGGCACTCGGGCTCGCATACGTCACAGTTAATACATTCGTCGGTAATAATTAATGCCATTTTCTACTCCTCTATTTATATTAAGTTGATTTTTTATCTTTTAGTTTTTGCACCACCGAGGGTGAAACAAACTTGCTCACATCCCCCCCGAAGCGCGAAATTTCCCGCACCATACTGGCCGAAATAAAAGTATAGGTCTCGGCTGGGGTTAAAAAAACCGTCTCCACGTCGGGATGCAAACTGCGGTTCATGCCGGCCATTTGAAATTCGTATTCGAAATCAGACACGGCACGCAAGCCGCGCAATACTACCCGCGCATCTTTAGCCCGCACGTAATTCATCAGCAAATCATTAAAACCTTCCACGCGCACGTTGGAGAAATCTTTGAATACTTCCTGAGCCATTGCCACCCGCTCATTTAACGAAAACAAAGTTCCGCTGCGACTTTCCGCCACGGCAACGATCACTTCGCCAAACAGGCCTGCAGCTCGCCGCACCACATCTTCATGCCCGCAGGTAATGGGATCAAACGTTCCGGGGTAAACAACTCTTATCATGTATTTTGATGTTGCAATAATTGGTAAAACACTGCGCCGGCTCTTGCCTGCTTAACAATTTGCCAGGCTCCGTCCGCCACAAAAGCGACTCCGCTCTCAACATATACACAGCCGCTATTATCCAACTTATTGATTAATAACGGTAATAATTTTGACAGATAATCACTATCAAACGGCGGGTCAAGAAATATGACATCAAACAGCCCGTTTTGCCGGGATACGAATTCTAGCCCATCCGCGCTATGTAGCGCCACATTCAAAAAACCCAATTTTTTCAGGTTATCCTGCAGGGTGCGGTAGACGCTACGATTTCGCTCCACCATCACCACCTCTTGCGCCCCGCGCGAAGCTGCTTCAAAACCCAGTGCACCGCTACCGGCAAACAGATCCAAACAGCGGCGTCCATCCAGCGTCTGTCCCAGCCAATTGAACAGGGTTTCACGCACCCGGTCCGGGGTGGGACGCAGTCCTTCCGCATCGGGGAATTCAATCAGGCGACGCCGATGCGAGCCGCCAATAATTCTTACTTTATTCATCGCCACTATTACTTAACCTCCGGCGCACCCACAACGACGGTTGCCATTGCGTCGGGATGAATGCGCCGTTTAAATGCATCGTGAATCTGCGCGGCGCTTACCCTGCCCACTTGGACAGTGAAATCATCCAGATAATTCAACGGCAAATTATAAAAGCCGATCACGCTTAGATACTCAAGTATTTTTTTATTGCTATCAATGCGCAAAGGAAAGCCGCCGATGATGTTGTCTTTGGCCGCTTGCAGCTCTTTGGCGCTAACGCCTTTCTCAACAAATTCGCGCAGTGTGGCACGCGTTAGTTTGAGCGCTTCGTCAGCTTGTTCTTTTTTGGTTTGCAAACCAATCTGAAACGCCCCGGGTTGCTGCATCGGCATAAAGTAGCTGTACACGCTATAAGCCATGCCACGCTTCTCGCGAATTTCGTTCATCAGTCGCGATACAAAACCGCCACCGCCCAAAATATAGTTACCGACATACAGCGGAAAATAATCCGGATCGCTGCGTGCGACGCCCGGCGTACCGATCAAAATATGACTTTGACTGGCCGGATGCGCGATGCGTTGTTCACTGCTTTGAATGTGTATGGTCACCGCAGGAAGTTGAGTTGACGCTGCGCCGTCCGGCAATTTTTCGGTCAGTTGTTGGGCAATGGCTTCGGCCTGCGCGCGGGTAAGGTCGCCCATCAGCGCAACCACGGCGGCTTTGGCCGCGTAATGACTGCGGTAATAATTTTCCAAATCGGCGCGTTGAATTTTTTCCACATCCGGAACTTCAATTGAAGTTCCATAGGGATGCATCGCAAATACCGCTTTGCCAAAGGCTTTGGCGGCAATACTTTCCGGTTTCGTTTCGGCTTCTTTCAACGCGGCAATCAGGCGAACTTTTTCGCGTGCCAAGATCGCCTCGGGAAATAGCGGACGCTGTAACATGCGCGCTAAAATGTCCAGAGCAACTTCCCGTTGTGCGGGATAGCTCAGCGTACGCATGCTTAAACCGGCGCGATCCGGGTCAAATTGGCTCGCCTTTTGCGCGCCAATATCCGCCAACTTGCGGCCAATTTCATCTTCGTTTAAACCGTCAGTTCCGGCATCCAACATACCATTCACAAATCCTGCCACGCCAAGCTTGGCCGGATCGTCAAAGCCGCTACCCGCCGGAAAAGTAACCGCCACATCCAGCATCGGCAAGTCGTGATTTTCCACAAAATAGACACGCGCGCCACTGGCAGCCTGCCAGTGTTGAATAGTGGGTGTTGCACTAGCGCTTGAATATAACGCATTGATTATTAATGATAAAAATATCACCCCTGTTCGCATGATTGGCCAATTAGTGCGCATGAATATTGCCTCCGGCTTTTTTGGGTTTATTTGACAGCGGTTGCGGATCGAGTACCGCGATCGTTAAATTGTCATCTTTTAATATTTCACGGGCGGCGTCCTGCACCTGTTGCGCCGTAACTTCCTGAAGCTTTTTCAGCATGACC
This sequence comes from Gallionellaceae bacterium, assembly GCA_041660815.1. Taxonomy (GTDB): domain Bacteria; phylum Pseudomonadota; class Gammaproteobacteria; order Burkholderiales; family Gallionellaceae; genus PALSA-1006. The sequence goes on along the minus strand of JBAZVN010000002.1, from coordinate 222,699 downwards.
GGAAGCACTTTGTAACCCAGCCCGATACTCTCCATCTGACCGATCTGCATGGCCTGATAGAACACAGAATCCAGTTTGTAAACTTCGTTCGCCGTCACCTGCGCCTTGACCCGCTGCAACTCTTCCGCACTGACACCCTCGCGAATAAGCTTGAGCAACTGTTCACGAATTGCCGCTTCCAAATCTGCCACCGACTTGCCTGCCGAAGGTGTGCCTTCCAATACAAACATGCTCGGCCCCCGGCCGGTACTGTCATAGCCCGCGCCAATTTCGCTGGCAATCTGCTGTTCACGCACCAAAGCGGTATTCATACGCGCCGATTCATTGCCATCCAGTATCCCGGCCAAAACATCCAGCGCGTAAGGCAGCGTGTCGGTTTCTGCGTTCTTAAGCGTGGGGGTGTGATACGCCATGATGAGATGCGGCAACTCGGCGGGCGCTTTAAGGGTCAGGCGTTTAATGCCTAACTGTGGCGATTCCCGGTAGGCTTTGCGAACCGGCAACGGGCGCGCTTTGATCTTGCCGTAATTTTGCTCGGCCAATTTAAAGACTGCTTTTGCGTCCACATCGCCCGCCACAATCAGCACCGCATTATTCGGCGCATACCAGCTTTTGTACCACTCCTGCGCATCGGCGGCGGTCATCGCTTCCAGATCATTCATCCAACCGATAATGGGATGCTGATAGGGATGCTCCTGATAGGCTGTCGCCATCAGTTTTTCGTACATCAACGCATGCGGTTCATCGTCGGTGCGCATACGGCGCTCTTCCATAACCACCCGGATTTCTTTGCCGAACTCTTCAGCCGTTAATTGCAGATTGTGCATGCGGTCTGACTCCAGCTGCATCGCAAGCGGTAACTTGGATTTGTGTAATTGCTGAAAGTACGCGGTGTAATCGTAACTGGTAAAAGCATTTTCGCGCCCGCCGGCTGCCGCGATGCGTTTGGAAAACTCGCCCATCGGCACGCTCTTGGTGCCTTTAAACATCATGTGTTCCAGCACATGCGCAACGCCCGTAGTGCCGGTACGTTCATCCATGCTGCCCGCGCGATACCAGACTTGCTGCACCAATACCGGTGCGCGATGGTCTTCTTTAACAATGACTTTTAGACCGTTGCCCAGGGTCTTTTCAAACACTTCGGCCTGTATCGAAAAAGGCACTAACAACAGCAAGCCACAGCAAAAATTAAATATTCTTATGCGCATATATCTAGCCCAAGTGAGTTCAATCAGAATAAAATGCCGCCGGCGGCAAAACAGCGCCGCAAAGGGCGCGCATTATGCGCCATTTTATGGGTTTTCGACCACAGGCAAAATGCTCATATGTTTAGTTTTCTAAAAAAATCCACTCCCGCACAGACGACTGAAAGCACACCGGAAAAGACCGGCTGGCTGGGTCGTTTAAAGCAGGGTTTAGCGCGCACCGGCAATCAACTTTCCGAATTATTCAGTCGCGGCGGTCGCATTGACGCCGAACTTTACGATGAACTGGAAACCATCCTGATCACCTCGGATGTCGGCATGGACGCCACCAATTTGTTGCTGGCAGATGTGCGCCGCCAAGTAAAGGAACAAAAATTAACCGAAGCGGCACAGCTCAAAGACGCACTGGCGCACGCCCTACTCAAATTGCTGGCGCCGCTGACACAATCCCTGATCATCGAGGGACATAAACCTTTTGTCATCATGCTGTGCGGCGTCAATGGCGCGGGCAAGACAACGTCTATCGGCAAGCTGGCAAAATATTTTCAGATGCAGGGCAAGTCGGTATTGCTGGCGGCGGGCGACACTTTCCGCGCTGCGGCACGCGAGCAATTAATGGAATGGGGGGCGCGCAATAATGTCACGGTGATTGCCCAGCAAAGCGGCGATGCCGCAGCGGTTATTTACGATGCGGTGAATGCTGCCCAGGCACGCGGCATTGATGTGGTGCTGGCCGATACCGCAGGACGCCTAACCACACAGGCGCACCTGATGGAAGAAATTAAAAAAGTAAAACGTGTTATTGCCAAAGTCTTACCCGAAGCTCCCCATGAAGTGTTACTGGTGCTGGATGCCAACACCGGGCAAAACGCATTGAGTCAGGTAAAAGCGTTTGACGAGGCACTCAATGTCACCGGGCTCGTTTTAACCAAACTGGACGGCACCGCCAAAGGCGGTGTGATAGCCGCTATCGCCAACGCACATCCTATTCCGGTGCGCTTTATCGGCGTGGGTGAAGGGCTGGACGATCTGCGTCCCTTTGTTGCGGAAGATTTTGTGGCGGCGTTGCTGGGGCAGAATAATGATTAAATTCAATCAGGTATACAAGCGCTACCAAGGCGGATACGAGGCGTTAAAAAATTTAAGCTTTGAAATTGCCGCCGGAGAAATGGTGTTTTTAACCGGACATTCCGGCGCCGGTAAAAGCACTTTACTTAAATTAATCGCCGCCATCGAGCGCCCCACCAGCGGCAGCGTGCTGGTAAAAGGACAAAATATCAAAACGCTTAAAAGCGCAGCCCTTCCCTATTTGCGTCGTAATCTGGGGCTGATATTTCAAGATCACAAGTTACTGTTTGACCGGAACGTGTTCGAAAATGTGATGCTGCCCTTGCAAATTTGCGGTTTCGATCACCGTGAAAGCACCAAACGGGTACATGCTGCGCTGGATAAAGTGGGCCTGCTTAAACGCGAAAAGTCCAATCCTATTGCCCTGTCCGGCGGCGAACAGCAGCGCTTGTGTATCGCGCGGGCCATCGTAAATCGTCCCACTGTATTGCTGGCCGACGAACCCACCGGCAATCTGGACTCAGAATACTCCAATGAAATCATGGAGATATTTAAATCCTTTCATCAGGTGGGCGTGACCCTGCTGATCTCCACCCATGATGAAACCATGCTGCAGAAATTTCCCGCACGCATTTTGCATCTGCAACACGGGGAGCTAAAAGTATGAAAAACGCAATCATTCAACATCTACAAGTGATCAAATTTACGTTGCGGCGTTTGCTGCAAACCCCGGTCAGCAGCTTGCTGAATATTCTGGTGATCGGCATTGCGTTGAGTCTGCCCATCGGCGGCTATGTGCTGTTAAAAAATGTGCAGGGATTAGCGGATCAACTTGCCGGTACGCCGCAAATAAGTGCCTTTGTTGAACTGGGTACAAATCAGGAAGAAATTGCCAAAGTGGCCCGACGTTTAAAAGAGCATGCCGCGATAGATCACATCGAATTTGTACCGCGTGATTTGGCCCTGAAGCAGTTGCAGCAAAGTACCGGATTAGCCGATGTGATCGGAGGTTTGACGCAGAATCCTTTGCCTGATGCGTTTATTATTTATCCGCTTGCGCTGGATGCGCAAAAGCTGGAATTACTGCGCGATGATCTAAAATCGTGGAGTCAATTCGAGCATGTGCAAATGGATTCAGCATGGGCACACAAGCTGGAGGCCTTGCTAAAATTTGCGCGCATGGCAGTGTTAATTTTAGCGGTCATGTTGAGTTTTGCCCTGGTTGCCATTACCTTCAATACGATTCGCTTACAAATTTTGACGCAGCGCGATGAGATTGAAGTCTCCAAGTTAATCGGTGCGACCAATGGCTTTATTCGCCGTCCGTTTTTATATTTCGGATTAGTGCAAGGCCTGCTGGGTGGCGCCGCTGCCTGGTTAATTATCGCAAGCAGTTTGGCGTTGTTAAACTACAGTCTGGCGGGACTCGCACAGTTGTACGCAAGCAGTTTTAGCCTTAAGCATCTTTCGCTCGGCGATAGTTTCACTTTGCTACTATTTTCATCCTATCTGGGCTGGCTGGGTGCGTGGTTTTCAGTCTCGCAGCATCTGTCGCAAATTGAACCCAAGTGAGTCAGCTGGATTAAACCAGCACTTTAAAAAGCATCTTAATCGCCAAGCCCAATAACATCACCGCAAAGATTTTTCGCAACAACGCTACATTGATTCGGTGTGCGGCTTTGGCTCCCATGGGTGCCGTAATCACGCTGGCGGCGGCACACCCCAACATGGCGGGTAAATACACATAGCCCAGACTTGGCTGCGGCAAACCGGCGCTATGCAAACCCGTAAAGATATAGCCCAAAGTGCCGCCCACCGAGATCGGAAAGCCGATAGCAGAAGCCGTGCCGATCGCATTGCGTAACGACAAATTACACCAGATTAAGAAGGGCACGGTAATCGTGCCGCCCCCCACGGAAACCAGGGTGCTGAGCCAGCCGGTGAAGGTTCCTACCAGCGTTAACCCGGAAAATCCGGGAAGTTGGCGCGCGGCATGCGGACGGATATCCAGCAGAATTTGCGTCGCGGCAAACACTAAAAATAGACTGAAAAATATAGTCAAAAAGTTCGTGGAAAAGCGGGCGGCAAAAAACGCACCCAGCGCTGTTCCCAGAAAAATCCCCGGACTGATGCCGAACACGACACGCCAATTTACCGCGCCAAGTTGATGATGTTTTCGCGTACTCGCCAGCGCGGTAAAAATGATTACCGACATAGCGCTGCCCAGCGCCAAATGCATGGCATTTTCGGGATTGAAATGCTGCGCTTCAAATAACATCAGCAGGATGGGAACCAATACCGTGCCCCCGCCAATACCAAACATTCCGCCTAAAAATCCGGCAATTGCGCCCAGCATCAAATACGCAACCATCCATTCCATTAATCGCGCACCAAATTCTCAATAATATAAGTCCATTCACTTGGATCGAGCGGGGTAATGGAAAGACGATTGCCGCGCTGCAAAGTACGCATGGCGGCAAGTTGCGGATGTTGGCGCAGCTCATCCAACGGAATCAAGGCCACTTTTTTTACCAATTGCACATCAACATTAAACCAGCGTGGTTGCTCCGGCGTTGCTTTAGGATCGAAGTATTTACTTTTGACATCAAACTGCGTGGCATCGGGATAAGCAAGCGCACTGACCTTGGCAATACCGGCGATACCCGGCACTTTGCAATTAGAGTGATAAAACATCACCCCATCATCGATGCCCATTTGATTGCGCATGAAATTGCGCGCCTGATAATTGCGCACGCCATACCAAGCAACCGTTTGATTGGGTAAAGCGGCAAGATCATCGATGCTCACATCGGATGGTTCGGATTTCATTAGCCAGTAGCGCATGTTTACTTTCTATAAATAAAAAGTGCGACCCGTAAAGGTCGCACTGAATAAAGTCCCCCGCCTGTGCCGTTGACTCAATGTCTTGAACCTGGGTTCAAGAGGGTCGGTTCCCGGTTACATCAGGTGCATCCGCAGGGGACGCTCGCAACAGTAACTGTGTGGGTCGCAACCTAAGCAATCGCTTATTGGTTCAAAGAATTATGAGTCTGACGAACACCGCAGGGGGCAAACCTATATGCAATGACTTAACGGCGTATTTTGCCGGGTTAGTCAAATGGGCATTGCCTCTTTAAAATAATTTATCCTGTTCCAGTAAAGCAGCATCAACCTTCTGCTGCATGCTTTGCATTCTACGCTTGTAATCGCCCAGATCAATACCCCCACCGACACGGGTGGTGAGTAATTCGTGGGCGATATTCAATCCCGCCATGATGGCAATTCGCTCCACCGAGTTAATTTTCCCTGCATCACGAATCTCGCACATTTTTTTATCAATGTATTCAACTGCTTGCAGTAACTCTACTTTTTCATCTTCCGGGCAGGCAACGCGAAACTCGCGATCCAGAATTTTAATATCCAGAGTATTTACTTTATTGCCGCTCATATAGTTTCTTCGGGAAGTTTAGCGAGAATTTGTTCCAGGCGAATTTTAGCCTGCTTGACTTTATCGTCACTGTGACGTGCCTGACTTTGGGCTTCAGCGAGTTCTTGGCGGAGTTGGTGGTTCTCTCCGCGCAAGCGTTTGGTGAGTTCCACCAGTTGGTCGAGTTTTGTTTCTAAAATGTTTAGTTCGTTTTGCATAGTTCACACTATAGATTAAAAAATCTTATTTAGTCAAATGGTAACGGGGGGTTTTACATGTGCTTTGCTAAACATCATAACAAGGCTTGCGCTCTGCTACAATGCGCGCCGCTTTAAGGTGCTGGATGACGTATGTTACCTAGTTAAACGGGAAACAGGTTTAATACCTGTGCTGCCCCCGCAACGGTAAGCAAGTGTGGGTTTGTCATTAGGCCACTGTGAGCAATCATGGGAAGGCGGCAAATCAAGACTTGTGAGCCCGGATACCGGCCTGAAAGTATTGGGCACCTCAAAAAATCAAATTTTCATCGCTATGCTGCGTTGCTCGTAATAAATGACTTCTCACATATTTTCTGTATGCCTCGTCGTCATTTTTTATTCGCGCCTTGCCTAGCTTCGAAAATTATTTTTTTGCGATGCCCAAACGTACAGGAGATGCTGCGGGTGGCGCGCATCCAAGCTTGTGAACGTCCTTTCCGTTTGCGCCCGGCTTCTCACCCGCCCTATTCTCCTGATTTTATTAATATTCCAACGGGGACGCTTGGGATTTATTCGGGAAATTCAAATGAAACAAAAATATCTAATTGCCGCACTGCTATGTGCGGCTTCACCTATTGCGCTGGCAGAATCAATAGAATCAATCGATGAAGTGGTGATCACGGCAACTCGCGTTGCCCGGCCATTAAAACGATCTCTTGTAGATACCACGGTTGTGAATCAGCAGGACATTCAAAATTCTCAGGCAGTGGATGTACCCGCCTTGCTGAAAAATTTGGCCGGTGTTGAAATCTATCAAAGCGGCGGGATCGGCAAACAAAGCAGCCTTTTTATGCGCGGTACTAATTCCAGTCATACCTTGGTGTTATTGGATGGTGTGCGGATTAACTCCGCAACCTCGGGAGCTACTGCCATCGACCAGATTATGCTGGATCAGATTGAACGCATCGAAGTGGTGCGCGGCAATGTGAGCAGTTTGTATGGCTCGGAGGCCATTGGCGGAGTGATTCAAATTTTCACCAGACGCGGCAAAGGTGTACCGGCATTTAACGTAAGCGGGGGCATCGGATCACAAAACACCAAACGTGTTTCAGCCGGTTACGGGGGAGAATTAGCGAATACTTCATTTAATGTGCAAGTTGCCAAGTTTATGACGGATGGAGTATCGGCAATTAATGCGGGTCTGGTCGATACCGCCAATCCCGATGCTGATGGTTATGACAATTTGAGCCTTTCCGCAAATATCAAACAAACCTTGGGTGAAGGTCATAACCTGTTCGCAACCGCGTATACAAGCGAAGGAAAAATTCAATATGACAAATATGGTTGGGGTGTATCGGCAACAGATATCGACACTTCAAAATCCAAGCTTCAAAAAATTTCTATCGGCTCTGAAAATCAATTGGCCAGCTCTTGGCATAGCAGGCTAAATCTTTCTCAGGGGCTGGATGATTTGCAAAGTGCGACTAATGGCATTAGCAATAGCAGCCTTAGTTCTACAAGCAATCAATTAGCCTGGCAAAATACGCTGGCGTTGAATTCAAGTAGCACAGTACTGCTGGGTGTTGAGCGCCTTGATCAGCATATAAGCAGTAACAATGCGTATACGAAAACCGCCCGCCAAGTGAATTCATTGTTGGCTGGCTACACCGGCAATTATGGTATTCAGCAAGTGCAAGTAAATGTCCGGCATGATCGCTATTCGGATTTTGGAAATGCCAATACCGGCTTGCTGGGTTATGGGATTGAAATCAGTGAAGCATGGCGTTTTTCCGCCAATCTCAGCACCGCGTATAAAGCACCCACATTTAACGATTTATTTGCACCTGCAGGTTGGGGAGCCAATGACAATCTGCAGCCTGAAAAATCCATCAATAAGGAAGTCGCTGTACATTACGCCCGGCAACAACAGCAATTCGATATCATATATTTTGACAATAAAATCAGCGACTTAATTGCAGCAGATAATACCTGGACATTGCAAAATCTGAATTCCTCCCGAATTAATGGCGTTGAAGCAAGCTATGCTGTGCAACTGGAGCAGACCGCAATAAAGGCTGCCCTTACTCGCCAAGATCCCCGTGATGAGCAAACCGGATTATCGCTGTTGCGTCGCGCCAAATTATTTTCCAATGTTTCAGTGACCCAGCAAATGGGCGCATGGAAACTGGGTGGCGAATGGCAACATAACGGCACACGCGAAGATTATGATATCAACACGTTCACGCGCACTACGTTGCCCGCTTACAACCTGGTTAATGCCAGCCTGAATTACACTTGGGATAAGCATATCAATGTGAATTTGCGCGCGGAGAATCTGCTCAATCAGGATTACATGCTGGCACATGGCTACAACACACTGGGACGTTCTGTTTTTATCGGGGTAAGTTACCAATAAGTGCCCGGGCTGAGCACACTTTTGCAAGGCTAAATAAATAGGGTGGGCAGGATTTTCTGCCCACCCTACGATTTTTCCGGGAACAAATTTACCTTGCGTTGCGTGTGTGCCCGGCCTTTTTTTCTGTTAAAGTTGCCGTCAAATAACGGCAATAACTACTAAGGAGGTTATATGAATACTATGCAAAATCGACAATGGGGAATGATGGCCGGCTTGATGCTGGCGATGGCCGCCACACGTTTTAACCATTTTGGTTCCTCGGTGGCTCTGCCGGATGCTTCACTTGCGGTGTTCTTTTTGGGCGGTTTATACCTGGCCAAATTTCATAAATCCTTATGGATCTTCGCGGCATTATTGGCGGAGGCGGCACTGATTGATTACTACGCAATCGGACTGCAGGGCGCCAGTGATTGGTGCGTGACGCCGGCGTATGGGTTTCTGGGCGTGGCTTATGCGGTCATGTGGTTTGCCGGACGCTGGATTGCCCCACATCACACTTTGGGCAAAACCAGTTTGATGACGGTAATTGCCACGGCCACACTGTCTAGTGCAGCGGCTTTTGTCATTTCCAATGCCAGCTTCTTCCTGTTTTCGGGCCGCTATGCCGAAATGAGTGCAGCGGAATACACTTCACGCGTCGCGCAATATTTCGGTTCATATGTATTTGTAGCGCTGTTGTATGTCGCGTGTGCCGTCGCCGCACAAATTATCTACACTTTATTGAAAGACAAGGCACAGCGCGATTCTCATGCTGCCTGAATGTTGTATTTCCTTTCGTTCTACTTCTTACAGCGCGTCACCCAATAATCCCGGGGGCGCGCTTCTAACATGACCAATACACAGCTCTATCTGCGTCTGCTGGGTTACGTTAAACCCTACTGGAAAATATTTTCGGTTTCCATTCTGGGTATCGCCGTATCGGCAGCGACCGAGCCTATGCTCCCCGCCCTGCTTAAACCTTTTCTGGATGGCACATTTGTAAACAAAGATGACGCGGTATTGCACTGGGCGCCGATTCTTATTTTAGTGATTTTTTTCGTGCGCGGCGTGGCCAGTTTTTTGGGCTCTTATGCAATTCATTGGGTCGGCAATAAACTGGTGATGGATTTACGCAATGAAATGTTCAACAAATTAATTTCCTTGCCCACGCGTTTCTATGATGACAATGCCACCGGTAAATTAATTTCCAAAATTACCTACGATGTAACCAACGTCACCGCCGCCGCCACCAGCGTGGTGACCATCACTATTCGTGATTCGATCATTATTCTCGGCCTGCTGGGCTGGTTGTTTTATCTGGATTGGAAGCTTACGTTATTGTCGCTGATCGTGGCGCCTCTGGTGGCGTTTGTGATTCATACCATCAATAAAAGATTGCGCAGTTCCAGCCGCGACACCCAGTTGGCGATGGGTAGTATCACGCAGGTCATCGAGGAGGCAGTGACGGCGCACAAGGTGGTTAAATTATTCGGCGGACAGCGCTATGAGCAGGAGCGCTTCCACGAAGAAGTGAATTGGGTGCGGCGTCACCAAATGAAACAGGCGGCTGCCGGCGTGGCCAATGTGCCGCTGGTGCAAATGGTGGCCGCACTGGCTTTGTCGCTGGTTATTTATCTGGCGATAGGTAAGGCGCAAAGTGACATTTCCAGCGTGGGCGGATTCCTGTCGTTTGTGGCAGCCATGTTAATGCTCACCGCGCCGTTAAAGCGTTTAACCAGCGTAAGCGAATTTATGCAACGCGGACTGGCAGCGGCTGAAAGTATTTTTGAATTAATTGATTCCGCCAGTGAAATAGATAGCGGGAAATCCAGCATCGCCCGCGCACGCGGAAATTTGGTGTTTGATCATGTCAGCATCTCGTATCAATCTGATAACCGGCTCGCCTTGAATGATATTTGTCTGGATATTCCTGCGGGAAAAACCGTGGCCCTGGTGGGCGCGTCCGGAAGTGGCAAAAGCACCATGGCGAATTTGGTACCGCGTTTTTATTTACCCGGCAGCGGGCGAATCTTGCTGGACGGCTACGATTTATCCGACCTGACCTTATCCAGCTTGCGCGCCAATATTGCATTGGTGAGTCAGGAGGTAGTGCTGTTTAATGACACTATTGCAGCCAATATTGCTTACGGACAGATGCGTGAAGTGCCGGAGGCGGAAATTATCGCTGCTGCAAAGGCTGCGCATGCCATTGAATTTATTAATGATTTACCAGAAGGCCTAAATACACTGGTCGGTGAAAAAGGTGTGCGCTTGTCGGGTGGTCAGCGTCAGCGCCTCGCGATTGCCCGCGCCATTCTTAAAGACGCGCCGGTGTTGATTTTGGATGAAGCGACATCTGCTTTGGATAGTGAATCGGAACGTTATGTGCAAGAAGCGCTGGAAACCCTCATGCGCGGACGCACCACTTTGGTTATCGCCCATCGTCTTTCAACGATCGAAAAAGCCGATCTTATTGTCGTGATGCAAAAAGGTGAGATTGCCGAGACCGGAACCCATCGTGAATTGTTGGCAAAAAATGGGGTTTACGCGCAACTGCACCGCATTCAATTTGAATGGCACGATGCCGAAAAACAAAAAAATTCTTGAATTTAAGTTGACAGCCCTTCCGCTTGTCGTTAAATTTAATCCCCAGTAATTCAGTCAACCAAATTTCAACCCACAACTTTAAGGAGAACACCATGGCAGTTTTAGTAGGCAAACCCGCTCCAGAATTTACCGCAACCGCAGTGTTGGGCAATAACGAAATTACCGACATCACCTTTTCCAAAGTCACCAAGGGTAAATATGTGGTGGTGTTCTTTTATCCGCTGGACTTTACCTTTGTGTGCCCTTCGGAATTGATCGCGTTTAACCATCGTCTGGATGAATTTAAAAAACGCAATGTGGAAGTGTTGGGCGTTTCCATTGACTCACAATTCAGTCACTTGGCCTGGAAAAATACCCCGGTAGAAAAAGGCGGTATCGGCAACGTTGGCTACACTCTGGTAGCCGACGTTAAACACGAAATTTGCAAAGCCTATGACGTTGAGTCAGAAGGTGGCGTGGCATTCCGCGGTTCTTTCCTGATCGACCGCGCCGGAATTGTGCGTCACCAAGTGGTAAATGATCTGCCACTGGGACGCAATATCGACGAAATGCTACGCATGGTTGATGCGCTGCAATTTACCGAAGAGCATGGTGAAGTTTGCCCTGCCGGTTGGAGCAAAGGCAAAGCCGGCATGAACGCTTCAACTGAAGGTGTTGCAAAGTATTTGGCACAACACGCCAAAGAACTGTAAGCGTTTTTGTTGTTGGATTATACAGAGGGCTCCGCAAGGAGCCTTTTGTTTTGCTGTGAGTATCTTGAAAAGATTAATTCAGCCACAGATGAATTTATTGGGTTAACCCTGCTTATCCATGCGCCGGTATTGCACGGCTTCGGCGATATGGGCGATCGCAATATTTTCATTGCCTTCCAAATCGGCAATGGTGCGCGCCACTTTTAGAATCCGGTGATAAGCCCGCGCGGACAGATTCAGCCGCGTGATAGCTTGGCGCAACAGCGTTTCGCTGGCGTTATCAGGTGCGCAATATAAATCAATTTCTGTTACCGATAACAAGGCATTGGGTTTGCTTTGGCGCATAATTTGCCGTTGCCGTGCGGCATCCACGCGGGCTTGTATTGCCGCACTGGTTTCGCCATCGGCCTGCTTGATTAAATCGTCGTGCAATACTGCCGGCACTTCAATTTGAATATCGATGCGATCCAATAACGGGCCGGAGATTTTTCCGCGATAGCGCGCCACTTGATCGGGCGTGCAGCGACATTTTCCGTTGTAGTGCCCCAGGTAACCGCAGGGACAGGGATTCATCGCGGCAACCAGCTGAAATTGTGCGCGAAAATCCGCACGACGCGCGGCACGGGAAATCGTGATGCGTCCGCTTTCCATCGGTTCGCGCAATACTTCCAGCACGCTACGGTCAAATTCGGGAAGCTCGTCCAAAAATAACACGCCGTGCATGGCGATCGAAATCTCACCCGGACGCGGATTACTCCCCCCACCCACGAGTGCCACGGCAGAGGCCGTATGATGCGGCGACCTGTAGGGCCGGCGCTTCCAATTTTCCACTTCAAACATGCCGCCCAAGGATTGCATAGCCGCGCTTTCCAATGCTTCCTGCTGCGTCATCTGCGGCAGAATGCCGGGGAAACGCGCGGCCAACATACTTTTTCCGGTACCGGGCGGCCCCGACATCAACACGCTGTGCGAACCCGCAGCAGCAATTTCAAGCGCGCGTTTGGACTGACTTTGACCTTTGACTTCGCGCATGTCGGGATAGTGTGGGGGAGTAGGCTGAGTATCGGGAATATAGCGCGTGAGCGTGTCGCGTCCGCTCAAATGCGCGGCCACTTCCAATAGTGAATGAGCCGGATAGACCACCGCATCTTCAACCAGTGCGGCTTCGGGCGCATTCATCGCGGGTAGAATAAATGCGCGGCCACAATTAGCCGCGCGGTATGTCATTGCCAATGCGCCGCGAATGGCGCGCAGTTCGCCGGTGAGTGCGAGTTCACCGGCGTATTCAAATTCAGTTAAACGAGCCTGGGGAATTTGCCCCGAAGCGGCGAGAATGCCGAGTGCGATGGGCAGGTCAAAGCGGCCGCTTTCTTTGGGTAAATCGGCGGGCGCTAAATTGACCGTAATATGACGATTGGGGAATTCAAACTGGCAGTTTTGCAAAGCGGCACGCACGCGGTCTTTGCTTTCTTTCACTTCGGCCTCGGGCAAACCGACAATCGCAAAGTGAGGTAAGCCATTCGCAAGATGCACCTCTACGGTAACCAACGCAGCATCCATGCCGGATAAGCTGCGGCTATATAGAACCGCAAGGCTCATGCAGACGGGCGCGAATTCTCCAGTGTGTTTAAGCGCGCTTCCAATTTTGCCAGCCGTAGTTCAAGGATTTCAAATTCTTCGCGCGAGACCAAATCGAGTTTTGAAAAACCCTGTGCGAGTAAAGCGCGCGCATTTCTTTCGAAATCTTTAGCGGGACTGTTGGCAACTGCGTCATTTAACTTGGCGGACATTTCTTCAAAAAAATTGCTGTTCAACATGGCGATCTCTAATGTATGAATTTATGGGTAAGGCCGGTAGTGTAACAAAATTCAGCTAGTGCACCGCTTGTGTGCGTAGCGCAATAATTACGCTTAAAAATAGTGCGATAGCGCGCACGCATTAAATTATCTCAATATATTATATATCATAATCAATTAGTTATAATGTTGGCATGAATTCTGCTGATAGGAGTTCGTGGAGAAATTATTTTTAGATTGATCCCGGTTTTTTAACTTAATAGAAAAGGAAACATCATGCTGAAGACTAAATTACTCGTTGTTGCATTAGGTGCTGCATTTGCTTTTCCGGTGATGGCTGAAGATGCTCCCGCATCCGATTTTACACCCAGCTCGAATGTGAGCTTGGTCAGTGACTACCTGTATCGTGGAATTTCACAAACCGGAACGAAACCCGCCATTCAGGGTGGTTTTGATCTTGCGCATTCAAGCGGTTTGTATGTAGGCGTTTGGGGGTCAAGCATCAGCACATTGGGTGACGTTGGCATTCCAAACTCAGGAACAGAAATTGACACTTACGGCGGCTACAAAATGCCCATCGGTGATCTGGGACTGGATGTCGGTTTTCTGCGCTACAACTATCCCGGAAAATATGCTGCGGGAGCGACCACAGCCGATACCAATGAACTCTATGCTGCAGTCAGCTATTCCATCGTTACTGCCAAACTTTCTTATTCATTGGGAGATACTTTTGGCGTGGCCAAAGCCGGCGGTACGATTTACCCGGAAGTCAACGCCAGTTATACCCTGGCTGACCAAGGGGTAGTCTTGGGCGGCCATGTGGGAACGCAAATTTTCGCTGGCGCCAATAAAGGCAGCGGAGATGCTTCACTCTCGTACTTGGATTTTAAAGTGTCCGCAAGCAAGGATTTCAGCGGCTATGTAGCGGGACTGGCAATCAGCGGTACCAACGCAAAACCTGTTTACACCGTACAGGGTAACAAGCTCGGAAAAACCACCGCTGTGTTATCTCTCAGCCGCGCATTTTAATCACCCCTCTCCCTAACCCTCTCCCGTTTGCGGGCGAGGGGATAAACGAGAGAAGCGTAAAACATTAAGGAGACTGAAAATGAAAATGGTCACAGCAATCATCAAGCCGTTTAAGCTGGACGAAGTACGCGAAGCCTTATCCGCCATTGGCGTACAAGGCATCACCGTCACCGAGGTCAAAGGCTTTGGTCGGCAAAAGGGGCATACCGAACTGTATCGCGGTGCCGAATATGTCGTGGACTTCCTACCCAAGATCAAACTGGAGGCCGCCATCAAAGCCGACATGCTAGATCAAGTCATCGAGGCAATCGAGAAAGCCGCCCAAACCGGCAAGATCGGCGACGGTAAAATTTTCGTGCAGCCACTGGAGCAAGTGTTGCGTATCCGCACTGGCGAAGTCGGCCCTGAAGCCCTTTAAGGAGATATGAAATGAAGAAACTAATCGCTTCTCTTATGCTGTTGGTCACGCTGAGTGGCTTGGCGGCACCCGTATTTGCTGAAGAGGCTGCTCCGGCACCCGCAGCCGCAGTTGCAGTGCCGGCAATGGAAGCAGCTCCGGCTGTAGAAGCTGCTCCTGTTGTAGAGGTTGCACCTGCACCCGCACCGGTTCCGAACAAAGGTGACACCAGCTTCATCCTCATTGCCACCGTGTTGGTCATCATGATGTCCATCCCCGGTCTGGCGCTGTTCTACGGCGGCCTGGTGCGCAGCAAGAATATGCTGTCTATCCTCATGCAAGTATTCAGCATTTTCGCGCTAATCTCTGTGTTGTGGGCAATCTACGGCTACTCGCTGGCGTTTACCACCGGCAATGCCTTTATCGGTGGATTTGATCGCTTGTTCCTGAAAGGTGTCTTTGATCCGGTCTCGGGTGCCGTCGCTAACGCGGCAACCTTCAGCAAAGGTGTATACATTCCCGAGTTTGCTTTCGTGGCTTTCCAAGCAACGTTTGCAGCCATCACGGTATCGCTGATCGTGGGTGCCTTCGCTGAGCGTATGAAGTTTTCCGCTGTGCTGCTGTTCTCGGCACTGTGGTTCACCTTCGCCTACTTGCCTATCGCACACATGGTGTGGTTCTGGGCGGGTCCTGATGCGTACACTGATGCGGCTGCCGCTGAAGCTGCTACCGCTACTGCAGGTTGGTTGTTCCAAAAAGGCGCGCTGGACTTTGCCGGTGGTACGGTGGTGCATATCAACGCGGCGATTGCCGGTTTGGTAGGTGCGTATATGGTGGGCAAACGTATCGGCTACGGCAAAGAGGCGATGGCTCCGCATAACCTGGTAATGACCATGATCGGTGCTTCGTTGCTGTGGGTGGGTTGGTTTGGTTTCAACGCCGGCTCAGCACTTGAAGCGGGCGGTACTGCAACCTTGGCTTTTGCTAATACTTTGTTTGCTACTGCAGCAGCAGTGATCACTTGGGTAGGTGCTGAATGGTTGCTGAAAGGCAAGCCTAGCTTGCTGGGCGCAGCATCCGGTGCGGTTGCAGGTTTAGTTGCGATCACTCCCGCTTGTGGTTGGGTAGGCATTGGTGGCGGCTTGGCAATCGGCGCTTTGGCTGGTGTAACTTGCTTCTGGGGTGTAACGGGTCTGAAGAAGCTGTTGGGTGCGGATGACTCCCTCGATGTGTTCGGTATTCACGGCATCGGCGGTATCCTGGGTGCCTTGCTCACCGGTGTGTTTAACACTTGGAGCATGGGCGGCACCGGCATCGTGGATTACGTTAACAACACCATCGTTGATACCTCGATCAGCAGTCAAGTGTGGATTCAGGCTCAAGCGGTATTGACCACAGTGATCTGGTCCGGTGTCGTTGCTTTCATCTGCTACAAAGTGGTTGATCTAACTATCGGGTTGCGTGTTAAAGAAGAAGACGAACGCGAAGGTCTGGATACTGCAGTCCACGGCGAGCGCGCTTACAACCTCTAGAACCAGTCTCCTCCTGGAGTCTCCCCGACTCCTTTTTTAGGGCACCTTAGGGTGCCCTTTTTTTATTTTCAAGAGTTTGTCAGCTCATTCATTGAGTATAATTACCCGCATGAAAAAACCTCTCTCCGCAGCTCCCCACGCACTTGACTTGGCGCGCAAAGTAATCAGCATCGAAGCAGATGCGGTAGCAGCGTTGGCGCAAAGCATTGATGAATCGTTTTTGCAGGCGTTGAATATTATTCTGGCCTGCGAAGGTCGCGTCATTGTTAGCGGCATGGGCAAGTCCGGACACATCGCACGCAAAATTGCGGCCACGATGTCGAGTACCGGCACGCCTGCCTACTTTGTTCATCCGGGGGAAGCCAGTCACGGCGATCTTGGCATGATCACCGCTGAGGATGTTTTTATTGCGCTTTCCTATTCGGGTGAAAGTGAAGAATTGCTCACCATCGTGCCGGTGATTAAGCGCCAGGGTGCCAAGCTCATTAGCCTGACGGGCAATGCCAAATCCAGCTTGGCACAAGTTGCCGATGCACATTTAAACGGTTATGTGGCACAAGAGGCTTGCCCGATGGGGTTAGCGCCCACTGCCAGCACCACTGCGGCTTTGGCGTTGGGCGATGCATTGGCAGTAGCACTGTTGGATGCCAAAGGGTTTGGCGAAGAAGATTTTGCGCGGTCTCATCCCGGCGGCAGTTTGGGACGGCGTCTGCTGACCCATGTGCGCGATGTGATGCATGATGGGGCAGGTATTCCTGCCGTATCCCTTAAGGCAACTTTGGCTGATGCCGTGCTGGAAATTTCCCGCAAGGGTTTGGGCATGACCGCTATTGTTGATGCGTCGCAAAAAGTGCTGGGTATTTATACCGATGGCGATTTGCGCCGCACGCTGGAAAAACGTCTCGATTTTAGTACCACGCCTGTTGAGGCCGTGATGTCGCGTACCCCGCGCTGCATCAGTGCCGATGCTTTGGCAGTTGAAGCTGTACAGACCATGGAGCAATATCGCATCAGCCAAATGCTGGTGGTGGATGCAGAAAATCGTTTGGTGGGCGCGCTCAACATGTTTGACTTACTCCGTGCAAAGGTGATTTAACATGCTCGAAAAAATTAAACCAATTCGCTTGGTAGCATTTGATGTGGATGGAATTTTGACTGATGGCGGATTGTATCTTTCCGATTCAGGAGAGGAATTTAAACGCTTCAACTCACTTGATGGGCACGGCCTGAAAATGCTGAAAGCCTCGGGCGTTGAATTAGCCATTATCACCGGACGCTCCTCGCGCTGCGTTGAAATGCGCGCCAGAAATCTCGGAATTACCCATTTATATCAAGGCGTTGAGAAAAAATGGGAGACTATGCAGGATTTATTAAATAAACTCGGACTGGCGCCCGAATTGGCAGCTTTTATGGGGGATGATGTAGTGGACCTTCCGGCGATGCGGCGCGTTGGCTTGGCGTTGACCGTACCTTCCGCACCGGCGATCGTGCAGGATCATGCACATTACATCACCAAGCATAAAGGTGGCCACGGTGCGGTGCGCGAAGTATGCGAACTTGTCATGTCTGCACAAGATACCTTGAACACACAGTTGGCACCATTTTTGGAATGATACCGGGTCTTTCCCTCCTTGAGCGCTTACGTGCCTGGCTGCCGATTTTGCCGCCTTTGTTGTTGCTGGCGGGTACTTACTGGCTGAACCAGCAGGTTCAGCCGATGCCCGTCAAAGGTGACACCACAAAGAATCATGAAATTGATTTCACCGTGGATAATCTTTCCACTGTCGCGCTGGATAATAACGGACAAGCGCGCTATATGATGGCCACCGAAAAAATGTGGCACTACCAGGATGACGATACAACTTATATGCAAATGCCGCGCTTTGTCAGCCTCTTGCCCGGTCGCGCCCCGCTAGTCAGTTGGGCGAATACCGGAAAAATCACCAGCCACGGTGATGAAGTATTTTTATATAACGAAGTGAAAATAATGCGTTTGGGAGATCTTGAGCGCGAGCCACTGGAATTTAATACCGAGTATTTGCATCTTGTTCCCGATCAGGATGTGGCGGATACTGACCGTCCGGTTACGTTAACCAGTGCTCGCGATACCATTCACGCTGTCGGCATGACAATTGATAATAAAACCGGCATGATTAACCTGTTAGCCAATGTTCGAGCCATTCATGAACCGCCGCCCAAATAAATTATTAGTAATATTCGCCACGCTACTCTTTAGCCTGCTGACGCCCGCCTATGCCGAAAAAGCGGATCGGGAAAAGCCCATTCATATCGAATCGGATCGCGTTAATGTGGATGATGCCCAGCGTGTTAGCACGTTTGAAGGCAATGTAGAGTTGACTCAGGGAACATTGCATTTTATTGCGGAAAAACTGGTGGTGACTGAAGATGCCAATGGCAATAAATTTTGTGTGGCGACCGGTCGGCTCGCCAGCTTCAAGCAAAAGCGCGACGGTGTAAATGAATATGTGGAAGGTTACGGAGAGCGCATTGAATACAACACAAGCAATGAAACCGTAAATTTTTTTGAGCAAGCGCGAGTAAAACGCGACAAAGACGAAGTACGCGGAAATCATATTACTTACAGCACGTTAACCGAAATATTTCATGTCAGCGGTAGTTCGAGTTCGGGGCGCGTCAGTGCCGTTATTCAGCCCAAGAATAAAGCGGGACAAACTAGCCCCTCAAACAATGATGAGCAAAAAAATACTATCGCTCCCGCTGGAAAATTCACAAAATAATTCATGAGTGAACTGCATACCAAAACCCTGAAAAAAAGTTACCGCTCGCGCACCGTGGTGCATGACGTTTCATTGTCGGTTAGAAGTGGTGAAGTGGTGGGACTACTGGGCCCCAATGGGGCAGGGAAAACCACCAGCTTCTATATGATTGTTGGCCTGGTGGCCGCGGATGAAGGGAGTATTTTAATTGACAATCAGGATGTTACGCACTTACCTATTCACCGGCGTGCGCGACTTGGTTTGGGTTACTTACCCCAGGAAGCATCTATTTTCCGCCGTTTAAGTGTGTCAGAAAACATTATGGCGGTCTTGGAACTGCAAGATTTTTCGGCTGAAGAACGAGATGAAAGACTTGAAGCGCTATTAAATGATTTGCATATCTCGCATATCCGCAATAATCAGGCGCTCAGCTTATCCGGTGGGGAACGTCGCCGCGTGGAAATAGCACGCGCTTTGGCAACCAATCCGCGCTTTATATTATTGGACGAACCCTTTGCCGGTGTGGATCCCATTGCCGTGCTGGATATTCAGAAAATCATTCAATTCCTTAAAGAGCGGGACATCGGAGTTTTAATCACCGACCATAACGTTCGGGAAACATTGGGGATTTGTGATCGCGCGTACATTATCAACGCGGGCTCGGTAATGGCGGAAGGCAAGCCCGAAGAAATCATCTATAATGAAGGCGTGAGAAAAGTCTATCTCGGCGAAAATTTCAAGCTATAAAGCCCGACACATTCAAGCGTAAAAATGAAAGCAGCACTTCAACTTAGACAATCCCAACAACTGACGCTTACGCCCCAGTTGCAGCAGGCTATCAAACTATTACAGCTTTCCACATTGGAAATTAATCAGGAAACTGCCCGCCTACTCGATGAAAACCCATTTTTGGAACGCGAGGAAGAGGATGTTTTTCAGCCTTATGCACACGGTGATGCCCCCGCCGCCAGCGCCACAACCGAAACCAAAACCGGCGAAGACAACGACACTCATTCCTCGGAAAAAGACTGGGCTGAGCCCACTTTTACCGCTTCGGGCATTTCGGATGATGAAGATGACGGATATTCTGAAGTGGCGGCAGAACGACCCAATTTGCGCGAACATTTAATCTGGCAGGTAAATTTAAGTCAGCTGGACTCTCGGGATAAACAATTAATTTGCCTGCTAATAGATGCGCTGGATGACAATGGTTACCTGTCGCAACCGCTGGATGAAATTCTGGCCATGTTGCCAGCCGAATTGGATATTACACAGGATGATATTGAAACAGCACTTGTGCAGTTGCAACATCTCGACGAACCGGGTATCGGAGCGCGCAACCTGAGTGAATGTCTGGCGTTACAACTACAGGCACTTCCCGAAGATGTTCCGGGACGCGATTTGGCATTAAGTATTGTCACCCTGCATTTGCCGCTATTGGGCAACCATGATTTCAGTAAATTAAAAAAATTATTACACTGTGACGATGCAGCGTTGCGCTGCGCACAAGAGCTGATTTTGCATCTGCAGCCAAAGCCGGGCAACCGCTATGAACAGCGTGCGGCCGGTTATGTCGTTCCCGATGTACTGGTGACGCGCGAGGGCAACACCTGGAAAGCTCGGCTTAACCATGAAGCCATGCCTCGCCTGCGCATCAATCAAATTTATGCAAACATTATGCAGCGCCGCGATGAGCAAAGTTCGCAACAAATGGCCGGTCAGTTACAGGAGGCACGCTGGTTTATCAAGAATTTACAGCAGCGTTTTGATACAATTCTACGTGTGTCACAGGCGATTGTTGAACGGCAGCGCCAGTTTTTTGAACACGGTGACATCGGCATGCGCCCGCTGGTGTTGCGGGAAATTGCCGATCAGCTTGAATTACATGAATCCACTATTTCGCGCGTCACCACACAAAAATTTATGCTTACACCGCGCGGCATTTATGAACTTAAATATTTTTTCGGTAGCGGACTGTCTACCGAGGCGGGCGGCGCGTGTTCTTCCACCGCCATTCGCGCATTAATCAAGCAACTGGTCAGTGAAGAGGACACCAGTCATCCCCTCACCGACAGTCGCATGTCTGAAATCCTGGCACAGCAGGGCATATTGGTTGCCCGGCGTACCGTGGCAAAATACCGGGAGTTGTTAAATATTCTCCCGGTGAATCTTCGTAAATCCCTCTAACCATAAAGGAGCAGGCCATGAACCTCAACCTCACCGGACGTCATCTTGAAATTACCCCAGCAATCCGTGAACATGTCACTTCGAAACTAGACAAAGTGAAACGTCATTTTGACAACGTGATTGATGTAAACGTTATCCTGTCCGTGGATAAGCTTGAACAAAAGGCTGAAGCAAGCTTGCATCTGAGCGGTAAAACAATTGTTGCCGAAACTTCGGACAGCAATTTGTATGTGGCGATTGATGCCCTGATCGAATCGTTGGATCGTCAGGTACTCAAGCATAAAGAAAAAAATAATGCACGACGTCATGACAGTACCGGCAAGCATGCAGTTGTCGAATAATTTCAAGCTATTTAGCCGCAGACATCCGGCGATGGATTTTACGCCCGCGCTGCGCGCAACATATTGTTTATTAAGCGTTAAATTTATTCGCGCGAGACTAAACTAGTTTGACCGATTAATTACCGGGGCGATGCATAATCGCCCCAATTTTTTAGTTTTGGTGCCAAAAAAGATGAGCCTGATTAGCAAAATTCTTCCGTTGGAAAACATATTACTGGATGCAGAGTCTGCCAGTAAAAAACGTGTATTCGAACGTGTGGGCCTGCTGTTTGAAAACTCCCAAAAACTGTCGCGCAGCCAAGTATTCGACAGTCTCTTTGCCCGGGAAAAGCTCGGCTCAACCGGCCTTGGCCAGGGCGTGGCAATTCCGCATGGACGTATAAAAAATCTGCGCGATGCGGTTGCCGCTTTTATTAAAACCGAGAATCCTATTCCTTTCGATGCCCCGGATGGCTTGCCTGTAAATTTAATTTTTGTTCTGTTGGTACCCGAGCGCGCAACGGATTTACATTTGCAACTACTGGGCGAGTTGGCGCAAATGTTTAGCAATACCGCCTTTCGCGAACGTTTAATTGCCAGCAATGATCCCGCCGACATTCATAAAATGTTCTCGGAGTGGAGAGCTTAAATAATGGCTCAGGTCAATATTCAAAAGCTGTTTCAAGACAAGCAAGAACGCCTTGATTTAGTTTGGGTGGCGGGCAGTGACGGCGCTGATCGCGTATTGGATAGCGACATCGTTAACGCCTCCGATATGGGCCTGATTGGCCACCTGAATATTATTCACCCCAATTGGGTGCAAGTTATCAGCAACACCGAGCTGGACTATTTGCGCAATCTTGATCCTGCCGCCTTGGGCGAAGCCTTTGCGCAACTGCGAACCTCCGGCTCAATGTGCTTTATTTTAGCCGGTGTAGAAGAGGTTCCACCCGAACTCATTGCTTACGCAAACCAAACCAGTACCCCATTATTCCGCTCTCCGCAGAGTAGCGTGCATTTGATGTGGATGGTGCGGCATTACATTGTCAAAGAATTAGCAGAGTCGACCACCCGGCACGGGGTGTTTCTCGATGTATTGGGCGTGGGCGTAATGATTACCGGTGACAGCGGCGTGGGAAAAAGCGAGCTGGCTTTGGAATTGATTACCCGCGGTAACGGCTTGGTTGCCGATGATGTCACTGAACTTTATCGAATTTCACCGGAAACACTGGAAGGTCGCTGCCCGGAATTATTGCGCGACTTTCTTGAGGTGCGCGGTTTGGGCGTGTTAAATATTCGCACCATGTTCGGCGAAACTGCGGTACGCCGGAAAAAGAGTTTAAAACTGATTGTACATTTGCAGCGCCCCACCAATGGTGATTTATCCAAAATGGAACGCCTGCCATTTAATGCCAGCTTTCAGGAAATTCTGGGGGTGCAAATCAGCACCGTCAGTATTCCGGTGATGGCGGGACGTAATCTGGCTGTACTGGTAGAAGCAGCGGCGCGAAACTTTGTATTACAGATGCGCGGCATTGACACCATGCAGGAATTTATTGCGCGCCATGATCGGCAGATGTCGGAACAGCTGTGAAGCTATTCCTCATCAGCGGACTTTCCGGTTCCGGCAAAAGTGTGGCGCTCAAAGTGCTGGAAGATAGTGATTACTATTGCGTGGACAATCTTCCGGTGCAATTGCTTCCCGCGCTGATCGCTAATCTGCAAGAATCCGGGCACAACTTGTGTGCGGTGAGTATTGATGCCCGCAGCGGTATCAGCATGCACGAATTGCCGCACTACATCGATCAGCTCAAACAGAACGGAGTGGATGTTCACTTGCTGTTTTTAGACGCCCAAACCGACACGCTGGTAAAACGCTTTTCTGAAACTCGCCGCCGCCACCCGCTGAGTGATGACAAAATGACCTTGCCCGAATGTGTACAACGCGAACGGGAATTTCTCACGGAAATTGGCAGCATAGGTCATCGCATTGACACCAGTGACATCAGTGCCAATACCCTGCGTTTTTGGGTAAAAGATTTTGTACAGGTTGATCGTTCCAAATTGACGCTGCTGTTCCAATCTTTCGGTTTCAAATATGGCATACCGTTGGATTCCGATTTGGTATTTGATGTGCGTTGTTTACCCAATCCGCACTATAACGAAAAGCTGCGTCCGCTTACCGGACAGGATGAAGCGGTGATTGAGTTCCTCGAAAATATTGAACGCGTTGAGAAAATGTGCCTCGATATCCGTACTTTTATTGCCCATTGGCTACCCTGTTACATCGCCGACAATCGAAACTATCTCACTGTGGCAATCGGCTGTACCGGCGGACAACATCGTTCAGTTTATCTGGTCGAAAAGCTGGCTAAACATTTTCAAGCCGAACAGCAAATTATCGTACGGCATCGCGAACTTTCACAACACACTTAAACCGTGTTTGTGCTTTATCCATTGAAAGTCGGCGATTATTTTACCGTCCTGGCCGGCTTAATCAGTGTCGTTTGGTTGGCTATGGCGCTATGGTCGGGCGCCACTGCGGATAAGGCCATCATCCGCAGTGGCGGCAAAATCTTTCGCGAAGTTTCCCTTTTGGAAAATGCCGAGATTAGTGTTCCTGGTCCGCTCGGCAGCAGCATTATCAGCATTCAAAATCATCAAGCACGCATCACCTCGGATCCCAGTCCGCGTCAATATTGCGTACGTCAGGGATGGTTGAAAAATGCCGGTGAAATCGCAATTTGCCTGCCTAATCAAGTGAGTATCGAATTAACCGGCGGTCCAAAAAAATATGACAGCCTTAACTACTAAATTTGGCGGGGACGGGGGACGGGGGGCGGGGGACGGAAAACCCCCAGCTTCGATCCTACTTAGTGCCAGTGCAGAAGATCATCACATCGCGCGTATGGCTGCTGTTGCGCTTGGCCTGACCGTACTGGAAGCTGCGATTCCCTCGCCCTTACCCGGCGTTAAACCCGGACTTGCAAACATTGTGGTGCTTATCGTGCTGGCACGTTATGGCTGGCGCGCAGCGGCTTGGGTTTCACTGTTGCGCGTGGTGGCCGGAAGTTTATTAATGGGCAGTTTTTTAGCGCCCGGATTTTTCTTAAGCCTAGTGGGTGCGCTATTAAGCCTGCTCGTCCTGGCCGCGAGCAGACACTTGCCGCAGCGCTGGTTTGGCTGCGTTACCCACAGCATCCTTGCTGCCTTTGCCCATATTGCCGGACAAATGCTGGTGGTCTATCTTTGGCTTATTCCGCACAGCGGCATTGCTTATTTACTGCCTATTTTTGCCGCTGCTGCCTTGGTATTTGGTACGATAAACGGAATAATTGCAGCGCGGTTTATCGCGTCTAATGCCGATTGTCCGCCGATTACGTAGATTCGCACAGATTCAACCTAAAATACCTATGAAAACAATCACTCTCGCCTTTACCGGTGCTTCCGGCCTACCCTACGGCATACGTTTGCTCGAATGCCTGCTGCAAAGCGAACAGCGCGTGCATCTTGTGTATACGCAAGCCGCGCAGATTGTCGCCAAGCAGGAGCTGGATTTCACCTTGCCCAATCGTCCACAGGACGCTCAGCAAATGTTTGCAGAACATTTCGGAAAATTTAGCGGGGAACTGAAAGTATTCGGCATTCAGGATTGGTATGCGCCTATGGCTTCCGGTTCTAACCCCGGCGATGCCATGGTGATCTGTCCATGCACCATGGCTACTCTGGGCAAAATCGCGGCCGGCATCGGTGACGATCTCATTGCACGCGCCGCCGATGTGATGCTCAAGGAAAAACGCACGCTGATTTTGGCACCGCGCGAGATGCCGTTCTCGGCAATTCACTTGGAAAATATGCTCAAACTTTCCCATGCGGGTGCGGTCATTATGCCGCCCAATCCGGGGTTTTATCATCATCCGCAAAGCGTACAAGATATGGTGGATTTTGTGGTGGCGCGAATATTGGACCACTTGGGGGTGACGCAATCGCTGATTAAACCGTGGGGAGAAAAAGCCTAAAACTAAATTACGCTGTATTCGAAAGTTGCTTAAGCAGTTTGCGTACGGGAGTGGGAATACCGGCTTGCAATGCTTCCTCTACTCCAAACCAAGCGCTATTTGACTGTTGTATTTGTGGAGGTTTATGCGTTAAGCGAAACAGCAGCGGCATGATATGCAATTTGAAGTGCGTGAAAATATGGGTGAAAGGCGGCAACGCCGGTAGGATGGATTGATCGGGGCGATACCCGTCACTTTGCAACCACCTTATCGCCTCCTGCTCATTATCAAATTGCGGCAAACACCATAACCCCCCCCAAATGCCGCTTCCGGGACGTTTTTCCAACAGAATCTCGTTGCCGTGCAGAAGCAGTAAAAAACTAGCGTGCTTTTCCGGAACAATTTTGCGCGGGCGCGGCGTGGGAAGTTTGGCGGTGCACTCGGTCAGCAGGGCAACACAATCATTTTGCACCGGGCAAAGTGCGCATTTTGGCCGACTGCGCGTGCACACGGAAGCTCCCATATCCATGAGTGCCTGAGTGTAGGTGGCCACTTCACGGGCAGGCAATAATGCTTCCGCCTGTTGCCAAAGCTGCTCTTCGATTTTCTTATTCCCGGCCCAACCCGCAATCCCACAATAACGCGCCAATACCCGTTTAACATTGCCGTCTAAAATTGCTCGGCGCTCTTGAAACGCCAGCGCGCAAATCGCCGCCGCAGTAGAGCGTCCGACACCGGGAAGCGCTAAAATTTGCTCAACATTACGCGGAAATTCACCGTGAAATTTTTCCACCATAATTTGTGCGGCACGGTGCAGATTGCGTCCACGCGCGTAGTAACCCAGTCCGCTCCAATTGGCCAGCACTTCTTCCTGCGTCGCAGCGGCAAGCTTGGCAATATTGGGAAAAACCTCAATAAAATGCAGAAAATAAGGAATAACAGTTGTCACTTGCGTTTGCTGCAGCATGATTTCGGATAACCAGATTTGATAGGCGTCCGCCCCCTGCCAGGGCAAGCCGTGCCGACCGTGGACGAGTTGCCAGCTTATTAAACGGGATGAGAAATCTGCGGGTACTACTGTAGTTTTTGGCATGAAAAAGCGATGAAAATGTGACGGATCATTTTCGCCCCATTTGGGTGGCAATACGTTGCATCGTTTCCAACCCATCATTGACGATATGCTCGAGCATGGGCGCCAAATAAGGCAAGGTTAACGCCAGCGCACCTATGCCGACCGTTAACGTAATTGGAAAACCGATCGCAAAAATATTCAGTTGCGGTGCGCTGCGCGTCAAAATCCCCAAAGCAATATTGGTAATTAACAAGGTTCCAATCAAGGGCATGGAAAGCTGCAGGGCATGGTTAAAAATGGTGGAGCCCCATTCCACCAAAGTGCGAAATGCGACTGCCGAGGGTAATGCCGCAGTGATTGGAAAAGCCTGAAAACTGTCCGACAAAGCAGCCAGCATGAAAAGATGGCCGTTCATGGCAAGGAAGGCCAGTGCGGCGATGACCCCGAGGAATTGCGCAATAACCGGCGTATAAGAAGCATTGACCGGATCATAAAAACTGGCAAATCCCAAGCCCATTTGCATCCCCGCCAGATCACCCGCCATCTCAACTGCGGTAAAAATCAGTCGCATGGTAAAGCCCATGGCCAGACCCGCTAAAATTTGCTGAATGAGCATCAGTTGGCCTTGCGCGCTGGCTGGATCAAGTCCTTCGGGAATAGTGATATTGGGCGCAATGATGAAGGTCATCAGCATGGCCAGCGCAATTTTAATGCGGATGGGGATTTGTTTATTGCCCAGAATCGGCGCGGTAGCGATGAGCGCCAAAATGCGTGCCAGCGGGTAAATAAACGCGGCAATCCAAGCGGTGAGTTGGGCGCTGGTAACACTAATCATGAGTAAATAGTTACGAGTAAGCCGTTAGTTTCTATTGATAGTGAAATTTGGAAAATCTAACAATTTAATTTTCCGGTAAAACAACTAGCCAATCCACTAAGCCAGCAAGCTGGCAAGTGGCTGGTTATAAGCTAGGCAAGGCGCGCATAAAAAAATTTGACGAAGCCTATATGTAATAGGTGAGGATAAATTTTTTTATGCGTAACGCAGCATCGCGACGAAAATTAAATTGTTAGCCAACCATCCAGGGGATGCTGGAAAACAGGCGCTGCATGTAATCCAGCAGTAGCCCCATCATCCACGGTCCGGCAATAATCAGCACAATAAACATGCCGGTCAGTTTGGGAATGAATGACAGGGTCATTTCGTTAATCTGTGTGGCGGCCTGAAAGATACTCACCAGCAAACCGATTACCAGTGCGGTGAGCAACAGCGGCGCCGACACCATAAGAGTGAGCTCCAATGCCTGCCGGCCAATTGTCATTACTGTTTCGGGCGTCATAGCGAATTAAGTGTAAAAACTTTGAACCAGAGAGCCGATCAACAAATTCCAGCCGTCGGCCAATACGAATAACATAATCTTGAAGGGCAACGAAATAATCGACGGCGACAGCATCATCATACCCATCGACATCAGCACGCTGGCCACCACCATATCTATGATAAGAAAGGGAATAAATACTACGAAGCCGATTTGGAAAGCTGTCTTTAATTCGCTGGTGACATAGGCCGGTACCAGAATTTTCATGGGGACTTCTTCGGCACTCTGCAGGGGCTCACTGTTGGAAATGCGCACAAATAAGGCGAGGTCGGTTTCACGGGTTTGGCGCAGCATGAATGCTTTAAGCGGCGCACTGCCTTTTTCGTAAGCTTCTTCCAGAGAAATTTTGTTTTCGTTGTAAGGCTGATAAGCATCGGTATAAATTTTATCCAGCACCGGGGACATGACAAAAAAAGTCAGGAATAAAGCCAATCCGATTAATACTTGGTTGGGCGGGGATGAAGGTGTGCCGAGTGCCGAGCGCAACAGGGAAAGCACAATGATGATGCGTGTAAACCCTGTCATCAGCAATAAAACTGCCGGTAAAAAAGTCAGCGAAGTAATCAGAATAAGCGTTTGCAGACTTAACGAATACTGCTGGCCGCCGCCCGCCGTTGGCGTGCTGCTAAAGGCAGCCAATCCTGAATCGGCACCGAACGCCCATGCGGGGAATATCAATAATGCCAATGCAATCAATAGATTGGAGTTAAGCCGCATTGCGCTTCTCCATCACCACTTTTAACCAGTTCTTGAATTTGTTATCCGCGTCGGGCGACTCGGCTTGATCACTTTCGGGTATAAATTGTTTCGGCATGCTATGCAAGGCGGTGACTTGTCCCGGTGCGACACCGACCACCAACCAGGTATCCTTAACTTCAACCAGCACAATGCGTTCACGCTGCCCGACCGCAACGCCACTGATGACTTTAAGGCTGCTTCCCGCCGAGTTTTGCGGCATGTTAATGCGTTTTAACACCCAAGCCACGAACACAATCGCACCCAGCACCAAGAGCAAACTAATAATAATTTGTATCACGCTACCGGAAGAAACTGCCGAAGCGGGAGGCGGGGTATATACAGGACGTACCGGATCTGCCGCAGAAGATATTGACGCATAAGCGAATGCGGATAAAAAAAGAAATAGTCGGTTGGGCATAGTGTTATTTATTGATGCGACGCAGACGTTCGGACGGGGTAATGATATCGGTTAAACGAATGCCCAGTTTATCATTAACCACCACCACTTCACCCTGCGCAATTAAAAAACCGTTGATCAGCACATCCAGCGGCTCACCCGCCATACCGGCAAGCTCCACCACCGAGCCTTGTGCCAGTTGCAGCAAATTTTTTATCGGCATCTTGGTGCGACCCAATTCAACCATAAGTTGCACCGGGATATCTAAAATCATATCCAAATCATTGTGCGCGGTCGCATTGCTTGCCCCGCCAAATTCTTCAAACACATGAGGTTGCGGTTCCGGCGCGGCAGCCTGCTCCGCCATCGCGGCGCCCCAGTCGTCCGCACTAATTTCTGTATCATCAGCCATGATTCTCTCCAGTTTGTTTTTCGCCGTTTTCAGCGGCTAACATTTTTATTACCTTAAGCGCGTATTGATTATTAAACGCACCGTATTTACATTCCATTACCGGCACACCGCTGACATTGGCAATAATGTTTTTGGGCACATCCAGTGGAATAATGTCACCGGTTTTCATTTTGAGGACACTATCAACCGTTGTTTTTGCCGTCCCCAGAATGGCGGTAATCTCAATTTCCGCTGCCTGAATTTGCTTGGATAACAGATGCAGCCAACGCTTGTCCGCCACCACATGATCGCCCTGCATCGTGCTATACAATAATTCACGAATGGGCTCGATCATCGAGTAAGGTTTGCAAATATGGATTGAGCCGCCCACGCCGTTGAATTCCACTTCGAACGTGGTAATCACGACTACTTCATTGGGCGTGGCGATATTGGCGAACTGGGGATTAACTTCCGAACGAATAAATTCAAATTCCAGTTTATAAACCGCTTCCCAGGCTTTTGCATAGTTTTCAAAAACCACACCCAGCAACTGTTGAATGATGCGGTGTTCGGTTTGGGTAAATTCACGACCTTCAACGCGTGTATGAAAGCGCCCGTCTCCGCCGAATAAACTATCCACCACCAGAAAAACCAAGTTGGGATCAAAAATAAACAGGGAATTTCCACGTAACGGTTTTATTTGCACCAAATTAAGATTGGCCGGTACCGGCAGATTGCGTATGAATTCAGAAAACTTGAGAACCCGCACCGGCCCCACCGAAACTTCCGCACTGCGATGAATGAAATTATACAAACCGATGCGCAGCAGGCGCGCGAAACGTTCGTTAATAATCTCCATGGTGGGCATGCGCCCACGCACGATTCGCTCCTGCGTCGCCATGTTGTAAGGACGCACACCATCAGCCGGCGCAGCATCCTGATCGGACTCCTCGGACTCACCCGTGACCCCCCGCAGTAGCGAGTCAACTTCATCTTGTGAGAGGAATTCTTGGCTCATGACAACATTACTGAATAATGAACGAGGTGAACAGGACGTCCACCACCCCTTTTTGTTCAGGCACGGCAGGCGCTACCGGAGCCGAAACAGGCGGGGGAGGCGGGGCAACCGGTGCAGAGGCGGCAATTTCTTCATCCGTTACCTCCTCTTCATCCACAATTTCTTCTTCCGGGACTTCTTCTCCGGCAGCAGGTGCAGACGCAACAGCTGAAATAACGACCGGTGCAATCACAGGCGCAGAGACCGGAGCCGAAACAGGAATAATCGGCGCGTTCTGAATACCCAAAACATGGTTGGCTTCTATCACAATTTCAGCGGCAAGTTTTTTCTTACCCTCGGCTGTGGCCAACTCGGAAGGATACTTACCGGACAGCAACAGGTTTAACTTACTGCGGACTTCAGGCAGCATCGCTTTAATTTTTTCGGCTATTTCAGGTTCATAGACTTTAAGCGCAAAGGTGATCTGCAAATATTGGTCGGCCTCTTCACGCTGCAAATTAACCGTAAAGGCATCCAGAGGAATAAATATGGGATCTTTGGCAGGTGCAACTTTCACCTCCTCGCTATGCCCCACGTCTTTAAGTTTCATGTAAGCAAAGCCGCCTCCCACCGCAATAATTGTCACTAACACCGCAATGATGATAATGAGCTTTTTATTGCTTTTCGGGAGGTCTGCAACTTCTTCTTTCTTTGGGGCTGCAGGTTTTACTGGTTTGGCCATGCTACGTTATCCTTTTATTGATGTCGGAATTATCCAACTAAATTCATATTGACGGTGGGCGGAATAAGCAAAGAAATCAACCTTATTTCAGCTTGATCAAAAGGATTTTTGCAGCATTTTTCGAGTCAACAGGCAATTCTGTTGCTCCGTTTCCAATCATTCTGCTCAAGCGAAGGTATCAACTATACCGTTATGACGACTAATTGGGGAGGCCCGCATGCTCATATTGGCCGATTCCTCAGCGGTTTTGCTGCCGCCACTGCCAATTCTGGCATTTCCCGATCTATTTTCCGCATTACTTTGCTGATCGCGCGGTGTCTGGTCACTGACACTGGCATTACTCAGCATGATGCCACTTTCCGCCATCATTTCACGCAGCTTGGGAAGAGCCTGCTCAATGGCTTCACGCACCACGGCATGTGCCGAGGTAAACAGTGCAGTTGCCTGATCGCCGCTTACTTTAATCACCACATCCATCGGCCCCAATTGTGGCGGATTAAGATGCAACTCGGCAGATTGTTCTTTGGAGCTGGCAAGCCAGGTAATCTTTTGATTAAATTCCTCTCCCCATTTGTCGTGCGTAACAGGTGTATTAATCGTCACTTGCGCGGGGAATACATTGGCCGGAGTAAGTGAAGTCAGCGCCGTTTGCGAAATAGGCATCGGTGTTTCCACGGGTTTTGCAGCGCTGGCGATCGCTGCCAGTTTTTCTTCTGCTGCGGCAAATTTGCCGGCCGCGCTTGCATTTGAAGCCTCCAGCCGAGCAGCAAACTCAACACCTTGTTTTGATTGATCTTTTTGATCGACCCCCGGCGCGTTTTTTCCCGCTCCCGGCTGTTCTGAAACTTGTTCCGCAACTTGCTCCGCCGCAGTCAATTCTGTTCTTGTCTGGCTCTGCTTGCTTAAGTTGGCAGCATCCAATGCCGACTTGTTAAGATTTTGCGGAAGCATGCTGGCTAACAGATCTGCTGGCAGGCTGCTCAACGCATCAGGCAAAGCTTGCGCCGCATCGCTACTGCTTTTAATTTGCTCAAAAATTTCATCGGCTGTTTTCTTGCCGATTTTTTTACCCGAGAGTGAGGCATCAGCACCCGCTTTTTCTGCATCACTGGTTTCTGCGCTGTTTTTCTCCTTGCCGCTTTCTTCCGGATTACTTTTTTTCGCTACTTGCTTGGCTAACACTTCGCCAAATGGCTTTTCCGGAGCAGCGTTATTTTCGCTGGACGCGGAATTTTGCGGTGCTTTTGCGGCAGCCTGGGGGGCATTGATAGTGATGGGCAGATTGCTCATGATTCGCTCCTATTATTTTGCTCAATTTCTTCGTTAATCTTTTCGGACAATCGATTCGCTGCAAATTGGCCGGCGAACTCATCCATTAACTTTTGTTCCGCTTTTGCTTCCAGTTTCTGTTCCGCTTCCAAATGGCGCTGGGCCAGGGTGTCGAAAGAACGCATTTTGCGTTGCGTACCCATTAGCTCTTCACGCCCTGCATTTACCGAATTTGTAGAATGCTCCAGTACTCTTTGTTGCTGCTCAATCGCCTGATCCAGCCGGTAAATAAAATCCTGAAAATTACGCATATCCACCGGCGAAATTCCCCTGCTGACCACCTCTTGAAACTGAACTTGATAGTCACGACGAAACTGGTTCAACATCACCAACTTATCCTGAGCCGACTGTTGCTGCTGATTCAGTTTGCCCAGATTTTTGATGGCGGCATCATTTTTCTGTTTAGCCAACTGCACCAAAGGTTGTAACGAAAAAGGCTTGGCCATGATTTCTTACCCGGTTAAAACAGTGCCGCAAACGCATTCATACTCGTGTTGTAATGATCGGCTTCATACATACCCTGTTTAAGAAACTGCACCTGACTGGCATGTTTGTTAATCGCCTCGTCAAGTAAGGGATCACTACCGTGCACATAAGCGCCCACACTGATCAGATCGTGGTTGCGCTGATAGTGCGCATAAAGTTGTTTAAATTTCTGCACTTGCGAAAAGTGCTGCTGCGTAACCAGATTATTCATCGCACGGCTGATGGAGGCTTCAATATCAATCGCGGGATAATGCCCTTGCTCTACCAAGCGTCTGGACAAAACAATGTGTCCGTCCAGAATGGCGCGCGCGCTGTCCGCGATCGGATCTTGCTGGTCATCTCCTTCCGTCAATACCGTATAAAACGCGGTAATCGACCCTCCGCCAACCGACCCGTTTCCGGCACGCTCCACCAACTGCGGGAGTTTGGCAAACACCGACGGCGGATACCCTTTAGTCGCGGGGGGTTCGCCGATAGCGAGTGCTATCTCACGTTGCGCCATGGCATAACGCGTCAATGAATCCATAATCAGCAACACATTTTTACCCTGATCACGGAAATACTCCGCGATCGTGGTTGCATAGGCCGCACCCTGCATGCGCAGCAGCGGGCTGGTATCGGCGGGCGCCGCAACGACCACTGCGCGTTTG
Source organism: Gallionellaceae bacterium (assembly GCA_041660815.1). Classification (GTDB taxonomy): domain Bacteria; phylum Pseudomonadota; class Gammaproteobacteria; order Burkholderiales; family Gallionellaceae; genus PALSA-1006. The sequence continues at coordinate 188,933 of JBAZVN010000002.1, read as the reverse complement.
AGTCCTTCCGCGCCCAAAATATCCGTAATAAATTCTTTAACTTCGCGACCCCGTTCACCGATCAGCCCGACCACAATGACATCGGCGGTGGTGTAGCGCGCCATCATGCCCAGCAACACGCTTTTACCCACGCCACTACCGGCAAACAAACCCATACGTTGACCGCGTCCCACGGTTAGCAATGCATTAATGGCGCGCACCCCCACATCCAGCACTTCTTTTATGGGAGCCCGATCCAGCGGATTAATCGGACGGCTTTGCAGCGCGGCACTCGGGCCTTCGGGCAAAGGGCCCAGTTGATCAAGCGGACGTCCGGCACCATCCAACACCCGTCCCAACAACATGTTTCCTACCGGCAAATGCCGAGCCAAATCTGCCGAACGACGCGGGGCATGCAGCGCCTGCCCGGGAACCGGCGCAGCGCGCAAGGGTTCAAAAGCTGAAACGCGTGCGCCGGGCACCAAGCCCTGTACATCATTTTCCGGCATCAGAAATATTTTTTCGCCGGAAAATCCCACGACTTCCGCCTCCACCTGATTATTGGGCAACTGAATGACGCAGGTACTGCCCACCGCCATGCGCAAGCCGACCGCTTCCATCACCAGCCCATTCACTTTGGTGAGATGTCCACTGACCACAAAAGGCACGCTGTGCTTGGCAACTTCGCAATTGGCCTGTAACACATCCTGCCATTTTTTTTGATGGGCGTTCATTTTTCGACCAGCCAGGAAGATTCCTGCCCCAAGTTTAAGGTGATGCGTTTCCAGCGTGCTTCCAGCGTTGCGTCGATCTGGCTGTGCGCGGTTTCCAGGCGTGCTCCGCCGCGGGTCAAACGTGCATCTTCAAATATTTTCCACCCGGAATGGGCTAGCTGATCCCCCATTTTCTCGCGCACAATTTCCGCATCGGCGGGATGTAACACAATATGTGCCGACGGATTGAAATGCGGCAGAGTACTGATCGCCTCACGGATAACTTCCAGCAATAATTCCGGTTTTACCTTCAAAGCCTCATGCACCATTTGCTGCGCCAACTCCAACGCAAGATTAAGCAAGCTTTGCGCAATTTCCTGATCAACTTGCGCCACTGCCTGTTGTAGGGAGGTCACCAATGCCGCCAAGCGCTGCGTTTCCTGCGCGGCTTTTTGTGAACCTTCGGCATAACCGGTCTGATAACCGGCTTGATAACCTTCGTCATGCGCTTCGCGTCCGATCGTTTCCAGTTCGGCGGCGGTAGGCAATTTTATGGCATTCGGATTTCCGCTAACGCGCAAGCCCCCGGCGTCAAACGAAGGCAATTCCCAACGTTCATACGCGGTGAGTTTCTCTTTGGGGACGACTTCATCAGACATACGCTTCATCTCCCTTGCCGCCTATGGAAACCTGGCCTTCATCGGACAGTCTGCGGACAATCTTCAGGATTTCTTTCTGTTCCGCTTCAACCTCGCTCAACTTGACCGGGCCCTTGGATTCCAAATCTTCGCGCAACATTTCTGCCGCACGCTGCGACATATTCTTGAGAATCTTCTCACGTAATTCTTCACTGGCACCCTTCAGCGCGACAATCAACGATTCGGATTGAACTTCGCGCAGGATCAATTGGATACCGCGATCTTCAATATCCATGAGGTCATCGAAGACGAACATTTCATCCATAATCTTTTGTGCCAACTCGGCGTCATGGCCGCGCACAGAATCCAGCACAGCATCCTGGGTACTGCCGATAAAATTGAGAATTTCCGCCGCAGTACGCACCCCGCCTTTGATGGATTTTTTGCCTACCGCATTACCCGATAACAGCTTGGTCAAAACGTCATTTAATTCATGCAAAGCAACAGGTTGCACGCTATCCAAAGTCGCAATACGCAACATGACATCATTGCGCGTGCGCTCGGTAAGCAAACCAAGTACCGTGGCCGCCTGATCAGGTTCCAGATGTACCATGATCGTGGCGATAATCTGCGGATGTTCGTTGCTCACCAGATCGGCCACCGAAGAAGGATCCATCCATTTCAGGCTTTCAATGCCGCTGGTATCACTGTTGTGCAAAATCCGGTCAATCAAACCGGCTGCCTTGTCATCGCCCAGCGCTTTCTGCAGCATATTCCTGATATAGTTATCGGAATCCATGCCAAAAGTGGTTTTTTCCGAGGCAATCTCATGAAAATTTTCAAAAACGTCGGCAATTTCATCACGCGTTAAATTCTTCAGACTCACCATCGCGGTACTGATTTTTTGTACCTCTTTCGGTTCGAGGTATTTCATGACCTCGGCGGCTTCGTCTGCGCCCAGCGTGAGCAGCAGAATTGCGCTTTTAGTTACGCCTTCGTCGCTCATTCTTTATTCACCCATTCTTTTACCACTGAAGCCACAATTTTGGGATCACTCTTGGTCAGCTCTTTGGCAAGCTGCAAATTGTCCTCATAAGAATTCTTTTGCTCGTTATATTGCGCGGCGTGGCTGTGATGTTTGGCAGCCTCCGCAGCTGCCTCAGCCGCCGCAGCCGCCGCCTCAGCATTGGCTTTCGCCTGAGCCGCCAGATTCTTGAAGGCCGGACGAATAATGCCAAATAGTAAATAAGTCACGCCGATGAAAATCAACAGATATTTTGCGCCTTCTTTGGCCAGCGCAATCATCTCCGGCTGTTGCCACAAAGGCACTACCGGAATAACTTCTGTTTCGACGTTAAATTGCCGGTTGAGTAAATTCAGACTATCGCCGCGGTTCGCATCAAAACCCATTGCATCTTTAACCAGTGCGGTGATTTGCGCGGTTTCCGCATCGGTATAAGGCTTTGAAGTAACCTTGCCGGTCTTGCTGGTTATGCTGCGATTATTCATTACCACGGCCACCGATAAGCGGCGGATATTGCCCACGGGCAATTTGGTATGTTGAATAGTGCGATCCACTTCATAATTAAGAGTGGCTTCTTTGCGAGAATTGGCCGCACTGGTAGTGGCATTGGCAATGGAATTAGCCGGCCGCACGATGGGTGCCGTGGCCGGTACCGGGGGTTGATTGGTCAGCGCACCGGGAACACCAGCGGCATTGGTAAGACCGTTGAGCGCTTCCAACGTCTGTGTGCTGCGTATCGCACCCGAGTTAGGCTGTTGATTTGGTTTAAAACTTTCCGAAGTTTGCTCGACTTGGGAAAAATCAATGCTGGCAGTAACCTGCGCTTTGATATTTTGTTGACCGGTAATCGGGATCAAAATATCCTCGATACGCTGAATATAGTCCTGCTCAATTTGGCGCACATATTTAAGTTGTGTGGCATCCATCAACTTGTCGGCCCCTTCATTCACCGAGCTTAAAATATTGCCGCTCTGATCCAGTACCGTCACGCTATTGGCCGTCATATTGGGAATACTGCTCGACACCAGATGTACGATACCATTCACTTGGCCGGGATCCAGGGTGCGGCCGGGATGCAAAGCCAACACCACGGAAGCACTGGGCTTAAGCTGCTCTTTAACAAATACCGAAGGTTTGGGAATGGCCAGATGCACGCGTGCATTTTGCACCGCTGCCAGCGTCTGCATGGAACGCGAAAGTTCGCCTTCCAGCGAGCGTTGATAGTTCACTTGTTCGAGAAATTGGCTGGTGCCAAATTTTTGCGCTTCCATTAACTCAAAACCGACTGTCCCACCTTTGGGGAGCCCCTGGGAAGCCAGACGCAAACGCACCTCATGCACCCGGTCTCCGGGAACTAATAGTGCGCCACCTCCTTCGGCAAATTTATAGGGGACATTTTGTTGCTGCAGGGATTCAATGATAGCGCCGCCATCACGGTCGGAAAGGTTGGCATAAAGCACCCGATATTCGGGGTTTTGTCCCCACATCCACAGCCCGGCGAATACCGCTATTGCCGCCGCGATAGCCACCATCATGCCCATTTTTTGCTGCGAATTTAAACTCTGCAGAAGCTGGGCGAACGGGGATGTCGGAACTGCTGTCTGAATTGTCGTTGTATCGGCCATGTTTATTTTCCAAAGGTACTTTTACCAAACCTCACACTGCACATTATCGGCGTTTAAAGCAAAATCAGTCTGCTGAAAAGCAGGCGAATTCTATAGCTTTTCTGACTTTCAGGAAGACACTCAAGTGATAATGTGTGCACACTGGGCAATAAATATGGATATTCCACCGCAACTGGCAGGCAATTATTCCTGAAAATGGAGATAAATCATGAACGTTTCTAATGTTTCGAATGTAGACAGCCTAATCTCGCAAATGCGTGCCGCGATGACCGCAGCGCAGAGTGGCAGTATTCAGGCACCGCGCACCACCAACAGTGTTGATTTTTCAACTGTTTTAAAATCATCGCTGGACAGCGTCTCACAAGCGCAAAAAAATTCTGAAGCCATGCAAAATGCCTTTGTCATGGGAGATGACAAGGTAAGCCTAAGCGATACAATGATCGCCATGCAAAAATCCAGCATCCAGTTTCAAACCACCCTGCAGGTGCGCAATAAAGTAGTGGCAGCATATAATGATATTATGAATATGCAGGTTTAATTAATTAGCAGATCCAGTCGCTTCAAGTAAAATGCTTAATAAACAATAGGTTGCGTATATTCTAGCTTCGCCCAAGCTACGCTCACATGCTTACAAAGTCGTGTACATCTAACGCTCAACTTGTTTTTCAAAATTAATGAAACCATCCACTTCGCTTGATCCCACTGATTGGCCGGCGTTTCGCAGCCAAAGTCATCAAATGCTGGATGACATGTTGGATTACCTCGAATCCATCCGCAACCGTCCAGTCTGGCAAAATATTCCGGCAGAAGTGCGCGCCGACTTCAAGCAGCCCCTTCCCGCCAAGCCCAGCGAACTTTCCGAAGTACATCAAACATTTATGCGTGAAATCTTGCCCTACGCCGTGGGCAATGCACACCCGGGTTTTATGGGGTGGGTGCATGGCGGCGGCACACCGGTAGGCATGCTGGCGGAAATGTTGGCGGCTGGCTTGAATGCCAATTTGGGTGGGCGCGAACAAATGCCGATTGAAGTGGAACGTCAAGTGTTGCACTGGGTACGCGAGTTATTTCACTTCCCCGCAACCGCCAGCGGCCTGTTTGTCACCGGCTCGTCCATGGCCAATATGATTGCAGTATGGGTGGCGCGCACCAAAATTCTGGGCTACGCAATTCGCGCCACCGGCTTGGCTGACAGCGAATTGCGTTTGAGCGCTTACGCCTCGGCGGGCGCCCACGGCTGCATTGCTCAAGCCATGAATCTGTCCGGTATCGGCACCGACGCTTTGCGCGTGATTCCGGTAAATGAACATTTTCAGATGGATATAGCTGCGTTGCGGGCAGCCATCGTCAAAGATAAGCAAGCGGGTTTCACACCATTCTTTATTGCGGGCACCGCCGGTACGGTGGATGTCGGGGCGATTGATGATTTAACCGCGCTGGCTAATCTGGCCGAACAAGAACACATCTGGTTCCATATTGATGGTGCTTACGGTGCCTTGGCGATGTTATCCCCGCAGCTATCTCCCCTGTTGAACGGCATACAACGCGCTGATTCCATTGCCTTTGATTTCCATAAATGGGGACAGGTGCCCTATGACGCAGGCTTCATTTTGGTGCGCGATGCGGAGATTCATCACGATACGTTTGCCGCACCCGCCGCGTATTTAAAGCGCGACACGCGGGGCATCGCCGCCGGTTCGCCCTGGCCGTGCGATTTCGGGCCGGATCTGTCGCGCGGATTTCGCGCGCTGAAAGCCTGGTTCACGCTCAAAGTGTACGGCACAGAAAAACTGGGAGAGAGCATTGCCCACACCTGCGCTTTGGCGCGTTATCTGCGCGATAAAATCATCGAAATACCCGAGCTGGAGCTTCTCGCCCCGGTTGCGTTAAATATCGTGTGCTTTCGTTATCGCTGCCCGGATTCAGACACAGTGAACGCTAACATCGTCGTCGCCCTGCAGGAATCGGGAATGGTTGCGCCCTCAACCACGACCCTAAAAGGACAGTTAGCCATTCGTGCGGCAATTGTTAACCACCGTACCGTCGCGGCAGACATTGATACGTTATTAAATGCAGTACTCAAGTTCGGACACACTTTTGCGAAAGCCCCCTAAATGACTGCTGAATTAAACGCGAATACCCATTCTTCTCCCCCCCTGATCGGTCTTGCGGCATTGATGCGCATGGTTTTCGAAGAAAAAGATCTCAAACCCTTGGCTGCCGAACTAACAGCACGCGCCGAACGCGATCCGCTCGACGCCAATGCCCTGCTGGATTTATCCACCATCCTGCAGCTCAATTTTCAACATCAACTTGCGATGCATCTGCAGGATGAAGCCATCAATACGCAGCGTGTGTATAGCCTTCCCTCCCGGCAGCAACCGGCCAAGCTGCGCCTGTTAGCGCTATTGGGCGCGGGCGATCTGTTATCCAATACGCCGGTGGAATGTCTGCTGGAAAATTCCGACATTGATCTGGATATTTTGTATGTTTCGCCAACCTTGCCGATTCCCCAAACGGTGCCCGATCATGACGTGCTGTTTGTTGCAATTGGCGAATGTGCCGAGAATCTGCCGATCTTGCAGGATCTGAATAAACTGGGGGAATTCTGGCCCAGACCGGTGATCAATTCCCCGGAGCATATTGCCCGATTGTCACGCGATAACACCTGTGCGTTACTCGGCGATATCTCAGGCGTGCTCATGCCAATTTCAAAAAGACTTAATAAACAGCATGTTAACAATATTCCCGAACAGCAGCAAATACTGGAACACGTCCTGCCCGGCACCACTTATCCCATCATTATTCGCCCGCTTGACTCACATGCGGGACGCGGTCTTGCCAAAATTGAACAGTCGCAAGCGCTGGAAAATTACCTGCAAACGATGCCCGAAAATGAATTTTATGTTTCTCCGTTTGTGGATTACCGCAGTGCCGATGGCTTGTTTCGCAAGTACCGGATTATATTAATTGATGGTGTACCGTATATTTGCCACCTGGCGATTTCTTCGCATTGGATGATCCATTATCTGAATGCGGGAATGGCAGACAGCGCTGAAAAACGCGCCGAAGAAGCGCAATGTTTTGCCCAGTTTGACACCCGGTTCGCAGCGCGCCATGCACAAGCTTTCGCACAAATAGCCCAGCGTCTTAAACTGGATTATCTGGGCATCGATTGCGCGGAAACCAGCGATGGCAAGCTGCTTATTTTTGAAGTGGACAGCAATATGATCGTGCATGATTTTGATCCCGCCGATAAATATCCGTATAAAAAACCCCAGATGCAGAAAATATTCTCGGCTTTCCGGGAGTTGCTGAAGAAAAAAGCGCACAGAGACCCCAGTGAACGCGCCTAGCCAAGCAATTTCACCAGCGCATCCGCACGGCAAGTATTTGTCCCCGTTAGCCGATGGCTTCCCGTCCACCGAAGCATTGTTGATTCATGGCGGGGATGCGCGCATCACACTTAATCCCGTTACAGGCACCAACCAATACGGCTGCCCTCCCCGTCCGCAGGAAAATATTGCCGCATTGGGTTCGGCAACCGCGACTGCCATTTCAGAAGATGCATTTAATGCCGCTCAGCTATTGCGTGATCGCTTGGCGCAGGAAATTATTAGCCGGGATTCCGCTGAAATTTATGCGCGTGAAATTCAACGGGTGCGCCAAGAGTTATTAGCACTTTGCGACTTGCACCCGCCTGAAGATCCCGAAGTGATATTCGGCGCATCGGGCACGGATTGCCATTTAATGGCCGCGCAACTTGCCGCAGCTTCCGCAAAAAAACCTTTATGTGTTTTACTCGTGGATGCGGCTGAAACCGGCTCCGGTGTCCCACAGGCATTAACCGGACACCACTTCAGTTCGCGTGCCGCTCTGGGCACAGGAGTCATCCCCGGCGAAATCATCGAAAAATCGCAATACATTGATTACATTAATGTTTCAATTAGGCTTGCGGATGGTTCAGCGCGCCCCGGTGCCGAGGTAGATGCGGAATTTGCAAGGCATGTTGTGTCCGCGACCGCAGCAGGACAGCAAGTATTGCTGACCATGGTTGACGTGAGTAAAACCGGTTTGATCGCCCCCAGTGTCGCCTGCGCGGTTGATCTGCAGCAACGCTTCCCGGATACACTGACTATTCTGGTGGATGCCTGCCAATTTCGATTTTCCACGGCAACCTTGCGCAACTATTTGGCGCAGGGATTTATGGTGGGAATTACCGGCTCAAAATTTCTCACCGGCCCGAGCTTTTCCGGTGCCTTGCTGATTCCCAAACCACTCTCCCGGCGTTTGTTAACGCATTCCGTGGCCGATAAATTACAACTGTATTCCGCTCAAGCCGATTGGCCGGAAGGCGTTGGTGCAGCGCACGGACTCAAAAAGATGCCAAACTTTGGCCTGCTGTTGCGCTGGGAAGGCGCCCTGGCAGAATTGCGTAAATTCCGCATGCTGGACAATCAAACCGAGATTACCGAATTTTTACAAACTTGCGCGACAGTGATCAACCGGCAATTAAATACTCATCCTCTGCTTTCAGGCTTGGAAGTCAACCCATTGAATCGCAGCCCTTTTGCAGCAGAATCCGGCTGGGATCACATCCAAACCATCTTCCCGTTTCTGCTTTATAAACCCGGTGCGGACACCCGCAGAATTCCGCTAATCAGCGCAGAGACCAAACAGATTTATCTTGCCCTGCAAGACCACACGAATATTGAGAACCCCATCCAATTGGCGCAACCGGTAAGCGCGGGATTTCGCGATGGAATAGAGGTTAGTGCGCTGCGTCTCTGCATCAGCTCGCGTCTGATTGTTGAAGCCCTGCAAAACCACGGCAGAAGTAAACAGGAAGTTATCGGACGGATAAAAAACGCGCTGGAGAGCGTGGCGCAGCTGGTAAAGTTAGACGCTGAAAATAAGGTTTAATTTTCTGTTCGGAACTACTATTGAGGCGGAGTAAATTAATCGGATTGGAGTTCAATTTTTTGATGACTTCAAAGCCAACAAATGATCACCGTACTTACAGTGCTTCATCCGTATCAACAAACTTACCCTGTATATCCTCTGCCAAATTGGCGCTATCATCACGCCCTTTCAATTTAGGAACCCCTCTCATGCAAACGCGCAAACCAATCAACATCCCCGTCGTTGCAGCCGCCATGCAGCAAGAAGCCATGCCTGAAAGCAACTGCACCGGCAACGAGATCGTCGCGCTCATGGTGCTGGGCGACAGCATGATGCCGGAATTTATTGAAGGCGAAATATTAGTCATCGAAATGGGCGCGCCCGCAACGGAAGACTTTTACGTCATCGCAGAAGTAGCGAAAGAAGACTTCATCTTCCGCCAACTCAAGCGCAATGCCCAAGGCGGCTGGCTGCTGCATGCGCTCAACCCGGCTTATCCCGATACGGCCATCTCCGGCCTGGATGTGATCAAGGGCGTGGTCACCCACAAGAAAAAGTCGGGGGATAGAAAATCGGTCAAATACTATGGGGCGCAGGCGGGGCAGTGAGGTCGCAAAGGGGGCGATCAAGTAGGATGGGTGGAGCAACGCGTACCCATCATCTGCCTTGAGCATAGCCATCTTGCATCAAGACCATTAAAAGACTATATTCGGTCTTGTCAATCTCAAGGAGCCCGTCATGCGCCCGGCCAATATCAAACCCATCAGCTATCTCAAAGCCAATGCCGCCGAGGTGCTTCAAAAACTAACAGAAAACCGCGAACCCTTTTTGATCACCCAAAATGGAGAAGCCAGAGCCATCATGCAAGATGTCGCCACCTACGAGAACACGCAGGAAACATTGGCGTTACTGAAGATATTGGCTCTGGGCAATCAAGAGGTTTCAGAAGGCAAGACCATGCCCATCGCCAATATCGCCCGCCGCCTGCGCTCAAAAGTAATCACCGAAAAATGAAGCTGTCAAAATGAGCTACAAAGTATTGCTCACGTATAGCGCCGAGCGCGATCTGGAAGCGATCTACGACTACATCGCCGAAAACGACACGCAGGCCAACGCAAATTACGTACTGGAAAAATTGTTGGAAGTGGCCGAGACATTGGCGATCTATCCCGAGCGCGGCTCCTACCCAAAAGAACTGCTTTCCATTGGCATTCGCGAATATCGCCAAGCGCATTTCAAGCCTTATCGGCTCATCTATCGGGTCAGCGGCAAACAAGTGATCGTCTACATCATTGCGGATGGTCGGCGCGATATGCAGACACTGCTGACGCGCAGAATGCTGGGGGTGTAGTGGCGAAAGAATTCTGATGCTGACCCTTTCTGACTCCATTCGACAGATTCAGTCGGTAGGTCGGGTTAGCGCAGCGTAACCCGACGTCGCCGCTGCCCTGCCTATGATGTCGGGTTACGCTGCGCTAACCCGACCTACATGGCTCTGGCAGACTTACGGTTTGCTGCGTTTGGAAGGCAGGTGCTGTTTGCCCTGCACCAGATCCTTGGTCGGAATCCAGATGCTCTTCGACTTGGGCTTGTCAGTCTGTATGTTCTTGCCCTTGTAGCTGTGTTGAGCCGCCTTGTAGCTCTGAATCGCCGCCAGCAGCTGCTCTTGGGTGACCCGAATGCTTGGGTGTTTGTCCTTGGGATCAAAGTCGGCGAGCTGTTGCTTTAGGCGAACCAGCCGGGTGGCACTGTCATCCTTGGCTCGCAGCCCCGTCATCATCGCCTGCGCCTCGGCAGAGAGGGTATAGCCACCCTCTGCCTCGGCGATCAGGCCGCAAACGCCCATGCGCGCAAACGCGTCCACCAGATTGGACTTAGCCGGAATCTCGCCGTGCCGGGCCATGGCCAGCGCGGTGATGATCTCGTCCATCGCGGCCGGGCGACGCTTGGCCGCAACGGTGAGGGACAACAGCAGGGCGGCATCGTCGTCGTAAACGGGGTACATGGTGAACCTTTGCAGAGTTAGAGTTCGTCCGAGACGGACTTGAGGACGAGAGTGTAATGGATGCGGGCCGGTTAAGGCGGGAAACCGGTAGCCTTTGCCCTGACCCCGTTAGTTTGAGTTAGCAGCTTTACATCGTTACGGGTTATGGCTACCATATGGCTATAATTTATCGAGCGAGAGGTGGGTATGGAAATCAGCACAGTAGCTCATGCAAAAAACAACTTGCCCAAGCTGATACATGCAGCCGAGGCTGGGGATGACATCCGTATACATCGACATGGCAAGTTGGTGGCGGTGCTGGTTTCGGCGGATCGTTACCAGCAGCAGTTCAGTCCGGGTGAAGGCATATTTCAAGCCATTATGCAGTGGCGGGAAAAACAGCCGGGGTTTGATTTGAGCGATGCTGAAGTGGATAGCTGGCGCGACCGCACACCCGCCAAGGAGTCCTCATGGGATTGAAGTATTTGCTCGATACCAACATCCTCTCCGAACCCGTCAAACCACATCCCAACGAACACGTACTGCACAAGCTAAACCAATACAGCGGTCAATATTGCACCTCCGTGACTGTCTGGCATGAATTGAATTACGGCGTTGAGCGCATGACGGACTCGAAGCGCAAAAAAAGTTTGTTCGCATATCTCGATACGCTTGAGCAGGGCGGTTTGGTTGTATTGCCTTACGAAAAAATGGCCGGGCAATGGCTGGCAAAGGAGCGAGGCAGACTATCTAAGCGAGGCATTACCATCCCTTACGCGGATGGCGAAATTGCAGCAATCGCGCACACCAACCAACTCATTCTAGTCACACGTAATACAGTTGATTTTGCAATTTACAAAGAATTGAATATTCAGAACTGGTTTACGGCTTAAGCTCTGCGGGCTTGTTTGCAGCCTGCGGAAAATAAAGGGACACGTTCCCTTTTAGTCACTTAGCTGGGAAGAGCGCATTCGAGCGCCATGCTGCGTTTCACGCCTTGCCTAGCATTTCGCCTGCAAGTGGCAATCTGTCCAAGTTATTATCTCTCGGCTCTTTAGGTCAACGGATAAATTAACCCATATCGCGCAGTTGGCTGTTGCGATAAATAGGCACTTAATGGATCACCATCACCGAAGTGCCAGAACTCACCTGGGTGATTACAAAAGGTCTCTTGCTCAGAGTCAAAAACCACCCCCTTTGTACACAGCACATGGAATAGAATTCTACGGTTCATCAAGGCAGTGGTGAAACTTGTATCCACTGACATGCCAGAAGCCTCCGTTGACATTCTCTCCATCAGATAAGCGTTATAAATATTTTTATCATCTTTTTTGTAATACATCTCAAGTCGGGAACCCGTCTCTAATGACCAAATCTCCAAATCGAATGCGGCGCCTGTTGAATGAGGTGGGGGGGCTTTACCTGCGGTTACAGGGGCAAACATTCGCCGAGCTTCCTCCTCTCCATGTTTGGCAGCAAAGTTCATTGTGATAATCGTCTGCAGATCAGGATGACGCCATCCAGAAGCCACAAATAAAAATAAATTGTTGCGCCGCAGATAATTATCTACTCGCGCAAGACGACAAGCATGAGATGTCCTAAGCCATGCACGAGTCCATAACAACCTTTTGTTAAATAATGATATTAGGTCATTATCTCCGCCAATTAATTGATCCATATAAAAATCTGAGCTAACTAGCCCATATCTTGAGACATCCACTAAGGGATCTACGAGACGCTCGTTAATTGCAACATTAGGATAATTTTGTTTATATGGCCCAGTGTTATCTTTTCCGACTTGTATATCTTTCCAGACATCAACTGGAATTGGCGAGTTTCGAAGCTTTTCAATTTCTGCTGTAAATATCATGGAGGGTATCTCTATCGAATATCTTTAAGATGGCGCAATATGCGCGGATGTGTGAACAAGTCTGGACTATTCGTCAGCATGCTTATTTCACTTGGATGGGCAAGCCGTTGAAATCCGAAAATATCAACAGCCCTTTTCCCATCAGCTGTAGCCCCGCGAGTAAATATTGCTTTGATTTTTTCATTCTGGATATGAAACCGCAATGTATTTAACAATTCATTCACAACATACCCCTCAGCATGCACCCCAACCCCACCGACCATTCCAATATATAGCGCAGCGGCATTCTCAAAGCGCTTGCATATATCTTTGTCAGTAATACCCTTGCCGTTAAGAACTTTCCCTTTAGAGATATTCGCTAATGCAGCTGTGGTTAATGGGTAAATAATAAAATATCCAATAAGATTGTTACCCGACTTGGAGTCATACAAACACGAAATAATTTTCGGATTAATTGAAAATCTTCTTTTCAATGTTTCTGTGTCAATATGATTTTCGCCAACCAGCCGCTTTCCAAAATTGACAATATTGTCAATTTCTTGCTCACTTGGGTGTTTGACAAAGTACTCGGAAGATTTTAATTGCCTTTTGCTTGTCCGTTGAATGATGGCGATCATCACAAAGTTGATCAGCACTACCAGTGGAGTTCCAATAAGCAGTAACTCTATGCTGACATCTAGCAAATGTGGAGCTAATTCACTCTGGAATGTAGAATCAATTAATGGGAGCTTGTATTTTTCTTGGGAGTCTATTGCCCACCAAAATGCGCCACAAAATAATGACGAAGTAGCAAACCATGTATACGCAGGTAAAAATCTTTTTTGAGATTCAATCATACTTAAAACCACGTGGATTCAATTTCGAAGTGCAACCATGCGCTTCATGGGCCGTATTGTAATGCCTCTACCTTGAAAAACAATTGGGGATAGTCCACGGTTTCTAGTCGCTACATGGGAGAGTTGTGGCTGCCCCCGGTTATGCATTGTTCATCTGACCATAGTTTCATATAGGCATCGAATAACTTCCTTTCCATCCTCGTACGACTGCACAACTTCAGCGTATGTTGCTGTAGAGTTAAGATTTCCCTCATGTGCAAATTCATTACGCCAAGTTATTAGATTTGAGTACGCGCTACGAATGTCGCGCCTGTGAGCCGTCAGATAGTGTTTGGCTGCACCATCAACTTTTTTCTTAAATTTCACTACGTACTTTGCGCCGAACTTTTTTAGATATTCTTTTTTGATGTCATCTGTTTTAATTCGACCGTTTATTCTTTCAAAGTAACTCTCTGTAAAGTTGCCAAACACACTGTGCTTTTTCTGCGCAAACTTAATGAAAATTTCCTTAATCGCTAGCTCATAGACTGTTACGGCAACAACTGTCACAAAGCCTGTGTATTTGACTCGTAATAGCGGGTCTGTGATTGCGGGTACTAACGTATTTAGATGTGTAATAACATCATCCGCGTGCTTAAAATGATCCAAATAACTCATTTGTTAGCCAAGCAAATAATCGCGTACTAGTGATACACGATCTTGAATGGTTTGCTTATCAGTGGTGCCAAATTGGGTAAGGTTTGAAAATTCATCACTGGCCTTTAATCTTTTATAGTGCTCACCTATCGAGGCTTGGTCCAATTTAGTGTAATTTTCCATCAGAATACACATTACTGAATCAAGTGCAGATACATTTAATGGGCCTCGCAAATGGAAAGGTTTTTTACCAAGTTCGGTGACTACGAGCTTAGTTACCTTAGGGAAAGTATCAAAAAATTTCTGAACTTTTTTAGTATCGCCCTCGTCGTGTTTCTTCATCGTTAAATTTAGAAACTCCTTCATGGGCTTTTCGTACTTTTCGAGCGCGCCTACTAGGGCAAACACTCGCAAAATAATTTCAACATCCTTCTGATGTTTATCAAGCACATCTTTCCCTAAGATAAGGCGCCAATTTTTGTCTTTGTTTGCCTCTTTGAGCTTTGTGCTCAAGGGGCCTCTAAATACGCAATTTCTTATTTCCTGTGGTGTGAGTGGTGTTCCACCTGTATTTAGACGCTCGAAAATGTGATATGCGCTCGTACTCTCACCGGTTGGATTAAGCTGGCGGATATTTACAGCGCGAAGGACTGCCTGCTTTAGCTTCCGTTGGTCTGCCTCATCAAGGTCAGTGAATAGCTTATTGTAGTAACGGCTATTTTTGTCCAAGCCCTGAAGACGAAAAACTTGTCGCTTTCCATGGGTGCTTTCGCGACCAAAGTAGCCTTCCATATAAAAACAAACGCTTAGGATGCGCTGTTGCCCATCAATGACCAAATTCTTATTTTTTTCGTCAATGTATAGGAATACTGGTGGGACCGGTAAGCCACATAGGAATGAGTCAATTAGTAGTGACGATTGGCGGATTGTCCAGACGAATTCCCTTTGGTAATCTGGAATTACAATGTCACCATCTTTCCACATCTGCGCAATTCCATATAATGTGTAGTCAGACGGATAGGAAGCGATGTCATACGTAACACTGACCTCTTCTTCATCCTCTTCTTTTTCTATATCTATGTCGTCATTTAGATAGTCGTTAGTCATTTATTCTCCTGTTTCAAGTTGAATCTGCGGGATGGCTCTAATTGCTCTTGCCGTCCAGTATACATTCCTTCGTTATTTAACCCCCATCCCTAACCAAGCGGGTGATATGGGATCAGCATCATTACTTGGCCGCAATGAGCCGGAAGCTCTCGCGCAAATCGTTCATCCATGAAGGCTCAATCAATCCATCATGCTGGAGGCGTCCGACGACGATGCCGGGGTGAATGCCGATTGCACCAGCGAATTCACAGACGGCGGCCTTGGTGCGCAATCCGGGCAATTGGGATTTGTAGTGGGGAGGAATCAAAAAGTCTCCCGCCCAGTCATTGGCCTCGCGTTCTTGAATAGAATCAGCGCCTGATTTGCTTGGATCATCCAGATAGACGGATTCTTTTTCTTTGCCATGCAGCAAGACATGAGCCGCTTCATGAAACAGGGTGAACCAGAATTTGTCGTTAGTTTTGCCGTACAGCGAGAGCTGGATGAGTGGACGATGCGGGTTAAGCCAGCGCGCCACGCCGCTGACGTGCGCCTTGGGAATAGCCGGTACCAGCACAAAGGCCACGCCAGCAGAACTGAAAGCGGCACGCAGAAGCGGTTCAAATTGCACTGGCGGCAGCGTGGTGTAGGTGCGAATTTCATCTAATGCGGCAATAAACTTGCTGCGATTGAATTTAACACCATCCTGCTTTTCGGCAACCTGTTCGCCCATGCGTAGCCAGGCCGAGATCGCACCGACATCACTTTGCTCTTCACGGCTGCGGCGAAAGTCGGCTTGCATTTGTCCATATCGCCCTTGCCACTCATCCGGTGATGCGATGCCAAAAAAACGCAGGCAAGCCTCTACTAGGGCAGGCTTGGACTTGGCATCTATCCGGCACTTTTCAATTGCCCCGGCGCTCATCATTTCTTTGAGAGGCAATGTGTCCAGCCAATGGAGCCATCCGGCGAATTTTTCAGCGGCTGCAAGGCGGGCGCAGCGTTCGCGATACTTTGCTTCGCGCGCCAGCCAGAAGCCAACCGTGCTGCCTACAACACGCTCTAAACGAATAGCCGCATCTTCAGTCAGCGGCACTTTGCCTTTGATAAGCTGGTTTACATGTTTGGGGGTATAGCCCAGTCGTTGGGCCAATTCATCCTGAGTCCAATCACGCTCCTCTAGTATGTCGAGTAGCGTATCGCCCGGTGGAGAAACCCAGTCAGGCGTAAATGGGGCTGCCAAATCAGTCATGGTAGTCTCCAATAAATTCAATACAAATGAGGGTGACTTGAGACCAGTCTATGGACTGATCATAATGTACAGGCAGAGGGTCGTGGACGGGTGCAAACACGAGCCGCCAACCGCCTGCCAGATCGAGGGCAAACTGGCCCAAGCGATTACCCTTAAGCGGGTGAGGATTGCCAGCCGTTAAATCAGTTACCCGGCTTGCTGCATCCAAGTCATCCAGCCGCGTTCTTAGCTTGCGCGCGCATGCGGCTCCCAGTTTTTGGTCAGCAACCGCGCGTTTTTCGCACAACTCTCGAATCTTTTTATCCTTGAAGTTTAATTTCAAGAGAACCTCGGCATTCTATATATCTTTACCCAATAGGTAAAATAAATTTAATTGCGCATGTTACCCCAGAATTCGACAGTGCTGTCGACGGGAGGGCTTTGGTACAAAAGTCGGGTTACGGCGCAAGAAACCGCACCTAACCCGACCTACAGATAATGCCGTGTAATTGCTCAATTAATTATTAGGCTGTAAATGTGCTAATGCTGCCCGCCTGAATTTCTGCTGAGCAGTCTAACAAAATTCATCAGATCACGCCGCCCGTGCATGATGAACATCAAACGGATATTCGCAGTTGGCGCGAGCTTCCAGCTACACCACTTCCGCTGTACTAACATCGTCTGCGTAGCTGCGGCTTTCGTGATGGCTGTCGCACCCGAAACCTCAAAGCCCGCGCATAAAATATGGTCGCAGAGGTCGATGTCCCGCGATCGCTTCACGCAGTTGCCTCAGCAGTTTCTCTTTGTCCTTAGGCAGATTTCCGGCGAGTGCCAGTGCATTTGATGCGTGGTTGGAGCGGAAGATAACCGGCTGCGGCGGATTAAGGCCTCTGATCAATTTTTCCTGTTCCTGCAATATCGCCAGATCGTCCGACATCTCGAACGGCTCGCTGAATTTGCGCTGAAATTCTTCCTCGATGCTTTCGTCCAGATACAGTTGCAGGGTGGAGAGGTAGGTGACGGGCGCGCTGTTGAGCAGGGCGATGGTGCCGTCGATATGCTCATCGCTGTGTTGCGTACCGCCGAGGCCCAGAATTACGGTGGCGGAGACTTTCATGCCACTGGCGTGCGCTTTGTGCAGCACCTCATTCATGCGTTTTTGTGTCGCGCCCTTGGTTATTTTTTTCAGGATGAGGTCGGAACCGGATTCAATGCCAAAGTAGAGCAGGCTCAGTTTGTGTTCGCGCAGCAGGGCTAATTCTTCGGCACTCTTGCGCGCGATATTGCCGGGCGTGGCATAGCAGGACACGCGCGTCAGGCGCGGCAGTACCGCCGCAAGTTCGCGCAGGATCGCGAGCAAATGTTCGGTTGGCAGGGCCAGCGCATCGCCATCAGCCAGAAATACGCGTTGCGCATCCGGCCATGCGAAAGCGGCCTGGCGAATGTCGGCAATCACGGCGTCGAGTGGGCGTTCGACATAGAGTTTACTGCGATACATCGCGCAGAAACTGCACTGGTTAAAACTACATCCCAGCGTGGCTTGAATGATGAGATTGTCACCCTCGGAGGGAGGGCGAAACAGGGGCATGTCGTAATGTAGGTTCATGCTAAATTTTAACGTTTTTTAGATTTCATTGACATTTCTTGGCGCATCCCCTGATAATCGCTGCCTATGAAAACCTTTCAAGCCATTTGTCATGTTCGAGCCGTCCCACGCGCAACGCTGCGCATGGTGTGGCATCGCGCCCAGGGTGGCCTGAAAAGTTAGCGATTAGATTTTTGTAGCAGCAACTTCTCAAGGCCACAGATTTTTCTGTGGCTTTTTTGTTTTTGGCCGTTCCCCTTTAAAGGCTCGGGGCGAACGGGGTTGTACGCTTTTGAGCCAAGGAGATAATCATGTCACTTCCAGCAGCATTCGTTTCGGTCATTCTGATCTGGTCTACCACGCCGCTCGCTATCAAGTGGAGCGCGTTAGGCGTCGGTTTCAGCTTCGCGGTGTTCTCGCGTATGGCCATCGGGATGCTGCTGTGTGCCGTTTTGCTGGTGGTGTTTCGCATCGGTTTTCCGCTGCACCGTAAAGCGCTGTTGGCTTATCTGGCGGGCGGGCTGAGCATGTTCAGCGCCATGGCGCTCACCTACTGGTCGTCGCAATTCGTCAGCTCCGGCATGATCGCGGTGCTGTTCGGCTTGTCGCCACTCATCACCAGCCTCGGGGCAATGCTATGGCTAAAAGAGGAAGCGCTCACGCCAAGCAAGCTGGCAGGAATGGTGCTGGGTATTCTCGGGTTGATGCTGGTATTTCGCGGTGGTTTTGGTTTGGGCCCGGGCTCGACCGGCGGTTTGCTCGCCTTATTTTTGGCGGTGATTGCGCAGTCTCTGGGACTGGTGTGGCTCAAACGTATTGATGACGATAGCCCTCCGCTGGCCATGACGCTGGGCATATTAATTGTTGCCTTGCCGCTGTTCTTCGCTGCATGGTGGCTGTTCGATGGTCACGTTCCCGAAGCTATTCCGGAGCGCGCCGTGGCGGCAACAATTTATCTGGGCACCTTCGGCTCAGTGCTGGGTTTCGCGCTGTATTACTACCTTATCAAGCACATGGAAGCGGGACGTATCGCGCTGATCACACTCATCACACCGGTGATGGCTTTACTGCTTGGTCACGGCCTGAACAACGAGGAAGTGTTGCCGCATGTTTGGCTGGGCACGGTATGCATCCTGCTGGGTTTGTGCATGCATCGCTGGGGCGCGCAATGGGTGACGTATGCGGCAATTCGTTTAGAGAGGTGAGGATGACAGCGGGGCGAATAGCACCCCGCTGTTACGACAAAGATTCTGTTGCTTTGCTATTTTTTAATTGAGTAATTTCACTCAATTATCTGTAGGTCGGGTTAGCAGGTTTATCGCGTAACCCGACGTAATTTGGTGCAAATGTCGGGTTACGGCGCAAGTAACCGCGCCTAACCCGACCTACGAATGTTTGCTAAAAAATTTCGTTTTTAATTATGCAATTAAACACTAAAAACTCTGCGACAGCATTGTGCCAAAACCCAGATCTGGACTGGCGGTTCCGGCACCGGTAAATAAGTACAACTGCGCTTTCCATTTTGAATTAATTTTCCGGTTTAGAAATGCTGTCCATATCTGCTGGGGATCGCTCAAGGTTGAGGTGGCTTGCTGGTAATCGTAGATCACGCCGATGCTGGTTAAGCTGTCTATTCCCACTTTTTGGCTGATGCCGACAGAACCGTAGTAAACATTATTAAATTCGTAGCCTATTGATTGGCCAAAAACTTTGTAACCCAGGGTGCCAAACAGGCCGGTTTTCCCCATGATTTTATAAACACTGGCTTCACCCGCGAAGTCATTTGCTCCGCTGCCCAAATTTTTTGCTTTATCGGCTGTGCCAAATTTTACTTTGCCGGTAATGTCGACAATAACGCCCGTTCGGGCGGAATTAATTAAACTATAGCTAACCGTTGCAACCATGTCGCCCCATCCAGAATCGGTTTTAACGTCACCCTGATCGCTGTCTTCATCGCCATCCGGCACTTCGTTTTCCGGGCCCGTTACACTAACGTAGGGAACCGTCAGTTTGAATAGCCAATTGTCCGTTTCAAATTTTCCCACGATAGGAATGTAAACGATATCCGTAGCATCATCCACACCATATTTGCCGGAACTATAATCCACCCCGCTTCCCAAACTAAACGTTCCTTGGGCAGCGCTCACTGTTTGGCTAGTTAAGCTAATTATCAGCAAGCATATAATGTAACTAATTGATTTCATTGAAAATTAATTTTATGCCTAATGTTTTTTACGATCCGAGTGATCCGAACGATCAGGCTTATCCGGTCGATCTGCGCGGTCACTCCGCTCGGAGCGTTCGGCCTTTTCAGCACGATCCATTTTTTCTGAGCGTTCATTTTTTTCCGAACGCTCGACTTTATCAGTGGCACCGCGATCCTGACGTCCCGATTGGTTGTACATCATCCGATCCATTCGATCCCGGCTGAATTCGATCCGCTCGACAATGATTCTATTGTCATTGGATAAGCGTCCGCTCACTTCAATCAGTTCACCCGGATTTATTGTCTTTGGTGTGCTGAGTGAGGCTGGCACTTCAACCTCCAGGCCGCCCACTTTAAGCTGGCCGTTAGCGCCCACATCGCCCACATAACCCTGCAAATTTATATGTTGGCTGCGTCCCAATAGTTGCATAGTCGGGCTCGGCATAATTTCCTTGGCGGTGAACACACCCTGACTTACTTGCCCAGCCACACTTATTTCCTGACCGACTTTGAACACATTGTCGCCGGCTACCATTAATTGTAGTGCGTAGATTTCAACATTCTTGCCTGAGATTGCCGTAATCGGGCCAACCACACTTGCACTGTTAAATTCTGCCACCTGCTCAATACGCGATGCCACAATAGCTCCGCTCGCCAGGCGCAAACCGCTTACCTTGACATAATCTCCCGGTTTAAACGAGCTGTTTGCCGCAATTTTATTACGGGAATCTTGCATGATCGTGCGC
The DNA here is from genome assembly GCA_041660815.1 of Gallionellaceae bacterium. Lineage (GTDB taxonomy): Bacteria > Pseudomonadota > Gammaproteobacteria > Burkholderiales > Gallionellaceae > PALSA-1006. The sequence goes on along the minus strand of JBAZVN010000002.1, from coordinate 167,872 downwards.
GGATCCAGTTGCACAGTCTGCCCCAACACCGTCAAAGTGTGCACCGACTCATCTACCGCAGATATTGGCCCTTCAACCGCATTCATGACTGAAATCTTGCTGGCTTTAACTTCGCTCGCCGCATCGCTTGCCTCAATCGCCACCACTTGACCAATCGCCAGGTTATCCGTATTGGCGGTTGAAGTATTATCTGCCACCAGTGTTTTGGCATCGTATTGCACCTCAACGCCATTCACCCAAATACTGCCAAAGCCGGTAATGGTACCCACAATTCCTGTGCCGCCAATACCGTCCTGCGATCGGCCTGTGCCACCAATACCGGCACGGCTGGCCGGACTTCCGGTCCCCCCGATACCACCTCGGCTTTCACTATGCCCGGTACCGCCAATGCCCTGCTGCTCGAGGACGTTACCCGTGCCGCCTATGCCGCGCAGACTATCCTGCGCAAACACCGCAAACGATACACTGATCGCGCCCATTGTGGCTAGAAATATAAATTTAAACAACAGGTTATGCGATATCATGATTTTGGCTTGACGTTTTCTTGTGCCGCATAATAATAGACGCCGAAATTAATTCTTTGCGTGGCATCTGTTTTCTCACTGTCTTTTTCTTGCAGCATTTCCGCGCGCTTGTTGACGGCAACCAGTGCTTGCATCCCCAATTTTCTGGATAGCTCGGCTAACTCTGCAACCGACTCCGAGGAAAGATTATCGTAGTAAACACTGCGATCCAAAAAGGGCGGCTTTTGTCCCAGCAGGTTATGCGCACCGGCTGCCACATGGTCATGCAAGTTTTGTCCAAAATAATAGGCCTTCTCGTCGTAGCCATTTTCCGGAATAAATGCATCGGTATTCAGGCAGACTCGGTCTTCGTCGTCGATATGCACAATGCCGATGCGCAGCCATTCATCCAGAATTACCCGCGAACGAATATCTTTACTGACCGAGCTGACCAGTCCTTCAAATGATTTTTCACCACCACTGCTGGCCTGCCGGGCCAGTGGAATATGTTGCCCGTTTTCATCCAAATATTGTTCATTGCTAGTCCACAGCGCCACCAGTTTCGCGCCGAGTGAAATTGTGGGGGGGGTAACTTGCTCCTGCTTGCTCTCTTCGCCGAGTCGCTTGACATCTTTGCGGTGTACACCGCTTAACAGGCTGATTCGGCTGTCAGTTTGAGGACGGCCATCGATTAAAAATTCTTCGCGTGCAACATCCACATAAATGGTTTTCAGCAAATTGGATAAAAACGGATACGTAATGCCATTGACGAGGAGCAACTTAATTAAAGGCCGCAAAAGCCTCTGCAACGCCGCAATGAGTGCGGGTGGCGGGACATGAGAACCGGCAGTAGGTGGAGTCGAAGTATTCACAGAGCGAATTCTAGCACGGCGTGTGAAAAAATCACACAAAAAGCTTTACAAGTAAAAAGTTCTCGTTTACGATGCATCTGCGTGGGAAAATTTCACACGGAAACAAAATTTAAATTTTAAACGGAGGCAACGATGAGAGTATTTTATCCAATAACAACCCGTCTTTCAGAATTCGTTAATGATGAAAAGCAGGATTCATCTGCGGCAATCATGATGTTGTGGAGTTTACTCAGCATTGCATTGCTGGTTCTGGTGTTGCTTGCGCTACACTCGTTCAAAGCATCGGCAATTGAAAAGCAACCCGAAAGCTATTCGAATTTACCCATCAACACCGCTGTTCGCAAACTGAGTGCCGACGCAATTCCCAACAGCCAAACTTGCGCTTTAAGCAAAACGGCGTTGGCAGGAAACGCACAAGGCACACTGTCCGTACAAGACTACATTAGTGCCCATAGAGCAGTGCAGTTGCTTGAGGATGATTCAGCGGTTAAGACGCTTCGGCATTCGGATGCGCCAGCAAAATGGAAAGCAAGCGCCGGTCAGTTTCTCTAATGCGCGAAATCATCAAACCTAAAAAAGCCTTGGCAAAGCTGGCCTGCAACCCATCGCTGGCATGCTGCAAAGATTCACCCTCGATCTTAATCAGGCGTAGCGGAGTAACTGCCGTAACGGTTGCCATACGCGCATGCCGGGTATCATCCAGGTAGGCGATTTCACCGAAACAACTCCCGGAATGCATGCGCGTAAGTTCGATTGAGTTTTTAGTGACACACGCCTCGCCATTAATTATCACATAAAAACAACTGCCTACCTCACCCTCGCGAACAATAACCGCATTTGCGTTGCGCTCTTCCCATTGGCTGATGCCGACCGTTTCCCAAATTTCGTTATCGCTGAAATTGGCAAAGAACGCCAAATTGCGCAGCACATCAAACCGCGCTGAATCAAAACGCACTTCCTGAGCTTTTTCCAGGCCCGGCAGCGCTGTCGCCAAATCATCGCAAAAAGCTTTCCACGAGGTGTAACGCATATGTTTATCGTGGTGCATGGCGCGATGTACCGCAAAACGCAATGCCTGTGGAATATCCATGCGGCGCTTTTCCAAAGGTAACGCTTCATCATGCAGCTTCTGGTAAATCATTTCATCGTATGACTTGGCGGTAAACGGCAACATACCGGTCAGCAGTTGATACGCCATCACGCCCACCGCATACACGTCCGATTGCATGGTGGGGCGTTCCTGCATAAATTGTTCCGGGGGCATAAACGGCAAAGTGCCCACCATATCCACTTGCGTGGTGTCCGAATTAAATAAAAAGGCCGCGCCAAAATCGGATACTTTGACGGCGCTATTTTCACCGATCAGAATATTGCTGGGCTTAATATCGCGATGCAGGATGCCGATTTTGTAGGCGTAATCCATGGCATTGCAAACTTTGTAAAGAATATCGATCAGACGCGATACCGGTAACAAATTATCAAACGACGTATATTGTTTGAGGGTACCGCCCGGCACATATTCCATCACCAGATAATCGAACTCTTCTGTGCTGCACGCTTCATAGATTTGCACGATAAACGGATGCTGCAGCTTGCCGGCCAAACGTGTTTCATTCAGCCACATCTTGCGATTGCGAATACCTTCCTGCTCATTATCCAAAAAACCCGAACGGGTCAGTTTGAGTGCGACTTCTTTTTGTAAAAAAGTGTCGTAGGCCAGATGCACTTCGCTGGTTGCGCCGCGTCCCAGCTCCTTGCGCATTTCAAAACGGTGACGAAAATTATCGCTTTGCTCAGCCATGCTTAGCGCAACGCTTCATAATTACAACTACTTGAGTTATAACGCAATAATTGACCATGCTCGATGTCGAAATACCAGCCGTGCAGGGTTAGCTGCCCGCTTTCTACGCGCTCGCTCACCCACGGGAATGTCATTAAATTTTTCAGCGACACCAGAATAGCGCGCTGTTCGCAGGCATGCATTTGCTCGTGCAGGGAAGCATCGGGCATATCCCGCATCACACTGGCTCTGGCACTTTCCGCCAGACACATCCAGTCCGCCATATAAGAATCCGGATTGCTCACCCCGCCCGTTTTTACCAGCGTGCTAATCCCGCCGCACTGTGCGTGACCCAGCACAATAATATGCTCCACGGCCAGAATGCGAATGGCGTATTCAATCGCAGCGGTCGTGCCGTGGTGACCGGCGCGATTTTCCGAGGGAGGAACCAGATTCGCCACGTTGCGAATGACAAATAAATCGCCGGGTTCACAATCCAGCACCAGAGCGGGATCAACACGCGAATCGCAGCAGGCGATCACCAGCGTTTTGGGTGTCTGACCTTCTTTAACAAGCTGCTGATACAGGCTATCGTTGCGCTCGAAATGCCGCTCGCGAAAGCGCTGAAATCCTTCAATCAAATTATGCGGAATCGAGGTCATACTCCGGTGAGCAAACGTTGCGCTTCACGATATTTATCAGCCGTCTTGTGTAAAACATCGGCAGGCACACGGGGCGCTGGCGCCTGCTTATCCCATCCCGAAGCTTCCAACCAATCGCGCACAAACTGTTTGTCATAACTGGGGGGATTGCTGCCCACGCGATAAGAGTCAGCCGGCCAGAAACGCGAGGAGTCCGGTGTCAGTGCTTCATCGATCAAATACAGCGTACCCGCATCATCCACGCCGAACTCAAATTTGGTATCCGCGATGATGATGCCTTTGCTCGCCGCGTAATCGGCAGCCTGGGTATACAAGGCCAGAGTGGCATTTTTCACAGCTTCAGCGCGCGCCTCGCCCAGCAACTTTTTAGCTTCTTCAAATGAAATATTTTCATCATGATCGCCCACCGCCGCTTTGGTCGAAGGCGTGAATAAAGGCTGCGGTAATTTTTGCGCTTCCTGTAAGCCGGCGGGTAATTGAATGCCGCATACCGCACCGGTTTTTTTGTAATCTTTCCAGCCGGAACCCACCAGATAACCGCGCACGATCGCTTCGATCGGCAAGGGCTTTAATTTTTTGGTTACAAAAGAACGACCGCGCACCTGCTCGCGTTCTTCCGCGGTTTTCACAACAGATTCGGGATCAATGCCGGATAAATGATTGGGAATCACACCGGCTAATTTCTTAAACCAGAAATTGGAAACAGCCGTCAGTACTTCGCCTTTACCGGGAATCGGATCGGGCAGAATGACATCGAACGCGGACAGGCGATCGGTCTGCACAATCAATAAATGCTCGGCATCGACTTCATATAGATCGCGCACCTTGCCACGATGCAAAAATTTCAGGCTGGTAAGATTTGATTCGTGTAGTGCGGACATATGAGCCTCAAATATCAATAGGTGGGTGGGGTTTATGCCAACGCGGGCAAGGTGGTTGCAGCGATTTGCTCCGCTTGCTTTTTGCGATACTCCGTCAGCTTCTGCGCCAACTCCGCATCATTCAATGCCAACATGGAAACCGCAAATAATCCGGCATTAGCCGCGCCCGCTTCACCGATGGCAAACGTGGCAACGGGAATTCCTTTGGGCATTTGTACGATTGATAGCAACGAGTCCATGCCTTTCAAATACTTGGACGGAATCGGCACGCCCAAAACCGGCAAAGTGGTTTTACCGGCAATCACACCGGCCAAATGTGCGGCTCCACCGGCACCCGCAATAAAACATTGCGCTCCTTGTGCTGTTATTTCTTTGATGTAGTCAAACAGCAAATCCGGTGAGCGGTGCGCCGAGATTACCCGCGCATCAAAAGCCACACCAAAATCCTGCAAAGCGCGAGCCGCTTGCTGCATGATTTCCCAGTCATTGCTGCTGCCCATCACAATAGAAACTAAAGGTTTGCTCATGTTGATTCTTTCATCACTTCGAAAAAAATTAAATTCCAGACGTGACAACGCCCCCGTTTCCGAGGGCGCCGTTACTGCATTTACACGCCTTTGTGATATCCAACAACGCGATCCACTTCATTCTTGGAACCAAGAATAACCGGGACACGTTGATGCAATCCTTCAGGTTGCAATTCCATAATGCGGGCACGTCCGGTGGAGCTTACGCCGCCAGCCTGTTCAACAATGAACGACATCGGATTTGCTTCGTACAACAAACGCAATTTTCCTGCCTTGCCTTTTTCTTTGTTATCGAACGGATACATGAAAATGCCGCCGCGCGTCAAAATGCGGTGCACTTCAGCCACCATTGAGGCAACCCAACGCATGTTGAAGTTTTTCTCACGGCCACCGTCTTTACCCTTCATGCATTCATCAACGTATTTTTGTACCGGGGCTTCCCAGTAACGCTGATTGGACATGTTAATGGCGAACTCATTGGTATCTTCAGGGATCGTCATATTTGGATGAGTCAGGAAGAAATCGCCCACGTCACGATCCAAAGTAAAGCCGTTTACGCCATTACCGGTGGTGATCACCATCATGGTATTCGGGCCGTATAGTGCGTAACCGGCACAAACTTGCTTGGTACCTGGCTGCAAGAAATCAGCCGCAACAGGATTTTCCACACCTTCAGGACAACGCAGAATCGAGAAAATTGTACCCACTGAAATGTTCACGTCGATATTTGAAGATCCGTCCAAAGGATCGAATGTAATCAAATACTTACCTTTTGGATATTTGGCCGGAATCGGGTAAACATCATCCATTTCTTCAGATGCCATGGCTGCCAAGTGGCCGCCCCATTCATTGGCTTTAATGAAAACTTCGTTGGTGATAATGTCGAGCTTCTTTTGAGTTTCGCCCTGTACGTTTTCGCTACCGGCACTGCCCAACACACCAATTAACGCACCTTTGTTAACGTCATGCGCAATTTGCTTGCATGCCGAAACGACATCGCTCAGCAAGCCGGTAAAATCACCGCTGGCATTTGGAATCTGACGTTGTTCTTCGATGATAAATTGAATCAAACTTTTGCTCATGCTGCTTCCTCCCACTGTAGTTAGAAATTGTGTCACTGACGGATTTTACCCGTTTTCGGTGCGTTACTGCATGGTCATTACTTGACCAGAGACATAAATAGTTGCGGTAAACGTTCCGGCAAACGCGCGATATTGTCGATCACCGCGTAATGCTTGCCAAATATATCCGCCACATATTCGTCGGCCTTGGGATCAAGGTTGATGCAGTATGTATAAATATTTTCCTGATCCATCTCGCGCACTGCCATGCGGGCATCTTCAATCAGCATGCGCGGATCACTGGTATCAATGTCGGCCGGCTCGCCGTCGGTCAATACCAGTAATAATTTTTTGTCGGCTTTCTGATGCGCAAGATAATGTCCCGCGTGGCGAATTGCCGCGCCCATGCGCGTGGAGTAATTCGCTTCCATACCCGCCAAACGCCCCTTAACTTCATCATTCCAGGGTTCTTTATAGCCTTTGAAGTGCCAGAAACGCACGTTGTGACGCGTATCCGAATGAAAGCCACCAATCGCCAACGGATCGCCCATTTGGTCGACGGCCCAAGCCAGCAATGAGACTGCTTCCTGACTTAATTCCAATTTGGTTTGTGTGCAGCCTTGCGGAATATCGCTTAAGGAAGCCGAAAGATCCAGCAACAAAGACACTGCCACACTGCGGCCATCGGTGCGATGGCTCATATTAATGCGCACATCGGGTTGCGCACCACTTTTAAAGTCAATCAACGAACGCACTGCCACGTCCAAATCCAGTTCGGCGCCCTCTTCCTGATAACGAATACGCACTTTATTTTGCGGCTTGAGCAGGTCGATAATCTTTTTTAAGCGCTTGGCCAAGGCGCTGTGCTTGGCCAACAATTGGTCAATATGCGCGCTATTTCCGTTCGGCTGCAAATGCTCGTAAACACTCACCCAATCCGGACGGTAATGTTCCGCACCATAATCCCATTCAGGGTACATGCGTGGCGGCACTTTGAATTCATCTTCGGTTTCAGCGGGCGGACGCGGTTTTTCTTCGTAGGTTTCTTCGTCACCTTCCTCGATAAACAGCCACATCATGCGGTTGTCATCGCGATACTCCACTTCGGTATTATTGAAATACACTTTACCGGATGAGTCACTCGCCACTTTGCTTTCGGAAATAAATTGCACACCCAATAATTGAATATCAAAAGTACGGGTATTGCCCCTGGCCATCAGCTCGTTAAAACGCGCCACATATTTCAGGATAAGCGGATTTTCGTAGGTATGGCGCGGATCCAATAACGCCCGTGACAAAATTGCCAGGCGATGGCGAATGTACGAAACATCGGCGTCCGGAATGAGATTTTCATTCGGGATGGGATGCAACTTGCACCATAGTTTGCGCAGCCCGGGGAATTCCTGCAACGTCAAATATTCCACCCGCGCATCTTCAAAAACTTCCACCGCCATGCGCTGAAACGGGCTAAGGTTGTCGGCAATCAGCGGCGTCGTCCAGCGGCGATGCGCACTCAAATGCGCCAGCACCGCGCGATAGCGGTCAATTCCGCGCACACCATTGGGCAAGTCGTCGTACACATCGGGGAGATGTAAACCCTGCTCATTCAAGTAAGGAATGGGTTTGCGTATTTCATCAAAGTCCGAGGAATACGGAACAAATTGCACGTCGTTCAACCATAAAGCGCGCAAATATAAATCCAGTTTGCGCTCTGCATCCGTAAAAAGTGTTCCGTGGCGTTCACGCTGAATAACCGCGCGGCTGTCCGCGGTTTTTATCTGGAAGTATTCGCGCTGGTGTTGCGGATCGGCGGGATAGGCAAGGATGCCGTACTCAACCCAGTTTTTGATTCCGCCCAGGGAAAGCATGCTGAACAAATGCGGCACGCTATTCAAAAAATCCGGCAAGCATTCGCTGGTGTACATCGAATCGATGCCGTGCACTTTTGGACTGGTGCGAACGGCGGTTTGCATCACCAGATTCATGTACTCGGTAAATAACTTGCGACTTTCCAATGCACGCGCTGCCGCACCCAAACTTTGTAAAAAGTTGGGAATAGCTTTGCTGTTGGGAGACTTGGCCAGCGTGCGCGTAAACGTAACGATTTCTTCAATAACGCTTTCGCCCAACAGTGCTGCCACCTGTGGAATTTCTTCCAAAAATTGCAGAACAGTTTCTTCACCGCGACCCATTTTATAGATCGTGTTTGCCCCGGCGATATAGGCTTCAATGCCCGCCGGTGTCAGATGTTTGCGTGCGTCAGCCATGCAATCATCAAACACGTTTTGCACGCGCTTGAAATTGCAATTTAGCTTTTCACGTTCTTCAAGAGTTGCGGTCATTTTTTTTACGCTTCAAACACCGCGTCAATGGCATGATCCAGCGTATCGCGAATATCCGCATCATCGGTAATCGGACGCACGAGCGCCATCCGGCAGGCATCGCGCGGGGCAATGCCCTGCTTAATCAGCGTGGCTGCGTAAACCAGCAGACGCGTCGAAATACCTTCATCCAAACCATGGCCTTTCAGATTGCGCGCCGTTTCGCCAATCTTAACCAGCTTGGTGGAAATGTCCGTAGCAATCCCTGTTTCTTTGCTCACGATGCCAATTTCAACTTCAGATTTTGCGTAATCAAATTCCAATCCGGCAAAACGCTGCTTGGTGGATTGCTTCAAATCCTTCATCAAATTTTGATAGCCCGGATTGTAGGAAATCACCAGTTGAAAATCGGGATGCGCCTGCACCAGCTCACCTTTTTTATCCAGCGGTAAAGCGCGACGATGGTCGGTCAACGGGTGAATCACCACGGTTGTGTCCTGACGCGCTTCAACAATTTCATCCAGATAGCAAATCGCACCATAGCGCGCCGCCAAGGTAAGCGGGCCATCCAACCAGCGTGTGCCATTGGCGTCCAACAAATAACGTCCGACCAAATCCGAGGCCGTCATATCCTCATTGCAAGCCACTGTTATTAAAGGCTTATTTAACTTCCACGCCATATACTCTACAAATCGCGACTTACCGCAGCCGGTTGGGCCTTTCAGCATAATCGGCAGCCTTGCGCTGTAAGCCGCCTCGTACAGCGCAACTTCATTGCTTTGCGCTTGATAAAACGGCTCTTGGTTAATTTGGTATTGCTTGATGTCAAACGTCTCGCTCATGCGATTCTCCCTATTTTGTCTCGGGTTCAAAAAATCAAAAACTTTTTATTCGCAGATTTCCCGGAAATCTGCAGACAAAAGATTTTCGTTTACTCAAATCAGATTGGATAAAAAAACCCCTGCAAGAATTGTCCGGCAGGGGCTTTTATTACACCGCGTTCGTCTTACTTGTGAACGCCGAGTTTTTGACGCCATCCCGGGAAAATCTTGTCGGCATCTTTAGGGAACGACTCGAAGGCACGAGCAAATTCTTTGTGCTCTTTCGCGTATTCGATCGGATCCGCACCGGACTTCCAGCACTCGTACGATTGACGCAGAGAGATCGCGCCAGCCGCAGGAGAGTCGATATGACCGTAAGAACCGCCACCCGCTGTATTGATCACGTTACCGTGGCCGAGGTTCTCGAAGAAACCTGGCAGACGCAGCGCGTTCATACCGCCGGAGATGATTGGGGTTGTTGGCTTCATGCCATACCATTCCTGATGGTAGAACGGTCCCATGCAGCTATCGCGCTCGATCATGTAAGCGATAACCTTGTCGTCCTTGCCGCCTTCCATTTTGCCGAAGCCCATGGTGCCCACGTGGATGCCGGAAGCACCTTGCAGACGCGACATCTTAGCCAGCACAAACGCTGTGTAACCGCGCTTGGATGAAGGAGATGTTACCGCGCCGTGACCGGCACGGTGGTAGTGCAAGTATTGGCTGGCATATTGACGACGTGCTGTCGTAACCATACCTGGACCGCCAACATAACCGTCAACCAGGAAAGCAACTTTGTCTGCATCAGGGCCGAATGTTTCCAGCGCGAAGTCAGCACGGGCACACATTTCGTAGTGGTCATCGGCAGTGATGTTCATAGAGAACAGTTTAGCTTGGCCGGTTTCGTCTTGAGCGCGCTTCATTGCGTCGTAAACGAGTGGCAGTACTTTCTTGATCGGGCAGAATACTTGGTTGCCTTGTGGCTCGTCGTTCTTGATGAAATCGCCGCCCAGCCAGAATTGGTAAGCTGCATTAGCAAATGGCTCAGGACGCAAACCCAGCTTAGGCTTGATGATGGTGCCGGAAATGTAGCCGCCGTTTACAACCGGGCGACCCAGAATGCGCCACAGGTCGGTGATGTCTTTTGCTGGACCGTCAAACAATTGCAGCATGCGGGGTGGAACGTAGAAGTCTTGCATCTGCAGACATTCGATGTCGCCCATACCCTGGTTATTACCAATCGCCAAAGTCAGGAAAGAAACGATCATTGCACGGCCGTCGGTTACGTTACGGTCAAACAGGTCGTTTGGATAAGCCACCTTCATGATGCCCTTGGCTTCGTCGATCTCATACACCAGCGCGTCAACGCCCTTAGTGAAATCATCGGTTGTTGAAACTTCAACGTTGGTGCCGGTAGAAGATTCTGCAGCGATATGCGCTGCTGCTTCGAGATAGCCAACGCCCGCTGCGGGGGTCATTGTGTAGGCTACCAGAATGTGGCCACCGTTCTTGATAAGTTCGGCTTCATTTAGGTCTAGATTTGAATAACGTGCTGACTGATCCATGTTTCCTCCTGATTTTGGTGAACAATTTGAGATACAACGATGCGAACTATACTGGCGGCGAACTATAAATAATAGTCAAACTTTTTTATTACAGCCATAAGTAAAACTTATGATCAAGGGTTACAATGCGGACATTATGTTGCACCTCACCTTGCGCCAACTTCAAGTTTTTTCCTCTGTCGCACGCCATTTAAACCATTCGCGTGCGGCGGAGGAATTGTACCTGAGCCAGCCCGCAGTTTCCATGCAGATTAAGCAATTGGAACAAAATGTGGGCATGCCACTCTTCGAACAGGTAGGCAAACAACTGCATTTGACTGAAGCCGGACGTGAAATGCTGCACTACAGTCTGAGCATTACCAGCCAAATAAATGAAATGGACGAGGTATTCAACGCCATGAAAGGCTTGGAACATGGGCACTTGAATATCTCGGTGGTGAGTACCGCCAATTATTTTATGCCGCAGCTGCTGGCCAAATTTATTCAAGCCCACCCGAAGATTCAAGTGAGTCTATCCGTTGCGAACCGCGATGCGGTGATCAAACAACTTACCGAAAATGTTGCTGATTTAGCCATTATGGGCCAGCCCCCGGACGGCACAGAAATGCGCGCCGCAGCGTTTTTGAAAAATCCCCTGGTAGTAATTGCCGCCCCCGCTCATCCGCTGGCTGCTCTGAAAAAAATTCAACCCTGGCAATTAGCCAATGAAGTATTTTTGCTACGGGAACAGGGTTCCGGTACACGCGGCGTGGTTGAACGTTTTTTCGCCAGCCACCAGCTTGCCCTGCCCCGCCACATGGCGATGGACACCAATGAAGCAATCAAACAATCGGTTCAGGCGGGCATGGGCATTGGCATCATTTCCAGCCACGGCATTGAACTGGAATTGGAAACCAAGCGGCTGATCGTGCTCGACGTGGAAGGTTTTCCGATCGTGAGACACTGGCATATTGTGCAGCGCAAAGAAAAACGTCCTTCCATTGCCGCACAAGAATTTGAAAAGTATTTATTACAGGAATCTCAACTCAAGGATTACCAGCCTATTTCAACCAAGTAAATCTGGGCAGTAAACGACTCGTTGATTCGGGGCGCCAAATATCTTCCAATTTTCAATCGCAGAAATTCTGCCAAGTTATACCGCTTGATAAGTTAATAATTGATCTATCAACAATTGCCCAGTCGAAGTACTGTTATAGACATTAAACACATGACCGCTGGCAGTTTCAGTGGCCGTTCCGGCACTCGTCCAACTTGCCCCGCCGACCAGTTGCACGACATCACCGGCATTTCCGGTGATCGCCATCTGATCCGCCATCCCTGTCGCAATATTCGACCAACCATTCGAGGTGTTATAGATATTATTACCTCCAATATCAATCACATCCGCCAGGGTTAATTTAATCGTGTTATTACCGCTTCCCGTCAGATCAATTTTGCTGGTGGTAGCAACCATGAAATTAACGTTATCACTGACTAACGCGTGGGTCATCGTGGCCGTATTTCCAGCGGCATCCTTGAGTGTGCCGCCATTTAGGGCGAGACTATTCGCATCAATGCTAATGCCGTTAATATCAAGTTGATTGGCCAGAATAGTGTAATCAAACACCAGAGCAGACGTACCGCTTCCCGAAGCATAATTGGCCTGCACCGTGGTGCCGCCGATATTTAAAGCAAGTTGCGGCGTACCTGTGATGGTGGTGGCTTCACTCATCGTCACTGTTGCATGTAGCACATCACCTATATTCAGGGTATTTGCCTGCGCACCGCTGGCAGAGGTAATCGAAACGGAGGAGACGACGTCGGCTGTGGGAAGGACTTGAAGTATCACATTTCTGATTTCAACATCACCATCATTAGGGTAGACGTAACCATTATTCATATCCACCGCAACGTGACCGTTTGTCACCGGTGTTGATGACCAAACACGAATTATTCCCCATGCCGGAACAATCCCCGAAATATTGCCTGCGGTACTACTACCGTTATACGCATCCCATACGGCTAATACGTCGTTGTAGGTCGCATTGGTTGTTGCCCCATCAGCCACTGCCGTGCCATTCGCATAAAGACTAAAACTGGGATTGGGATTGGCCTTGCCATTGGCATCAACGGTATAACCGTAAGTCGGCAACGCGACTTGAATGCTATTGATAGTGCCATAACGATAAACATCCGTGGTTCCGGACGAGCCGGCATTAGGATTGATACTTCCACTAACATCCTGATTAAATGCACTATTTAGTGATACGTGATTAACGGCATCGGTGCCAGCGGTTGTTCCGTCTCCACTGATATCCCAGTAGTAATACCACTTCCCTTCCACTTGAACCGGTGCGATGAGTTTGCCGGAAGCACCCAAGTCAATCACCGTATCCCCCGCCCTCGGAGTTGTTGCGTAAGCCTGACTATTTTGCGTAGCAACTGTGCTGAGATTGCCCGACGTATCAGTCGCGGCACCCGCTGCCACATTGGCGGTGATCGTACCGCTGCCGCTCGGAGGCGTCACCACCAGGGTGTACTGGCTACTGCTCACAGCGGTAAATGTGCCTTTCGTTCCCGCTGAAATAGTGACATCGGTTGCATCAAAGCCTGTCACCGCTTCAGAGAAAGCGAAAGTATAAGTAATCGCGCCGCTCGCACTACCTGCCTGATTGTCGGTAACAGTTACCGTCGGCGCGACGGTGTCCACCAAATACCCTGCATTATCAGCGACTAGCGCATGCGTCAAAGTTGCCGCATTTCCTGCAGCATCTTTGAGTGTACCGCCATTCAAGGTCAAACTATTAGCAGCGATGCTGATGCCGTTGGCATCGGTTTGATTAGCGAGGATAGCGTAATCAAATACCAAAGCAGTTGTACCGCTGCCGGAAACATAGCTGGCCTGCACCGTGGTGCCGCCGATATTGAGTGACAGTGTTGGCGTACCCCCTGTCGTCGTTACCGAAGTAGCTTCGCTCATCGTCACGGTCGCGCGCACTACATCGCCTGCGTTCAACGTGCTGTTGAGTATCCCTGTGGCTGAAGTGAGCGCAATGCTGCTGACCGTCGGCGCAGTGGTGTCGGGTGGTAGCACTTGCAATACTACGAAACGGGAGGCTGTGTCCCCTCTATCTGTTGTCCATCCATTTATCATATGGAAATGAAGGTGGCCCGCTCCTCCTGCGGTAGCGGACCAATATTCATCATTTATCCAACCACTGGGTGTGCCATCGTTATTGGCATTGAAGGCATCCCAAATCGAGGCTAAATCGTTGTAAGTTGAATTAATAGCGGTATCACCTTGCGTTGGTGTCGCCGTATTTCCGATTGCCGTATTGCTTGGACTTGCATTGATACCTGTCCAGCCTAGTGTGGGTAATGCTAATTGAATACCATTGAGGGTGGCGTATCGATAAGTGTCAGTGGTATTGCCTCCACCTCCGGTCACGCCATTTATGTCTTGGGTGAACAATGCATCGAGCTGATCATGGGTAGCGGTATCTATCACCATGCCGCCATCAGCCACACCATTTCCGGATCTATCCCAGAAGTAAAACCAATTGCCATCGACATTCACGGGTTTGATGAGCTTGCCGTAAGTGGCGCCCAAGTCGATGACGGCATCCCCCGCTTGCGGGGGCGCATAAGCTTGGCTGCTTTGCGTCGCTGCGCTGCTTGTATTACCGGCGGTGTCCATAGCCGCACCTGCCACGATGTCCATCGTGATCGTACCGCTACCGCTTGGCGGCGTCACGACCAAGGTGTAATGACTGCTATCGGTGGCGGTGAAAGTCCCTTTGCTACCCGCTGAAATCGTCACATCGGTCGCATCAAAACCCGTTACAGCTTCGGAGAAGGTGTAGGTGTAAGTCACGGCACCTTTGGCACTACCGGCTGTGTCGTCGGTGATGGTCACCGTCGGCGCGCTGGTATCTTTAGTGTAGGTGTAGGCACTGCTGGCTGATGAGGTATTCCCCGCCACGTCGGCTTGACGGACATACACCGTGTTGTTACCTTCAACAGTAGTGAAGTTGTTTGTCCAGGTGCTGCTGTCCGTGCTGTATTGCACGGTGGCATTGGCTTCGGTGCCGGTCACGGTAAGGGCGGCATTGCTGGTGATTTTGTCAGTCGTGCTGCTGCCGGTATCAGCCGTTAAAGCAACAGTGATCGCTGCGGGCAAGACGGTGTCGATGCTGACATTTGGCGTCGTTCCTGCCACGCCATTGTTTCCAGCAGCATCGGTGTAGCTGCCTGCCGCAACGGTGATGCCGGCATTGCCACTCGCCAAGTTGGTCGTGGGCGTAAAGATGGCGGTGTAAACTTTGGCGTTGTTTACATCCACTGTCAGGCCACTCAGGGTGCCATTGCTAACGGTGATGTCCCCTGCGACAAAACCGGTCGGGACTTCACTGAAGGTAAAGGTGATCGTGACAGCTTGTCCGGCTTTGACGGTACTTAAGTTGCTGGTGATGGCTACCGTCGGCGCAGTGGTGTCGGGAAACAGCACCTGCACCGCCACGAAAAGATTGCCGTTCGTATCATTAGAATCGTTACGAACCAAGCTACCATTCAGGTTGACGTAGGCATGGTTACCATTAGACGTGGGTGTGGCTGACCAATAGCCGTCGCCCAGCCAGCCTGTCGGTATACCGTTGTTGGTAGTAGCCGTTCCCGTCCCGTTATAGGCATCCCAAATCGCCAACAGGTCATTGTAGGTCGGGTTGTCCGTGGTGGTATTCAGGCTCACGACCGTTCCGGGTTGTTGTTGGCCGAGGCCGTTAGCACCATAGGAAAAACCGCTTGGCCCGCCTGCAGTCGGCAACGCAAGGTTGATCCCGTTGATCGTGCCATAACGGTAGGTGTCGGTCGTATTCCCGCCTCCACCTACAACACCATTGATATCTTTGTTGAATATTCCATCAAGAAAATCGTGCTTAAAAAGATCCCTGGGTACAGCAAGACTATAGTCGTCAGTGCTTGTGCCGTTACCGTTGAGATCCCAGAAGTAATACCAATTACCTTCGACTTGAGCGGGAGCGATGAGTTTGCCGTAGGTGCCACCGAGATCAATGACAGACTGGCCAGCCGTGGGCGCGGGCGCATAGGCCTGGCTGTTTTGCGTGGCAATGGTGCTGAGGTTGCCTGCCGCATCGCTTGCTACGCCTGCCGCCACATCGACGGTGAGCGTGCCGCTAGCGGTGGTTGGTGGTGTCACCACCAAGGTGTAATGGCTGCTGTCGGTGGTAGTGAAGGTGCCTTTTGTGCCAGCGGAAATACTCACGTCGGTCGCATCAAAGCCAGTGACTGCTTCTGAGAAAGTAAAGGTGTAGGTTATCGCGCCGGTGGTAGTCCCTGCCTGATTGTCAGTAATGGTCAGCGTCGGCGCTGCCGTATCTACCAAATACCCTGCATTATCAGACACTAAGGAATGGGTCAAGGTTGCAGAATTCCCTGCCGCATCCTTCAGTGTGCCGCCATTCAAGGTTAAGCTATTCGCATCTACACTCATGCCGTTGGCATCGGTTTGATTGGCCAAAATCGTGTAATCAAAAACTAAAGCCGTTGTACCGCTACCGGAAACATAGCTGGCTTGCACGGTAGTGCCGCCGATGTTTAACGCTAATTGCGGTGTGCCGGTGACGAGAGTAGATTCCGACAGCGTCACGGTGGCACGCACCACATCACCCGCGTTGAGGGTGCTGGCTTGAATGCCGGTGGCAGAGGTAATGGAAATACTGCTGACTGTTGGCGCCGTGATATCGGGAAACAGCACCTGCACAGCCACGCGATCATTATTGTAGTTTTCGGCAACTTTGTTGACGCTGCCATTAGTCAAATTGACAACAGCGTGACCGGTATCGGTCGGCGTGGCCGAATGGTAATTGATGCCCTGCCAACCTGAGGGAAGACCGGTAGTAATCACTCCAGTCGTCGTACCCGTCCCGTTATAAGAATCCCATATCGCGAGTAGATCGTTGTAAGTTGGGTTGATCGCCGTGGTATTTAAGCTCAATGCGGTACCGGGCTGAAATGCAACAATTCCATTAACGCCATAAGGGGGAGAACTCTGCCCGCCCGCCGTAGGCAGAGCGAGGTTGACACCGCCCAACGTGGCGTAACGGTAGGTATCGGTGGTGCCGTAGAGTCCATCTGAATTGGCGACGGTGCTGTTGATCACCCCGTTAATATCTTTGTTGAAAATTCCATCCAAAATATCGTGCGTGGTGTAGTCCGCACCGCCGTTAAGGGCGCCAGTGTCGGCGCTGGTGCCGTCACCACTTCTGTCCCAATAGTAAAACCAGTTGCCTTCAACTTGAACGGGGGCAATGAGCTTGCCGTTGCTGCCGAGATCAATCACAGCATCACCGGCAACGGGGGCGGGCACGTAAGCTTGACTGCTCTGCGTGGCAACAGTACTGAGGTTGCCTGCCGCATCGCTTGCTGCGCCTACCGCCACATCGACGGTGAGCGTGCCGCTAGCGGTGACAGGCGGTGTCACCACCAAGGTGTAATGACTGCTATCGAGCGTGGTGAAGGTGCCTTTGGTGCCCGCGGAAATCGTCACGTCAGTAGCATCAAAGCCCGTGACTGCTTCGGAGAAAGTAAAGGTGTAAGTCACCGCGCCTTTGGCACTGCCAGCGGTGTCGTCGGTGATTGTGACCGTGGGTGCCACGGTGTCGATATTGATAGTGGGTGTCGTTCCTGCAACACCATTGTTCCCGGCCGCATCGGTGTAGCTATTTGCCACCACGGTAATGCTGGAATTGCCACTCGCCATGTTAGCCGTGGGGGTGAAGGTAGCGGTATAAACTTTGGTATTGTTGGCATCAACCGCCAAGCCACTCAGGGTGCCGTTAGTAGTAGTGATATCGCCTGCGGCAAAGCCGGTCGGAACTTCACTAAAGGTAAAGGTGATCGTCGCGGTTTGTCCCGCTTTGACGGTACTTAAGTTGCTGGTGATAGCAACAGTGGGCGCGGTGGTGTCTGGAGGAAAAACCTGAAGCGCCACAGAGGCAAAACCATTTTCTTGAGGAGTCCAACAATTACCATCATTGAATTGAAGTACCGCGTGATTCCCAAAATGAGGTGTCGCAGATAAATAATGCGAGCTAAGCCAGCCGGACGGAACGCCCGCAATCGGCGCGGCAGTCGTGCTAGCGACCGTTCCGCTGCCGTTAGTCGCATCCCATATCGCCAGTAGATCGTTATAGGTTGGATTATCGGTGGTGGTATTTAAACTCACTGCGGTACCGGGTTGATTCTGATTGATTCCATTGACTCCAAAGGGAGGGGAACTTTGCCCGCCCAAGGTGGGTAACGCAAGTTGAATGCCGTTGATAGTGGCATAGCGATAAGTCTCGGTGATGCCATACACACCATTTATATTGGTGACAGTGGTGTTGGTCACGCCATTGATATCATGGTTAAAAATACTAGCCAAGGTGTCTTGATTAGTGGAATCAGCGCCCGCACTTGTCCCGTCACCGCTTCTATCCCAGAAATAAAACCAATTGCCTTCAACTTGAATGGGTGCGATGAGCTTGCCGTAGCCGGCTCCCAGGTCAATCACGCTATCGCCCGCTTGCGGCTGAGCATAGGCTTGACTGTTTGGGGTGGCGACGGTACTGGTGTTGCCTGCTGCATCGCTTGCTGCGCCTGCAGCCACATTCATCGTGATCGTGCCATTACCAGTGGCTGGTGGCGTAACAACCAAAGTGTAATGGCTGCTGTCAACGGTGGTGAAGGTGCCTTTGTTACCGCCAGATATCGTCACATCGGTCGCATCAAAACCCGTTACAGCTTCGGAGAAAGTATAGGTGTAAGTCACCGCGCCTCTGGCACTGCCAGCCGTGTCGTCGGTGATGGTGATCGTGGGCGCCACGCTGTCCAACACATAGGCTTGGTTTCCGGTGGTGACGCTGACATTCCCGGCTGTATCGCTGATCTTAAAAAGTATATTGCTACTATTCGAGAGTGTTGCTCCAGTCCAAGTAATCGCTGTTCCCGCTACTTTGCTGGTGATGTCGATCCATGTCGTGCCGTTATTAGTTGAACCGTACAAGGTGTCGCCAGTGGCCAGTGTTGCAGAAAGCGTACCGGTAATCGTCTGACTTGCTGTGTTGGTGAGGAAGTCCGTAGAAGAGGTTCCCGTGTCCGCACCGAAGTGAACTGCACTCACCGTTTGCGTCGGTGCGACCGTATCAAGCACATAAGCTTTGCTGTAAATCGGCCCCGCATTACCAGCCGCATCCATCACTTTAAATTGAATGTTGCTGCTGCCTGCTAGTGTGACTCCGGTCCACGTCACACTGGTGCCACTGACCTTGCTGGTGATGTCAGTCCAAGTCACACCACCATCGACTGAGCCGTGTAATGTTTCGCCGCTGACTAGCGCAGCACTTAACGGGGCGCTGATCGTTTGTGCGGCGGTATTGGTGATGAAATCATTGCCGCTTAGGCCGCTATCTGCTGAGAGCGTGACATCGGTGTTTAGGCTGCCGTCGGCATTGAATTTCTGCACGTAGATGTTTGGGTAACCAGAGCTGTTGTTGCCCTGCCAAGTAACGGCAAAGGCGCCACTGTTGCCCAAAGCGGTAATCTGGGGTGATAAATCAGTGTTGCCTGTATAGCCTTCTAACAGCACAGCATTGCCTTTAAGGCTGCCGTCAGTATTGAAACGTTGGACGTAAATGTTCCAGCTATTATTGGTGCCAATTCCCGCCCAGGTCACAGCATATTCACCAGAGGTGCCAAGGGCGGTGATTTGCGCATAATTGTCGTCGCGATTAGTAACACCCGTGGCTTCGAGTAAGGTGGCACTGCCATTTACGCTGCCATCGGCATTAAAGCGTTGGACATAAATGCTGAGATCGCCGGCGCTGTCGGCACCGCTCCAGGTAACCACATAAGCGCCACTGCTACCCACAGCGGCGATTTGCGGGGCTTGGTCGATGCCAGTGCTGTTGCCGGTGGCTTCGAGCTGTACGCTACTGCCTTTAACGGTGCCGTCCACATTGAAATGTTGCACGAAGATGCTGTTATCTCCGGCGCTGTCGATTCCTTGCCAAGTGACGACATATTCGCCGGCACTGCCTACACCCACAATTTGCGAATTATTATCGTCTCCTGTAACGACACCAATTGCGTCCAACAACACCATGCTGCCATTGATAGTTCCGTTGGCATTAAATTTTTGCACGCAGATGCTTTGATCATTATTCACATCCGCGCCTTGCCATGTGACAACGTAATCTCCATTACTTCCCACTGTGGCAACTTGCGGTTGTCTGTCATTGCCCCAGTTTGCGGAGGCACCTTCCAGTGCTACTGCACTGCCGGATACTGTGCCGTCCGCATTAAATTTCTGCACCATGATCTGTGTATCCCAACCGCCCCCCATCCAAAACCAACTGTAGTAGGTGGCGATGTATTCACCGGTCGTACCAACGGCTGTAATTTGCGGGAGTTGATCATCGTTATTTGCTATTCCACTTTTGGCGCCCACGGCGACGCCATCCAGTTTAGTGGCGATACCATTGGTACTGCCGTCGGCGTTAAAGTGTTGGATGAAGATGCTGGAGGTGCTGGTGGTGCCACGGCCTTCCCAAGAGACTGCAAAAGCTCCTGATGTGCCAATAGCGCTGATTTGCGGGTTTTGATCAGTGTTGTTGGTGATGCCGGTAGCTTCCAACATGACTTGGCTGCCCGCGGTCGTGCCGTTGGCGTTGAACTTTTGCACGAAGATGCTGCGATCAGTGAGGCTACTGTCGATTCCTGACCAGACAACAGCGTAATCGCCATTCGTTCCTACGGCTGCGATTTGCACGCTGTCGTTGTTTTGGCCGTTCATTAACCCGTTTGGATATAGCTGTGCCGCTGCTATCGGCATCGATTGCACTTGGGTAGTCGGGGCGAGGGTGTCGATGCTGATCGCAGGCGTGGCGCCTGCACCGCCATTGTTGCCAGCCGCATCGGTATAAGACGCGCTCGCCACGGTGATGCTTGCATTGCCTGAAGCCAAGCTCGCTGTCGGCGTGAACGTGGCGGTGTACACCGTACCGCTCACGGCGGAGAAGTTGCTCAACGTGCCGCCGGTAGTGACCACATCGCCCGCCACAAAATTACTGGTCGCTTCGCTAAACGTGAACGTGATCGTCGCAATCTCACCGCTTTTGACCGCGCTCACGTTGCTCGTGATGGCAAGGGTTGGCGCGGTGGTATCGAGAGGTAAAACTTCAACGATCACATTTCTCAAATAGGATTGGTCATCGGTGTTGTAGTAAACATAGCCATTTTGCGTATCAATTGCCGCATGAGCCGCAAGTGATCCGGCGCCATTAACGGGCGTGGATGACCAAACACGAATGTTGTTCCAAGCCGGAACAATCCCCGCAATATTGCCTGCGGTGGTGCTGCCGTTATAAGCATCCCAAATAGCGAGTACGTCGTTATAAGTAGGGTTAGTAGAAGTACCATCAGCAATGCTAGTGCCAGTTGCATAATTATTAAAACCGGCATTGGCATAGCCATTTGCATCAACGGTGTAGCCATAAGTCGGTAACGCAACTTTGATCCCATTGATGGTGCCATAGCGATAGATATCCGTGGTGCCGGCAGTAGTTGAATTAGGATTGACACCTCCACTAACATTTTGATTAAATAGGGTATTTAAAAATGCATGATTAACAACATCCGTCCCCCCGTTGAGATTGCCACTATTATTAACGGTGCCGTCTCCGCTCAAATCCCAGTAGTAATACCATTTGCCCTCAACTTGTACCGGGGCGATCAGTTTGCCGGAACTGCCTAAGTTGATCACCGCATCACCTGCTTGTGGTGGCGCATAGGCTTGGCTGCTTTGGGTCGCTGCGGTGCTCGTGTTGCCGGCAGTATCGGTGGCCGCACCAGCGGCAATATCCATTGTGATCGTGCCACTGTCTGACGGCGGTGTGACCATCAGGGTGTAATGGCTGCTATCGATCGATGTAAAGCTGCCTTTCGTTCCCGACGAAATGAGCACATCAGTCGCATCAAAACCCGTTACAGCCTCAGAAAAAGTATAGGTGTAGGTGACCGCGCCACTTGCACTACCAGCTGCGTCGTCGGTAATCGTCACCGTCGGCGCGCTGGTATCTTTAGTGAAGGTGTAGGCACTGCTGGCTGATGAGGTATTCCCCGCCACGTCGGCTTGACGGACATACACCGTGTTGTTGCCTTCAACAGCAGTGAAGTTGTTTGTCCAGGTGCTGCTGTCCGTGCTGTATTGCACGGTGGCATTTGCTTCAGTGCCGGTCACGGTAAGGGCGGCATTGCTGGTAATTTTGTCAGTCGTGCTGCTGCCGGTATCGCTGGCCAGGGCAACGGCTGGCGCTATCGGGGAAACAGTATCCAGTACATAGGTCTGGGTGCCCGAGCTTGATCCCGAATTTCCTGCCGCGTCGGTGACTTTAAATACGATAGTGCCGTTGGTGCCGGATAAAGTTGCGTTTGTCCAGTTGATCGCAGTCCCCGTAACTTTACTGCCGATATCTGTCCAAGTCGTACCATTATTCGTCGAGCCATACAAAACTTCGCCTGACGCTAAGGCGGTGCTCAAAGTCCCGGTAATCGTTTGACTGGCAATCTTGGTGATGAAGTCAGTCGTACTGCTACCGGTGTCAGTACTGATTCCCACACTACTGACGGTTTGTGTGGGTGCTACGGTATCCAGCACATAAATTTGGCTGCCCGTGATTGCTCCGGCATTTCCCGCCGCATCGGTGATTTTAAATACGATGGAATTATTGCCGCCTAAAAGGGTGACACCAGCCCAGTTAATCGCCGTACCGCTGACTTTGCTGCTGATATCCGTCCATGTCGTGCCGTTATCAAGCGAACCAAAAAGTTTGTCGCCCGCCGCCAAATTAGCACTCAAGGTGCCGGTAATAGTTTGGCTAGAAATGTTGGTTAAGAAGTCAGCTGAACTACTGCCGGTGTTGGCGCTAATATCCACTGTGCTGATTGTTTGTGTGGGCGCTACGGTGTCTAGCACATAAGACTTGGTGTAGATCGGCCCCGCATTACCTGCCGCATCCATCACTTTGAATTGGATGCTATTACTGCCTGCCAAGGTGACACCGGTCCAGGTGACACTGGTGCCGTTAACCATGCTCGTGATGTCAGTCCAAGTCCCCCCGCCATCCACTGAGCCATGTAAAGTTTCGCCTGTCACTAAAGCGGCACTTAACGGGGCGCTGATCGTTTGGGCGGCGATATTAGTGATGAAGTCATTGCCGCTTAGGCCGCTATCTGCTGAGAGCGTGATATCCGTGTTAAGGCTGCCGTCGGCATTGAATTTCTGCACGTAGATGTTTGGGTAGCCAGAGCTGTTGTAGCCTTGCCAGGTGACGGCAAAGGCGCCACTGTTGCCCACTGCGGCAATTTGGGGAAGGGTATCTGTATTGCCGGCAACGCCTTCAAGTAGGACTGCATTGCCTTTAAGGCTGCCATCGGTATTAAAACGCTGAACGTAGATATTCCAGCTATTATTGGTGCCAATGCCCGCCCAGGTCACAGCATATTCACCGGAGGTGCCAAGGGCGGAGATTTGCGCGTAGTTGTCGTCGCGATTGGTAACCCCGGTGGCTTCAAGTTGCGTGGCACTGCCGTTTAGGCTGCCATCGGCGCTGAAGCGTTGAACGAAGATGCTGGGGTCGCCTGTGCTGTCGGCACCAGCCCAAGTGACCACGTAGGCACCACTACTCCCAACGGCGGCAATTTGCGGGGCTTGGTCGATGCCGGTGCTGTTGCCGATAGCTTCGAGTTGTACGCTGCTGCCTTTGACGGTGCCGTCCACATTGAAATGTTGCACGAAAATGCTTTGGTCGCCGGCACTGTCGATGCCTTGCCAGGTGACAACATATTCGCCTGCGCTACCCACGCCGACCAGTTGGACATTATTGTCATTCCCATTCGTCGCCCCCGTTGCTTCAAGGCTGACCATGCTGCCATTTACAGTGCCATTGGCATTGAATTTCTGAACAAAAATAGTCTCGTCGCCACCGCTGTCACCGCCTTGCCACGCAACCACATAATCGCCTGCGCTGCCAACTGCACTGACTTGTGGGAAGCCATTTCCACCCGAGGGCACATAGCCGTCCAGCATGACAGCACTACCCACGGCAACGCCCGCAGCGTCAAATTTTTGCACCATGATGGCGGTGTCCCAACCTCCACCCGTCCAGAACCAACTATGGTAGGTGACGACATATTCACCGCCCGTTCCCAAGGCAGTAATTTGTGGCCGTTCGTCGTCTGCGTTGCCATAAGGATTCCTTACGCCATCCAGCTTGGTGGCACTGCCGTTGGTCGTGCCGTCGGCGTTGAAGAGTTGAATGAAGATGCTGGAGGTGCTGGTGGTGCCGCGTCCATCCCAAACGACGACATAAGCGCCACTGTTACCGATGGAGCTGATTTGTGGATATTGATCGGAGTTGTTGGTGATGCCGGTAGCTTCCAACATGGCTTGGCTGCCCGCGGCCGTGCCGTTGGCGTTGAACTTTTGCACGAAGATGCCGCGATCATTTCCCGTATCAATTCCTGACCAGGTTACGACGTAATCACCATTGCTGCCAACCGCTACAATTTGCACGCTGTCGTTATATTGTCCGTTGATCATGCCGGTCGGATAGAGCTGTACCGCTGCGATCGGTTTTGCTTTAACTTCTGTCGTTGGTGCGAGGGTGTCCAAGGTAAAGGTGTAGGCATTGCCAACCGCGGAGACATTTCCTGCCACATCGGTTTGCCGGACATAAACAGTGTTACTGCCCTCGGCAGCGGTAAAGCTACTCGTCCAAGTTGAATTGTTCGTGCTGTATTGCACCGTGGCACTGGCTTCTATACCGCTTAAGTTCAGTAGCGCATTTTTGCTAATTTTATCGAGAGCACTGATACCGGTGTCAGTAGAGAGCGCAATAGTAGGCGTAACCGGCAAAGTCGAATCAAAAGTGAAAGTGTACGGATTGCTCACCATCGAGATATTTCCAGCCAAATCCGTTTGGCGCACATACACCGTGTTACTGCCTTCGACTGCATTGAAGTTATTACTCCAGCTGCTGTTATCAGTGCTGTATTGCACTGTCGTCATGCTTTCTGAGCGTGTCACGGTGAGTGAACTATTGCTGGTCTGCTTATCGCTAGCACTGTGACCGGTATCAGTGGTGAGCGCAATACCGGGTGCGTCTGGAACCAGCGTGTCTATCGATATTAATCGTGTAACCGGGCCGCTTTTATTTCCAGCCATATCACTCGCAGTAGCGATCAAACTTTCATTGCCCTGTCCCATGGCGGTCAGGTCGGCGGCAGTCAAGGTATAACTCCAATTCGTACCATTGACCAAGGCTGCGTGAATAGTGCCCCCAAAACGTAATTCAACTATCGTGCCACTTTCATTGCTTCCTGAAATAACGCTATTGATTTCGCTGGCATTAATGACATCATCACCCGCAACTCTATTCATGACAGGTGTTCCGGGTGCACTCTGGTCAACTGTCACTTGTCCGCGGGTAGCCGCAGCAGCACCATTGGCTGCCCCAGTTGTTCCCAATACACTGACTGCGACATCGTAGATTTTTCCATCCGACAGGGCATTCGCGGCAATACTTCCCGCCCACTCACCCGTTTGTTTATTAAAGGCATTTACGCCAACATTGATCGCAGGCCCGCCGCCTTGCGGGGTCAGCGTTACGGTGAAATCAGTAGTGAGAAAGTCAGCCAGCACAGCAGCATCATTTGATGAAACCAAACCACGCAAGGCAATCGTCTGCATCCCCTCAATGGCGTTCACCCGATTATCCAAAGCAATGGTATCGAGACTGATTGCCGGAGTGCTGGCGATAAAATTCCACTGTGCTGCGTCATTGATTCCAGCCCAGACATTACCCGCCAAATCAGTAATTGCGCCGGTGTCAATTTCAACGTGATAAGCCTTGCCGGAAAGCAAATCTGTCGCGGGATTAAGCGTGAGCGTGCTGCCGCTCAGACTGATTTCATTGCTCGCAATGGCGATGGTTGCGCTCGTATTATCGCTATCATTTACCAGGCGAATATTGCCTGTGCCTTTGGCAATATTTTCAGAGAAACTTAACGCCAAGTTGCCGCCAGGCAAGATATTTGTCCCGTCGACCGGGACGAAACTGAGAGGTTCCGGCGCAAGGGTATCTACACTAAGGCTAAGCGAATTAGCTGTACCACCGTTGTTACCCGCAGCATCGGTATAACTTGCCGACATGAGCGTTACACTGGCCAATCCCGAAGTTAAATTAACTGTCGGTGTAAAAGTTGCGGTATAAACCAGCGGATTTTGCGCATCTACAGCCAAGCCGGTTAGGGTTCCACCATTGCTCACAATATCGGCGGAAGTAAATGTTGAGCCGGGATTTTCGCTAAACGTGAAGTTAATTGTGGCGGTTTGACCCGCCTTGATCGCGCTTAAATCACTACTAATCGTTAAAGTAGGCGCTACGGTGTCAAGCACGTATCCGTTACCGCCGGTTGCAAGACTATTATTGCCGAAGGCATTCATCATCTTGAACAAGATATTACTGCTACCTGCAAGGGTTGCTCCCGTCCAGTTAATCGCGGTGCCGATCACTTTGCTGGTGATGTCCGTCCAGGTCGTGCCGTTGTCCACTGATCCGTATAGCTTTTCGCCCGTTGTCAAGGCAGAGTTTAGCGTGCCGGAAATCGTTTGGTTGGTCGCGTTGGTGAGAAAATCATTAGCCGCGATACCGGTATCTGCACTGAGACTAACCCCAGTCACGGTTATTGTCGGCGACGAGGTATTCACGCTAATTTCACGGGTAGCACTTAGGCTGATATTACCCGCCAAATCAGTCGCAATAGCAGAGAGCGTTTCCGCCCCTTCGCCCATCGACGAGATATCCGCAGCAAGCAAAAGGTAACGCCAATTTCCCTGGGCATCCGCAGTTAAATTATAGGTATGCCCCCCCAAGCTCAACGCCACTGTTGCGTTTGCCTCAGCACTGCCACTCACGAAAGATGCACCAGACAACTTGCTGATTACATTGTTATTTTCAACAACATTAATAACCGGCATATCGGGAGCCAGCGTGTCCAGTACGAAACTACTTGAGCCGGCTTGACTGACATTACCTACTGCATCAGTCGCTGTCGCGCTTACCGAGATAGTGCCGTCCCCTAATGTAATGAGATCAATGGTGGTTAACGAGACTTCAATCGGCGCACCGGTAGCGATAAAAGTTTGCTCTATGGTATTCGTCCCATTTGTGAACGTTACCGTCACAACGCTACCTAACTCCGCGTTCACAGTAAACGCGCCATTTACGGCTTCACTCGCCATGGCATCAGCGGCATTGGGTAAAATCACCGAAGCGGGAGGAGCGGGGGGCAATGTATCTACATTTATTCCCCGCGTCCCAGTCGTGCTGCTATTGCCAGCCAAGTCTGTAGCAACTGCATTGAGCGTAACCCCACCTTGTCCCATCGAGCTAATATCTGCAGCAAGCAAACTATAGCTCCAGTTGCCTGAAGCATCGGCAGTTATTGAGCGAACATTGCTTCCCAAACTCAAAGCGATCGTTGCATTCGCTTCTGCCGAGCCGCTGATAGCGACGGCTTGCTCTCCCGCACTGATGATATCGTCGCTTGTGATACTGTTGATGACAGGAGCTGCTGGCGCAAGCGTATCAATCCTAAAGGTAATCTCCCCCCCTATAAGATTCTCATTTCCTGCCGCATCGACCAATTGTACCGATAAGGTATGAGCCCCCTCACCTAACGAACTTGTGAGGATGCTCCATTTTCCATTGGCATCCGGGACAGCTTTACCCACCAAAGTATTCTGCGAGTCATTCACGTAAAGTTTAATCTGACTGCCGACCTCACTTACCCCGCTTAGGGTCGGTGTAAATGTATTCGTCAAACTGGGCGTCTTTCCACCTTCTAAAATTGGAGCGCTGCTGGCAACGGGGACCAGCGTATCGATCACAATGCTGCGCGTTGCACCGGCGGTCACACCACCGGACAAAGTTGCAGTCGCCTGAATAGTTTCTCCGCCCTGCCCCATAGCGCTCAGGTCTGCTGCCGTTAAAATGTAACTCCATGTTGTTTCGGTCACCGTCGCGGTGTGACTTGTGCCGCCCATCGTCAATACCACGTTCGCTCCGGCCACTGTAGCACCGGTAATTGCAATGCCCTGTTCTTGCGCATTAATGATGTTGTCTGGCGTGATTGCATCAATCGACACTGAAGCACTGACTTGGGATAACTGATTGGAAACCAAGGCGGTAAGACTGCTCTGCCCCTCACCGGAATTGGTTAGCGCAGCAACGCCTGCCCCATTCACCATTGCATCCATTGCGGCCAAGTTGAATGCCCCTGCCCCCTGCCCTTGGGTGTAACTTATTTCAAATTCATTCGCCAAATAATCAATGGTCGCCTGCATCGGATTGTTGTCACCAGCATTAAGCGCATCCATGCCCGACAGGGCTGCCAAAATCGCACCATATTTGACATCTTGCGTGAGTGTCCCGGTATTGAAATTGCTGTTAGATTCTCCATTGGAATTAACGGTAGTGGTAATTGCTCCTCCCACCAGATCACTGAGGCCAAAAGCATTAGCAACAATTGAGTTGACTTGCTCGATCTCTTGCACAGTCAGCGGAGTCGTTTGCGGAGCCGCATAATTAACACCCGCCTTAAGCGCGGCAAGCGTAGTAAGTGCATTAAGATTAACCGTCGTTGCATTTGAGGTAATGCCACTCATTGCCATTAAATTGGCAGAGATATCTTTGGGTAACCCGGTCGCTTCATCAATAAAATCCGGATTGGGATTTTCATCAAGCAATTTGGCAATTAATGCACCGCTATAGTCACCAATATCAACACTATAAAAACCCTGTGCATCCAATGCACTACTGCCCAATAAAATCTTTCCCTCGGCGTCATATAAGCTAACGATTAGGCCATTGTTTTCAATAACCGGCCCGGCAACAATAACGCCACTGACTGTGTTTTTTACGGTGGGCGAAGTACTGGCTGTCGGCGCTGCAGACGCAGAACCTGAGCCACTCGCCAAAATAATGCCCCCCCCTGCCGCTACGGCAATTCCTCCGTAAGTGAAGGCATCAAATAGATTAAAGCTGTGGGTGTTGCTCGATACAGTTGCAGGGGAAGAAAGTTGCGCGGCAAAGGTACTTTGTGTGGCTAACGTATTTTCGCTCTCATAAGCAAACTGGCCACCGTTATTTAAAGAGGTCTCAAGCGTACTTTCGCTATTTATCAGATAACTGCCCTGATCCGCAGGCAAAGTAATATCGTAGTGATCACGATTACCTTCCACAAAAAAATCTTGCAGTTGCACCACGGTTGCATCTGAATAAGTAAGCTGCAAATCGTTGTCGATTCTTTTAGCCACCACTCCGTCGCGCAACTCGTCTTTTTCCTCATTTTGTAACACGCGGTAGTGTGATCCCAGCGTTGCTTTAAACGTATTCAAAGCCCCCAGCTTTAGCTGAAAAACTCGTTGGCCGTTATGCAAAACCGGCGGGAGGTTTACACTCTTAACTGAATTTCCAGGGGAAGAACTCATTAAATTTACCTTTAAAATCAATATGTTGCGCATTGTCCATTAGGATTGTCGCCAACCCTCAAAAACAATATTTCAATTTCACGCCAGCGTGTTATAGCTCAAGAGCTGATCAATCAACAATTCAGCTGGCATCGTGTTATGGATATAGACCGAATAGGTGTGCCCACTGTTGCTCACCGTGCCGGCACTCGTCCAACTTGCGCCACCGGAGAGTTGAATTACATCTCCGCTATCACCTGTAACGAGCAATTGATGACGTGCTTCTTGTGCAGAAAAACTATAGCTACCATTCGTCCAACCTAACGCCGCTTGATTGCCGCTATTGATCAAATTTGAACCGCTTATATCGAGCACATCTTCCGTCTTGAGGATCAAGGTGTTATTCCCCGTCCCGCTAAGGTCGATTGTTTCCATTGATTCGATGCGCGAGCTACTCGCCGGGGTGATGCCGGCTTGATTTGAAATGGCGGTTAAATCCAGAGTCAATCCGGAACCGTCCAGTTTTAAAATGTCGAGGCCTGCGCCACCATTGATGCGTGCCAGCTGAGTGTCATTGCCACCCACCCCGAAGTTGGCCGCTAATGCCGCAAGATTGCTGGCATTAAGCTGAATGATATCGTTGCCGGCTCCACCATACAGCACATCGGCACCTCCATTACCGACCAGGGTATCGTTGCCATTTCCGCCCACCAGCGTTTCAGCATTAACGCTTCCCGTCAGCGCATCCGCCTGATCGCCACCCAATTGATCTACCGCGCTATGTTTAAAAGCACCCGATGTCGAACCAAAGATTACATAACTGCGGCCCGCATTAGACATCGCGGTAGTCGGATCACTTTGATACGCACCCACCAATAAATCAGCCAAGCCGTCGCCATTAACATCTCCAGCTGCGCTTACACTATATCCACTGGCGTCGTTAATCGATTGCCCGTTAACAACAAAACCACCCAACCCGAGCGCAACCGCCGACAGATCGATTGCAGTATTGTCAGCTTTACCAAAAACAACATAACTGCGTCCAGCATTACTGCCACTGGCAGGATCAGCTTGAAAAGCACCGATGATCATATCGGCCAGTCCATCCCCGTTAACATCACCGGCTGCGGCCACACTGACACCACTATAATCATTCGCACTTTGACCGTTAATAACAAAGCCGCCCTGACCATTAGCGACTGAGGAAAGATTAACGCTGGCGGTATCTGCTTTACCAAAGACTACATAGCTACGCCCTGCATTGGTTCCGCCGGCGGGATCGGACTGATAGGCGCCGACCAGAATATCTGCCCGACCATCGCCATTTACATCGCCTATTCCGGTCACACTATTACCGCTGTAATCATTGGCACTCTGACCATTAATTACAAAGCCCCCGTTACCTGCCGCAACACTCGCAAGATCAACCGCCGTGCTGTCCGTTTTACCAAACACGACAAAACTGCGTCCCGCATTGCTTACACCATTCGGATCGCTTTGCAATGACCCGACAAGCAGATCACTCAATCCGTCATTGTTGACATCGCCCGCCGCCGACACACTATAACCACTTGAATCATTTGATTTTTCACCGTTAATTACAAAGCCGCCAACGCCTGTGGCAATTGTAGAAAGTTCGATGGCCGTTCCCGAAGTTTTACCAAACACCAGATAAGTACGACCGGCATTTGCCCCTGAAACAGGGTCGCTGTAATTTGCGCCAATAATCAGATCCGTGATGCCGTCGTGATTTACATCGCCCGCTGCGGAAACACTGACGCCACTCCAATCACTGGCATTTTGACCATTTATCACAAAGCCGCCATTCCCCGCGACGATGGACGAAAGCTCAATGGCTGTCGTGCTTGTTTTGCCAAATACCACATAACTTCGTCCCGCATTAGAGCCGCTACTTGGATCGGCTTGATAGGCACCAATGAGCAAGTCGGATAGACCGTCGTTGTTGATATCACCAATTGAGGAAACACTGGCACCACTAAAATCATTAGCTGACTGACCGTTGACCACAAAGCCGCCTGTACCGGCTGCCACAGCTGACAAATCAATGGAGGTGTTAGTTGTTTTGCCAAAGACGACATAGCTTCGACCTGCACTAGACAATCCGTTGGGATCACTGGTGTTGGCACCTATAATTAAATCGGCCAAACCATCTCCATTTACATCCCCGGCACTTGCCACGCTGTATCCACTTTGATCGCCAGCTACTTGACCGTTGATAACGAATCCACCGATCCCCGCTGCAATATCAGACAATTCAATAGCTGGAATTACGCTAACCGTGATACTTCGTGTTCCGGCAGGACTGATATTGCCTACCGTATCGGTGGCGGTAGCACTCAGGGTTTCAGCCCCATGCCCCATGGCAGTGATATCTGCAGCAATAAGGGTATAGCTCCAGTTGCCATTCGCATCCGCCGTGAGCGTGCGCGTATTCCCGCCCAAGGTGAGTTTAACAATAGCACTGGCTTCTGCAGTGCCACTGACAATGGAACTCTCCTCTCCTAAAGTCACAAGGTCATCACCCGCCACTTTATTAATAACCGGGGCAGTCGGGGCCACGGTATCAATGCTGATGTTTTTGCTGCCGGCGCTGCCGGCGTTACCCGCCGCATCGGTGGCCGTAACACTCAAGGTTTCCGCACCTTGTCCCATAGCAGTTATGTCAGCTGAAGTTAAGGTATAACTCCAGTTTCCGCTGGCATCTGCCGTCAACATGCGGGCATTGCCGCCTAACGTTAAAGCGATAGTTGAATTGGCTTCGGCACTACCGGTGATATTGGCCGTTTGTTCCGCGGCATTAACAAGGTCATCTGTCGCAACAGTATTGATCGTCGGCACACCGGGCGCTGCCATATCACCCATCACGGTGAAGTTGCCGGTTGCGGCGCTGCTATTCCCCGCGCTATCGGTTTCTTTGACGTTGAACTGATAGGTACTGCCGTTCGCCAGCGTTGCGGTGTAGCGCCAGCTACTGCCCGTCACACTCGCCGCCCCCAGCAGGGTGCTGCCGTTATATACGTTGACCGTACTGCCCGCTTCGCAGCTGCCCGACAACTCCAGCGCCGTATCGTCAGTGCGCGCACCATTCGCCAATGCACCCGTCACGCTGCCGACGTTGTCGGTCGCCGATCCAAAGTTAGCCGTCGGGGTCACGGTATCAATGCTGATGTTTTTAGTGCCCGCACTGCCGGTGTTGCCCGCCGCATCCGTGGCCGTAACACTCAGGGTTTCCGCACCTTGTCCCATCGCGGTGATGTCCGCCTCAATCAGGGTATAGCTCCAGCTACCGCTGGCATCAGCAGTGATGGTGCGCGTGTTACCACCCAGATTCAACGCAAGGGTCGAGTTGGCTTCGGCGCTACCACTGATCACCGCTGTTTGTTCACCGGCATTGATAATGTTGTCGGTCGCAACATTATTAAAAAGTGGCGCGCCGGGAGGCGTTGTGTCCGGGGTAGTGCCCGTCGTGCCGTCGGTGTTGAGGGTGATGCTGCGTGTGCCCGCACTGCCGGTATTGCCCGCCACATCCGTGGCAGTGGCACTCAGAGTTTCCGCACCTTGTCCCATGGCAGTGATGTCCGCAGCAATCAGAGCATAACTCCAGTTTCCGCTGGCATCGGCAGTGATGGTGCGCGTGTTGCCGCCTAGCGTTAAAGCGATAGTTGAGTTGGCTTCGGCGCTGCCGCTAATCACCGCTGTTTGTTCTGTGGCACTGATAATGTCATCCGTCGCTACAACATTGATCGTCGGTGCAGCGGGAGCCGTCATATCGCCAATAACGGTGAAGTTGCCGGTCGCGGCACTGGTGTTCCCCGCGCTATCGGTTTCTTTGACGTTGAATTGATAGGTACTGCCGTTCGCCACTGTTGCGGTATAGCGCCAGCTGCTGCCCGTTACGCTCGCCGCCCCCAACAAGGTGCTGCCGTCATACACATTAACCGTGCTACCCGCTTCGCAGCTGCCCGTCAACTCCAATGCCGTGTCGTCAGTGCGCGCACCATTGACCAAGGTACCCGTTACGCTGCCTACATTGTCGGTCGCCGTGCCAAAGTTAGCCGTCGGGGCCGTCATGTCGCCCGTCACCGTGAAGTTGCTGCTCGCAGCACTGGTGTTCCCCGCGCTATCGGTTTCTTTGACGTTGAACTGGTAAGTCGTTCCGTTACTCACGGTCGCGGTGCAGCTCCAGCTCGTGCCGGTGACGCTCGCCGCCCCCAGCAAGGTGCTGCCGTCATACACATTGACCGTGCTGCCCGCTTCGCAGCTGCCCGACAACTCCAGCGCCGTGTCGTCAGTGCGCGCACCATTCGCCAATGTTCCCGTCACGCTGCCAACGTTGTCGTTCGCCGACCCAAGGTTGGCGGTCGGCGCCGTCATGTCGCCAATAACTGTGAAGTTGCTGCTCGCAGCACTGGTGTTCCCCGCGCTATCGGTTTCTTTGACGTTGAACTGGTAAGTCGTTCCGTTACTCACAGTCGCGGTGTAGCGCCAGCTTGTGCCGGTGACGCTCGCCGCCCCCAGCAAGGTGCTGCCGTCATACACATTGACCGAGCTGCCTGTTTCGCAGCTGCCGACCAAGACTAAGCTGGTGTCATCGGTGCGGGCACCATTCGCCAATGCACCCGTCACGCTGCCCGCGTTGTCGGTCGCCGAGCCAAAGTTGGCCGTCGGGGCCACGGTATCAATGCTGATGTTTTTGCTACCCGCGCTGCCGGTGTTGCCCGCCGCATCGGTGGCCGTCACACTCAGGGTTTCCGCACCTTGTCCCATCGCGGTCAGGTCAGTTGAGGTTAAGGTGTAATTCCAGTTTCCGCTGGCATCCGCCGTCAACGTGCGGGCATTACCGCCCAAAGTGAGCTTAACGGTGGCATTCGCCTCGGCACTACCGGTAATATTGGCTGTTTGTTCAGCGGCATTAACAATGTCATCCGTCGCTACCACATTAATCGTCGGTGCAGCGGGGGCTGCCATGTCACCCATCACAGTGAAGTTGCTGCTCGCGGCACTGCTATTGCCTGCGCTATCGGTTTCTTTGACGTTGAACTGATAGGTACTGCCGTTCGCCAGAGTCGCGGTATAGCGCCAGCTGGTGCCGGTGACGCTCGCCGCCCCCAGCAAGGTGCTGCCGTCATACACATTAACTGAGCTACCAGTTTCGCAACTGCCCGACAACTCCAATGCCGTGTCGTCAGTTCGGGCACCGTTGACCAAAGTACCCGTCACACTGCCGAGGTTGTCGGTCGCCGATCCAAAGTTAGCAGTCGGAGATACGGTATCAATACTGATATTTTTGCTGCCCGCACTGCCGGTGTTGCCCGCCGCATCGGTGGCCGTAACACTCAGGGTTTCCGCGCCTTGCCCCATGGCTGTGATGTCGGTTGAGGTTAAGGTGTAATTCCAGATGCCATTAGCATCCGCCGTCAACGAACGGGTATTGCCGCCAAGGGTTAAAGCGATGCTTGAATTGGCTTCGGCGCTGCCACTGATCACCGCTGTTTGTTCACCGGCATTGATAATGTTGTCGGTCGCAACAATGTTAAGAAGCGGCGCGCCGGGAGGCGTTGTATCCGGGACAGTTCCCGTCGTGCCGTCGGTGTTGAGGGTGATGCTGCGTGTGCCCGCACTGCCGGTGTTACCCGCCGCATCGGTGGCCGTAACACTCAGGGTTTCCGCACCTTGTCCCATGGCGGTGATGTCGCTTGAAGTTAAGGTATAACTCCAGATGCCGCCGGCATCCGCCGTCAGGGTGCGGGTATTGCCGCCTAACGTTAAAGCGATAGTTGAGTTGGCTTCGGCAGTGCCGCTTATCACTGCGCTTTGTTCACTCCCACTGAGAATGTCGTCGCCCGCCACCACATTTATAATTGGCACTGCGGGTGCGGCGCTGTCGCTGATCACGCTAAAATTACCGGTTGCGGCGCTACTATTGCCTGTGCTATCGGTTTCTTTGACGTTGAACTGATAGGTACTGCCGTTCGCCACTGTTGCGGTATAGCGCCAGCTGCTGCCCGTTACGCTCGCCGCCCCCAACAAGTTGCTACCGTTATATACGTTAACCGTGCTGCCCGCTTCGCAGCTGCCCGACAACTCCAATGCCGTGTCGTCAGTGCGCGCACCATTGACCAAGGTACCCGTTACGCTGCCTACATTGTCGGTCGCCGTGCCAAAGTTAGCCGTCGGGGCCGTCATGTCGCCCGTCACCGTGAAGTTGCTGCTCGCAGCACTGGTGTTCCCCGCGCTATCGGTTTCTTTGACGTTGAACTGGTAAGTCGTTCCGTTACTCACGGTCGCGGTGCAGCTCCAGCTCGTGCCGGTGACGCTCGCCGCCCCCAGCAAGGTGCTGCCGTCATACACATTGACCGTGCTGCCCGCTTCGCAGCTGCCCGACAACTCCAGCGCCGTGTCGTCAGTGCGCGCACCATTCGCCAATGTTCCCGTCACGCTGCCAACGTTGTCGTTCGCCGACCCAAGGTTGGCGGTCGGCGCCGTCATGTCGCCAATAACTGTGAAGTTGCTGCTCGCAGCACTGGTGTTCCCCGCGCTATCGGTTTCTTTGACGTTGAACTGGTAAGTCGTTCCGTTACTCACAGTCGCGGTGTAGCGCCAGCTTGTGCCGGTGACGCTCGCCGCCCCCAGCAAGGTGCTGCCGTCATACACATTGACCGAGCTGCCTGTTTCGCAGCTGCCGACCAAGACTAAGCTGGTGTCATCGGTGCGGGCACCATTCGCCAATGCACCCGTCACGCTGCCCGCGTTGTCGGTCGCCGAGCCAAAGTTGGCCGTCGGGGCCACGGTATCAATGCTGATGTTTTTGCTACCCGCGCTGCCGGTGTTGCCCGCCGCATCGGTGGCCGTCACACTCAGGGTTTCCGCACCTTGTCCCATCGCGGTCAGGTCAGTTGAGGTTAAGGTGTAATTCCAGTTTCCGCTGGCATCCGCCGTCAACGTGCGGGCATTACCGCCCAAAGTGAGCTTAACGGTGGCATTCGCCTCGGCACTACCGGTAATATTGGCTGTTTGTTCAGCGGCATTAACAATGTCATCCGTCGCTACCACATTAATCGTCGGTGCAGCGGGGGCTGCCATGTCACCCATCACAGTGAAGTTGCTGCTCGCGGCACTGCTATTGCCTGCGCTATCGGTTTCTTTGACGTTGAACTGATAGGTACTGCCGTTCGCCACGGTTGCGGTATAGCGCCAGCTACTGCCGGTGACGCTCGTCGCCCCCAGCAGGGTGCTGCCGTTATATACGTTGACCGTACTGCCCGCTTCACAGCTGCCCGACAACTCCAGCGCCGTGTCGTCAGTGCGCGCACCATTCGCCAATGCACCCGTCACGCTGCCGACGTTGTCGGTCGCCGTACCAAAGTTGGCCGTCGGGGTCACGGTATCAATGCTGATGTTTTTAGTGCCCGCACTGCCTGTGTTACCCGCCGCATCCGTGGCCGTCACACTCAGGGTTTCCGCACCTTGTCCCATGGCGCTGATGTCCGCCTCAATCAGGGTATAGCTCCAGCTACCGCTGGCATCAGCAGTGATGGTGCGCGTGTTACCACCCAGATTCAACGCAAGGGTCGAGTTGGCTTCGGCGCTGCCACTGATCACCGCTGTTTGTTCACCGGCATTGATAATGTTGTCGGTCGCAACGACACTGAAAAGTGGCGCGCCGGGAGGCGTTGTGTCCGGGATGGTTCCCGTCGTGCCGTCGGTGTTGAGGGTGATGCTGCGTGTACCCGCGCTGCCGGTGTTGCCTGCCGCATCCGTGGCAGTGGCACTCAGGGTTTCCGCACCTTGTCCCATGGCAGTGATGTCGCTTGAAGTTAAGGTATAACTCCAGTTGCCGCCGGCATCCGCCGTCAACGTGCGGGTATTGCCGCCTAACGTTAAAGCGATAGTTGAGTTGGCTTCGGCGCTACCGCTAATCACCGCTGTTTGCTCCGTGGCACTGATAATGTCATCCGTCGCTACAACATTGATCGTCGGTGCAGCGGAAGCCGTCATATCGCCAATAACGGTGAAGTTGCCGGTCGCGGCACTGGTGTTCCCCGCGCTATCGGTTTCTTTGACGTTGAACTGATAGGTGCTGCCGTTCGCCAGAGTCGCGGTATAGCGCCAGCTACTGCCCGTCACACTCGCCGCCCCCAGCAAGGTGCTGCCGTCATACACATTGACAGTGCTGCCCGCTTCGCAGCTGCCCGACAACTCAAGCGCCGTGTCGTCAGTGCGTGCACCATTGACCAAGGTACCCGTTACGCTGCCTACATTGTCGGTCGCCGTGCCAAAGTTAGCCGTCGGGGCCACGGTATCAATGCTGATATTTTTGCTGCCCGCCGTACTGGTGTTACCCGCCGCATCGGTGGCCGTCACACTCAGGGTTTCCGCACCTTGTCCCATGGCGCTGATGTCCGCCGCAATCAGGGTATAGCTCCAGCTACCGCTGGCATCAGCAGTAACAGTGCGCGCGTTACCGCCCAGACTTAATATGATTGTTGAACCTGCTTCTGCGCTGCCGGAGACACTAATGTTATTTTCCAACTCATTGATTATATTGTCATTTGCGATATTGCCAATCAATGGGGGAAGGCTGCTCGTTCGATCTAACTCAAAGTAGAAAACTGAACTCGCGGAACTATTTCCCGCCACATCAGTTTGCCGGACATACACCATATTTTTACCTTCAGTTGGCGTTATGCTGCCAGCCCAAGTTTCATTATTATTGCTGTATTCAACGGTAACATTTGTATCAGCACCACTCACTTTAAGAGTGCCATCGCTGGTGATCTTATCCGTGGCATTAGCGCCGGTATCATTAAGCAGTGAAATAGCCAGACTGCTTGAGGGTGCTACTGTATCGACGGTCAGCGAGACCGATCCTGCTGTTGTGTTGATATTACCTGCCGCATCAGTGATCGTCAGGCTTACCGTCTGTGTCCCTTGAGGTAAAGTTGTGGTGATTATCCTCCAATTTCCTGAGGAATCGACAACGCCACTCCCCAACAAAGTGCCGTCAGTGGCATAAACTTTTACGGTACTTCCAGCCTCACCAGTGCCCGTTAGCGTAGGCGTAACAATATTTATCAGATTATTGGCTCCCGCACCGGAGACTGTAATTGCAGCAGCATTGGCAGGTGAAGAATTGTCCACTTGAAAAGCCCCGTTATCGACGAGCGCGCTGTGTGACAGCACTGCCGCATTTCCTGCGCTATCGGCAAAGGAGCCGCCATTTAAACTCAAGCTATTGGCATTAACGCTAATTCCATTGAGATCGGTTTGGTCGGCTTGGATGGTGTAACTGAAAATTAAATCTGACGTACCCGAACCGCTCACATATTCCGCAAAAACCGTGCTATTGCCAATTAATAATGCGAGCTGAGGTTTTCCCGACACAATTGTTGCTTTACTAAAAGTCACGGTTAAATTAACGCTATCCCCGGCATTGAGATACCCGTTTTGCATACCGTTGGCACTCGTGATAGCAATTTGACTTACCGTGGGAGCAACGGTATCTATACTAACGATAAAATTTGAGCCGGGAGTCGATTGATTACCCGCGGCATCTTCAATTACTGCCTGATAGGTATAGGTCTTGCCGTTGATTAAGCCTGCCTCACTATACGTCCAGGTTGTGCCAACGATAGAAAACCCGTTATCGTTGGAGAGGCGCGTGTTGCCGCCACCCTCATTGCGGTAAAGCACAAGGTGCTCTCCGGTTTGCAATATTTGACTCAGCCTGCCGGAAAGCACAGGCGCAGTGTCATTGCAGGTAAAGCCACTATTTAAAGTTCCGGTGATACCCGCAACATCATCATTTAAGGTGGTGATGAAAGCCTTCGTGGCAGGAACGGTTAAGTCTGCAAACAGTTTATTAAAACTGTAGTTGGCCGTCACATTTGCGGCAGCGCCGGTCGTTCCGCTAAGCGAGTAGGCATAAGTGTAGGTTTTCCCATCCACCCAGGATGCGGCAGGAAGATTTGCAACAAATACACCGGTTGCCGAATCGTAGCTTGATAGGGTTGTGGCAAGTGTTGTCGTACTGTTATTTTCAGTGACGCTTACCGTTATATCTGAAAGTTTAATCGCGCCAACAATTGCCGAGCTTGACACGATAGTACCCTGTAGAGAAATGATGCCACCCGCCTCATTGGCGTTAATCATGTTGTCTGTCGCAACTGCCGTCGCTTTAATGGAAGCTGACGCAACCGTGAAGTTCCAACCTGCCGTACCGGGAGTAGCCTGACCTGCAAAATTATTTCCCTGCAGATCTTTAAACGTACCGGCATCCATGGTGACGTAATATTGATTATTAAGCGTCATTGCCGCACTGGTGTTGATGATTACGTTTTTACTTTCCGTGCCGTTTATTGTGACTTGATTACTCGTGACAGGAATGCTTTCAAAAACGCTGTTGTCGGCCAGATTGTACAAAGTCAGATTGCCGCTTCCCTTAAGCACAGCCTCAGAAAAAGTCAGCTGCAATTCAACCGTATTACTCAATCCATTGGTCAGTGTGCCGCCATCGGTCGGGATAAATTCAACTATTGAAGGTGGGGAAAATTGTGTTGCACTAACGTTTCGGCTAATGCTAGCCGTATTACCGGCCGCATCACTGGCGGAAATATTAAGTAGGGTGGAAGCCGCCGTAGTAATAACACTGATATCTGCTGCAGAAAAGGTGAAGCTCCATGTGCTACCGGTAACAGTTGCTGGAACAATTGTGCCGTTAGCTACCTGTACGTTTACGCTGGCACCCGCTTCACATGTACCGCTAATAGTGCTGGTAGAAATACTATCGATGGTCGCTTGAGGGGCGGTGGTATCCACTGTCAAATTTAACGTACCCGCACTGCTATTGGTGTTGCCCGCCGCATCGGTGACCTTAATGATTAAGGTATGCGTACCTTCTGCCAGACTGTTACTGGTGATACTCCATTTTCCGTTGCTGTCTGCGGTGGTGGTGCCTAAAAGTGTCGTGCCATCGGTATCATATAGTTTTATCGTACTGCCCGGTTCCCCTGTGCCCGTAAGCACGGGGGTAGAACTTTTACTCAAACCACCTGTTGCACCGGACACCAGGACATTAGCGACGGCGTCAGGTGCAGTGGTATCAATGCTGACATCGATCGCGCCTGCATTGGCATTGGTGTTACCGGCGGCATCGGATAACTTGATGACAATCGAGTGAATGCCGTTGCTTAAGGTGCTACTGGTGACGCGCCAATTACCATTGGCATCGGTGGTGCTTTCACCCAATAAAGTGGTGCCGTTGCTATCATAAATTTTGACCGTACTACCCGGCTCGGCAGTGCCCGTTAACGTTGGCGTCGTATCGTTCGTAACATTGCCAGCACCCACACCCAACACACTGATGTTACTGGCATTTAACGGAGAAGTCGTATCCACCACCAAAGTAATAGAACCCGCATTGGGATTTTCATTTCCCGCTGGATC
This sequence comes from Gallionellaceae bacterium, assembly GCA_041660815.1. GTDB lineage: Bacteria > Pseudomonadota > Gammaproteobacteria > Burkholderiales > Gallionellaceae > PALSA-1006. Next base: position 126,845 of record JBAZVN010000002.1, on the reverse strand, counting down.
GGTCAAATTAACGCCGATTGTGTGCCCACCTTCGGATAATTTATTGCTGGTAATTTTCCACTGACCGTTTGCAGCCGTGGTACCTGTACCCAATGGAACGGAGTTCTCTATCAACTTGACTGTCGTACCGGCTTCAGCGCTTCCCGTAATCGTCGGAGTCGAACTAGTCGTTGCGTTCCCGCCACCCGTACCGGAAACTGCGACTCCAACCGCATTGGCAGGTGCGACAGTATCCACCACGATGCCGCGCGTAGCTACTGCCGTCCCTCCCCCGCTCAACGTGGCCGTTGCCGTGATAGTTTCGCCCCCCTCTTGCATGCCCGCCATATCCGCCGGAACAAGTGTGTATTCCCAATGAGTGCCCGTGACAGTCGCATTGCGCGTGTTGCCGCCCAACGAAAGCTTAACTGCAGCACCCGAAACCGTAGTACCGCTAATCAACGCATTTTGCTCGGCTGAATTAATAACATCATCAACGGCAATATGATCAATCGCTATTGACGTGCTCGCTTGAACTGTCAGATTGGACACGATGGCGGTTAAACGGGATGCATCCGCACCACTGGTGGTATCGGTTGCAACGCGCGCGCCCACCATAATGGTATTGATAGCCGAATCGGACAGTTTAGCCGTACTTCCGGTTACAGTAATATTGCTGATGAGGGCATCAACGGTGGTCTGCATATTGCCGCCGTTGCTGGCATCCGCTCCCGACAGCGCTGCCAATACAGCACCATAATTCATGGCGGGCGTGGGTGTAGCCGGGGTATATGCTGCATTCGCCTTGCCACTAATATCAACGGTAGTCACGATTGAGTTTCCATGCAGATCCGTCAAGCCAAAAGCTTTGGCGATGGCCGAAGTAACCTGTTGGACAGTTGTCGCCGCCACCGGGGTTGCAGTAGGCGCGAGAAGCGAGCCACTGATGGGATCTGCATAGACAACCCCCGCCTTGCTGGCTGCGACGGTTGTTAGTGCATTAATATTAAGATTGGAGGTGCCGGGAATAACCTCTCCGACAGACATAAATTTAGCGGTAATGTCCCGGGCGCTACCGGTGGCTTCATCTATGTAGTCAACATTGTTGCCGCCGACCGGATCATCATCAATAAGTTTCGCGATCACAACACCGCTATAGCTACCCACATCAACACGGTAAGTGCCTGAATCGGAGACCTTGCTACTACCCAGTAACTTGCTGCCGTCGGCGCTGTAAATTGCAACACTTAAACCGTTGTTGACCACAATCGGCCCCGCAACAACGGTGCCGCTGATAATATTATTACCGGGCACCGCTGCTGTCCCACCCGCGCTTACTCCAAAAGCCATCAGCCCCAGCAATGCTCCATCTACAATTGCAACCAGACCCGGACTATAGGCAAACGCGTCTGTCGTAGGCAAATAACCGAGCTGAGTCCCGCCTATCTCCTTGAACGCACTTTGCATCGCGGGATTACTTTGCGCCATTGCGTATATAGCATCGTGACTTCCATAGGCATAAAGCAAATTGGAACTGCTATCCAAAGAAACGCCTGACGGACTGGCGGAATTTAGACTATATCCGCCCGGATTTTCCGCCGGCAGTGTTACATCATTCGCGACGGCATCCGCACATTCAACATAGTAGTCAAGTAAGACAACTTCCGTGCCATCGGCGTAACTTAAAGACAAATCATTGGCCTGACGTTTTGCAACAACATCCTCAAGTAATTGCGTTTCATTATCATCTACTATTTTTAAAATCCGGTAACGGGAGCCCGCCTTGGCTTTAAATTTATTGACCTGTCCCGCAACCAATATTTGCGCGTCTTTTCCGTTAAAAAGTAAATGATTTTGCATTGGATTGGGTAGCATATCAGTCATTATCTTTTAGTAAGTTATGGGCGCTCAAAATGTTTTATACAGCGACAGTGGTGATCATTATTTCGCGCTGATAAAGCGAATTTCCACACGCCGATTTTTGGCGCGCCCCTCAACAGTGTCATTGCTCGCAACGGGACTCGTCAGCCCTTTTCCTTTTGCAATTAGCCGCTTCACACTCACCCCTTTACTCATCAGGTATCGCTTAACGGCAACAGCGCGTTTTATTGAAAGGGCAAAATTAAACCGCGGTGTTCCTTGACTATCCGTGTGTCCGGTAATCTCAATTTTGCTTTTGACATTTACTTCATTGACGTATTTCACCACTTCATCGAGATGTTTAAATATCGCGGGAAGTAATTCCGCAGAATTAGGCTCAAAACTCCATTCCGTCGTTAGCGTAAACGGCTTACCTTCGGCGACCTTATGCTTAATTTCCTCGATAACCTGAGCAACAGAAATATTTGGTTCCGGCGCCACGGGGGGAGGTGTTTCAACAATGGGCTTAGCTACCGGCTTGGGCTCGGGAACAGGTTCCGGTGCAGCCTCCGCAACTATCACAGGAACCACTACAGGTGCGATCACTAATGCGGATGCAATGGCTGGTGCGATGCTTATCGCCGGCGCGGTTGCAAATCCCGGCTCGGGAATGACATTCGGAATTGGCGCTGAAATCGATGCTGGAACAGGCTCGGGGACTGGAACGATTTCTGAAATAGGCGCGGCTAGAGGCTCGGGGTCGGGAACGATTTCCGGAGTGGGAACCGAAACAGGCTCGGGTACGGGAATAAATTCAGGGATTGGTACTGTAATGGGTTCAGAAGTCAGGGCGGGCGTTTCGGGTAACACCTGAACAGGCTCCGGATCAGACTGGGACACCAACACAGGTACCGCACTATATTTTGGCAGGGGATTAATAAGAGCAACAACTACGGGCTTTCGGTCTTGCTGATTAAAATACCAATTCAGCGCGATTGAAAAATTATCATTTCTTTCATTTATTCCGGCGACATGTTTGGTGTTCGTTTGCCATTCGACACTGCTACTCAGGTTGTAGCTAAATTTATATTCAATTCCCAAGCCACCCTGGGTACGCAACCCCGGTGAAGAAAGCGCCAGTCCCAACTTCGTATAGGGCAGCCAATTCTCTTTCTCGAAAGGCAATCCAAGCTTTAATTCAACGCCGTAAACCGATCCAGTCAGCGCATGCTGATGCAAATCCAAATTGGCATTAATGCCGAGTAGTAAATAGTTAATATCCCAAGCCTGCCCCACTTCAATGCCCGGATAAAATGCATCAGCTGTGCTATTGGCGGAAGGACTGCTGAAGTTATACCCCAACTTGCTACTTAACCATCTTCCGGCAAATTCACCGGCCTGCGCGACATTCGCAAAAGCAACAAATAGCAATATAAACAAATAGTTAGAAAATTGCACGATGTTTTGCAGCCTCAACGCTAACCGAGATTTCTGATTCGCAGTGAACGCATTTTTTGCGCCTAGCCTGTTTAATAAAGACATATGAATTTTCAATTTATTTTTTTTGCATTCAAGTGTATTTCCCGCTTCGACTCTTCTGTCGGAGCCGGGTGAAGCATCGAAATTACCCGCATAATTGCGCTACAGATCCAACCTTGTCCGATCAAAAAACTTACCAATACTTCTCATAATTCAACCACAGTCGATTTAACACATGGCTGTTGTCCGCGTCATTTCCGGTGCCAACTTCCGCCAGCGGGTTGTCTCCCAAACGATGGGCATATACAATTTTTGCCGAGTAATTACCCTTCTCATTCCAGGTTAATGAGACACCTGAACCTTTAAGGCTGTATGCACTTGGTTGACTGGTGTTGCTTGCATTCCAGCCGCTCCAGTTGTTGGTGTGCTGCGCCACATATCCGTGATCATAAAAGCCGGCAAGGATAAGTTTGGGTTGAAGCGTTTTGCGCACTTCGACGCTAAGAAGCCACCCGGCATCTCCAGCTCCTTCCATACCGGGGTAGGCGCGCACGCCGGCAGGCCCTCCCAGCAGAAAACTTTCCGAACTGTCTAAATTTTTACTGGCAAGTTGACCATTAATCGACAACCACAATTGGGTTGTTTCGTTCAACTTTTGCAGGCGCTGCGCCTTCCATAATATTTTGCCGAAAATTCCATCTTTTTTTGCCGAGGATTGATCTGTCGCTAAATCAGCGGCATTCCCCGAAAGATCGAGTTGGCCCAACTTGAGAAATACGCTCGCGAAACTGATACCGCCCTCACCCCATGTATCAATCCGGTCACCGGATAAGCCAAAGTTAAGGATGTTCACCGTTTTATCGGAAGCGATTTTTGCGTTTTTGCTATTCAGGTAATAATTACGATCCAGCGTGCTGCTAACGGTCAAACTATTGGTGTTATCGCGCAAAAGAGGGTAGCGGGTATGCAAACCGATGTTGCTGGCTTCGCCCGCAGAATTTGAAAAGGAAGGCTCATTGATTATCCAATATTGCATCCACGAAGCGTGGGTTCCCACGAACAACCCATTATCCCCATAAGGAATATCGTAGGAAAAATGCAGATGGCTACTGCCCAGAGTAAAGTCTGAAAAGAGTTCAATTTGATCGAGACGTTGCGTGGGATTTTCGATAATGCGATTGAGAGAAACCTGGTATTCACCGGTACTATACGGGGCATTATTATTGACCTTCACCGAGCCGATCACCCCGGGCTGATCACTACGCGTCCCCTCGCTATTGGAAGCTGCGGAACTTGGTGAAACCAGCAAAGTTTGAAGTCTACTATTTGCAGTTGCGGTATTGCGTGTATTTTCGAGTTGCTGGAGAAGCTGACCTGCATCAGTCTGTGCTTGAGAAGATTCCGAAAGAAAAAGTGCGCAAAAGACAATTAAGCTAGTGAAATAAAAATTAACATCTCGCTGTTCAAAAAAGGGTAATAAGCGCATTGATATTATTTTCAATCGATTGAAAATATGACACGATGTTTCAGCACTGTTAACTTACTTTTACGCCATGTCGCATGAAGCATTGTTGCGATTTTGTTTTGCATGATTATGTCTTTAATAAATTTGTGGAATCATCACGTTGAATTATTGCGCAATTTTTGAAATTATAGGGAAAAATCAAAACCAATGTCGCACATAAATATTAAAACGTCTTTTCTTGATAAATCCAATAATTCGACTTTAACAACCAACTAACTAAACGCCCCTTCCCCGCTCAGCTAAATCCCCCTATAATCACCAACATAGCAACCCGGCACCAGTTGCTTCCAGCTTTAAGTAGCAAGTTTTACGGAGTATATGGTCAGTGGAGACCGGGAAATTCCCAAATGAATAGCCTCTAAAAGATCAGCAGTCTGCACTTAGACTGATCAGAAGCTATCTTTAAACTCTCCCGCATCGACTATTTCTCCGAGTAATAAACACACAATGACCGGAATATCCGGCGCGCAGACCCCAGGAGAAGAGCTTGAAATTAAAAATCACACCAACTCAGCATGAAATCATGCTGGAGCAGGATGAAGTCATCGTCTCAAAAACAGACTTGAAAGGACGGATCACTTACGTCAATCGCGCTTTTATGCGAGTGGCCAATTTTTCCGAATTGGCAGTTTTAGGTCAACAACACAACCTTGTGCGCCACCCGGATATGCCACGGGGTGCCTTTAAGCTGCTGTGGGATACGCTGAAACAGGAGCGCGAATTCTTCGGCTACGTCAAAAATATTACCTCCGACGGAAATTATTATTGGGTTTTTGCCAATGTCACCCCGGATCGCGATTCCAATGGAAATCTAATCGGATATTTCTCGGTACGCCGCAAGCCCGGAAAAGACGCCATCGCCACCATGGAAGCGATTTACCGGGAAATGCTTGACGTGGAAACCCGTGCCGGTAGCGCCAATGCCCCGGCAGCCTCCGTTGAATTTCTCCAAGCCAAGCTAAAATCGCTGGGCACCACCTATGACCGTTTTATTTTGTCCCTCTAGGAAAAATAATGACTAAATCAATTTCCAACAGAATCAGTCCATTTCAATTTTTGATGATGGGTGGTCGCTTTATCGCGGTATGTGCGGTATTTGTCGCCCTCACCATTTGCATGACGATCTGGTTCACTACACAACAGGGATTCAGCCTGATTGCCTGGTCTTTTCCATTCATCGCCATTAGCTTCAGCGCCTACGCCTACGTAAAATATGAACACGCCGTCGAAGTCGTGGTGAAGATGCAAAACGTACTAAAAAGCTCGCGACAAGGTCAATTGCATGAACGCGTATTGCATACTCAGGGCTTGGGCGAAATCGGCAAAGCAGCTTGGGAACTCAATGACTTTCTGGATCTGATCGAAACTTATTTCAAAGAAGTTAATACCTGCTTTAGTCTGGTTTCGGAGGGAACCTACTACCGCAAAGCGCTTACCGACGGACTTCCCGGTCAATTTTCAAATTCCTTAAGCAAAATTAATCAGGCTATTCAGGCGATGGAAAACAATGTCCAGTTCATCAGTAAAAATGAATTGTCCTCGCGTATTCACTCGATGAACGCCAATAAATTGCTCAGCAGCCTGAAACTCAGCCAGCAGGATTTAGTCGGCATGAGCAGCGAAATGGATCAGGTGGAAACCATCGCCATCGCCAACCGTGAAGCTGCCCAGCAAAGCATGATGGTGGTGGGCAGCCTGAGCGGTTCGCTCAACAATATGAACAGCCAGGTGCAACAACTGGCTGATGCAGCCAACTTGCTCGGCAATGAAAGTGCCGCCATCGATTCGGCGGTCAATATCATTGCCGAAATTGCCGACCAAACAAACTTGCTGGCGCTCAATGCCGCCATCGAAGCCGCCCGCGCCGGCGAGACCGGTCGCGGTTTTGCCGTGGTGGCCGACGAAGTTAGAAAATTAGCCGAGCGCACCAAAATTGCCACGGTTGAAATTAACGCCATCGTTGAAAGTTTCCGCACCCATGTTGAAAAAATGCGCACGGAAACAAATGAAGTGAGCAGCACCACAGCCAGCGTATATGATCAGATGAATAATTTTCAGGGACGCTTCTCGGAGTTTTCCAGTGCCGCTGAAAATACCATTCGCCGCGTGTCAAAAACCAAAGACTGGTCGTTCGGTTCGCTGGTGAAAATGGATCATATTATCTATATGCAAAATGCCTATCGCGCTGTGGAGTTGTGTAAAACCGAAGAATGTGAGGCAGCGATAGCAGTTAAATCAGATCACAAAAATTGCCGTTTGGGGAAATGGTATCTCGATGCCGGAAAGCAAATCTTCGGCGCAACTTCAAGTTACAAAAAATTGGATCAACCGCATGCCATCGTGCATTCCAGCGTGCATAAAGCATTGTTACTGGGTCACCAAGATTGGACAAACGATCATTCCATTCGCGAAGACTTGATTCGACAACTGGAAGCCGCCGAGAATGCCAGCAGTCAAGTTATCCAACTAGTCGGCGAAATGGTAATGGAAAAACATAATTAAATCAAATAGTTATGCGCAATATAATACTTGCAATTTCTCAGTGATTGATGCGCTGCCGTGTGTAAATCAGCGCATCAAATAACCGTCAGCCCCAGCGAGCACCAGTCCTGCATTCCGCCGCGATACCACTTAATTAAAGTTGCGGGATACCCCAAACCGAGCAGCGTGCGAATGTAATTCGGCGTCTGCCCGCACCACGGGCCGTTGCAGAAAACCGCGAGGGTATAAGACGCGCTGAAGTCGTATACCCCGGAAATTTCCTTCACCCCAAACAGTTCAAGCAACGACTTTTTTACACCGGGTAAGTCGCTGGCACGTCCGGCCATATCTTGTGCATAGGGAATATTAACGGCACCGGGAATGGTGCCTTTTGCATACCAATCCGGCGTGCGCGAGTCAATGACCATAAGCTTGTCCTCACCCTGACGGATGCGCTTCAGATAGTCCAGCACTTCCAGCTCACCCAGCGTTTCCACCCCCGACGTTAATTGCATCGGCTGAATACAATACGGCGGACACTTGCGCGCGGTAAGCGCATATTCCGCGCGGATCGTAGCCGTGGGATTGTCCTCGCGACGGATCGTAACGGGGTTACCCAAATGGAGCACTTCAAGCATCGGCATCCCGGCGCAAATCTTGTAGTCAGTCATAGCAGTTTATCCGGAGAAAATAATTGAGCGGCAAGAACTTCTTCGCGGGCGGAGCATTAGCAATTCGACAGGCTGAACGCGTGCGGGCTATCTATTTCCGTTCGGGCAACATCCGTGTCAGTGTGTTATCGCGCTTGATGAAGTGATGATACAGAGCTGCGATCACATGCAGGCCGAGTAGGTAATAACCGGTGGTGCCGACGAATTCATGCACTTCCTTGATCTGTTTTGCGAGATCTTTGTTTTCACCTATCAATGCAGGCAGTTCCAACCCGAAGAATGGGATCACTTTGCCCGATGCGCTGAGCATCAGCCAACCGGTGAGCGGCATGCCGATCATCAAGGCATACAGAGTCAGATGCAATAGTTTGGCGGAAAGCTGCTGCATTTTTTCCGGTTCCGGCTGGATGGCTGGCGTCGGCCCTGACAAGCGTGCGGCAATGCGTAGCCAGACCAATACGAAGACCAGCATGCCTAACATGAAGTGCCATGTTTTTAATGCCTCGCGCGGATCACTACCTTTTTCAAACAATTCACGGAGTTCGATGGTGCCATAGACAGCAACAAAGAGCAGTAACATTAACCAATGAATGCCTATCGAAAGCGAACCATAACGTATTGAAGAATTTTTCCAGTTCATCGTTTTATCTCCTGTAAATGGAGCCGGTGGGACACGGCTAGTCCGCTATAGTTCGGTAGATTTTACATAAATCTCACCGTCATCTCCTTATTTAAATCGCCCTGCACCGGTTGGCTTAAAGCCCCGCATAACCCGCTTCCTGCTGGCTGCGCACGGCAAGCACAAAAACGGTGTCTACTTCAATAATGTAGCGGTACAAAGCCACATAGCCATGCGAGCTGCGCCCGATCACCAGCTCGCGCTTGCCGTTATTCGCGGGGCGACCAATCATGGGATTATGTTCCAGCACGTTGAGCGCCTCGATGATCTCGCGAATACGCAACATCGGATTTTCTACCTGAAATTGTGCAAGGTGATCGAGGATTCGATCAAAATCATCCCTCACCTCCGGCGCTAATTCGATGTGCGACATTTTCAGCGCGCCAGCTTGCGGGCAACCGGACGCTTTCCCTTTTTACCGGCGAGACGATCTTCCAGATAGCCGCGCATTTCCAGCCAAGAAACTGTCTTCCCGGTAGCCGCAATACGGGCATAACGCTCCTCGGCAACTGCATCGAAATCGGCACGACGTCCCTCCTGCGCTGTTTTTTCCGCGATGGCTTCAAGAATAAAACCGTGCGTGCTCGTGCCCGCGCGTTTCGCCGCCGCTGCAACGCGGGCTTTCAAGTCTTCCGGCAAGCGTATGGTGGTTGTAGACATAATATTTCCCAAGGTTTAAGGCACGCGCATACTGTAGCACAGTAGCGCTACAGCGCACCATGGGGTTAGGTTTGCGGGATTAGATGGGATGGGAGGGCGTAAAAATGGCGACCGAAGTCGCCATTTTTATTTGTGGTTTTCCCATATTGTTATGTTCATTATGACTTCTCCTTGTAGTGAAGCATGAATAGCGCGGAAGCTAAGCTGACCCCATTAGCTCTTTCTTGAGTCGAACAAGTTAGTCGTAACTCGATTCGTTGACACCATCTGACGTGTTGTCATCAAGAATATAGTCAATTGTTTCTCTAATGTCAGGAGGAACATTAATAAGTCGAATTCGCTTGTATGCCAAAAGTCCCATCCTTCGAATAGGTGATGCGAGTAGAGCATTCAGAAAGCTATGTGTCGAAGAGGAAACATTTTGAAAATCTAAAACAATCGTTTTTCCTTCATTCACTGCGGGCAATAAATGTCTATCTCTGTAACTAATTGCAGTAGATTTTTCATCTGCAAATGAGCCGAAATAATTGTATATGCTCAAATAAAAACGATCTTGTTGAGTGACACTGTTTCTTGAGTTGACTTCTTTGCGAGCTTGCTCACGAAATTCTTGCATCATTGTTTCATAAGCGACCTCGGTGCCTCGATCAAGCCTGACAGTGACTAATACAAATGTGCCAGGCCAAGAAACATCTAAAGTTTTGCTTGTCGTATCCATTGGCGAAATGTGAGTTACCGCGTTGCCAGATAATATGTGCATATCAGCATGTAATCGACGAAGAATATTTGAGGAAAGAAAAAGTCCCATTCCTGCATTGTTACGATTCGTATATGGATCTTGTTTGCCGAAGGTGCCAGATACTTCTGGCTGAATTGCTAGCCTAATTGCTTCCTCGTCGTTTAATAGTGTTGGATATGCTTGAGACAAGTGTTGTCGGATACCAACTCCAGTATCAGCAATAATGAAGTGGAGTTCATTGATTTTTTCATACCATGTAAATTGAAGTATTGATGGGGTTGGGTATCTATGACCTTGCCAGAAAAAATCAGATCTACCATGTTCGCCAGTGTTGTATAAAAGCTCGGATAATACATACCTGAGCGTTTTCTGATATTCGACACCAAAATTACTTGTAAATGTATCAGCACAAATCAACGCTTCTCGAAAATCATCTGAATTTCGGATGGCGAAAAGCGGTTTATGTTCATTGAATTTGAAGTTGGTTTTGGGGTCTGTTGTTACAGCAAACAATCCTTGTGCACCCATTAACTTCCACACCCGGCTTCCATTCTGCTCGTTGCCATCATCAAGAGCGTAGCTTACTGTGCACCCCTGATTTTTCAATTTCCAGCTATAAAGAGTGATAAGTGCCATGGCTTGATAGTTGGCGCTGCGACAGCTTCTAAAATCAATTTCGACGGGACAATTCTTTAAGTCCCATTTTAAAAAAGATAGCACGGAGTCAAAATACTTTGTACCAGAGCGATTAAAAGTAAATTCGGTAGGAACGGTTAGTGTCACCTTTGATGCCTGCCGAATTTTACGTCGCACACCATAAAGTTGATCCCTTAATGATGTGTTGGTAATAAAGTTGGGTGGTTTATAAGGTGAAGTCATAGTGATTTTTTCTACAAAATTTATACTGAACAATCTTTGGGAGTCAGCATCGCAATCATTTCTGCCCAAACAACTCATCCAGTGGATTCTTCCCTGCAGGCGCGCTTCCTGAAACTTTCTTTGCCGTAAATTCCTCTTCGATGTTGTCGCGATAAAAGCTCCATGCCGCGCCGGAGGTGCTGAGTCGGCGCCACAGGTCTTCGCTGACGCCGCTGTGTTGCAGCGTGCTGCCCGTGTCGAGTTGAACTTGCAGAGTGCGCGCCCGTGCGTCGTAGCCGATGGCGCGCAGTTTTCCGGAGTTGATCTTTTTCATTTCCATCGCGTGATTGTTTGGGGTTTGCACCGCGTTATTTTTCGGCAGCTTACACCAGATGCACTTCTACGCGCTTGCCAAGTGCGGCGGCGTATTTGCGCAGGGTGCTTAAGCTGGGGGAGTGTTTGCCTGTGGCTAGGGCGCTTTCCAGTCTGGCGATGGCGGGGGCTTTGGTGCCCATGCGTTCGGCCACTTGTGCTTGTGATAATCCGGCGGCTTTTCGTGCGGCTAGAATTTCGTCAAGGATAGCGAATTCTTCGTGGTTGAGTTGTTCGTGTTCGGCGCGCACGGCTGGATTTTTTAACATCTTGGCGACCATCTGTTCGTGCGTCATGGTTTTGCTTTTCATTTCTTGATCTCCTTCATTCGCGCTTCGGCGATTCTGCGCACGTTGTTCGGTGTCTTCTGTGACTTCTTCACGAAGCAATGCAGCATGACGATTTGCTTGCCGATCAGCGTGCAATAAAACACGCGGGCGATGCCTTCCGCACCTTTCAGTCGTAGCTCGAACAAGCCGCCGCCAAATGCTTCGGTATGCGGACTGCCGAGATTAGCACCATAGACCATCATCCTTGCCGTTAAGCCGATGTAGCGTGCTTGCAGTGTGGCGGGCAATGCCATGATCTCGGATTGCAAGGCTTCATCGTAATAGGTGATGGCGTAGGTCACGAATGAATGATAACAAATATGTTATTAATGCTCAATGCTTCAGGTGAGCTGGAATTTGAGAGGGGAGCCATGAGCAGATAGCTACATTTCTCGCGCTGAACTTGCAGCATGCGCGCTCGCGCGTCGTAGCCGATAGCGCGCAGTTTACCGGAGTTAATTTTTTTCATTTCCATGCAGAAAGCACGGCGGGGGTGGGGTTGCCTGAGTGGTACATGACAGCATGATTTGATAGGTTCAAGTGCTTCCCCTTGTCGAGCGAGTATGTCGCGGATGTTACTTCCGAGACGAAGCATAGGTAATCGACTACCTCATGTCAAATCAAATAGATGCCGGGGTATTTTACAATTTGATATTTACTTCATAGGGTTAGTAGCATTGCATCAGCATCCTCCGATGCTGAAACCGCCATTCGATTGACTGCAAAATACTGAATCATCCCACCCGCTTAATCGGGGTGGGATGTGCTTTCGCTGTTTATTTGTAGCCCAAGCGCTGCAATATTTCTATCGAGGCATTCGCCTGATTCAGGGTGTAAAAATGCAGCCCCGGTGCGCCACCGGCAATGAGTTTTTCGCAGAGCTGGGTTACCACATCGCGGCCAAATGCCTGGACTGATTCGCTGTCATCGCCGTAACCTTCCATGGTCTTGCGCATCCAGCGCGGAATCTCGGCGCCGCACATATCGGAGAAGCGCGCGAGTTGCGAGTATTTCATGATGGGCATGATGCCGGGGACAATGGGCACGGTGATGCCCAGCTTGCGCATTTCATCGATGAATCTGAAGTAGGCATCTGCATTGTAAAAATACTGGGTAATCGCGGAGTTTGCACCGGCGTGGACTTTGCGCTTGAAGTTGAGCATGTCTTCGCGGGCGGAGTTTGCCTGCGGGTGAAATTCGGGATAGGCGGCGACTTCAATGTGGAAATGTTCGCCGGTTTCCGCGCGAATGAAGGACACCAGTTCGTTAGCGTATTGGAATTCGCCAATACTCGCCATGCCGGATGGCAGGTCGCCGCGCAGAGCGACGATGCGATTGATACCGGCATTTTTATAGGTATGCAAAAGAGCGCGAATGTTTTCGCGGGTGCTGCCAACGCAGGATAAATGCGGTGCGGCAGAGTAACCTTCCGCTTTAATTTTTAAGACGGTTTCCAACGTGCGATCTTGCGTTGAGCCACCGGCACCAAAAGTACAGGAAAAAAATTCCGGATTTAGTGTCGCCAATTTTTGCCGGGCAGCGGTTAACTTATCGACTCCTTCCAGTGTTTGCGGCGGAAAGAATTCAAAACTGATGTGCGGTTTATTCATGTTTACTTCCTCATTATTTGAGAGGCGGCTGTCGAAAGCGCCCAAGAAAAAATACTGTACAGCACTGCGCCAAGTACGCCGCTGGCAAAACTATCCACCACGAAATCTTTTAAGATTGAACCAGCGAACCAAAATAGCAAGCCATTGATTACAAAAATAAAAAGTCCAAGCGTGACGACCGTAACTGGCAGGGTGAGCAGCAGAAAAATCGGACGAATTAAGGTATTGATCAAACCCAGAAAGAACGCGGCAATTAGCGCTGCCGTAAAACCATCCACATGAATACCGGGGACAAAATTAGCCACGGCAATAAGTGCCAAGGCATTGAGCGTCCAAATTAAAAGTAGGTACATGGATTTTTTAGGTGAATCTTTCAAGGTAAAAGGGGCGGTAAATCCCGCCCCTGTGCAACCGAACTGAAGGGTGGTGAGTGTCCAATTTCATGCCTGACACACCCTCTCCCCAACCCTCTCCCGCAAGCGGGAGAGGGAGTTAACACCTTAGTAACGATAGTGCTCGGTCTTGTATGGACCTTGCTTTGGCACGCTGATGTAGTCGGCTTGCTGGTCGGTCAGTTCGCTCAGCTGCGCGTTCAGCGTCTTCAGTTGCAGGCGTGCAACCTTCTCGTCCAGATGCTTGGGCAATGTGTAAACGCCCACCGGATACTTGTTGCTGCCCTTGACGGATTCAGTCCACAGCTCGATTTGAGCGATGGTCTGGTTAGCGAAGGAAGACGACATCACGTAGGAAGGATGGCCGGTACCGCAACCCAAGTTCACCAGACGACCCTTGGCCAGCAGGATAATGCGCTTGCCGTCCGGGAATATCACATGGTCAACCTGCGGCTTGATTTCTTCCCACTGGTATTTCTCCAGCGAGGCAACGTCGATTTCGTTGTCGAAGTGGCCGATGTTGCACACGATAGCGTTGTTCTTCATCGCCTTCATGTGGTCATGGGTGATGACGTGGAAGTTGCCGGTAGTGGTAACGAATATGTCGGCCTTGTCGGCGGCATATTCCATCGTAACGACGCGGTAGCCTTCCATTGCGGCTTGAAGTGCGCAGATCGGGTCGATTTCGGTAACCCAAACTTGAGCGGACAATGCGCGCATGGCTTGTGCAGAACCCTTACCCACGTCGCCATAACCGGCGATCACGGCGACCTTGCCTGCGATCATCACGTCGGTGGCGCGCTTGATGCCGTCAACCAAGGATTCGCGGCAGCCGTACAGGTTGTCGAACTTGGACTTGGTTACGGAGTCGTTTACGTTGATGCCGGGGAACTTGAGTTCGCCGCGCGCATGCATTTGGTACAAACGGTGCACGCCGGTGGTGGTTTCTTCGGTTACGCCCTTCACCGCCGCGAGACGCTTGGAATACCAAGTCTTGTCTTGTGCCAGCTTGGCTTTGATCGATGCGAACAAACATGTTTCTTCTTCGGAGCTTGGTTTGCTGATCAGCGATGCGTCTGTTTCGGCGCGGGTGCCCAGATGCAACAGCAATGTCGCGTCGCCGCCGTCGTCCAGAATCATGTTGGTCAAACCGCCGTCCGCCCATTCAAAAATGCGATGGGTGTAGTCCCAGTATTCGGTCAGCGTTTCGCCTTTAACAGCGAACACAGGAATGCCGTCGGCTGCAATGGCAGCTGCTGCATGGTCTTGTGTGGAGAAGATGTTGCATGAAGCCCAGCGAATTTCCGCGCCGAGTGCCTTCAGCGTCTCGATCAGCACGGCAGTCTGGATAGTCATGTGCAGAGAGCCGGTGATGCGCGCGCCTTTCAGCGGTTGGGTCTTGGCGAATTCTTCGCGGATTGCCATCAGGCCGGGCATTTCTGTTTCGGCGATAGCGATTTCTTTGCGACCCCAAGAAGCCAAATTAATATCGGCAATTACATAATCTTTGTTACTCATAAAAGCACTCCATTCAGGTTAGTGAATGGGCGCCGTTGAAACAGATAACCACCCTTCCAAGCCTGGCCGAATCGGTCGGTCGCAGCGCCCCTCGGAAGGGTGTCAAACTTTAGCAAGGATTAAAATATCCTTTTAAATCAATTAGTTACAGTCCAGCATCAGCTTTCAAAATCGCGGCCTTGTCGGTTGCTTCCCATGTAAAGTCCGGCTCTTCGCGACCGAAATGGCCGTAAGCTGCGGTGTTCTGGTAGATCGGACGCAACAAGTTGAGCATTTGCACGATGCCTTTGGGACGCAGGTCAAAGTGAGTTTTTACCAACTCGGTGATCTTCTCGTCGGAGATTTTTCCGGTGCCGTAAGTGGTGACCATGATGCTGGTCGGTTGCGCCACACCGATGGCGTAGCTGATTTGCACCAGACACTTGTCGGCCAAACCTGCAGCAACGATGTTCTTCGCCACATAACGTCCGGCATAAGCAGCCGAGCGATCCACCTTGGAAGGGTCTTTACCGGAGAACGCACCGCCGCCGTGAGGAGCTGCGCCACCGTAGGTATCAACGATGATCTTGCGCCCGGTCAAACCGGCATCGCCGTGCGGGCCGCCGATTTCAAAACAGCCGGTTGGGTTGACCAGATACTTGATCTCGCCCTTGATCAATTCTTTCGGCAACATCGGCTTGATGATGTCTTCGATGACAGCTTCGTGCAGGGCTTTTTGTTTATCCGCTGGAGAGAACTCGGGGGAATGCTGGGTAGACAGCACGACGGTATCGATACTGTGCGGTTTGCCATGCACATATTTAACCGTCACTTGACTCTTTGCATCCGGACGCAGCCAAGGCAAACGGCCATCTTTGCGCAACAGTGCTTGACGCTCAACGATACGGTGCGACAGGTAAATCGGCAACGGCATCAAGGTATCGGTTTCATTGCAGGCGTAACCGAACATCAAGCCCTGGTCGCCAGCGCCTTGATTCAGGTAGTCATCGGAAGCGCGATCCACGCCCTGAGCAATGTTCGGGCTTTGCGTGCCGTAACATACATGTACCGAACAACCGTCTGCGTCAAAGCGCAGCGTAGGATCATCATAGCCAATGCGGCGAATTGCTTCACGCGCCACTTTGGCGTAATTTACTTGAGCGGAGGTGGTAATTTCACCGGCCAACACAACCAGACCGGTAGTTACCAATGTTTCAGCCGCAACCCGAGCATAGGGGTCTTGCGCTAGAATAGCGTCCAGAATCGCATCGGAAATTTGATCAGCAACCTTGTCCGGATGGCCTTCGGAAACCGATTCAGACGTAAAATAATACTCGCTCATGTCGTTTTACTCGCTTGTGGGAAATTTTTAGAACGCGGATTATAACAATATTTTGTGCCTTGCCAACCTATGAGCAGAATTCTCAGTTTTTTGTTGATTGACCTTCCCGCACGCTTGCCGCTATGGTTGCTGCATCGCATTGGCACGATCATCGGCTGGATTATCTATAGTGTGTCAAAGCAGTATGCGCAACGTATCCAGGAAAACTTGCGTCGCGCATTTCCCAAAATAAATAGCAATAAATACAATGAATTACTTAATTCCGTTGTAAGCGAGTCGGGCAAAAGCATCACTGAATTACCCTGGATATGGCGTCGTCCGGCAGCCCAAGTGTTGGGTACGGTACGCCATTGTTATGGATGGGAATTGCTGGAAGCCGCACAAGCAAAAGGCAAAGGAGTAATCGTTCTGTTACCCCACATGGGCTGCTTCGAGGTGGTTGCGATGTATGTCGGCGCGCGCATTCCGTCGGTGTGCATGTATCGTGTTCCGAAATTGGCCTGGTTAGACAAGGTGATGCGTGCCGGACGCGAACGCGGACTAATGAAATTGGCGCGGGCTGACCTGGGCGGGGTTAGAATGATTTTTAAGGCACTCAAACGCAATGAGGCGGTGGGCATTCTGCCGGATCAAGTGCCGAGCAAGGGAGAAGGCGAGTGGGCAAATTTTTTTGGCCGCCCGGCCTATACCATGTTACTCATTAACCGCTTAGTGGAAGCCAGTGGTGCCACTGTATTGAAATGTTATGGCGAACGTTTACCCAACGGGGACGGGTACGATATTCATTTTTCCCCGCTGGAGTTGAATCTGCAAAGTCCTATAACCCGACAGATAAATACTGCATTGGAAGAAGTTATCGAATGTGCGCCCAGCCAATATTTATGGAGTTACAACCGCTATAAAACGCCGCGCGGCGTGACGCCCCCCAACAATGACTAATTTTTTTGCCCGCTTTGCCGTCTTCATTCTTTGGCTTGTACATTTTCTTCCGTTTGCTCTTCAGGTCGGGATCGGCAATCTGCTGGGCTGGCTGTTTTATGCGTTTGCGCATCAGCGCCGGCATATAGCTGGAACTAATCTACGCTTGTGCTTTCCCGAAATGAAGGTTGCCGATCGCAACCAACTCATCCGTAAAAATTTTCAGGCGTTCGCGCGCAGTTTCGTCGAGCGCGGAATTTTATGGTGGAGCAGCGCAGAGCAAATTTCACAACACATACATGTCATCGGTTGGGAGCATTATCTGGCGGTGAAAGATCAGCCGGTTATTTTTCTGGTGCCGCATTTTGTCGGATTGGATGTGGCCGCCACCTGGTCGTGCATGCACATGGATGGCGCGTCGATGTTTTCCAATCAAAGAAATCCTTACCTGAATGGACTCATCCTGAAGAAGCGCGCACGCTTTGGCCAGCAACGCTTATATTCCCGGCAACAAGGTTTGCGTCCGATCATAAAAGCGTTGCGTGACGGCTTGCCCTTCTTCTATTTACCGGATCAGGATCAAAATATTCGCGATGGCGCCTTCATTCCTTTTTTCGGCGTGCCCGCAGCAACCCTAACCGCCTTATCCCGTCTTGCCGGCATGACCCGTGCCCGCGTTGTACCCCTCACAGCGCGTTTATTACCCGATGCACAAGGCTATGAATTAACTTACTATCCTGCCTGGGAAAATTTTCCAACGGAAGATGTGATTGCCGATACGCGGCGGATGAATGAGTTTATCGAACAGCGCGTTTTGGAAATGCCGGAACAATATTTTTGGCTGCATAAACGCTTTAAAACGCGACCCGAGGGTGAAAAAAGTTTTTATGGGGATTAAGATAGCACCTTAAAACATAGAATTTCGTAGCTCAACGCGACTCCACGCAAAGGATTCCAGTGTATCTCGAACATTTTGGCTTAAGCGAAGCGCCTTTTAGAATTACCCCGGTGACTGAATTTTTCTTTTCAGGGGCAGAGCGCGGAGAGATTCTTAATGCACTCCTGTATGCCGTCACGACCAGCGAAGGCATCATCAAAATCAGCGGGGAGGTGGGCAGCGGCAAAACAACACTGTGCCGCATGTTGCTGGAGCGACTTCCTCCCCATGTAAAGCCGGTTTACCTGGCAAATCCCTGCTTGTCACGTGAAGAATTACTGTATGCCATTGCCGACGGTCTCGGTCTGAATCTGGACGGCCAGCGCATTAGTGTCATGTTGCAAAATCTGCAAAATCATCTACTCGCCCAGCAACAAATTGGCAAACGTTGCGTCGTTTTAGTGGATGAGGCGCATGCCATGCCCATGGATACCCTTGAAGAATTACGCCTGCTGTACAACCTGCAGGCCGGCAAAGACAAACTGATTCAAATTGTTTTGGTTGGGCAACCGGAACTGGATGCCAAGCTGTCACAAAGCAGTATGCGCCAGCTCAAAGACCGCATTGTGCATCACTTTAATATGCAACCGCTTTCCAAAAAAATACTCTCGAATTATTTGATGTTCCGTATGCAGGCAGCGGGCTATCGCGGCCCCGATGTTTTTTCTCCCGGCGCACTTCAGCTGATGAGTCGAGCCTCAAATGGACTCATGCGCAGAGTGAATATTTTGGCGGATAAATCTCTATTGGCCGCCTTCATTGAAAATACTCGGCGCGTTGAAGTGCGTCATGTACAAGCCGCCATTCGCGATAGCGAATTATGGCCCGCGAAAACCTGGATTTCAACCGGCAATACGGGCATTGCTGCCGTTATATTTATGCTGCTGTTGACTCTGGGGGGAAGCGGCTGGTTTATCAGTCGTATGGATTTTAATCAGCCCTCCGCTGAAAGTAACACTGACGAGTTTTCCATTCAGGCGTCTACCTCTTTGAGCCAACCGACCAGCGCGCCCGAAGTTGCCCAGCCCAATTCCAGCGCAGCGCTAACCATCGATAACTCAGTGACCTTACCGAAAAATTCTTCACTCTTGGAGCAAAGAATTTTCGCCACAAAAAATCTGCTGATTCAACCCGGCATGGGGCGTATGAGTATTCAATTATTTTTAAGTGACGGCGCCCGCCCTGCCCGTTTGGAACGCTTTTTAATGAGAGCAAAAAATTCTGATCAACTTTCCTCAATCTACATATTGCCCTTAAAAATCAACGAAAAAGACAGCTTCCGCATTCTATATGGCTACTATGCAAACCGGGAAGAAGCTGTGGCGGGGTTGAGCAGCTTACCGCAAAAATATAAAGATGCGTTTACCCCGTTCTTGTTTGAATTGGAAAATTAATCCTGGGTTTTAGGTCTGGGACGTTTGCCAACTTTCACCTGCACTACCACTTCAGCCTGTTGGCGCAACAACTTTAAGATCACCACTTTTCCCGGTGCCAGCGCAGAAATAGTGTCCAGCATCGTGCTCGAATCGGTAAGCGCTTTATCCGCCACATTAGTGAGAATATCACCCGCCTTGATACCGGCTTTATCCGCAGGACTACCGCGCACCACTTCTGAAATTAATACGCCCTGCTTATCGCCCAGCTTAAATGACTCTGCCAACTCCGGCGTAAGTTCCTGCACTGCCACGCCAATCCAGCCGCGCGTCACCGATCCGTGCTGAATAATTTGTTCCATTATTTTCTTCGCGGTACTTACCGGAATTGCAAAGCCAATCCCCAACGAACCGCCATTCGGTGAATAAATTGCACTATTGATACCGATCAAATTGCCGTTCACATCGGCCAATGCACCGCCTGAATTTCCGGGATTAATCGCGGCATCGGTTTGAATAAAGTTCTCAAAGGTATTGAGTCCCAAGTGGTTACGTTTGAGCGCGCTTACAATGCCCATGGTTACCGTCTGCCCTACTCCAAACGGATTGCCGATGGCCAAAACAATATCCCCGACGCGCGATTGTTCGGCATGAGCAAAGGTAATGGCCGGCAAATTGTTGGCCAGATCTATTTTGATGACCGCCAGATCAGTTTCCGGATCGGAGCCGATAATGCGCCCTTTGGCATTTCGCCCGTCTGCCAGCGCCACTTCAATCTGATCGGCACCCTCTATAACATGATGATTTGTAATGATATATCCATCATGACTAACAATGACGCCGGAACCCAGACTGGCACTTTGCTGGGGCATTGAGTCCTCAAACTGATCGCCGAAAAAAAACCGGAAGCGCGGATCGTTAAATAATGGATGAGGCTGCGCACGCACCTCGTTGCTGGTATAAATATTGACCACCGCCGGCATTACTTTTTGTGCCGCGCCACTAAATCCAACCGAGGGAATTTGATTGGCAGTGTTATTTTCATCCGCACTGGTATCTTCATACAAAGTGACAACGCCTTGACGCGCCGCATTAGGCAGCAAACCGGGTCGAAGTGTTTGGATAATAAATAATGCAGCCAAACCAAGCGTGGTCGCCTGTGCAAATAAAAGCCAAAATTTACGCATGATATGATTAAGTTACAAAATTAAAGGAATCCCGCGAATGCAACTAAATGATTTAAGAGATTATATCGGAAGCTTGCTGGATGTCAGCCGTTTTCGCGATTATTGCCCGAATGGCGTGCAGATTGAAGGCCGCTCCGATGTGTTTAAAATCGCCTGCGGCGTGACCGCATCCCGGCATCTGCTTGAGTCCGCTATTGACTGGGGAGCTGACGCCATTATTGTGCATCACGGTTATTTTTGGCGCGGTGAAGATGCAGCGATTGCCGGCATAAAAAAGCGCCGCATTGCTCATTTGTTAAAGCACGATGTCAGCTTGTTGGCCTATCATCTGCCGTTGGATGCACACCCTGATTTGGGTAACAATGCGCAACTGGCCAAGCTTATGGGATGGCTGGAAGAAGGTCGGTTTGGCGAACAAAATATCGCCAGTTACGGCGCTCTGCCACAACCTCAACCTTTGAGCTTATTGGAGGCTCAGCTTAATGAAAAATTAAATCGCCACCCGCAAGTTATCGGCGAATTAAACCATACTATTCAACGTATTGCATGGTGCAGTGGAGGCGGACAAAGTTATTTTGAACAAGCCATTGCGCTGGGAGTAGACGCCTTCATCACCGGAGAAATATCCGAACAAAATGTGCACGTGGCGCGCGAAACCGGCGTGGCATTTATTGCTGCCGGACATCACGCAACCGAACGTTATGGAGTTAAAGCGCTCGGCGAACATTTGGCAACGCAGTTTAATCTAGAAGTGCGTTTCTTCGATTTGGATAATCCGATATAAACACGATGTGCTGTTGCTAACTTCTTACTTCAAATTGCAATAATCAACCTTTAGCGCTCAACGCGCGGAAATCAATTCATGCATCAGGCAAAAAAACAATTTGGTCAAAACTTTTTGGTTGACCAGCAAATCATCTCCGACATTATTCGCGCTATCCGGCCGCATAGCGGTGACAACATGGTGGAGATCGGTCCGGGTTTGGGCGCCCTAACCCGCCCCCTTATTGATACCTTGAATCAGCTGCATGTCATTGAAATTGATCGGGATATTATTGCGCGCCTAAAAACCGATTATCCCCGGGATAAAATTGTCATTCACGAAGGGGATGCGCTTAAATTTGATTTTTCTGAGTTGCCCGCCCCGCTGCGGATTGTCGGTAACTTGCCCTACAACATTTCCTCGCCGCTGTTATTTCATTTTTCAGCGTTCACCCCGCGCATCACCGACATGCATTTCATGTTGCAAAACGAAGTGGTGGAACGCATGGTGGCCGAACCTTCGACACCCGAATACGGACGGCTATCGGTCATGCTGCAGTATCGCTTTCATATGGAAAAATTACTCGATGTACCGCCCGAATCGTTTCGCCCCGCGCCTAAAGTAAATTCGGCTATCGTGCGTATGATTCCCAAACCGAAAAATGAAATCACCGTGAACGACGAAGCTCTTTTTGCCGAAATCGTCAAAACCGCCTTCGGACAGCGCCGCAAAACATTGCGCAATACCCTGCGCGGCTTTATTTCGGAACAGCAATTGCTGGCACTAGACATCGATGCGCAGTTGCGTGCCGAGAATTTAGGCTGGCAGGAATTTTCGCGCATAGCCAATAAGTTAGCTACATAAGACAAATCCGGCAATAGAACATTCGCATAAATTACTTGGCGATTCATCTATTCCACCCTTGCGCCCTGTAAATCTTCAAGTTCAGGCGCGTTTTCAGTTAAAATTCACCCCCGATAATTTTTCGCCTTTATCCTTATGTCTGATAATCCACCCATCGTTCTGACTTTTGCCGCTACCGACCCGAGCAGTGGTGCGGGTTTGCAGGCGGATATTTTGACTATTGCCAGCATGGGCTGTCATCCGCTTTCTGTTGTCACGGCCATTACGGTGCAGGACACCAGCGGCGTGGATGATGTGTATCCGATGGATGCCGAATGGGTGATTGATCAGGCGCGCACCGTGCTGGAAGATATGCCGGTGGCGGCTTTCAAAATTGGTTTGTTGGGCAGCGTGGAAAATATTGCGGCTATCGCGGAAATCGTGTCGGATTATCCCGACATCCCCCTGGTGTTTGACCCGGTGCTGGCGTCCGGCCGCGGTGATGAACTGGCCAACGAAGATATGCTGGATGCGTTGCGCGAATTATTGCTGCCGCAAACGACTATTTTGACGCCGAACAGCATGGAAGCGCGCCGCTTGATTGTGGACGAAGACAACGAGAAAGATGATCCGAATTTAATGGAGTGCGCCAAGCGCATTATTCATTTGGGGTGCGAATATGTGCTGATAACCGGCACTCACGAACATACGCCCAAAGTAATCAATAATCTGTACGGCGAACGCGGTTTGGTGCGCAGCGATAACTGGCCGCGCTTGCCGGGCATTTATCACGGTTCGGGTTGCACGCTGGCTTCGGCGATTGCCGCGCTGTTAGCGAATGGGCTACCGATGGAAGAAGCAGTGCGCGAGGCGCAGGAATACACTTGGGAAGCACTGAAATACGGCTTCCGTCCGGGCATGGGCCAGCATATTCCCGACCGTTTATTTTGGGCACGTGATGACGAAGAGGATGATGTTGAAGAGACCCGTCATTAAAGGACTGTATGCCATCACCCCGAATGAACTCGACACTGCCGAGTTGCTGCGTAAAACGCGACTGATTCTGCTGGGCGGCGCGACTATTTTGCAGTATCGCAATAAAATTGCTGATAAAAATACTCAATTAAATCAAGCTATTAAACTAAGATCGCTGACGCGCGAGTTTGGCGCCACTTTTATCATCAACGACGATGCGCGCCTGACGAAACAGGTGGATGCGGATGGCGTGCATTTGGGCGGAGATGACGGCAGTGTCGCGGCGGCTCGGGCAATTTTGGGCAGCGAGAAAATCATCGGCGTGTCTTGCTATAATCAGCCTGGTTTGGCGTTGGCGGCGGTACAACAGGGGGCTGATTACATTGCGTTCGGCGCTTTTTTTTCGTCCAGTGTCAAACCGGAAGCGGTACGCGCCACGCCGGAAATATTACACTGGGCACGCAGTGAATTAACTGTACCGTTGGTGGCTATCGGCGGGATTACATTGGCAAATGCTGCTTCAGTGGTAGAAGCAGGTGCCCATGCACTAGCCGTCATTTCAGCATTATTTGATGCGGAAGATATTCAAGGTACTGCACAACAATTTTCAACATTTTTTAACAAGGTTTCTCATGACATCGCATAACCAGGAATTATTTGATCAATCCCAACGCATTATCCCCGGCGGCGTCAATTCGCCGGTGCGCGCGTTTCGTTCAGTAGGCGGCACGCCGTTATTTTTTAAACGCGGTCACGGTGCTTATGTGTGGGATGCCGACGATAAAAAATACACCGACTATGTTGGCTCGTGGGGCCCGATGATCGTCGGGCATTGCCATCCCGAAGTGGTAAAAGCAGTGCAGGATGCCGCAGCACAGGGCTTGGGTTTTGGTGCGCCAACCGCCAGCGAACTGGAAATCGCCGAGCTGCTGTGCAAAATTTTGCCCAGTCTGGAAATGGTGAGATTAGTCAGCTCCGGCACCGAGGCCACCATGACCGCAATTCGTTTGGCGCGCGGTTTTACCGGACGTTCACGCATCGTTAAATTTGAAGGCTGTTATCACGGTCATTCGGATGGCCTGTTGGTCAAAGCCGGTTCCGGTGCGCTGACTTTTGGCCAGCCCAGCTCTTCCGGCGTTCCTGCCGAAATCGCCGCGCTTACCACGGTACTCGACTACAACGATGCTGCCGGTTTGGAAAAGTGCTTCGCTGAAATGGGCAATGAAATCGCCGCCGTGATTGTTGAGCCGGTAGCGGGCAACATGAATCTGGTTACCCCCAAACGTGAATTTTTGGATGCGTTGCGCAAGCAATGTACCCAGCACGGCGCAGTCTTGATTCTGGACGAAGTGATGACCGGCTTCCGCGTCAGTTTGCAAGGGGCACAGGGTTACTATGGCATCAAGCCCGATTTAGTGACGCTCGGCAAGGTAATGGGTGGCGGATTACCCGCCGCCGCCTTCGGTGGGCGCCGCGATATCATGCAATGTTTAGCCCCTTTGGGCGCGGTTTATCAGGCTGGCACACTGTCCGGCAATCCGATTGCGGTAGCCGCAGGCCTGACTACATTGAAGTTAGTACAAGCTCCGGGCTTTTACGAAAATCTGACAAAACTGGCAAAACAACTCACCGAAGGACTCACTACTGCCGCCCATAAACATGGAATTGCATTCTGTGCTCAATCGGTTGGCGGTATGTTCGGGCTGTACTTTAGTCAGTCCATACCCACCAGTTATGCCGAAGTGATGGCCTGTGATAAGGAAGCTTTTAACCGCTTCTTCCACGCCATGTTGGAGGCTGGCGTGTATTTGGCACCTTCGGCATTTGAAGCAGGCTTTGTTTCTGCCGCCCACACGGAAGCTGATATTGCCGCGACTGTTGCCGCTGCCGATAAGATTTTTGCGGTCTGGAAGTAATGGGCTTATTTTCGCAAGCGGCGTTTTACACCACCGTCAACCACATGAAAGATTTGCCGTTTCACGGCGGCAAAGAAGTCGCTTTTGTGGGGCGGTCGAATGCCGGAAAATCCAGCGCAATTAATACGTTAGCAAATCACGTGCGGCTCGCTTATACCAGCAAGACGCCGGGACGCACCCAGCATTTAAATTATTTTTCGCTGGGAAATAATAAGTATATGGTGGACTTGCCCGGTTACGGGTACGCCAAAGTACCGCCGGATGTGCAGCGCCACTGGGAAGCGTTATTGAGTCAGTACTTGCAAACACGAGAAGCCTTGTGTGGCTTAGTGGTTATCATGGATTCTCGTCATCCGCTCACCCCGCTGGATGAGCAAATGCTCACTTGGTTTGCCGATACCGATAAACCCGTGCATGTACTGCTGACCAAATCAGACAAATTAAGCCGCCAGGAAGCCACCAAAACTTTGCGTGAAGTAAAGGCTTACCTGGTTGATCACTATCCATTTTGCAGCGTGCAGCTTTTTTCCAGTTTAAAAAAGCAAGGCATGGAAGAAGCGGAGGCGGTGATTGCCGGGTGGCTGGCAGAAGATGATCAAAACCTGTTATCTGCAGATTAAAAACTCTCCGGATTTTGCAGGTAAAAAAAGTGCCCCTGAACCAAAGGGGGAGGTTAGGGGCACTGTAAAGTCTTAACAATTAGGGGTTAAGACGCCCGCTCAGGGAGGAGAAACGGGGAACAGCCTTCGCTGTACGTAAACTTTGAGCGGGCTAACTAAAAATAGTTCCAATAATTGTTAAATTTTTTAGGAGTTGTCATGCAAACACTAGGTCAATACCCACATAAACGGATGCGCAGAATGCGCCATGATGCCTTTTCGCGGGACTTAATGCGCGAGCATGTGCTCACTTCCTCCGATTTCATCTACCCGGTTTTTGTACTGGAAGGCAGCAATAAAGTTGAAGAAGTAAAGTCTATGCCGGGCGTGCAGCGCAAAACGCTGGATCTGCTCTTGAAAGATGCCGAGCAATGTGTGAAGCTGGGAATTCCGGTGATGGCGATTTTTCCCGTCATCGATGCCCCGCAAAAAAGTTTGGGCGCTGAAGAAGCCTACAACCCGAACGGCCTCGTGCCACGCGTGGTTGCCGCGCTGAAAAAGAACTTTCCCGAACTGGGTATCATGACCGACATCGCACTTGACCCCTACACCAGCCACGGCCAAGACGGACTGATTGACGATAGTGGATACGTGCTCAACGATGAAACCATCGCGGTACTAACCCGCCAAGCACAATGTCACGCTGCTGCAGGTGCGGATATTGTCGCCCCTTCCGACATGATGGACGGACGTATCGGTGCGGTGCGTGCAGCATTAGACCTTAATAAACATATACATACGAGAATCATGGCGTACTCCGCCAAATACGCCTCCAGTTTTTACGGCCCGTTCCGCGACGCGGTGGGTTCCAGCGGCAATTTGGGTAAAGGCAATAAATATACCTACCAGATGGATCCGGCCAATTCCGATGAAGCGTTATGGGAAGTGGGCCTGGATCTACAGGAAGGTGCCGACATGGTGATGGTCAAACCCGGCATGCCTTACCTCGATATCGTGCGCCGTGTTAAAGATGAATTCAAAGCGCCCACCTTCGTGTATCAGGTCAGCGGCGAATACGCCATGCTAAAAGCCGCCGCACAAAACGGCTGGCTGAACGAAGAAGCCTGCGTACTGGAATCACTCCTGGCATTTAAGCGTGCCGGTGCGGATGGCATCCTGACTTATTTCGCGCTGGATGCTGCCCGCTGGTTGCAGGCAGCACGTTAATCGCTAAGGCAACCTACCTGCCGCAACCATTCGATTAATCAACACATTGGGCGATATCCACACCACCAAGTCGTCAAATTCTTCATCGTTTGCAGCGGTGCGCGCGGTCGGGTCGGCGCTGTAAATTGCCGTGCCAACGCCATTGGCGTTGGTCGCTTGGCGCGATACATTCTCAAATGAAAGCGGTGCGGTGCTGTTAATTATATTGCCGTTTTCAAGGGTGGCAAATAACCCATTGGCTCCGTGTGAAATCAGTACCGCCGGTACATCACTCTGCTTACTGATTGTTGCATCTGCCAAATTTCTGATGCTGATATCGCGTGTCGATCCAATAATGGCAAAGACTTGCGACGCGGTGGTGTAGTCGGGTGAAGCACTGTAAGTCAGCAAATGTCCCCAGCCGTCAACTTGATTAACACCTAAAGTTGCCCAGGGTAAAAACCCCATTCTGCGATTGCACGCCAAGGTGGTGTCATTGCGATCTTCCAGCCCGCCGACTTGCGACGCAGGACAAGGCAGATATCCATTCGACATGGAGAATCCAAACAGCGCTTCTTTCGCCTCTTCCATTAATTTGCGCGTGTCATTGCGATGTTGCTGATCCATTTGTGCGGCGATGGTGGGTAACAGACCCGCCAAAAGTAAGCCGACAATGGCCAATACAATTGCCATTTCCAGCAGGGAAAATCCCGGCGCGGTTAACTTTTGATATCTGTTTTTGTGCATCTTATATGCGCACCTTAAAGTGGACACAAAGCCACCGTGCTATCCGGTGCTATGCAGTACAGCACGTCATTAAACGTTGCGCTAACAGCCGAGCTCTGATGATTCGATACACCCGAGGTTGTAATGGGGATCGTGCTCAGCAAATTACCGCCTTCCAGATAATTGGAAAAATCTAATTTATCTGTACTACTGCTGCGCGTTTGTGTGGCGAGTTTTTTGCCGGAAAACATCACCACAGCGGCGTACTGCCCGGCGCCATTGACGCTTAAACAGCCTGATGTGCAAGATGGTGCACTGCCAGTGGTAGGGATATAGCCCTTGGCAACTGAATAAAACACATGGTCTTTCCAATTCGACCACCAGGAAAAATGAATATCCCAAGCGGCGTGCGAACAATAAAGCATTTGATTATATGGACTGGGCGTCACTTTATTATTGGTTGCTGTTCGCGAATTACTCACTCTATTGGGCAATCGACCGTACATAATTTTTGCGGTACTGGTGCTGTCTCTATAGTTGGTATCAGTATCAATAGCGGGTGAAGCAGCAGCCGCCCAAGGCAAGCGTTTGTCATCTGGATTAAGTACTGAGCTTGCCGCAAATTTATTGTTGGACATGTAACTTGCTATGCATTCTGCCGTTTTTTTAGTCATTATTAACAATGGATTGCGCGCACCATCCTGAAAATCTTGACGCCGATATATCGCCTCAAAAATATCTTTCGCGGTGATCACCATTAGCTGATCATTCACGATGACTTCACCATCGCTGTTTTTTACCGGGCCGAAAATAAACCGGCTGACTGCGCTAGCAAAGCCTGACACAACCGCATTATTAATGCCGTGCAGAGTGTCGTTATCCAAATAATTAAACTCGTCATTACTGCCGCCACAGGTTGGGGTGGACAAACTTGCTGCATGATTTTGCGTATCGTTCAATGCACCTCCTGAAGAAAATATCACGGCGACGGCGCGATTTTCAGGAGTTGATCCGGCGATGAAATTTGTGCCATTTGCCGCCATAACTTCGAATTGTCCCAAAGTGTCGTCATTCAACAGCGTGGTGCGCGTATTATTTTTGAAAGTCCCGGACACCGCATACCAAAGACACTCGCCATTACCGTCGCGAAGCGGCTCTAATCCCAAAGTGCGCCAAGGCAATTTGCCAATTCGGCTGATATCTTTTGATCCGCACCCGCTACTTGCTTCGCCATCTTGGTCTAAATTTTGTCCTTCATCCGGGCAGGGCAGATAACCATGAACTTTTCCGGGATAGTTATTCGAGATCGCAGGATCGGGATCACCGGAAGTCATGGCATAACCAATCAGTGCCTGCTTGGCCTGCGCCAAAGCCTGATGCGTTACCGTATCTCGTGCCAATTTATGTTGCAAGTCGCGCAAGGTATTCACCAAATACGCCAATGATCCCAGCACCAAAACCACCAGCATCACCATCAGCGCAGCACCACGCTGACGATTAATGAGGATGAATCGTCCGGAAAAATTATTCACGAGTATTTCGCTGCTTGGGTAGCGCTTTTTCCAGCTCCATTGTCTCGCCCACTTTTACAGCCAGTATTTTTTTCTTGCCTTGCACCAGCACTGGAAATTGATTTGGACTACCCCCCGGCGGCAGATGTTGCGCAACCCCATTTATCCACACGGTACGCTCCCCGTTACTCCGCTGTACCAATCCATTTACGGTCAGCGTAACCGGTCTATTGCTGAACTTTTCCTGCTCGGCTTGTCGCGCTTGACGTAATTGCTGTTCCCGGCGATGCTCAAATTCAAGCCGCTCCGCCGGAGAAAAAAACAACCGCCCCAGCTCCTCTGCACTTGCAACAGAGTGCCAATAAAACAATCCCAATAATGCAAACCGGAATAATAATTTCATGGCAAATTAATATTTTTCAGGGTAATCCAGCCACCCGCACAGTCGGCAGCAAGTAATCCTGCTGGCGCCATGCCCGTGGGCTGGCTTTCCGGATCGCCGGAAAAATGACGCTGCACAGTGCAATGCTCGATGATGAAGCGACCCTGCCTGTCGGCACGCAAGGCTTGCAACAAGGCAATCAATTGCATGTCATGCAACAACTCAATTTGCAGGTTAACGCCGCTTAAATATATTTCCAGATTGCCTGTTTCCAATTTCGGGCTGGGAATAAACGCCCGACGGGGTTCAATCGAATATTTAAAGTCGATCACATAATGCAACTTGCGCAACTTTTCCATTGCCTCCATCCAGTCCAAACGCTGCTCACCCGCAACGATTTTTTGTTCCACCAATAGCGCATAGGCGGATGCATAGGTGGAGATATTTTCCAGGTCGGTCTGAATGCCGAGCAGATGGTGTTTTGCTTCATTCAACTGTTTAACCGCTTGTCGATAATGACTTACGGAAGTGCTTTTATAGGCTTCTGCCATAACGATGGCCACGCCACTCATCACCAAACTGAATACAAATGCCAGCAGACTCCAACGCAAATTCAGAAAATCGCCTCTGGAAAAATTCATGGCTTGTTTCTCCAGATAACTTTCAAACTGAATTGCACCAACTGCGATTGCTCATCGCCATTAATAATGCCCTGCGGGGTGATATCCAACGGCTCTTTTAGGGTCGTCACGCTGTAGCCGTGTTGAATTAAGGCTTGCCTAAAATCCTCCAAATACGCCAACGCACTGCGATAATTGCCGGCAAAATCTTGCAACTCCCCTTCCAGAATTATTGTTTGCGCCGGATAAACTGAAGGGGAGGCCTCTGCCCCGTTGCTTTGCCAATTAAGCGTGATTAATCTTACGCGTACATATTGATCCAGCACCTGCGTTAGCTCACCGAGAAAATCCCCGGGGGGCGGAAAATATTTGTCCAACTTATACATTGTTGTTACGGCGGCTTTCATATCTTCGGCGGGAACTTCCGACTCGGGGAAAAGGCTTTTTGTTTGCTCAATTTGACCTGCAAGTTGAACGGATTGCTTGAGCAAACTATCTGTTTCTACTCCAAACTCTCTCCCCTGCAATAATGCGTAACTGCTCCATATCGCGGCAATGAGCGCAATAAACACCGCCAAACCAAACAACATCCTGCGCAAATTCCACAGCAAGTGAAAGTGAGTGTGAATAGCATTGGCGTAATGATTTGCAGGTGGTTTGCTCGCCAATACATTTAAAAATATCGGCGTGGCATCCGACTCCGGCGAAATTAATTTCGCCTTTATTGACGGGTTGAATTGTTGAATATTTGCATAGGTATAGCGTAAATGCTCTTCCCCGTGCAGCCGTGCTTCGAGTAGCAACTGATCGCCTGTCCCGCAAATGATATAAACATCCAGAGCTTGCCCTTGGGGCGGCAAGCTTAAACTCTTCAAATATTGCTGAATACGCGGCGTTTCTGCCACGACAGATTCACTAAAAGACAGATGATCCTGAACCGGGCTTAAGCGTGAAAAATACAGGTGCTTATTATTAAAATATGACTGACGCAGGCCAACTTTATCTTCCCAGGATAATAATAAAATATGCTCGGAATGTAAGCCGTTAATTAAAGATGTGCTGACGTGCGGGACGGAATAAATACCAATAAGGGGAATGTTGCGGGCAAGCAAAATATCCAACCAGGGATCAATCAACTGCGGATTGGTTAGCGCCGAAAACAACATTTCGTCATCTCGCCGTCCCGCTACTTGACGGCGCAATGTGCGTGCCTGACGAAATTGGGTAGTGCGGTAATACTGCTCAAACTTGCGGGCAATTAATTCACGGCGATTTTTTCCCGTTAAATGCGGCACCACTTCTTGCCGAAAATCTTCTTCAATTACATCCGCCAGCAAGCAGGCAGGATCGCGGTGTGTTTGCAGAAATTCTGAAAATAGCCGTTGCCCTTCCGCATCATTTGAGAACTCGTTCGGCTCCGACAATGTCCCGTTATTCCAGATATAACTTTGAAAATGTCGGCCACCCAGAAACAGCAATGTCTTAGGTGAGTTTCTCATCCTCACATCTTCACTTTGCTGATGATGTCGTAAATAGGCGAGAGCACCGACAACATTACCCAACCCAGCAACACCCCCAAAATAATCGTCATGGCAGGCTCAATCAAAATCTGCACTTTTTTGATCGCATCTTTCACATCCCGATCATAGAAATATCCTACATTAAGCAAGGCCTGATCCAATTGGCCGGTGGCTTCGCCCACCTTGAGCATGCGCACCACCAGCGGCGGAAATATTCCGGTTTGCTGAAAACTTTGCGTCAGGTTTTTTCCGGATTCTATTTCCAACATGACCTGATGCAAACTCGCCGAGATCACCTGATTGTTAACCAGATCAC
Source organism: Gallionellaceae bacterium (assembly GCA_041660815.1). Lineage (GTDB taxonomy): Bacteria > Pseudomonadota > Gammaproteobacteria > Burkholderiales > Gallionellaceae > PALSA-1006. Next base: position 94,580 of record JBAZVN010000002.1, on the reverse strand, counting down.
GCGAGTGCGCGATGCAATCCAAAATAGAAATTCCCGAGCTGTACATCATGGCAAACGTATTGGCGAAACGCGCCAGAATAATTTTGCGCAATACCGGCCCGATAGGCCAAGTGTTGAGCTTAAAACTATCCAGATGATACTGCCAGGCGGGGTTAACACGCAGAGCACTTTGAAATAGGCCGAACAAAATTAAAGGCAATGAAATCAGCATATACCAGTAGTTCACAAATATGGCAGAGGTCGCCAACAGGGCCCTGGTTTGCAGGGGAATTTCATTCCCGGTACTTTTGATAAATCCGACTAACTGCGGCACCAGATAGATCATCAAAAAGAAGGTAATGGCCAAGACCATGCCGCCCACAAAAACCGGATACAGCAGCATATTTTTGGTTTGCGCTGCCAATTCATCCTGCCATTTTAGTGACGCAGTTAAATGCTTAAATACTTCCGGCAACTTGCCGCTAGCTTCACCGGCGTGAGTCAAGCTGACCGTGATTTTGTCGAAGGCATTGGCATGCAAAGCCATCGCTTGGGACAACGTTTTTCCGCTTTCAATTGCCTCAATCAAATTGGCAATAATTTCGCGAAACAGATTGTTGTCCATACTGTCGCGCAAATCTGCCAGCGACTCCAGTAACGGCACGCCGGCACAGATAAGCTGATCCAGATTAAAAAAGAAAGTAATCAAATCAATACGCTTAATTTTGCTTCTACCGAACGTGGAGCGAATTTCCAGTTTGGCTTTAATCAGATCCAAACCTAGACGCTTCAGGTGCAATTCCAGATCAATTAAATTGGCCGCATCCAGCAGGCCTTTGGCGCGCTTACCAAGCTGATCAACTGCCGTGTAGGAGTACATTGGCACGTTCAGTTTCCTTTATCTACGATCCGTCAGGTCAACCACGCGGGCGACTTCGGCGATTGAAGTGAGACCCTGCACGATGCGCCGAATACCGTCCTGGGCAAGAGGTCGAAAACCTTTTTCTACTGCGGCATTTTTCAGATCCCGGATGCTCGCACGACGAGAAATCAGATCATCAATATCGTTATCAATTTTGAATATTTCCATAATTGCGCGCCGACCCTTGTAACCCTGCTGGTTACACTGCAAACACCCGATCGCACGAAATAGTTTTGTATCGTCATGCGGATTTAAACCAACGATTTCGCGCTCCGCATTATCCGGCTGATAGCTCGCTTTGCAGGCCGGACACAGGATGCGAATCAAGCGCTGTGCCACCACCCCGATAATATTGCCCGCCATGATGTCGGGCTGAATGCCAATATCCAGCAAACGCGGAATCGCGCCAATGGCCGAATTCGTGTGCAAGGTTGAATACACTTGATGGCCGGTCATGGCGGCACGAAACGCCATTTCTGCAGTAGGATGATCGCGAATCTCACCCACCAAAATGATGTCCGGATCCTGACGCATCAGGGAACGAATGCCGCTGGCAAAGTCCAGCTTGGCGGCCTCGTTTACCGAATTCTGGCGAATCAGGGGAATCGGATATTCCACCGGATCTTCCAGCGTCATGATGTTTACCGACTCGGTATTAACGTGGCTCAATACCGAATACAGCGTGGTCGTTTTGCCGCTGCCGGTGGGGCCGGTAACCAGGACAATGCCTTCCGGTTTGGCGATGATATTTCTGAGGGTGCCGAGCGCGCTGTCATCAAGACCGAGTTGATCAATCGGCACGATGCCTTTTTGCCGATCCAAAATTCGCAGCACAAAATTTTCACCGTGCGTGGTGGGATGCGACGCCACCCGAAAATCGATAGGCCGCCCGGATAAGCGCAACGATATTCTCCCGTCCTGCGGCGCACGCGTTTCGGCGATATTCATGCCGCTCATTACCTTCATGCGCACCACCATGGCCGGCCAAAAACTTTTGTGCAAACTGCGCACTTGGCGCAATACGCCATCGACCCGATAACGAATACGCAAAAAACTATGCTCGGGTTCAAAGTGAATATCCGAGGCGCTCTGTTGCACCGCTTCGGTCAGCAGAGCGTCGATCAAACGTACCACTGGCTGGCTGAATTCATTGCCCCCCTGTTGCAGGTTTTGATATTCCATTTCACCCGGTTCGATCTCATGCAAAATGCCGTCGATCGACAATTCAAAACCATAGTGCTGGTCAATTGCGCGCAGGATGTCGGATTCTTTGGCCAGCTGGGTAATCAGCTGATACTCCCCTTTCAACAGGGCACGCACTTGATCCAACGCAATAATATTGTCGGGATCGGCGATGGCCACCGTTAAACTTTTGTTGTGCAAATCCACCGCCAGCGGCACCAGTTGATAGCGCCGCGCAACTTCTTGGGGGATAAGCGCCACTGCAGCTGAATCAATAATGACCGTCGCCAGATCGACACTTTCCTGTCCCAAATTTTCTGAAAGCACATCGCGAATAGTTGCTTCAGACAAAAAGCCCAGCCGCACCAGTAGGCGTCCCAAAGGCTGGGATGATTTGAGTTGCTCTTGCAATGCGATATGTAGCTGATCCTCGCTAATCACCCCTTTGGAAATCAGCAGCTGCCCTATCGGTTGATGCTGCGGAAGTCCGGGCATATTCACTGGACCAGAACCAATTCATTAATGCGCTGTTGAACTTCCCCGCGATTAAATCCGGAGGTACCCAACGCATCAAATTGCAGGGCTTGTTGGTAATAATTTATCGCAGCTTTGCGCTGCCCCATATGGTCGAGACTGCTTGCCAAATTAAATGCAAATAGTGCATTGGTAGGCTCCATCCCCAACGCAACAAAATATGATTGTTGCGCGTCAGCCCAGCGTAATTGCATGACAAATTGAACACCCAATGCAAAATGAAGTGCGGCAGAATCGGGTTGCTGTGAGATAAGTTGTTTAAGGCGGCTTTCTTTGCTGACAGAATTTCCGTTCCCCATGGTGGATAAGCCAGCGTGTGCCACAGGATCGCGCGGGTCCAAGTGTAACGCTTCCCGGTAATATCGCCGCGCAATTTCATCATTGCCCTGACGCTGCGCAATGACTGCCAAGCCCAACAACGCATCGTGATTTTTCGGATCGATTGCATACGCTTCCTGATAGCGTAACCACGCCTTGGGGTATTCACCTTTGCCATATAACGCATAGGCATCAATTAATATTATATCAATATAATCAGCATGTTGAAGAATGCCGGTCGTATTTCGCTTCCCTTCAGTCAACTCTTTACGGGGAGCTTCTATGGCACGTTCAAGCGAGCGCGAGCTTGGCAGCTTGTTGTGTTTTTTAACGGACGGTGCAGCCGTTTTGATTTTTCTGGCAGGTGATTTTTTGAGAGAAGCTACAGGCGCTTCCTCAATAATTTGCGCATCAATCTTCACCAATTTTAGGGGCGCCGCTGAGGTTTCAATTGGGAGCACGGCTTGCGCTACAACAGGCGGGGCAAACTGTTTTGGCAACTCTTCATCAGGCTTCGCAACTTCACGAAAACCGTAAGACACGCCGCCCGCAATGATTATTCCGGAAATAATTAATAGAATAAAGATAGGCCAGCGTTTTACCGAATTTGCTTGGCCAACACTTTCACTGATTTCACCCGCGGGTTTCTGTGACAACGCACCCGACTGAGATTCAGTCTTTCCACTTTTTCTGAGTGCGTTAATCAGCAAGCTCATGGTATTTTTGGAGCCTCGCTTGGCTTGCCGGAAAAGAATGTTGCAGTGGGTAAGTTGTTGTGAAACTGGCCGTAGTCACCTTCAATACTCGCCTGCTTAATCACCACAGGCCGCAAGAAAATTACCAGCTCGGATTTAATATTATTTTCATTGCGGTATTTAAACAAATTCCCCAAATACGGGATGCGCCCTAACCAGGGAACTTCATCATTCTGATGGTTAATTTCGTCCTGCATCAAACCGCCCATCACGGCGATTTGATTATTTTCAATACGCAATACTGACTCCATTTCGCGCGTTTGAGTTTGCGGTATTTGACTGATCACTCCGGCTTTTGCCAAATCCGGATTAGGATCAGTTGCATAGCCAAACAGGCGCGTAATAGACGGTCGCAGATTCAGCAGCACACTGTCATTCTCATTTATTTGAGGGGTCACACTCATGGTAAATCCGACTGGCACACTGTTATAGGCGGTACTGAAAGTTGTCACCGCCGGCGCACCTCCTGTCGAAGAAACCGTGGTGGCATTGATGGTGAAATACACGTAGTTGTCCACCACGCGCAACATCGCCGTCTGATTATTCATCACACTCAACTTGGGGCTAGACAACACTTTAACTTTGCCAAACGACTCCATCATTTTGACCGAGGCCGCCAACGCACCCATCGCTGAAGTGGTGTCACTATAGGCAAGGGAAAATATACTGCCGGTGTTGGTGGCGGTCATCGCACCGCTACCGCCCTGCCCTATTTGCAGTTTTGCCCCTATCGCCGACCAATTTACACCTTGCTGATATTGATCGCTTAAACGCACTTCCACAATGGTGGCTTCGATCAACACCTGGCGATGCGCACTGGCCATAATCTGCACCATAAACTCTTGTACTTTTTCATGCTGACGTTCCGTGGCTCGCACCGTAATAATGCCCCCCTCTGGATTGGAGATTACCGAAGCCGCCTCACGAAAGGTATTCAGACGGGTCACCGTCGTTCCTTCACCGGAAATCGCCGCCGCATTCGGGCTGTTTTCAATTCCGCCCTTAATAGGCATTACTTTTTTAACATTGCCCTGAGACTGCACACCCGTACCTGTGGTGCTGGTCAAAGAATTTTGCTGTACAAATGTCTCGCTTGACCCTTCCGGCAATATCTTATCGGTCTCGCGCAAAATGTCTTTGATGTTGGATTCCAGTCTTTCCCAGAAGTGATTTTTCGACGTGCTTTTAATGGATAAATTTGAGTTATTTCCGGGCACGCCCGTGCCGGCGGTGTTCCCGGAAGTACCCGCCCCCACCTGCGTTGCATTTGAGATGCCCCCTTCCGCATCGCGCGTTATATTTACGTAGTCAACCTTGTACATTTTTAAAAACGGCGAATCGGGCATCACCATGAGCGTGCCGTTATCCAATTCATAACGCATATCGACCTGCTTGGAAATACGATTCAGGATTTGCGGCAAGGTCTGATTGATCGCGTTGAGCGTTACATTTCCATGAATTTCAGGGTTGATATCCAGATTTATTTTTGCATCGCGCGCCAAGGCAAATAAAATTTCCTGTGCAGGCAGGTTATTCACCACCACACTGAACGTTTCAACCTTGATACTTGGCTTGGGGGGAGATAAAGGAATGACGCGTTTATTGCCTTGAGGAATCATGCCCGCAGTGGCAGGCGCTAACTCCTTGGCTTGCAGATGATTGTCTGCTGGCTTATGTGGCGTCAAACTGCCCGGTAAAATTCCGGAACATGCAGTCAAAAGGGATGAAAATATCAGTACAAGAAGTAACTTCATTTCCACCTCGGCTTCGACGGAGGTGGAACTTAACACCATTCACCAGCACATGCAATCGATTAGTTGTTAATTAATTCACTGATTTTAAAATATATTTTCAAGGATGCTCGTCCACTGAAGTATGTGTAACAATTACCCATTGGAAAGATCAGGGCTCCTGCATTGCCTCAGCGGCCGTCTTGGTCAGCGGCCACAGCAAATAGGAAATCACGGAACGTTTACCTACAACAATTTCTGCCGAGAGTGACATCCCCGGCAGCAAACGTCCGCCCGGTGGCAATTTTTCCAATTTTTTAGCTTCACTAATTTTTATTCGTCCCAAATAGTACGATGACATTCCGACTGCCGAGTCACGGCGAAATGCATCCTCACTAATGGTGCGCAACGTTCCGTCCAGTACACCATGTTTTTGAAATGGAAATGCATCAAACTTCAAGCGCACCACATCATTGGTTTTGACATAGCCCACTTCTCCGGCATTAATCTCAACTTCAGCTTCCAAAGTAGAGTCAATCGGTACCAGGGTAAACATCGCTTCCGTTGCCCGCGCAATAGACCCCTGGGTCAATTTGGCAATCTCTAAAACCACTGCATCTCGCGGGGCAATCAGTTCCACCATCCTGCTGCGCATATCGGCTTTGACCATCTGCTCACTCAGCGCCTCGCGATCCCGCGAAGTACTCAGCAAATCTTCCATGGTTTTTTGCCGCCACCCTTTTTCAAACGCAGCTTTGTCCGCTTCCAAACCGGCCAACTGTCGCGCCAGCTCCTGTTCTCGGCTTTTCGCCATTTGCAGCTCTCGTTCCATGCCTAAACGGCGTTCGCGCTCCTCCAACAAACGCAGGGGAGCGGCAAAATTTTGCTCGACCAACTTTTCCTGCATCGCTTCAATTTCTATAATATTTTTGACGCGGGTTTCCAATAGCTTCTGATCGGCTTTATTGCTTTTCTGGCTGGCCTTTAGCTGCTCAATATTTTCATCCAGCCGGCGTTTTTGCGCCTCGTAATTCGCAAGCCGCTCGGTCGCCAGTTGTGCTTGCAAGGCACTATCCGGACTGGGGCCGCCACGGCCGATGGATTTACTGCCGGATAATTCCGCCTCTAAGCGTTCAGTTTGCGTATCCAAACTACGCAAGCGTGCGCGTAATTCCGATTCATCCGCCTTGGCAAAAGTCGGATCTAACGTAGCAAGACGTTCGCCTTTTTTAACCACCTGGCCGACCCGCACATCAATACTTTGAATGATCGAGGTTTCCAAAGGCTGCACAATAATGTTGGAGAGCGGTGTGACCAAACGACCCGTGGCGGTAACTACTTTGTCAATTTCTGAGAGGGTCGCCCATAACACGAATGTAACCAACAAAAACAACAGGATATGCACAACCAGTTGCGATGCTTTGGGGTAAGGACGGCGCTCAAGTTCATCCGCGTCCGGCAAAAATTCGATTGCCGTAGCGTCTCCTTTGGTTTTGGATTGAGTCTTTGCGACTACACGTGGCTTGTCTGTTGGTTCCATAATTGAATGTAGGTATCGCAGCGGGTTAGTAACTCTTCGTGGCGGCCGCTATCCATTAACTGACCGTGTTGCATTACCAAAATAGCATTGGCATTCACCAACGTGGATAGGCGGTGTGAAATCATTACCACAGTTCGTCCAACCGCGATGCGTGATAAATTATTAATAAAGATTGATTCACTTTCTGGATCAAGCGCGCTGGCCGCTTCATCTAAAATCAAAATACGCGGCCTGGCCAATAACGCACGCGCTATTGATAAACGCTGCTTTTGACCACCGCTCAAATTGCTGGCATTTTCTTCCAGCATGGAATCGTAGCCTTGCGCCATCCGTTCAATAAATTCGTCGGCCCCAGCGGCTTGCGAGGCTTCCACAATTTCTTCAAATGTGGCATCGGGTCTCGTGACAGCAATATTTTCGCGTACGGTACCGCGAAATAAAAAATTCTCCTGCAATACGACACCAATTTGTTTGCGCAAAAAAGACAGATCAAATTCCCGCGCATCCACCCCGTCAAAGCGCACAATGCCCTCCTGCACGCTGTACAACCCCTGCATCAACTTGGTCAAGGTGGTTTTGCCCGAGCCACTGCGTCCCACAATTCCGATAATATGGCCGGCAGGTATTTTGAAAGAACAGTGATCCAGCGCGGTAGATACCGCACCGGGATACCTGAAAGTCACTTCATCAAAGCTGATCTCACCGTCCAGTTGTTTGCGTAAGCCCACACCGCCGCGACCTTCCGGCGCACGGTTCATCACCTCACCCAACATGCGCACGGACAGCGCAGTTTGCTGGTATTCATTAATCAATCCCACAATGCTCATCAAAGGGCCAGAAACACGACCAGAAATCATTTGAAAGGCAATGAGCGCACCCACCGACAAACTGCCATCAAATACCTGCTGCGCACCCATCACAATAATGACGATGGGCAGTATTTTCGACAAAAAGTCTGTGACCGATCCACCGGTTATTCCCAGTATTCCGACACGATAGTGGGCGTTGATCGCCTCGGCTGAATTCTGATCCCAGGTGCGGCGCTGCTTCGGTTCAATCGCCAAGGCTTTTACCGTGCGCATACCGTGAATCGTCTCCACCAATAGTGCCTGACGCTTGCCTTCTGCCGAATATAAGTTGTCCAACAAACGCCGATAGGTGGGCAGCAACGACATAATGATCGCGGCTATTACCAGCGTAAACACTAATACAATCAATGCCAATTGTACCGAATAGGAAAACAGAATCGGCATGAAAATGACTAATGAAATCAGGTCAAGTCCGGTGAAAAATATGCGACCAGTCAAGAAATTTCGAATTCCTTCCAGCTGCTGCATGTGACGCACAATGACGCCCGCAGAATGCGATTCAAAATAGTCGATGGGCAGCGAAAGCAAATGACTAAAGGCACGACGGGTGATGCGGATGTCAATTTTGTTAGTTGCAGCCAACAGCAGTAATTGGCGCAAATAACCGAATACCGATTCAAATATCATGGCGGCAAAAATGCCGACCGCCAGCACCCATAATGTCGAATAACTTTGATGCGTTAATACTTTATCAATAACCAACTGGAAGAAAATTGGCGACGCTAATCCCAATACATTCAAGGCCATCGCCGCAATAAAAATATCGCGAAAGGCAAGTTTTTGACGCCATATTTCAGGAATAAACCAGCGCAAACTAAACGGTTGATTAGGATCAGTCAGCGAGTGAGTACGCTTCAGAAAATACACATCCCCCGACCAGCGCGAACAAAACGCTTCGCGCCCCATCACCATTATCGCCGCAATATTTTCCAGCGGATCGATCAAGGCAACCTTATCATCTTGCATTTCCGAAACAATAATGACGCTATTACCATTATTCAAGCGGGCGATCAGCGGAAACACCCCTTTTTGGGCGCGCAAAGTCTCCCAAGAAATTTTGTCAGCCTTGGCTTTCATGCCGATATCCGATGCCATCTTGATAAACATGGCATCGCCGGGATTCTCGTCCGCAAGCGCGTAATCGTGAATTAAACGATCCGGATTGATCTGTAAACCATGATGTTGCGCGATGGCGGAAAGACATTGAACTGTGGTGTGGGGAAATTTATTGTCCATGCTTCTTTTGCTGTGGTAATAATTAATCAGCCCTCAAAGCTGAAGTAGACGATTCTAACTGTATTTGTAGCTTTGCTCTTGCTTGATTATTCAAAGAAATCCTAATTCTGAATTACATATGTACTATTTAGTAACTTACTAAGTCGGATTGAACTCCGTCCACCATCAGTCCTAGATTATTGAAACTCAATCTGGCAGCAGTTTATTTTTGAATCATAAATGGTGCATCAGGCAGCTGATTAAGCCAAAACTCCGGTTCATATTTCCACCAGGCATGTCCCCCCATTGGCAATCGATTACCATTTATTGCATAGTAAAAAGATGGCTTGAGCTCCATCGAAAAATGGGAGGCAGTGATTTCATTAGGCAATACGAAATCTGCCGATAACGGCGCCATAAATGAAAAAAACAAATCTTCGCTGGATCCAGAACGGTTAAAGTAATCTACAGCTTCTGGAAACTCCTGTAATAAGGAAATGCATTTTTGTATACGGCGCAAACTAAATCCACCATTGCCCACCATGGCACGCACCCGACGACCTTTGTCACCATCAAAACGACCAATATTGACAAATAACTCAACACTATCCGGCCAAGGGGCTCCTACATAATCAAATGGTTGATCGCACCAATGAGTTAACTCATCGCGCAACACAATTGCATCGGTTTGCAGGATCAGCATAAATTCAAACTGATTAAATTGAGCGTAAAAACCTTGACTTAGTAACAACAGGTTGTAGCCCTTAATAGACGAAAAAAAGACAGATTCGTAGGGAATAAATGGGAGATTTGGATAGCGTTCTGAGTAATAATTCAGTGCCAAATCTTGTGGGCCAACAAAAAAAAGCTCTCTGCCTAACAGAACGCTAATCGAATGATCAAGAGAATATTGCTCAAATAAGTCAAGATTTACTTTATAAATTGGAATAAGAATTGCAACTTTATTTTGCATATTTTATTATTAAACGTCTCCAAATTTTTAATAATGATAGTAATTATTCATTTGAGATGACGTGTACTTCTCAGTCATTTTTATATAAATACAGCTGAGGAAATGAGGCATTTATTAACGACACCTTATTTCGAAAAATATTTACAAATGAATCAATTGCTATTTTCGGCTCATGTAGTACATCACCGATTCTCCACACATAATCATCACAAATAATAACTCCTCCCTTTTTACAAAGGTGATAGGCCATTAGGCAATCAAATAAAACATCTGGAGCTTGATGACTTCCATCAACATATACTAAATCAAACGATTCTTTGTAACTATCAACTAATAACTTTGGAAGTTGCTCAGTTGAAAATCCTTTAAATGTTTTTAAACTCACCTGTTTTTCAGATCTTTCGATTGCAAGCTGAGTATTATGTATAAAACGCTGCTCTACAGATTGCATGTCAACATCAAAATGCTCCTCTCCACCTTCCCACGTATCTACGCAACAAATTTCCGCTACGCCATATTTAGAAATTTGCTCAATAAGAAAACAAGTTGTTCGTCCCTCGAAAGCACCTATTTCCAATATTTTAATGGGCTGCCATTTATTTATAATGGCTTCCCAAGTAGCGCGATGCGGATCTGTCCAATTTGCCGTGAAAGTATACTCAGCCATACTACCCCCCATACATCCTATTAATATAAATCACAAATAATAAATTTATCCCGCTGGATACCTAAAACATATACGACAAAAAACTACACTTAAAAATGTCAAACATACAATTTCTGCAATTTTTTTCAAAAGTTTGGCCACTTTAAAGGAAGAAATCTTGTCGGCGTAACATTAAATTCATATCCCAATGACCGTAACTTTTGTGCTACGTCTTGATTGGGGTGTCTTTTAAACAATAAACCAGTCATATAACTAGAAGGAGAGCCCGTAAGCTTGCAAATGTGATCCCAAAGTTGAATCTGTTCCACAGTTTTATTAAATCCGTCATGTTCTTGAGTGGCCGGTTGGCTCGCCCATTCTGCGTTGTAATAATCATTAAAGGATTTTGTTGCATATGCAGGTAAGCCCATACCCAAAGAAATCTTATGAACCTCACGCTTTGACATGGTATATACATAATTAAAAACACCATCTTCATGCCAATCTACCAAGTATTCAGCTATCGGCACATCTTCCCCGTTTTTACCAAATGAAACCTTCCCACCCTCAACTTCATGCCAAAATGTGCTTTTTTTATTAGCTGGCCAATCAATCACTTTATCTTGTGGCTCCACAAATACAATTCCCTTGCGCGCCACTCTAAGCATTTCATATATCGCTAAAATTGGTCGTGGCATATGATGAAGGGCTTCCTTACAAAGCACATAATCAAAAGAGTCATCCGGTAAAGAAATTTTCTCTGCATTTATAGTCAGATAATCGCCTACAACTCCAGCATCGTGTCCAAGCTTAAGTTCTGCCACATCCAGATTTGATGCCACTACATTTGAAATTCCCATTGATCGAAGCATGAGTGAATCATGCCCTCTAAAATCACCAATTGTTAGCCACAAATCTTCACTTCCCAAAAAACAATTAGCAAAATCAAGCATCCGAAGATGCCTCCACCGATCAGTCGATTCATTTTCATAAACATTCCAACCTGTTACCTTTTCAAATTGGTCAATATCAAGTTGCCATTTAGCCGGGACGCTACAGCCAAATGATGCTAAATTGGCAACCGCTTCGGGATAATCGCCGCGAATTTCAATAGCTTGTTCAACAAAATTCTTGCCATCCTTATGAAAACCATTTTGAAGCAACAATACACCGAGAAGGTGTAACGCATGCGCGTTATTTGGATCGATTAAAATTATCTCCCGATATAGATCATGGGCTTTTTGAAACTCATTGCTCATATGTAGCGATGCAGCAATTTTGAGTGCATCAAGAATATTTTCCAATGCCATAATTACTCTCCACCCTCGAAGTTGGACTGCGCAATAGAACACATGATCGTAACCATATGATTCATTTGAATGATTAGACTTTTCGCATTAAAGTCAACAAATGTGGCCCACGCCATTCTTGACTTACAATTTTAAAAGATCCCTTAAAACCGTACATAGAAGCCCAACGATTCACATCATCAAAATAGGCAAAAAAAGTTTGCTCCGAAATGATATTTACATGCGTTGGATCTCTAAATGCCTCGCCATGAGGGTAGGCAGGTGTAAAAGACAAAAAAATGCCCCCCATTTTTAATACACGATAAATTTCATTCATTAACTCCACAAACGGATACCTCCGATCAGGTGCGTACAATAGCCTAGGGATATGCTCGAGAAAATCATGAGCGGTTACATACTCAAAAAAGTCATCCTCGTAAGGGATCGGCTCTATCACCAAATCAGCTCGTTTAATGTGATTCTCCAAATCATCGCGAACATCAATTCCATAAACTAGATCTGCACCAAAAAAGTTTTTGGGGGTAGCCCCGCACCCAATATCCAAGCTTTTATTAATTTGAACACCTAAAATTACCTGATTTTCAAATTTATCAAAAGTGGATGCCAGTGAAAGCCGTCTGGGTGTTATATTAATATCGTTTATAATTTCAATGCCCCAACCATCAAGCCATCTTGGTTTCGATGCCGTATGGGTTGCTTCACTCGAAAACCCTACATTAATTGTTAAGTTTTTCGGAGGCGTAACACACAATTTTCCTGCTCGCCATAGGGAGAATTGCATACGCCAAGCCCAAGAATTTACTCTTCCATCAAGCATTCCTTGGCGCACTGAATTCCAAAAATTTAAAGCCTGGCTATTACATAAAATGCCCGGTAATTTATTTACAAAAAAATCATCATCATGTTCAATATTATCATCATACAGTTGCCAGCGTTCTCGCCAAGTCGCCCAACCCCAGCAATGAAAAATACTGCACAAGAACGCGTGATTGCCGGTTTTTGGACAATCCGTTAAATGCCCAACCATATTATTGCCCGACACTACTCCAATTCTTTCATCTTGCCGATAGTTCGCAAGCACACTGTATGTATATTTAAAAAAATCTTCACCGAACCGAATATCATCTTCAAGCACTATTCCAATTTCATTTTCTGAAAAAAACCAGTCAATATTCATTTTCACATTACGACGCAAGCCAATATTCTTCTTATTTTTACTTAATTTTATTTCGCAATTCCAATCAATCAATTCAATAGCTTTTTCAACTAAAGCGCAATTAACAGCATCTTCAGTGTTATTTTCACGGGGACCATCGATTGCAACGTAGACCTTCAAGGGTTGAATTACTTTAAGATTCTCAATTAACCCCCTAGTGAGATCCGGGCGGTTAAAATTTAATAAAAGCACAGGAATGTTTTTCAATCGTGCTCCCCTTGGTTATTCGTTGAACCGACAACTTTGACACCCATAAATATTGAAGGCCCCAGATATGAATCAGCACTCCTTTGGGCATAAAAATGTGTAAATTTTTCCTTCAACAATTGTATATAGGGTGAATCATAAAGAACAGATGCTGACGTAATATCGACTTCTAAACCACCTCCACACCATTTCCCATTTACAATCCTATTCGCCGCATTCAAGCGAAAATGATGCAAGTGAATAAGCGGAATACTTGTTTGAGCAAAGTTCACATTTGATTTGAAATGAAAATTTCCATCAAAAAAGGTTTCTCTCCTAACCTTTAATGCCTCTCCCCACAATATGCCGTAATTTCCAGACAAAATATTATTTAACTCAATTTGTCGCCAACCCGGCAGAACCTCTATTCTCTTTGCAAATCTTATTTGCTCCAGCCCCATTCTTTTTGCTTCCACAACTTGGTCGCAAATCGCCTGAGAATATACGGGATCAATACATTCATCAGAATCAACAAACCAAATATGCTCACACTCCAACCCATTATTTTTTATGTAATCAAGAGCAAAATTATACTGTTCGCCATTAAATGCAAATTTATCCATTCGCACGTAATGCCATCCTTTTTTCTTTGCTATTGACTCCACATCATCAAGTTTAAAATTATGATCCACCAGATCCGATGTTTTAGCGAAATTCGGATCTCCGTTCGGATAGTCATATTGCGGCCAAAGTGCATAGATCACAATAATTGTCGCGCCAAGCGATTCAGGAACGCGAGCACACTCTTCAATTGTTTCCGCCCCTCCGGCCCCACAAATAATTTGAATTAATTTATGCATTGATTTAATTTTATTTTGCTATTTCAATAGTAACTATCTTTGTCGTTTGTTTACTAGAAATTTCCGACTTTCGCTCATGTTAAGATAGTGACAACATTTACTCAAGCAACGTTATATGGAAAGCGTCGATACAAAATTTGAAACAGATAATTTTCAAAATGTTGCATCTCGTCCGCCTTCATTTGATCTGAGAAGCGAGCCCTGAATATTCGCGTATAGTTACGAATCAAGGCTCGGTATAGTTCATCTTGAGAAAATTTGTCTGCTTCGCTTCCAGCTCCAATCAAACGTACATGCGCGGCAGGTCGATGATCACGATCCGATAAGAATAACCTACGAAAATAGGTACTGTTTCTTGAGATACTTATATACCCATAAGATGCCATCCAACTAATCATGAGATGATCATTCCCCTTCATTATCTCCTCTATTGGAAATACATCTTTCTCATAAAAACAGTCAGACCTCCATACAGAATTAATGACCGTACAGTTTACCAACTGTGCCGCACTATTAATAAACGCATTTAAACCACGGGTCAAAAAAAACGCATACTCTGCCTCTGGCATTGTTACAGAGTTTTCTACATTATCCACAAAAGAATGCATTGAGCTACTTGCCATCACATAGTCAGGATGCGTCTCCAAAAAAGTTACTGAGTCTTCGAGATAGGTTGGCGATACCACATCATGACCGGAAAAGTAGAACATATATTTACGTCTGTACTGCTGTTTGCCTAAACGAATTAGCGTAGACTCATTCTTCAATCCCCCTCCATTTTTTTCCTGGCATATTAGGACGAATCTACTATCACCAATAATTGCAGAAGCCACTGCTTGACGAGTACTATCTTGAGAAACATCATCATTGATCACGCAGACAAAATCAGAATAAGTTTGATTTTTTAACGAATCAATCGATTGCCTTATATAAGCTCCATCGTTATATGTTGGAATAAAGACATAAACACACATTTAGCTTTCTTTCCTCAAAATTTTGTTCTATTTGAAATAGCATTTGCAATCCCACATTATTCAGGCGTCTAGTGTAGAGTCGTATGCTAATAGCCAATTGAGCCCTATGTAGCTTGTTAGCAAATCACTTTATCTGCAACTATTTAGTCCGACAGGCCACCAAGTTAACAATGCAGAGGGTGCGGAGAAATCATCCTTAATTCTTGTGCCAACGATTTAGCCAAATCGCCTGTAGGGAGAAATCCTGTGTTGCGAATGCGTTCATCAACAACCTCATAACTCAATTGATTCATAATCTTACTATCCACAAACTGAATATCTAATTGAGGCACATAGACACGTATGTTTTCAAGAATATCTCGAACAGTGGCGTTTAGTGTCAGCACATTGTAAACACGCCCATCAAATAACTCATTGCGGATAATATGAGCTATCGCTTTGCAAGCATCAGCTAAATCAAGGTAAGGGCGCTTTTGGTCGTAAGCAGTCCGCCACACGGTAATTGGTTGTCCCATTACCGCTTGCCAACAAAATTTATTTACTGCAGTATGAAAGCGCATGCCAGGTGAGGTGCCAAATATGGTTCCAAATCGAAAAATACCCGCTTGCAATCCTTGTTCCTGAACAAGTTTCTGAACCAAACGCTCTTCTTTCAGCTTGGTTACTGCATAGGGGCTTTGTGGTTGCAACTCATTTTCGGTGCAATCTTCATCAACCAACTCAGCTTGACTGCCGTAAACACTAGTTGAAGAAAGAGTTACTAACCGTATCCTATTTTCGGCACAAGCCTCTGCTAGTCGCTTGGTTGCATTAAAATTATTTCGCTCAACTTCTTCAGCTCGCCCAAAGCTTCCGGCAGCATCTGTTATAGCAGCAAGGTGAACAACAACATCCATGCCCTCTAACAATGGCGCCAAATCAACTTTAGTAATGTCTGCCTCAATGAATCGATAATTTCCATCTGTAGGAAGATTAAACAATGAGCAGTAACGTTGCGTCATCATGTTATCTACCATTACAATCTCACATTCAGGAAAAAAGGTAGGAAGATCCCTAATTAAGCGCGAACCAATATGCCCTAGTGCACCTGTTACAAGAATTTTCATGTTCCTCTCCAAAAAATAATCGACGTAACAGTCATTTTATCGCCTTTAAATATCCACCGGGATGACAAGAGATTAAAAGTTTTTGGTCAATCTTCTCGTCTACTACAAATCGATCATTTTCGGACAAGAATTCTATTACCGCTGTTGCTGGATTATTACCGGGCCCCCATGGACGAGTGCGATGCAGTTGCTCAGGTATACGCTCTACCACCGTATCGCCACAAATTAAGTATTGTCCTTTTCCAACCAACGGTGCGAAACTGCGCAGCTCTTTGAGCACATGTGCGTGAGTGTGGTAGGAATCAAGAATAACCATAACATTACGAGAACCATTGATCAAAGTTTTTACTTTGGCTAAAGTTTCCTCCGAAGTGCTACTTCCTTCAAGCAGAACGATTCGTTCTGAAAGTTTACCGTGACTCGACAATCGTTCGCGCAAATCAGGGGGAATAAAAATGTCAATCCCAATAACTTTTTTACCTCCTAGAGCTTCCAAAAGCATTGCCTCAAATAACATACCGCCTCCCCAAGCCACACCAACCTCAATGACATATTCTGGGCGCGTGCGCCAAATAATATCTTGTATTGCAAACATGTCTTGAGGAAGATTGAGCAGTGGCTCTCCCATCCAAGAATTTTGGTGAATCCAACGGTGCCTATCTGCTTCGATGAGTACATCGAGAGCCTTCTTTTGGAGTGACTTGTCCAAACTCATCTCACGCGCGGCTTGCTCGTTAGATTGTAAAAATTCTTCTTTGGTTAGGATGATCTTAGCTTGATGTGCATCAATTGATTCGTCAGTCATAACAGATCCTCATTTTTCAAAATATTTTTTAAATTCTTCATACTCACGGATGTAATCATCTTCCTCATATCCGCGGTCACATAAAACCATCAATACTGCACCATCTGTAATGTATTCTTGTCTAGCCCAAATACCCGGTGGAATTATCAACCCACGGTTCATGCTATCAAGTATGTAATGAGAAACTTCAAGGCCGTTATCACAAAGCACTCGAATCTGTCCAGACACACAAACCAATAACTGTGAACACCTTTTGTGGGCATGATCTCCACGAATATCCCCTCCAATAGCTGAAACAGTAAAAATACGGCGAACATCAAAGGGGATTTCTTTGCCGCACTCATAAACGCAAAGATCCCCATTTAGATCAATAAATCTTGGAAAACAAATCACGTTAACTTGCGTCATATCGTAGTTCCTCAGCAACGCATTCATACACCAAGAAGTATATGAATGCCCTCCGATACTCTATCTAAGTCTTTCTCGATTAAATTTAGTGCGCATGGCAAGTTAATGCCGTGCTCTGAAGTATCATACGCCACAGGATTGTTTGCTCTTCCCTCGTTTTCTTTACCGGGATAAGCAGGAAGCGAGCTCAACGGATAAAAGAAGGGACGTGCCGGTAGCCCCAATTTTGGAAGCTCGACCAAAGCAATATCTCGTGTTATTCCATGCGATTTCCCAAAAACCAGAGCGGTCGCCCAAACGCCGTTCGTCACATATTCGGGCTCCGGATTTAACAGGACATCAGGGATGTCAGACAACCGATCTCGGAAACCTTGCCATATCCAGCGCTTCTTGCCGACCAATTCGTCTATGCGTTGAAACTGCGCATAGCCTAACGCCGCCTGTACATTGAACGGCATGTATTTAAAAGTGATCTCGGTATTGTAATAAGTGCCCGGTGCCCGCCCATGATCGCGCAAAAATTTGCATCTCTGATAAAGGTTCTGATCGTCCAGCAGCAACATCCCTCCCTCACCGGTGGCGATGGTCTTGGTGCGGTGAAAACTGAAGGTGGAACCAACACCGAATTTCCCCGCGCGCGTTCCTTTGTAGACTGACCCCAAAGCCTCGGCGGCATCTTCGATCATAAGAATGCCGCGCTGCTCACAAAGCGCTTTGATGCCGTCCCAGTCAGGCATGTTTCCGAACAAATCAACCACGATCACCGCTTTGGTACGCGGCGTGATGGCCCGCGCGATTGTCTCCGGGGTCAAACACCAGTGAATAGGATCAATATCCGCAAATACGGTTGTAGCGCGCTGATAGGTAACACAGGCCGTGGAACCAACCCAAGTGCAATCGGGAACGATCACTTCGTCGCCTTCGCCGATGCCCAGCCCGGCCAGCAACAAATGTAGAGCCGTCGTGCAGTTAGGCGTCATCAATGCATGCTTACGGTCATGGTACTTCGCAAACTCCGTCTCGAAAGTCTCCACGTAATAGTACGCCTGTTTGCCATACCAGCCGTTTCTGACCGCATCGAGGACGGTACGCTCCTCGAGTTCGGTCATTGACGGTCCCGCCATATATATCTCAGACATTATCAAACCCCATCCAAATAAAATCGCAAGGTCAAGCCTTGCGCCATATGCATGCTTTTACTGGGCCAAATTCGCCTATTTCCTGTGGCAGCTGCGCAGCAAGCAGATTGATAGCTGCGTCATACCGCAATGCCTCGCCTGAATCTGCCGCGAGCTTTGCGTTAACCACTCGACTAAGCAAATGATAAGTGCTGCTGACGTGAACTACTTTCTCTACATAGAACGAAGGCATGGACCAACTTTTCACCTCATGCAAATGGAAGAACAGGTTATGCCACGGCGCATCCATTGCCTGAAGCCCCAACCTGCGCCGCAGCAAATTTGTCTCCTCGGCCCCCTCTACAAAACACTCCAACATAATGTAAATGCCGTCGCTCTTCAACGTATCTTGTACTGACAACACGGCCTCTTTTTGCTGCTCTACATTCGCAAGGTTAATCAGGCACCGCTGCGAATATGCAACATCGAATTGCCCCCACTCATTCGGAACCGGCGGAGCGCCACGCTGATACCATTCAACACGTTCTCCTAAACCCTGTGACTGGGACGCTTGCTTTGCCAGCTTTACCATCTCATCCGAAAAATCAACCCCAACCCCAGTACAGCCCTTTTGTCCGATCAATTTCAACAGGCTGCTACCATTACCGCAGCCAATATCGAGCACATGCGAACCGCGCTGAATAGCATTGAGGAGGAACGATTGCTCAATTCCGGTCAGCACAAAATCATTCGTACCGGCAAGATCGCCCAGAGACGCTCGTTCATTCCAAAATTTCAAAATCGTGTCTTTCGCTTGGTTGTTCATATTTACCCTATGTGGTTAGATAATTTAAAGAGCATGAAAGGCGCAATGCCGCGCGTCGCGTTCGGATATGATCGGGTCTTTAATCGGCCAAGCAATCTTGACATCACTATCGTTCCAGATCAGTCCACCTTCATCGCTAGCGTCATAACGCTGACTAACTTTGTAGTGCAAGTCGGCATAATCGGAGAGAACGCAGAAACCGTGAGCAAAGCCGTGGGCCATGTAAATTTGTCTGGGACCTTCATCGCCGAGTTCAGTACCAAACCATTTTCCGAAGGTCGACGAGTCTTTTCTAATATCAACAATGACATCAAACACTCTGCCGCGAATAACAGTCATGATTTGAGATTGCGGTTTGTTCTTTGTAAAGTGCAACCCGCGCAGCACATTTTTCGCTGAGCGAGAATGGTTGTCCTGAACAAATTCTTCGACGATACCCAACTCCCGATACCTTTTCCGCTCGAAGCTTTCTAGAAAAAAACCTCTATCATCGGCAAAGATAGCGGGCTCAATTAGGAGAATTCCTTCCAAATGGCATTTGCTGACTTTCATTGTCCCTCACACTTCTTTAACAGGATGCTTGACAAATAGAGAAGTTGCTTAGCTTCCTGAAAGTCGCCTATCTCAAATGATTTATAGTCTGGGGCGCTCCCTTTTAATTGCTTAGCCACGCAAGCCATCCTTGGCTGCAAAGTGCTTGAGCGCCTGCACTACTTCATTGAGTTGTTGAATTTCAAGCTCTGGATAGATCGGCAAAGACAAGACTTCCTGAGACAGGGATTCGGTTACCCTCATGGATGTTGCGGTGCGGATACGCCCTTTGTAAGCGGGCTGCAGATGCACGGGCATAGGGTAGTGGATGCCCGCATGGATGCCATGCTCCTTCAGATGCTCCATTAGGCTGTGACGGTTATTGGTTCTCAGCACATAAAGGTGGAAAACATGTTCCGCATGCTCTCTGACCGATGGGAGATGCACTGACTGCCCAGCCAAAAGTTTTGTGTAATGTGCCGCAAGCTGCTGACGCTTGCCATTGTCCGCATCCAGATAGCGCAGCTTGACTCTCAGGATTGCTGCCTGCAATTCATCGAGCCGCGAATTCCGCCCGACCAGATCGCTGACATAGCGCTCCTGCCAGCCGTACTCCCTCAGCATGCGTACTTTCTTGGCGAGCTTTTCATCGCTGGTGGTGACCAGCCCGGCATCGCCAATCGCGCCTAGGTTCTTGGTAGGATAGCAACTGAAGCAAGCGATACGCCCGATGCTGCCAAGGCGTTTACCCTTCCATTTTGCACCATGGGCTTGAGAAACATCCTCGATCAGTGACAAGCTATTTTTTAAGCAAAACTTGCTAATAGCATCAAGGTCTGCAGCTTGCCCATAAAGATGAACGGCTATTACAGCCCTTGTTTTGGACGTCAGCACTTCCTGTAGCTGTTCTGGGTTAAGAGTGAAAAATTCAGGCTCGACATCCACCAAGACCGCCGTAGCCCCAGTCGCCTCAATCGCAGCCACCGTCGCTACCGCCGTATGCGAGACTGTTACTACCTCATCACCCGGACCAATATCAAGTGCCCTAATTGCCAGTTCAAGTGCATCGGTTCCATTTGCGACCCCTATAGCCGAACTGACTCCAATATAATTGGCGAATTCACTCTCCAATGCCTCAACTTCAGCACCTAAAATATAATGATTACCGCGCAATACTTTTAACACAGCCGCCTCAATTTCACTCTGGTAACTTTGGAATTGAGCAGCCGGGTTTGCACAGAAAATCATTAGAGCACCTTCACCTCAGGTACATGAACAATCCACTTGCCGCCTGCGGCCATGAATTCTTTTTCTTTGGCCATGATTTCTTCCGCATGGTTCCAGGCAAAAAGAATCGCATAGTCGGGTGGGTCATTCTTGAAAGTTTCGTAGGGCACAACCGGTATATGCATTCCTGGCGTGAACTTCCCCTGTTTGATCGGCGTTGTATCAGAAATGTATTCAATTAGATCCGAGCCTATGCCACAGTAATTCAAAATTGTGGTACTTTTGGATGTGGCGCCGTAACCAGCAACGCGCTTACCTTGTAACTTAATATCCCGCAACAACCCTAGCAAATCTTCTTTGGACTTCTCCACATTCTTACTAAAGGTTTCAAAAGTAGAAATACGATGTAATCCCAATTCTTGTTCCTTTTGCATCAGAAACTTAACTGAGTCGTTAACCGGATAAGCGCCTGCATGCGCCAGCACATAACGCATTGAACCACCGTGAGTTTTTTGTGGCAGCACATCAATCAACTCCATTCCTTGCGATCCGAACAAATATTTAATTGAATGCGCAGAAAACAAAAATACATGCTCATCGTAGATTTGATCATATGAAATTTTCTCTATCACATCCCCTAGATAGGGATCTTCAAACATCACTACCCCTTTAGGTTTAAGCAATGTACGAATCCCCTTTACAACGCCTACAATATCAGGAATATGACACATTACATTAGCTGCCAAAAAGGCATCTACTTGCCCCTCCTTCTCTACAATTTTCTCTGCCACCTCGGCTGAGAAAAATTCGGAAATAGTTCGAACTCCATTTATATTTGCGACAT
This sequence comes from Gallionellaceae bacterium, assembly GCA_041660815.1. GTDB lineage: Bacteria > Pseudomonadota > Gammaproteobacteria > Burkholderiales > Gallionellaceae > PALSA-1006. The sequence goes on along the minus strand of JBAZVN010000002.1, from coordinate 72,506 downwards.
CAGCAACATTTTTCGAAGGCTCAATTCCGAGATGTCGAACCCCCAACTTGGCAAAATTCCTCAACATGATGCCATCATTACATCCAAGCTCCACCACAAACGGATCTTCTTTTGCTATATAGCCCGAGGCCATAACTTGCTCTGCAAACTCGGCAAAATGTTGCTCCATAAAACGAGAAGTACTAGAGTAGAACGCATAATGTTCATGAAACATTTGTTCTGGAGCAGGTTGCTTAATAAGCTGTAGCATCATACTGACCTCTGAAAACCCCATCTCCATATGATAAAAGTATTCGGCAGGATACTGCTGGGGAAGCAAAAATCCGTTCCCTAATGGTTGTTTTCCAAAATCGAGGACTTTTATTAATGGAGATTGTGAAACTCTACATAAAGGTACATTCATAATTTGATCTCAATTACAAGTTTGTTAAATGAATAAACACAACACTAGCAAGCTACTTCTGAAACAGATAATGCATTATTCTACTGCAATGTTAGTTTTTGGCATAATGCATTGGCAATATCCCCTCCAATCGAAAGTGATGATGTCGCAGCTGGTGAAGGAGCATTACATACATGTATAGTCACTCCCTCATTTTTTACATAAAAATCATCAAGTAAATTTCCATTTCGGTCACAGGCTTGTGCACGCACACCCGCACCACAGGGAATCAAATCATTCATTTCAATTCCTGGAACAAGTCGTTGTAATGCTTGTAAAAACGCCGCCTTATTATAAGATCGATAAAACTCCTCTAAACCTGTTCTCCAATATTTCCTAGCAATTTTGTAAAAGCCCGGCCAATTAAGGATTTCCATCATATCTTGTAGATTAAAATCAGTTTTTTTATATCCCTCTCGGGCAAATGCCAAAACAGCATTTGGACCACATTCCACGCCACCATCAATCATCTTTGTAAAATGCACCCCAAGAAATGGGAAATTGGGATCCGGTACTGGATAAATAAGATTTTTCACCATTCCTTTTGCTGAGGATGAGAGTTCATAATACTCACCTCGAAATGGAATGATTCGTAGATCAAGATTTGGATTTGTAAACATTGCCATTCGATCTGATTGCAAACCACAGCACGTCACCACTTGCTTACATGAAATTATCTGTCCAGATGCATTAAGCTCCGCTCCATTGACTACACTCTTAATAGAATTAACTCTTGATCCGCAGCGAATTTCGCCTCCCAATCGTTTAATGCTATCTGAAAACTTCTGAGCTAATGTATGGTAATTAACTATTCCTGTTTGAGGAACATGCAATCCAAGGATTCCAGCACAATTTGGCTCAAACTCTCTAATTTCTTCAGAGGACAACATTCTCAATCCTTTTAAACCGTTACTCATCCCCCTTTGATACAAGTCTGCTAGGCGCGGCAACTCTTCCTTATTTGTCGCCACGACAATTTTCCCGCAAATTTCATATGGAACACTTTCTTTGTCACAAAACTCAAGAAGCTGCTGGTACCCATTTATACAATTCTTTGCTTTTAGTGAATTTGATTTGTAGTAAAGCCCTGAATGAATAACGCCACTATTATTTCCAGACTGATGCATAGCAAGAGCATCTTCTTTTTCTAGCAATAACAATCGGGTATCTGATTTTAACTCCAATGTCCTCATAGCTACCGCAAGTCCAACTACCCCCCCGCCGACTATAACAACATCGTAATCATTTTTCATTAATAGAAACCTTTTGCAACACCGTCAACAAATGCGGCCCGCGCCATTCTTGCAATTTGATTACAAAAGCACCGTTAAAACCATATCCCGATGCCCAGCGATTTACATTATCAAAATAGGCTTGGAAAGTCTGATCGGTAATAATATTAACGTGGGTGGGATCACGAAAAGCTTCCGGGTTTGGGTATGCAGGCGTGAAGGATAAAAATAGCCCCCCAACTTTTAATACCCGATATACCTCATTCATTACTTCCACGAAAGCATTTCGCCGATGTGGTACATAAATTACTCGCGGAACATGCTCGAGAAAATCATGTGCTGTCACATATTCAAACGAGGCATCTTCAAATGGAATTGGCTCGATGACTAAATCGGCGCGTTTAATTCCTGCATCCAAATCTTCCCGCACATCGATGCCATAGACTTCATCTGCATTAAACGGATTTTTTGGATTGGGGCCACAGCCTAAATCAAGCGTTTTTGTCATGGTTTTTTTCGGTAGTGTTATAGCGTTAGTTATATCCGAACCAGTTTCAACAACTTCTGAATGCAAAGTTGCTTGCCACATTTCTGTGTACGCTGCTTCAAGATTCTCGCAGAATTTCTTGGTATTAAATAGTGAGGAATGAGGCTTATTCTCTACTATTTTGGCTTTTATATCCCCCAACAAATTAGGATGTTGCGCAAGCGTTAATGCCAACGATTCATATTCCGCATGAGAATGTGTGACTAACTCAGGTACGCCAATTGCCTGCAGCAAACTAGCCGCTACGCGAGAGGGGAAAGAATTGCCCATGTAGGTAAGCACCGGCAAACCGGCCATTAGTGCGTCTGCAGAAGTTGTATGTGCATTGTAAGGATGAGTATCGAGAAACAAATCGGCCTGACGATAACGTGCCAAGTGATCCTCCACCAACGGTACACGCCCTGCAAAAATCAACCTTGATCCATCGACGCCGCGCTTTTCAGCCTCATGCCGCAAATTTCGTATTGAAGTTTCGTTGCGCGACATCATCCACAACACGCTGTCAGGTACTTGTTGCAGCAAGCGCATCCAGATATCGAAGACATGCAAGGATATTTTGTAGTCATGACTGAACGAACAAAATACAAATCCGGTTTCGGGCAAACCGCATTCGGCACGAGTTGGTATGCGCTCGGAAATCTTTACGCTGGAATCGGTGGGTAAATAGGTATCGGGTAAATATGCGACTTTTTCAGAATAAAATTGTTGCTGATCCGGTGGAATTGTTGTCTGATCTGCCAGAATATAGTCATAATAATCAACCCCCATTGTACCGGGATAGCCAAGGTAGTTTACTTGCACGGGGCAGGGGCGGAAAGAGAATATGTCAGTGCGCGTATCCGAAGTATAGCCACCCAAATCAACGGCGATATCTATTTGCATTTCGCGCATAAGTTGAGCTACTTTAAGCGAACTCATTTCGCGGACATCAATAAATTGATCAAACGCTTTTAACATGCGCGCACGCAAGCGACCGCCATCATCAATTCCCAATGAAATTGCAATGATTTCAAATCGCGATTTATCATGCAGCTCAAAAATGCCTGCCATTAAGTGGCCTACAGGATGTTCACGCAAATCGGGAGAAACATAGGCGATACGGATTTTTTCGTGCTGATAGCGTTCGCCCTTCCAAAGCTTGGTAGTGCTAGGTGGGCAATAAAATTCAGAAAATATCTTAGCGGCTTCGAAATGGTCGCTGGCAGAATCTGATATTGCCATTAACGCCAATGTTTTACAGGTACGCTTGCCGGAGCGAATACCTGTAATAATCTTTTCCGACATTACATCAAAATCGCTCCAATCACAAATATGTAGTCGTTCGTACTCTAATAAGCCCAAGCCAAAATCATAGTCTGGCTTAAGTCTTAATAAATGCTCGAACATTTTAATGGCCTGTTCGCTTTGCTTAAATTCGGTCAATAATATTCCGCAATTGGCAAGCGCCGACACATGGCCGGGATCAAGAGTTAACACATGATTGAATCGTTCTAGAGACTCTTTATGTCGGTGCATGTTGCGCAAAAGCACACCGCTGTTTAGCCAAACTTCCAAGTAATCCGGTTTAAGTTTAATGGCCTCGTCATAACTTTGCAGCGCCGCAGGGAAATCACTTAAGGCTTGTAAAATTGCACCATGCACAAAATGCAATGGGGCAAATGTTGGTGCAAGTTGTACGCCATTGGAAGTCAGTTTCACCGCTTCTTCAGTTCTGCCGCTGTTGAGTAATATAACTGCCAGAGAATAGAGCGCTGCGCCATCACTAGGGCTACCGACAAGAATTTCACGAAAGGCAGTTTCTGCTTCGGCTACTTTTCCTTCATTTTGTAGCTGGATTGCTTGAACTAATTTATTCGACGTATTCATGGATAATTTTTTATTTTTGAAATGTTTGCTCTTATTACTCATAAAATCTTCAGGCAAGAAAAAGCGGCGAGATTTTAACCTCACCGCTTTTCTAGCTACGTTTCACAGCACATCTATTTACCGCCTGCCCCCAGTATGCCATTAGTGACGAGATTTTGCGTGTTACTCAATCCTGACGTCAGGTTTCCAGCTACATTTTGCGGTGTTGCCGTCACCACACTTAGCGGTGCAACAGCTAGCGCACTACCGTCAAAACGACTGAGTGCATCCACAATACCGCTAACGTTGCTGGTTAGACCGGTACCTGCTACTGCCTGTGTTCCCGGCAGCGCGTTAGTAGTATCCGTTGTAGGCGCAACTTGCGTGGTTTCAAATGTGGCAATAGTTTTAACCAAACTGCTAACTTGACCACGCAAATCTTCTGCAGGAGTCGTCGGAGCAGCTGGTGCATTCAAGAACCACACGTCAGCCATTTCTTTAACGCTCCCATCAGCCGTCGCGTAGCTTGAAGTTAAACCCACCCAGTTGCCGTTGCTATTAACCGAGGTCGCTTGTGCGTTCAAGTTCAGACTGGCGATATCCAAGGAATCGAGGGATATCAATTCACCCGTCTGGCTGACACCATCAGAGTTTGCGTCGCGCCAAACTTTCAGCTCAGCAAACTGTTTATCTTCTGCCGTCAATATGCCGTCACTGTTGCTATCCAGTTCACGCATAGCTTGATAACCGTCTGTAGCAGTTTGACCATTGGCCAGTACGGTTGCACTACCAAACAGCTCCTTACCATCATTGATGATTCCGTCCTTATTACGATCCATTACCAGCAAACCGTCGGTAGGTGCAACCCAGCCCGTAACCACTTTGCTACCCGTCGCATTCAGATCGAACTGCACGCCTGAATTGATGCTCAAGGTACTGATACCATCACCGTTCAAATCCAAAATCATCGGAGTACTTTGAATCAGTGCTGCAGTCTGAGCTGTGCTGAGACCCGACAACTGTGTATCTGATAACACACCTACGTTTTGCAGGTAATTCAGCTGCGAGGTCGAAAGTGCTTGAAGCTGATTTGAAGTCAACACCGCTACTTGGTCAACATTCAACACTTTAATTTGCGCCGTTGTTAGCGCTACAAATTGGTTGGTAGACAGACTTTCAATTCCGTTAGACCCGTTAGCGTACTTTGTATCTAAAGTAAGGATCTGTGTAGTTGACAAGGCCTCAATCTGGCTGGTTTGCAAAGCCTGCAGATCTGCCAACTGCAAATTAGTAACTTCCAACCCGGTGATTTGAGTCGTGGTAATTGCCTGCACCTGGGTGGTAGTCAACTCATGCAATTGTGAAAGTGCGTTATTCGCATAACCCCAACCCGCCAGACTATTTGCAGAAATTGCGGTAATCTGATCTGTGCCCAATTTTGAGACAGCACTTGTTGTTAATCCCGCCAGCTGCAATCCGCTCAGAGCAAACACTTGTGCGGTGGTCAAACTAATCGCCTGATCAGTAGTTAGTCCGGCCATTTGACTAGAGCCCTGCAATTTTTGTGCATCGTATCCAGTTAAAGCTGTCACTTGGCTTGTAGTCAGCAATTGCACTTGAGCTGTAGTCAGACCGGCGACTTGTTCCTGCAGGAAGCTTGGAATCTGAGTCGTCGTAAATGCTTGCAACGCACTAGTCGTCAAATTAATCAAATCTCGCGTTTCAAATCCGCTTATCGAGCTAGCCAACAGATTTGGAATCTGATCTGTCGTAAGCACATTCGCTTGCGCGGTTGTTAAACCACCCAACTGCGCTCCAGTTAATGCTCCCACCTGACTAGTACTCAGCAATACTGTTTGACTGGTCGTTAAGGCTGCCACATCGCGTGTTTCCAAAACTGCAATCTGCGATGTCAATATCACCGCCAGTTGCGTGGTCAACAAAGTACTTACTTGATCCGTATTTAGGGCGATGATTTGGCTACCCGACAACGCTTGAAGCTGAGAAGTCGTGAGAGCAGTAGTCTGAGTCGTTCTCAAATTGTTAATTTGATCACTCGTTACTGCACCCAATTGGCTCGTACTCAAAATTGCAATTTGGCTTGTACGTAGAAGTGCCAAATCTGCTGTTTCAAAGAATGGAATTTGAGTCGTAGTCAAAGCTTGCACACTGGTGGTAGTCAGTGCGAACACATTACTTGTCGTCAGCGCTGCGAGTTGATCTCCTGTCAACACTTTTATCTGATCCGAGGTAAGTGCAAATACTTGCGCATTATCCAAGCCCGCGATCACCGAGGTACTGAAAGATGAAAGCTGTGTGGTCGTGAATTTATTGAAAATCTCAGCAGCAAAAATCTGCATTTGCGCGGAAGTCAAACCTGGCACTTGAACCGAAGTCAACAAACGCAATTGCGCTGAAGTAATGTTGCTAAGCTGGTCTGTCGTTAAGTTTGCAATCTGCGCCTCGGTAAACGCCTGAATTTGAGTAGTTGATAACGGAGCAAATGCCTGTTGATTCAGCACTCGCAAATCTCTGGTTTCCAACGCTGCCAACTGCGAAGTGCTCAATGCGTTAATTTGAGAAGTGCTCAACCATCCAGCTTGCATTGATGTCAAGGCAACAATCTGATCCGTAGTCAACGCATTTGCCTGCGCGGTGGTCAAGGCTTCAATCACTTGTTGCTGGGTTAATGAAGCTACCGCAGCAGTAGTCAATGCAGCCATTTGAGCAGTGCTCAATGCATTTATTTGCTGCGTCGTCATGACCGGCACCAAGATATCGGTCAAACGCCCTACTTGGCTGGTTGTCAAAGTCACCAAAAGATTGGCAGCCAAATTAGCCACTTGCGCAGTGGTTAAAGCCTCGAATGCTGCCGGAACCAGCAAGACAAAGTCTCGTGTTTCCATACTATTCAACTGTGTAGTGGTCAAGGCGGCAACCTGCGCAGTGGTCAATATCGGTGCTTGATCCGTGGTCAACGCAATGATCTGCGAGGTCGTCAGGAACTGCACTTGAGCTGTTGTCAATGCAGGCACTTGTTGCGTGGTCAGCAAGGCAATCTGAGTGGTGGTCAATTTCGGCAACTGGGTTGAACTGAGTCCCTCTACTTGCGAGGTAGTCAAGACCGGCACTTGCGTACTTGATAACGAAGCAATCGCAACTGTATTTAGCAACGCCAAGTCTCTGGTTTCCATACTGATTAGTTGGCTGGTCGTCAAATTCGGCACTTGTATATCTGTCAGAACCGGCGCTTGCACCGTTGTTAAAGAAATGACTTGATCGATAGACAGCGCAGCAATTTGAGCTGTAGTGAACGTGCTAACTTGAGCAGTGTTCAATGCGGCAATTTCGCTGGTTAGCAACGATCCCAATTGAACCGTGGTTATTGCGCTGGTTTGGACTGTTGTCATAGCAACCAGCTGAGTCGTTGTCAAGGTAGGCAACTGCGTACTGGTTAAGCCCTGCACTTGCGCGGTCGTCAACACTTTAATTTGTGTTGTAGTCAGATTAGACGCCTGATCAGTATTCAAGCTCGCCAGGGTATTCACCGTCAAAGCTGCTATAGCTGCTGTACTCAACAGCACCAAATCACGGGTTTCCAGACTGGTAATTTGCATTGAAGTCAGTGCGGCCGCTTGTGCGGTATTCAACACAGGCGCTTGATTGGTCGTCAAGGCAACGATTTGCGCATTATTTAATTGCTCGACTTGCGCTGTCGTAATTGCACCCAGCTGTACTGTTGAAAACACCGCGATATTGTTTGTTGAAACAAAAGATATCTGGGTGGTAGTAATTCCTGCCACTTGAGCAGTTGTCAGGGTAGAAGCCTGTGCCGTTGTCAATACCGGCACCTGAACAGTGCTAAGTCCCTCTATTTGCGGAATACTCATCGCGACTGTTTGTGCCGTCGTCAAATTCTGCACTTGGTCGGTCGTCAAGCTATACAAGTTACCGGCTGTCAAAGCAGCCACAGCCGCAGTTGATAACAACACCAAATCACTGGTTTGGAATGCCGGTAACTGGGTGATCGTCAAGGCAGCTGCTTGTGCAGTATTCAAAGATGGCGCTTGAACTGTCGTCAAGCCCACAATTTGCGCAGTAGTTAGCGCGGCAAACTGTGCTGTCGTTAAACTACTAATCTGGATGCTGGTAATTGCCGCAATATCCTGCACCTCGAAGTTTGCTATTTGAGCTGTGGTAAAGGTCGTCAGCTGTATTGTATTCAACTTGCTGACTTGATCCACTGTCAAACTTTGAATTTGATTAGCGTTCAACAATTGCAACTGAGTAGAGGTAAAAGCATTAAGTTGCGCTGTATTCAGGCCTTCCACTTGTGCTGTGGTGAGTGCCGATACCTGTGCGGTATCCAAAATTCTGGTCGCCGCAGTCGTTAACAGGGCCAAGTCGCGCGTTTCCAGACTAACAATTTGCGCAGTGGTTAACGCGGCGACTTGAGCAGTATTCAGTACCGGAGCTTGCGAAGTACTTAGTGCAATCACTTGTAAACTATTAAACTGCACAATTTGCGCTGTACTAATCGCCCCAATTTGAATTGTCGTGAGCGACTCAATACCACTCGTCGAGACCGTTGAAATTTGCGTCGTAGTAATCGCCGCTACTTGGGCAGTCGTGAGTGTCGATACCTGTGCTGTCGTCAATACCGGCACTTGAACGGTGCTAAGTCCTTGTATTTGCGCAGTAGTCAACACCACTGTTTGAGCCGTTGTTAAACTCTGCACTTGATTTGTTCTTAGGCTATACAAGCGATCAGCCACCAAAGCGGGTACCGATACGGTTGATATCAAGACTAGGTCATTCGTTTGAACCGCGGGCAGTTGCGTAATTGTCAATGCAGCAACTTGTGCAGTATTGAGCACTGGCGCCTGAACAGTCGACAGAGCCACAATCTGAGCGGTAGTCAATGCAGCCATTTGCGCGCCAGAGATAACGCCTAATTGAGCGGTCGTCAAGAATGGTACATTTTCTGCGGTTACCGCTGCAATCTGCGTAGTCGTCAACGCACCCACCTGAGCCGTTAACATAGTAACCACTTGATCGGTTGTCAAAATATTAACTTGGCTGGTGTTCAAGTTTTTCACTTGTTCGGTTGTCAGAATTGTAGTTTGTGCAGTTGTTAGCGCGATGATTTGAGACGTAGTGAGTCCGGTAATCTCGCCCGTGGCAAATGCAGCAACGGCTGCAGATGACATCAAGACCAAATCACGCGTTTCCAAGCTGGCCAACTGATTTGCCGTCAATGCCACCGTCTGAGTTCCCGTTAATTGTGGTACCTGATCGCTTGACAATACAACAATCTGACTGGTATTTAGTTGAGCAATCTGTGCCGGAGTCAATACGCTAATTTGAGTGGTTAGCAGAGCGGCAATTGCCGCAGTTCCCAGCGAACCAAACCAAGCTGAATTCAGGCTAGCTAACTGACTGGTACCAAAATAAGTCAGCTGAGTTGTCGTCAAGCTTTGTGCTTGCGCAAGACTCAATGCAGCAATAACCGCTGTGTCATAAGTCGGCAAGTTTACGGTTGTTAAGCTGGAAACAATTGTTGTAGTTAATCCACTGAGTTGAGTAGAAGTCAATACTCCAGATGCCGCAGTTGTCAGGGCATTAACATCGGCCGACTGCATTGCAGCCATTTGAGTTGCCGTCAGTGCCGCTGCTTGAGCAGATGTGAATCCCGGCATTTGAACCGTCGTCAAGCCAATAATTTGTGATTGCGTCAATGCGGCAACTTGTGCTGTAGTCAAATAACTAATTTGCGTGCTGGTTAAGGAAGCAATGTCCTCCACTTCAAAACTAGCTAATTGACTTGTCGTGAAGGCCGTAAGTTGATTCGTACCGAATGCAGCTACTTGTTCAGTGGTAAAGTTTGCCACTTGAATATTGGTGAAAGCTGGTATTTGTACTGTCGTCAAAACCAGATTTTGCGTCGTGGTCAATGCCGCAACTTGAGGCATATACAACTTGGCAATCTGATCTGTTGTAAGCGCAGCTATAGCTTTAGTATTGAACTGCGCCAAGTCGGCACGCTCTAGGGATGCCAATTGACTAGTCGTCAATGCCTGAGCTTGAGCGGAGGTCAGAGCCGCAGCTTGAGCGGTGTTTAAGCCGGTTACCTGAGCATCTGTCAATACCGCAATTTTGTCGGTGCTTAATGCCACTAACTGATTAGTATTCAAATTGGCAAACTGCTCTGCTGTTAACCCCGCATTTACTTGTGAGGTAGACAACACAGCTACTGCGCTGGTTGTAAGCAAGCTAATGTCGGCAGTTTCGATTGCGCCCAGTTGAGCGTTAGACAAGGCAGAAACTAAGGCAGTAGTTAAGTTTGGCATCTGTCTGGATGTCAATGCCACCATTTGTGAATTAATCAAACCAGGAATCTGATCAGTTGTCAGCACGCCCAATTGTGTGGATGTCAATGCAGCAACTTGCGATGTGGTCAACCCTGCAATTTGCTGAGAATCCAGTATTAACAGCGGAGTGGTGCCCAAATTATCGATATTTGCTAATGCAGCCACTTGATTTACGGACATTAAATCCAGCTGAGATGAAGTTAATCCAACTGTTTGATTTGCACTCAAAACCGCTAATTGACTTGTCGTCAGAGCCGTTATCAAACCGGTTGCAATTGCACCCAGTTGCACTGAAGTTAATACAGAAACATCTGTGGTTTCAAGGGTAGCAATCTGTACCGAAGAAAGACTATTCAACTGTACAGTTGTTAATACCGCAGCTTGAATTGAGCTTAAAGCCTGTAGCTGAGTTGACGTTAACGCGCCCATTTGGGTCGTTGTGACATACCTCATTTGGGTTGTCGACAATTTTGGCATCTGAGTTGCCGTAAAGCCAGCGATCTGCATTGTAGTCAATGCATTTAGCTGATTCGAATCCAAAGCCGTAACATCCACCGTTTCAATAAAGCTGATTTGTGCACTTGTTAGTGCCTGAATCTGACTGGTCGTTAAGCTCGACAAGTTGCTCGTATTTAGAGCGGCAATCACTGTTGCATTCAGCCCTGCAATAACATTGGTCGCAATAGTTGTTACTGTCCCTAGATCTTGTAACCCTGTATTCACATTTGTACTGTTTGCTGTAAACGCCGTAATTTGCGTTGAAGTCAATGCTGCAGCCTGAGTTGAAGTAAACGATGACAGCGCAGTCGTCATTGACGTAATTTGTGTGGTCGTCAAATTGGCGATTTGTGTGGTCGTCATTGTCGGCACGGAGCTGAGCGCAGTCAAAGCTGCTGTACTCATCGCTGCCATATCAACTGCTTCCATATTTTGCAGCTGAGTCGTTGTGAACGCTGCCGCTTGGGCAGTAGTTAACCAGGGCGCTTGTATCGTTGTGAATGCGATTACTTCTTCATTCGTCAAAGCCACAATTTGAGTTGTCGTCAGGGCACTAATTTGTGCACTGGTGATGGCCGCAAAGTTGCTTGTACCCAGATTTGCAATTTGATTCGTGGTTAACGCGCTGAGCTGGCCTGTCGTAAAACCGGCCATTTGAGAGGTTGTAAGACCACCCACTTGAGACGTCGTAAACGCTTGAATTTGAGTTGTGCTTAAACCCAAGTTTTGCGCAGTCGTTAATGATCGAATCTGATCGTTATACAGAACCTGAATTTGTGCGCTGGTCAACCCAGATACTGCGGTTGATGTGATTTGTGCCAATGTACTATTCTGCGGGTAGTACAGCTGCGCTGTTGTTAATGCACCCACCTGTGTCGATGTTAAACCAACTGCTTGATTGCTGGTTAGCGCTGTCAGTTGATTATTGGTAAGTGCAATAATTTGTGTAGTTGTTAACGATCCAATCTGTACCGTATTTAAGTTGGCTACCTGATTGGCCGTTAAGCCACTTGCCAGTTGCGAAGTGGTAATCGCAGCAATTGAACTGGTATTGAATAAGGTGATATCTCTTGTTTCCAGTGCGGCCAATTGAGCATTGGTTAATGCCGACACAAAGGCAGTGGTCAAAGAAGGCGCTTGGCTAGTTGTCAGCGCAATCAATTGAGCATTGGTTAGCGCAGGAATTTGTGTACTGGTAAGAGCGCCCAACTCAACGGAGGTTAAAGCTACAATCTGCGTGGTCGAGAGTGCTGCGATAATTGTTGTTTTCAAAGAGCTTATCGTTGTACCAAAGCCTCCTGCTCCGCCCAGCAAAATAAACTGTGCCGTTGTCATGGCCCCAAATTGATTGGCGGTCATTTCTGCGACTTGAGTAGAAGTAATATTTGCAACTTGAGTAGTTGTCAAACCCGCAATCTGCGTTGAAGTTAAAGCACTAAACTGATCCGTTCCCAACACCACTAAATCTGTGGTTTCAATCGCACTCACTTGCCTTGTTGTAAAGGCAACCAGCTGCGAAGTTAGAAGTGCGCTAAATTGTGCTGTGGTTAATGCGGCTACATTTGTAGTCGTCAATGCACCAATTTGACTGGTCGACAACTGTTGCAGTTGGGTGGTTGATATGATCGGCACTTGGATATCACTCAAGGCTGCAATTTGTTTTGTGTTCAAAGCAGACAGTTGCGTCGAAGTTAGTGCGGTGATATCGCGCGTCTCAATTGCCCCCATTTGGGTGGTCGTCAGTGCGGCAACCTGATTGGTCGTTATCCAGCTTAATTGATCTGAATTCAACCCGGCAATTGCTGTGGTGTTTAGAGCTGCAAACGCTCTAGTGGCGATAGATCCGATTGTCCCAACAACTGATACAGAACCGCCGCGATCACTTCCTGCTTCAGAAGCAGTAAATGCCGCTATCTGACTGGATGTCAAAGCTTGTGCCTGCGCTGTGGTTAGCGCTGCAATCTTTGTCGTAGTTAATGCACCGACCTGCGCAGAGGTTAATGCGGCTATTTGAGTCGAAGTAATGCTTGCAAACTGGTTATTTGTTAACCCTGCAAATTGATCCGTGGTCAACTTGGACACAAAATCAGCTTGTAAATTATCAATATTGGCATTAGCCAAGGAAGCCAACTGCACCGTTGAAAATCCGGTCACCTGGTTGCTGGTTAACGCTGCGGTTTGTGTTGAATTAAACGCCACCAATTGAACCGTGGTTAATGCGGCCATCTGATTAGTTGTCAACACACCAACTTGCGCTGAAGTTAAATTGGGAACAATTGTTTTAGTAATAGCTTTTATTTGATCTGCACTCAAATTAACGATTTGATCTGTTGTCAAAATCTTGGCTTGAGCTGCGGTCAAAGAAGCAATTTGTGATGTCGTTAATTGACTGACTTGTGTGCTGGTCAGCGAAGATAAGTGCGTGGTCTTAATTGCCGCAAAGTCTGCCTTTTCCAGCGCAGTCAATTGAACAGAAGTCAATTGTACCAACTGATCTGTAGTCAATAACCCTGCCTGCGTACCTGTGAGCGCAACGATTTGTGTCGTTGTCAACAAACCAATTTGAGTGGTTGTCAAAGCCTGCAGTTGGCTTGATTTAAGAGCAGCAAAGTCTCCCTTTTCAACCGCCTGAAGCTGCGCAGAAGTTAAATTTACTAATTGGTCAGTATTTAGCGAGGCTACTTGAGTTCCGGTTAAAGCTACAATTTGGCTTGTGGTTAAACCTTGGTTAATTTGGTTAGTCGTCAAGGCCGCTAATTGTCTGGTATTAAACGAAGATACCTTGGTAGATAACGCACTTAATACTGAGCTTGTCAACAAATTAACTTGTGCAGTTGAAAAGGCAGCAACTTGACTAGCTGTTAGTGCACTTACTTGATTGCTATCCAGTGCTTGAGTTTGCCCTGTATTTGTGGCGCGAATTTGTGCTGCAGTGAGCGAACTAATTTGTACTGTCGTTATATTTTGAAATTGACTGCTGGTCATCGCTCCAATTTGAATGGTGGTTAGCGCAGCCAAGTCTCCCTTTTCAAAGGTTTGAATTTGAGTTGTACTTAGATTGATCAGTTGATTGGTACTGAAAACTTTAACTTGTGTTGCAGTCAGTGCAATTATTTGATCACTTGTTAACAGTTGAATTTGGGCAGTGGTTAAACCGACAATTTGACTGGTTTTTAGACCGGCGAAATCAGCTTTCTCAATCGCTTGTAATTGAGACGAAGTCAGATTTGTCAATTGATTGGTATTCAATACCGCAATTTGCGTAGCACTCAAGTCTATTATTTGCTGTGTTGAGAAACCACTAGCAATTTGCTGAGTTGTTAAAGCGGCAATTTGTGAGGTACTTAGTGCATTGAGCTTGGCTTTATCCAGCGCACCAATCTGATCTGTGTTCCACAATTGCACTTGTGCAGTAGTGTAGCCCTTTACCTGTGTGGCCGATAGCGCTGCTACTTGAGTACTGCTTAAGGCATTGGTTTGCGACGTATTGGTGGCACCCATTTGAGCTGCAGTCAACCCACTAATTTGAGTGGTTAAAATGCTTTGGAATTGAGCTGAAGTTAATACGGCAATTTGAGTTGTTGTTAAGCTCGCTAAATCAGTTTTTTCAAGCTGTTGAATTTGCGCAGTCGTTAAATTGATTACCTGGTCTGTAGTTAACTTTTTAGCTTGCGTACCCGTCAACGCAATAATTTGGGTTGAAGTTAAATCTTGTATCTGAGCTGTGGTTAACGCTGCAATTTGGGTTGAGAGCAAGGTTGCAAAATCATTTTTTTCGATTGTCTGAAGCTGGTTGCTGGTTAAATTTGTCAGCTGATTAGTTGAAAGCGCTTTAATTTGTTGCGCGGAAAAATCTTTAATCTGTTGTGTAGATAATCCTGTATTGACTTGATCGGTTGTCAGCGCAGCAATTTGTCTTGTCGTGAATTTTACAACCTTGTCTGCCAACACACCCAGTTGTGTTGAAGTCAGTAATCCCACTTGACTGGTCGTTAATCCTGGAATCTGCACATTTGTTAATGCATTGATTTGATTGGTATCAAATACCTGCAACTGCCCGGTAGTCGTGCCTTTAATTTGGTTTAATACCAATGCACCAATCTGGACAGTGGTTAAACTTTGGAACTGACTGGTGGTTAAATAGCCAATTTGAGTAGACGTTATAGCAGCCAAATCCACATTTTCCAAAGCTTGAATTTGAGTAGTACTTAAATTCACCAGCTGATCCGTCGTTAACACCTTAACCTGAGTGCCAGACAAAGCAGCGATCTGAGTTGTTGTCAACAAGGCAGTTTGAGCTGTGGTCAATGCCGTCAATTGGGTTGTTTTAATTCCTGCAAACGTTGTCTTGGCAATAGATTGTAATTGTGCTGTAGTTAAATTCGTCAGCTGATTGCTGCTCATTACCTTAATTTGTGTCGCTGTCAACTTGGCAAACTGCGCGGTAGTTAATCCACTAAAAATTTGTTCTGTAGTCAAAACGGCAATCTGCGCGGTATTTAAACTGGCAAAATTTGCGGGAGACAAACCACCTATCACCGTGGTACTGAATAAAGCCACTTGTGCGGTGTTAAAGGCTTTAACTTGTGTAGCCGTAAATGCGGCCAACTGACTGCTAGTCAGCGCAGCTGCTTGGCCAGTTGTTGTTTTAGCCAATTGAACCGCACTTAAACCGGGAACTTGAACGGTAGTGAGCACCCCAAATTGGGCGGAAGTTAAAAATCCAATTTGGGTGGTAGTCAGAGCTGAAATATCAGCTTTGGGCAAAGCAACGAATTGATCTGTACCCAAATTCGTCAATTGGGCGGTGGTCAGTTGTTTAATCTGAGTTGCAGAAATTCCACCCACTTGCGTGGAGGTAAGCAAATTAAGTTGCGCTGTAGTTAACGCCTGGATTTGACGGGTTGTCAGCGAGCCCAAATCCTTGGGCTCAATCGCTTGTAGCTGGCTAGTATTTAAATTAACCAACTGATTTGTTGTTAGCACCTTAATCTGTGTTTGCGTCAACGCGATAATTTGTTGAGCATTAAATCCCGCCGCCAGTTGCGCAGTCGTTAATGCTGCAATCGGGCTGGTTTTTAACGAAGCAATGTCGCTGGATTCAATCGCGCCAAGTTGCGAGGTTGTTAGCACAGCAGCCTGAGCACCCGTTAATCCCCCAACATGGGTACCTGTTAGGGCAGCAACGTTGCTGGTATTTAAATAAGGGAGGCTAGTGATGGAGATGGCCGCAAATTCGGCACCCGTCAAACCGGTTACCTGCTTGGTCGTCAAATCACTTATTTGAGCTGTGTTAAGTGCTGCAATTTCTGTCAGCGTCAAATTTGTGGTTGCGGAAGTCGTTAATTTAAGGGCCATTTTTTCACCTTACCTATTTTCGTTGTGAGAGGTCTGCGTCCAGACTGATCTCAAAATTTTGGCGCTTGCGCACCTGAAGCTACATAGTCTCTGCTGGCCAAATAAAAATAATGCCTTGTTAATCAATTAGATACATGATCAATTGCGCAAAATTTCTTTCTGTTCCAACACTTGAATCAAACATCAATAAAATACAACTGCAAGAAAATACACACCTCGTCGTTGTGTACATCGGCAGCTTCAAGTAAAACTTTAGCAAAAAGTTATATAAATATTAAGATCTTTAAAAACCCATTGATTTATCAAGCTTTCTTTCAATATTCAATTACAGCATTTCTTAATGCATCTTAACTGCATTCCTTAGCCTTCTCATTCGCCGAATAAGCGGGAGTTTCCCTATTTTTTTAACTTTTAAAAAATTACAAAATGCTATGTAGGCGTAATCACGTTTTGTAACAAAACTTCAACCAAGTGGTCAGTACCGTTAGTGTAAGTAGCAACGTATTTGTTGTAGGTTGTTGTATCTATCACTTGTGTCCCGCTCAATGCAAATTGACCCGCACTAGCGCCAACACCAATGGAAACTACATCGTTACTTCCGGCATCAATGATTAACCCATTTGCTCCGTCTACTATCAAGTTGCTGTTTAAATTAAACAAATCAGCAGCAGTCAGGGTTAATGTATTACTGCCTGTATCGGTCTTTAAATCAACTTTTTCAATTCCTTGAAGGGTCGGATTCGTTCCCACATTAAACTCACCCAAATTGAGTGTGCTGTGATTAGCGGTTAAACGCAATACATCACTAATATCTGTTCCTCCGATAATTTTTGAAAAATTAGTGCTGGCATCATTTAGCACAAATGTTTCGCTTACAGTCGTACTGTTACTTCCGGTAACGGAATGAAACCCAGTCCCATTTAACATAACCGTCTTTACCGCCGACGTTCCCAAATCTACCGTAACGCTCTGGTCATTACCTGAACTACTCAGTGTCAACGTTCCATTTCCACCATATGCTCGCAATACCCCGAGATCTCCAAAGACTGATGGATCCACTACAATTGTATCGTTACTAATTAACAATGCTGAGCCATTTATTAAGTTTTTCATTTGCGTCACACTCAATGTGAGCGTATTACTTATTTCGCTCGCATTCAATTGTGTCGCGGTCTGTATGGAAGATAGAATTGAACTGTCATTATTAAGCGCGGCGGCCATATTTACGGCACTATCAGTTACATTATGTGCACCAAGAGATACATTAATAGCCTTTAAATCACTCAACTCCTGCACTGACAAGGTGGCTAATAAGCTGTTTAAATCATTTGCTTTAACTGCCACCGTTGCGCCAGAAACAATCGACGCTTTGTCAATATACGATTTAGTTGTTGAGGTTGCAGATCCAGAATAGTAGTTATTCCATATATTTCTAGCGCTATCGCTTAAACTGTAGCTTATTTCTACAGTTGTGTTTTTGCTTAAAATTGAACTAAGTTGAGCAATTGTTAGAACTGGCGCATCTGAAACAATAATATTTGATGCATTTCCTATCCAAGTTCCTCTTGTTCCAGTTTGCTGCAATAATTCTGCGGCCACATCATTTAAATAATAACCGTTAGAAATATCTATCTTCAAATTTGTAACAAATGTCTGCAGCGAATCTGCCTGATCAAGTGTAAAAGTGGGTATATCCGATATTGTTATTGCTTTTGCAACTCCACCAACTGCACTGGCAGTGCTGATTGCTGCCGGATCAGATGCTAGACCCTGCATAATATTTGCGCCGGTGTCACTAACCGCATAACCACTTGTATTTGAATTCGCAGCTCTTAAAGCCAACACATCTGTCACTGTTAACTGCGGCGTATCTAATAAATTAACTGAGGAGGCCGCTGATATAATCGCCAGCTTCGCTCCATCCAATAATGCTGGCACCAATTCGCTTGAGTTTTCACTAATAAGATAGTTACCAGAAACTGCGCCATTTCCACTATTTAACGACTTAAGGGTAATGGCATCGGCCAAACTAAGCGTCGGTGTAATGCCAGTGATAGTGATAGAACTCGCCCCTTGTACCGCAGTTGGATTTGCCAGTAAGTTTTCTGCCGTATCGCTAACTGTATAAGAAGCTGCGGTTAAAGTAGTTCGTTGAAGCAAGTTTACAACTTCAGCTACGGACAAATTGTCCGTAGTCGTCGGACTGGCAATGCTATTGGCATTGTTAATTGCCAATGTTTGCGCATCTGTCGGAGTTAATCCAACCGCCTGATTTAGG
The DNA here is from genome assembly GCA_041660815.1 of Gallionellaceae bacterium. Classification (GTDB taxonomy): domain Bacteria; phylum Pseudomonadota; class Gammaproteobacteria; order Burkholderiales; family Gallionellaceae; genus PALSA-1006. Next base: position 53,935 of record JBAZVN010000002.1, on the reverse strand, counting down.
TTGCTTATCGTATCTTGGATAATATAGCCGTTTGTAAAAATAGCACCTTTATTTTGCAGTGCGATTACTTCCAAAATTGTAAGCGGTGGCGCGGATGCATCATTTACCGTCAATGAAGTTGCGCTGCTCACTATTCCAGTTAAAGTACCTGTTGATAAAGTAACACCCGACAACAAATTAGCTGCAGAATCACTCAAACCATAACCTGCTGTCATATCGACAGAGTTTATTTTCAAACCCTTCAAAGTGTTAACGTTGGCAACCGTTAGCGCAGATGGGCTATCTGTCATAGTTATCGCAGGGGTCACGGAAGTAGTGGCTGTTGCTTCACTCACAACTGTTGCGTTTGCAATTAAATTTGCAGCGGTATCATTCACAACGCAACCAATAGGTGTTGTATTGCCATTTACCCCCTTCAACACAAGTAGTTGCGCAACGTCTATTGGAGTAGTACTGTCACCCAAAATAGTTACCGCTGTTGCATTTGATAATTTAGTAGAGGAAGTCGCACCATTCAGCTCATTTAAAACATTACTTGTAGAGTCGCTGATGCTGTAAGTTAAGCCGTTGCTCACTTGCGCTTTAAGTACATTAAAGTTTTCCAGCGACAAGGCGTTGGTGACAGTTACGGTCACACCCGATTTACTGAGGTAACTAGCTGTATCATTCAAAAGATTAGCGGAGGAGTCTGAAATATTGGTGTAATTGAGTGTTCCGCCAGTATTTTTCGCTGCAATCGAAGCTAGCTGCGCAAGATTGGCCACGTTAGAAACGCTAACATTTTTGCCTGCAGACACATATGTACTTGCTGATAAATTAGCGGCAGTGTCTGTAATCGCTGTGTAATTCAATGCACCTAAACCATTTTTTGCATCTATTTGGGTAAGTTGTGCAATTGTTGCCGCATCGGTTACAACGACGTTGGCACCGGCTACGATTGAAGCATTTTTCGTCCCACCTGTTGCCAACTCGACTGCCGTACCTGTCACTGTGACAGTTTCAACACTGGTTTTACTTTTAGATTTGGTCGCTACCGCAACAACCGCTCCCACACCTACTGCTGCTAATCCGTACATCAAATATGAACTGCCACTAAAAAATGAGCCGGATTTTTCTTCTGCCAGGTAAGGCGGTGAATAATTTACCGATTCACTTGTGTCTGCAGAAGCTTGTAGCCAAGTTTGGGTTCCTGCATCGCTCACAACCAAGTTTGCCTGTGCAAGTAATAGCGGTTCTGCAGGAAGTTTTTGCGCTATTTCATTTTCTAGAGTGGCTATTTCCAGTGTTGGCTCACCCATCCGAAAAGTAGATTTATGAGCATAATGCTCAGGTGCTTCCGGAGTTAACAGATCGATACTATCGGTGCGTTTCGCGGCATTTTTTTGCTGCGCCAACAAAGATGTTTTCATTGTTTTCTTCACGGAACCACTCCTTCGATCAATTAACAAGCACGGCCTAAAATTTCTGGCTCGCGAATTCTAATACAAAAACAAGACACTGCTGTGTCTTTTTAACAACATTGATTCACCAGCCGCTTAATTAGTAGGCAGTGGTTTAGCTTTGCTGATCCACCCCGCGACTACAATACCTGCTTCATATAATAACCAGAGGGGCATGGCCAACATAAATTGCGATACCACATCCGGCGGGGTGAAAATTGCACCAATGACAAAAGCTCCCACAATGACATAAGGTCGAATTTCTCTTAATTTTTGTGTAGTAACAAAATTCATTTTTACCAATAGCACAACTGCGATAGGTACTTGAAAAGTAAGGCCAAATGCCACAAACATACTTAGTACAAAACTTAAATACTTGTCAATATCGGTCATCACTGCCACCCCGGCGGGCGCACTGGCAGTAATAAAACCAAATACGATTGGAAATACTGCAAAATAGGCAAAGGACATGCCGCTAAAAAATAGTAGCAAACTGGTTGTTACCAAAGGGAAAACCCAGCGTTTTTCGTTGGCATATAACCCCGGCGCCACAAAACGCCAGATTTGATACAGAATATAAGGGAGAGAAATCAAAAAGGCCGTCATCAGGGCGACTTTCATTGGCACAAAAAATGGCGTGGTGACGTCGGTGGCGATCATTTGCCCGCCTGCGGGCAGCTTAGCTAACATAGGTTGTGCCAGCAACGCATACAAATCGCTCGCCCACGGGAATAAACATACGAATACTACAATGACCGCCACAATTGAGTTGAGCAGACGATTGCGTAGCTCGATCAAATGCGAAATGAAGTTTTCGTGGTCTGCCATTAATCAATGTGCAGCGTTTGCTGCACGGGGGTGTTTACCGCAGGAGGCGGTTTGTTAACCGAACTGAAATGTTTGACCGGTGATTGATTGGTGACTTTGGAAGGCTCGGGGAACGGATTGATTTGCTTATCTATTTCTTGGGTTACCTGATTAAACGATTGCTCTGCAGAATCCACTTGCTCGCGGGCTTTTTGCTCAAACTGACGCAGTTCATCCAGTGACATTTCGCGGGTAATATCAGATTTAATACCATTCGCATAGCGCTGCATTCGCCCCATTAAATGTCCCAGAGTACGTGCAACTTTCGGCAGTCGTTGCGGGCCGATGACAATTAGCGCCACGACTGCAATCATCAAAATTTCTGAGAATCCGATGTCGAACATTATTGATCGCGTGCTCAGTGAGCCTGCGTTTTTTCTTTCGCTTCGCCTTCGATGGTTTTAGTGTCTTGCGACATAGTGCCTGGAGCCTCTTCGCCGCTTTTCATGCCGTCTTTAAATCCTTTAACGGCTCCGCCCAAATCACTGCCAATATTGCGCAATTTTTTAGTGCCGAACACCAATAGTACAACCACCAATACGATTAACCAGTGCCAAATACTCATAGAACCCATTTTATTCCCCAATCATTTATGTGATGCACCATCTATTTGGGTGCTGCGGCATGACGCCGCTGGAACGCCAAACCCCTCAAAACCGCGCCGTCGTGCCGGCGCACTCCATAACACACCCGAGCCTACCCACTCAAAACACTCTCGCTTTTTATTGGAGTGTGGCTGCATGACGCTGCTATTACGTCAAATCCCTCACAACCTCGCTGTCGTGCCGCGCACTCCAATGCTATTCGCGCTTCACCATGGGCGGAATATTACCGCCACCAATAATGTGAATGTGTAAATGAAAGACTTCTTGGCCGCCGCCTTTGCCACTATTAATGACCGTGCGAAAGCCGTTGCTTAATCCCTGCTCGTTAGCCAACTTTGGAGCAAGTACTAACATCTTACCCAATAGCGCAGCATGCGTATCATCCGCTTCCAGTAAAGAAGCTAAATGCAGTTTCGGGATGAGCATAAAATGCACCGGTGCGACCGGATGAATATCATGGAACGCAATGACATCATCATTTTCGTAAATTTTACGGCAGGGAATTTCTCCATTGGCGATTTTACAAAAAATGCAGGTCTCGCTCATTTACGGCTTTCCTTTTCTGCAATGCCCGACACACCTTCGCGGCGCGCTAATTCTTTCAATACATCTTCTGCGTTCAAGCCGTGTTGTGCCAATAATATAAGACTATGAAACCACAGATCGGCCACTTCATACACCAAATGCTGTTTGTCGCCGTCTTTGGCGGCCATTAATACTTCGCCAGCTTCTTCAATGACCTTTTTTAGAATTGCATCTTCACCTTTGAAAAATAACTTTGCCACGTAGGAAGATTCGGGAGCGGCATTTTTACGCGCCTCCAAGGTTTCAGTTAAACGCTGCAAAATATCTGAAGTCATCTTTTATATATCTCATCAGGCGATTTAAGCACGGCATCCGTTTCAACCCACTCGCCTTTATCCAACACACTAAAAAAGCAACTTTCACGACCGGTATGACATGCAATCCCGCCCTGCTGCTCGACTTGCAACAGAATTACATCCCCGTCGCAATCCAGACGAATTTCTTTTACTTTCTGGATATGCCCAGATTCTTCACCTTTATGCCAAAGCTTTTTACGCGAACGCGACCAATAGATAGCTTCACTTTTCTGCCAGGTTTGCAGTAAGGCGCTACGGTTCATCCACGCCACCATCAATACACGTCCCGTGTGAGCATCCTGTGCAATCGCGGGAATCAAACCGTCTTCCGACCAGTTGATTTTATTTAGCCAAGCTTCACTCATTAAAAAATAGTCTTTATAATCATAATCTTACTTCAATTCCTTGCTTCACCATATAGTGCTTGGCTTGTTGCACGGTATATTCACCGAAGTGAAAAATGCTCGCGGCTAACACGGCATCGGCACCGCCTTGGGTGACCCCGTCAGCAAGGTGTTGCAAGTTGCCAACACCACCGCTGGCGATAACTGGAATTTCCAGTGCCTCAGTTACGGCACGCGTCAGCGCCAAATCAAAGCCACTCTTTTGCCCGTCTTTATCCATGCTGGTCAGCAAGATTTCTCCCGCACCAAGCAGCTGCATTTTCTTAGCCCAATCAATAACATCCAAGCCGGTAGCGGTACGTCCACCGTGGGTAAACACCTCCCACTTATTCGGTGCAATTTGCTTGGCATCAATCGCCACCACGATACATTGCGATCCGTAACGCGCAGACGCATCCGCAACCAGTTGCGGGTTAACCACCGCAGCAGTGTTAATACTCACTTTGTCTGCGCCGGCATTCAGCAGGTTACGCACATCTTGCACGGCACGCACCCCCCCGCCCACGGTCAACGGAATAAAAACCTGCGCGGCGACTTGTTCAATAATACGAAAAATAATGCCGCGATCATCCGAGCTGGCCGTGATGTCGAGGAAAGTCAGTTCATCGGCGCCCTGCTCATCGTAACGCTTGGCAATTTCCACCGGATCACCCGCATCACGTAGCTCGACAAAGCTCACGCCTTTAACCACACGCCCGGCGGTGACATCCAAACAGGGAATAATTCGTTTAGCCAACATCATTAAATAGGGGACGGAGCCCGATTAATTTTCATTGAACACCTGGAATAATTTGCGGGGTCAACTCATCCGCCAAGGCTTGTGCCTCGCGGAAATTCAAAGATCCTTCATAAATCGCGCGACCGGTAATCGCACCAGTGATACCTTCTTGTTGCACGGCACACAGTTTGCGCACGTCGTCCAGATTGGTAATACCGCCGCTGGCGATAATCGGTACATGCAACGGTCTGGCAAGTTCCACGGTGGCTTCGATATTCACACCGGTCAACATGCCGTCACGCCCAATGTCGGTGTAGATAATGGCTTCCACACCATAATCTTCGAAACGTTTCGCCAAATCGCACACGTCGTGGCCGGTGAGTTTTGACCAACCATTCACGGCGACTTTGCCGCCTTTAGCATCCAAGCCCACCATGATGTGACCGGGAAATGCATCACAGGCCTCATGCAAAAAGCCAGGCACTTTTACCGCCGCCGTGCCTATGATGATGTAAGTGACACCGATATCGAGATAGCGCTCAATCGTTTCCAGATCGCGAATGCCCCCACCCAGTTGGATCGGCACATCCAGCCCGACCGCGTCAATGATGCTGCGCACAGCGGCTTCATTTTCAGGTTTGCCGGCGAACGCACCATTCAGGTCTACCAGATGTAAACGCTTGGCGCCTTGTGCCAGCCAATGTTTGGCCATCGCGGCGGGGTCTTCGGAAAATACGGTCGCGTCTTCCATTAAGCCTTGACGCAAACGTACACAGTGGCCATCTTTCAAATCAATTGCTGGAATAATTAACATAATAAAATCAATTATATAGAGTGAGTTAAACGGGATTCCAAGTTACAAAATTTTCCAACAAACGCAGCCCTGCGGCAGCGCTCTTTTCGGGATGAAACTGTACAGCAAATAAATTGGCCTGTGCCACTGCACAGACAAACGGCTGCGGATAATCGCTGGTAGCCTGGATAATTTCCACCTGTTGGGGGCGCACATAATAACTGTGAACGAAGTAAAAACGCGCATCTTGTGCAATGCCATCCCACAACACATGTTCTCCATGATGCACCTGATTCCAACCCATGTGCGGTACTTTAAGTTTATTGCCCTGCTCATCTTTCAGTTCAGCGGCAAAGCGCACTACCTCACCCGGCAAAACACTCAAACCCGGCACATCACCTTCGGCGCTGTGCTCAAACAACATCTGCAATCCGATACAGATACCCAGAAAAGGTTTGTTGCGTGCGGCATCCAAAACAGCCTGGCGCAACCCACGCGCTTCCAGTTCACGCATGCAGTCCGGCATCGCGCCCTGACCGGGGAATACCACGCGACCCGCTTGTGCAACCAATCTGAAATCATCGGTTACCACGATATTTTTATCGGGCGCGACTTTATGCAACGCCTGCTGCACCGAGCGCAAATTGCCCATACCGTAATCAATAATGGCGATATCGATCATATTTTAAAGCGAACCTTTGGTCGATGGCATCACACCGGCCATGCGCGGATCAAGCTCCAACGCCACGCGTAGCGCGCGACCAAATGCTTTGAAAATTGTTTCAGCTTGATGGTGGGCATTTTCACCGGCTAAATTATCGACATGCAAAGTGACCAAGGCGTGATTGACGAAACCCTGGAAAAATTCACGGATCAAATCTACTTCAAAGTCACCGACATTGGCGCGTACAAAGTCAGCGTTAAACACCAAACCGGGGCGACCGGAGATATCCAACACCACGCGCGACAAAGCTTCATCCAAAGGCACATAGGCATGACCGTAACGGCGAATTCCTTTTTTGTCGCCAATAGCCTGAGTAAATGCCTGGCCGAACGTAATGCCGATATCTTCCACGGTATGGTGTGCATCGATGTGCAAATCACCCTTGGCGCTAATGTCAAAATCAATCGAACCATGCCGCGCGATTTGATCAAGCATGTGCTCTAAAAAAGGTAACCCTGTGTTTAATTTTATTTTTCCTGTGCCATCCAGATTGATCTCGACGCTGATCTGGGTTTCAAGCGTGTTGCGGGATACTGTTGCACTGCGCATAGTTAACCTTAAGAAAGTGAGTGAATCGTGTCTTGCAAGGCGGCGATAAATTGCCCATTTTGTTCCGGCGTTCCGACGGTAACACGTAAACAATCAATCAAGGCAGGATGTCCGCCATTGAGATTTTTAACTAGCATACCACGCTGCTTGAGGCCTTCAAACACCCGCGTTGCGTTGGCCACCCGAAACAAGATGAAATTTGCCTGACTCGGATAAGCCCGCACATCTACCGTTCCTACCAGACGTTCATACAGCCACTCACGATCCTGTTTAAGCTGTTCAGCCTGCTGCAACAACACATCGTGATGTGCCAATAAAGAGGTCGCAACAATCTGCGGCAGCACGCCCACGTTGTAGGGTAAGCGTATTTTTTCCAAATGTTCCAGCCAAGCTGTATTACCTGCCAAAAAACCCAAACGCAGACCCGCCATACCCAGCTTGGAGAAAGTACGCATGACAAGCAGATTATGATGCTCAGCCAGACGCGGCAAAAAACTATCTCGGGCAAACGCATAATAAGCCTCATCGACCACTACTAATCCCGGGGTTGCGTCAATGATCTGCTGAATAGCTGCCGCATCAAATAAGTTTCCGGTTGGATTATTTGGGTAGGCCAAAAATACCAGCGCGGGTTGATGCTGTTTAATTGCCGCCAAGATGGCTGGCAAATCAATCTCATAATCTTCCGTGAGCGGCACACCGACATAATTCATGCCGGTAAACGTCGCGATCATTTTATACATCACAAAGGACGGCTCGACGCTTAACAGCACTGCCCCCGGTTTCGCAACGGCCAGCGCCAAAAGTTGAATAATTTCGTCAGAGCCGTTTCCGAGCAAAATGTCCATGTCACTTGGCAGGGAAATCACTTTGCGAATAGCGGCTTTTAATTGCTGCGCACCGGCATCCGGATAACGGTTTATTTCAGCATTGGCCACCTGTTGTGCAATTTCATCGCGCAGGCTTTGCGGCAAAGGATAAGGATTTTCCATCGCATCCAGCTTAACCATGCCACTGCTGGCAGGCACATGATAAGCGTGCAGCGCCAATACGTCCGGCCGGATAAGCTGTTCAGGAGAAGCAGATTGATTAACTGAAGACATATTTAAGGGATACTTAAGGACGACAGTATTTTACCTGAATCACAATAAAAGTTGGCTACAGATAATTACACTGTTAATTATGAAAATTGCCCAAAACCTGTAATCTGTTGTAATCTCACAAAATGCAGCCTAACGAGACATTTATCGCAACACATAACAATTGACCGTGGCCGAAAACCAACTTAAATCTCTTCGCCTAGATAATTTCATCGCCAACCTTCCGTGTATGGCGTTTCAATTATTGCTCAACCCCGACGAGTCCTTTTCTTTTTCCTATATCGGCGAGGGCAGCGAAGCGTTGTTGAGCATAGCGCCAGCCGATCTGGCCGCCGACGTAAACCTATTCATTAACCTAATCGTCCCCGAAGATCGCCCCGCCTTTACCGGGGGCATGAAAGTCTCGGCCAAAAATCTCACTTTCTGGAGCTGGGAAGGCCGCGTTGTGTTGGCCAATGGCGAACTTAAATGGCTTACGCTCGGCTCCACCCCGCAAACCCGTCCCGATGGGAAAGTGGAATGGGAAGGTCTGGTGGTCAATATCACGCAGACCAAGCTGGATGAACTGGAATTGGTGCGTTCCCAACAACAATTGCGCGAATTTTCTTCACATATTCAGGATGCCAAGGAACAGGAACGGCTGCGCATTGCGCGTGAAGTACATGACGAAATTGGCGGCTTGCTCACCGCAATTAAAATGGATTTGGCGTGGATGAAAGAGCGCCTCCCCAAAACCAAAAAAATGCTGACCGATAAAACCACTACTATTGAAAATATGGTGGATAAAGCCATGACGGCCGCGCGCAATCTGGCGCACAGCTTGCGACCCGGCTATTTGGATAGTTTTGGAATTGTCGCCGCCATTGAAATGGAAGCGGGCGAATTTGAACAGCGCACAGGGATTAAATGTATTGTTTCCAGCAACGAAGAAGAAATGGAAATCGATTTACACCCGGACGTGTCAATTGCGCTATTCCGCATTTTTCAGGAATCACTGACCAATATCATGAAGCACGCGCAAGCGACCGAAGTGCGTATTTTGATGCAAAACAACCCGAACAATATTGAACTGACCATCAGCGACAACGGACGCGGCTTTAGTCAAGATGCACGGCAAAAACCCCGGTCATTTGGCTTGCGAGGCATTCAGGAACGAGTAGCGCATTTTGGCGGACAAGTCAGTTTTAGCAGCGCCGCGGGAATGGGAACCACCGTGTCGGTCAATGTGCCGCATATTCCAACCGATGCTCTTACGGATTCACCCATAGAGCCGCAACAACCGCTGTTTTAACTACACGAGGACGTTTACCGATGATCAATGTGCTAATCGCCGACGATCACTCTCTGATCCGCAAAGGATTAAAGCAGATTTTAGATGACACCGAAAATATGCGCGTGACGGGTGAGGCAGAAACCGGCGCACAAGCCATTCAAATGGCGCAAAAAGCTTCTTTTGACATGATTTTGCTGGATATTAGTTTGCCGGATAAAAATGGTATTGATGTGCTTAAACAGCTCAAATCTATCAATCCGGATGTGCCGGTATTAATGTTAAGTATGCACGCGGAAGATCAATACGCCGTGCGCTCCATGAAAGCCGGCGCTGCCGGCTACCTAAACAAACAAAGCGCTCCCTCACAACTGGTGAATGCGATTCGCACTGTAGCAAGTGGCAAAAAATACATCAGCGGTGAATTGGCCGAGCAACTTGCCAACGGCCTTTCACAAGGCTATCAGGAACTGCGTCATCAGGCATTATCCGACCGTGAATATCAAACCCTATGTCTAATGGCTTCCGGTAAAAAACTTAGCGAGATGGCCAAAATTATGTCGCTCAGTGCAAAAACCGTGAGTGTGTATCGCGCACGTTTGTTGGAAAAAATGAATTTAAAAACCAATGCCGAAGCGATTCACTATGCGATTAGCAATCATTTGATTGAGTAATGTAAACAACTAGTTAAGCTATAAAGAACACCGCGTAAGGCCGGATTCATTCGCCCCTTGTATTATCCGTCGGGGCGCGGCGTGCCGTGCCCCTACAATTTATTTGAAATAAATAGAGGCCACAAATGGGCGCTATTTAACTGATTGCGATCCCGTTGTTTCCGGATAATGTGCAGCATAACCAAGGACGTCATTGCATTGTCATTATGAAGAACCCATCCAGCCCAGCCGAAATAGCCCGCGAAACGTTGATTGTATTATCGTCGCGTAAACTCGCTCCTTCACCAGAAAATTACACTAAAGTATTTCAGGAAATTTGTGGTGAAACAACACCTACTCCGGCAACCAATACCTCTACCGTTGTTACACCGCCACCCGAATTGCCGTGGTCAAAACTCATTCAAGATTTAATGCGTCAACTGGAAACCCCGCACAAGGGCATTACCATCACACGCAAAAAAGACGGCTTGGAAATGGTACTCAACCGCTTTAGCGCCAAGCCGGACGAGTTATTTGTAAAATTACAGGGACTGGTACGCTCCTGGTCAAGTGCGCCGACGGCCAGCATGGACATCCCCCCTCCTCTTCCTCCACTGCAAAATACCAGCTCGGAGGTAATTACCGGCACTTTAGCCAAAACTGATAGTGTTGTTCCATTGGTACGTGATATCCCTAAAGCTACTGAAAGTAAAAGTGTAGTCGAGCATCAGGCGCTTATATCGCAATTGCGCGAATTATTGGCACAGACACTGGAGAATTCTTTAATTGCCCAACCGGATTTGAGTGAAGAAATTAAAGGGTTAGCGCAACAAGTTCGCGCCACTGATAATAATAAAATCAATGAGTTAACAACAAAGTTGCGGCATTTCTGGTTAAAACTGGAACTGCGCGGGGGCGATAAAGTCAAGATTCAGGAAGGTTTGGCGCGCTTGCTACGCCTGTTGGTCGAAAATGTAGGCGAGCTGGTTGCCGACGATCAATGGCTACATGGTCAGATTGTGACCCTGCAAGAAATTATCGCTAATCCAATTGATAAGCGTGTTATTGCCGATGCCGAGCGTAATTTGCGTGATGCCATTATTAAACAGGGTTTATTGCAAAAAAGTTTGAGTGATGCAAAATCCACCTTAAAAGGCTTGATGACGACTTTCATTGATCGCCTGGGTGATTTAAGTGAGAGTACCGGTCAATATCACACCAAAATTGAAGGCTATGGCCAAAAAATCGGCGGGGCGAGCAATTTGGCCGATCTGGGACACATCCTGGAAGACATCATGCATGACACGCGCATTATTCAGGACAGCGCATTGCGCTCCCATCAGGAGCTGATGTCTGCCCGCAAGCAGGCCGATGAGGCGGAAGCTCGCATTCAACAGTTGGAACAGGAACTGGAGCAGGTGAGTGATTTAGTTCATGAAGACCAACTTACCGGCGTGCTCAATCGGCGCGGCATGGACGAAACCTTCCAACGTGAATTGCATCGTGCGGATCGTAGCAAAGCACCAATGTGTGTTGCATTGCTGGATATCGACAATTTCAAAAAATTAAACGATACACTCGGCCATCAAGCCGGTGACCAGGCGCTGATGCATTTAGCCCATGTTATTAAAGAATCATTACGTCCTGCTGATACAGTGGCGCGCTATGGCGGTGAAGAGTTTGTCATTATTCTGCCGGATACCCCTTTGCACGAAGGGGTGGAAGCGGTAGAACGTTTGCAGCGTGAATTAACCAAGCGCTATTTCCTGAATAACAATGATCGTATTCTAGTCACCTTCAGCGCGGGCGTTGCCTTGCGCAATGAAGAAGAAGACCAGGAAGATTTAGTGGGTCGTGCCGATAAAGCCATGTATATCGCCAAAAAAACCGGCAAGAATCGTGTAGTAGCCGCTGAGTAGATGTAAATAAATGTAGTCGAATTAAATTGCTCTTTAAAAATTTATCACCTAACCCTAAAGTTTTCTCCTGAGACTCCGATAATTGGAATAACGGCGGTTGATGTGCCTCGCAACAAAAGGCTAACCGAAGTAAACGGCAACATTGCCGGATGTGCAAATCGAGTTTAAAGGAGAATTAAAATGGCCTCATATATCAACACAAACATCAGCTCACTCAATGCGCAACGTAACCTGAGCAGCTCACAAAGCGCTTTGCAAACTTCATTGCAACGCTTGTCTTCCGGTATGCGCGTGAACAGTGCTAAAGATGATGCGGCTGGTATGGCGATTGCCTCGCGTATGGAAAGCCAGATTCGCGGTATGAATCAAGCTGCGCGTAATGCTGCCGATGGTATTTCCATGGCGCAAACTGCTGAAGGTGCCTTGGGTGCCATTCAAAGTAACATGGCACGGATGCGTGAACTGGCCGTGCAGGGCGCGAATGCCACTTCCAGTGACGACGTAGCCACGATCGATAACGAGTTTACCCAGCTCAATGCAGAAAATGCTCGTATTATCACCGCCACGACATTCAACGGAATAAATCTGCTTTCGGCTGCAGTGAGTGCGACCTTCCAGGTCGGAGCAAACAGTACTGCTACGGTTGACGATATTACCGTAACAACTGCGGGTGCAATTGCACCCACCTCAACAACGTTGGGTGCAACGTCAGCTACTGCGCAGCTCGAAATTACAAAGTTGGATGCTGATATTGCTGCTGTTGCTTCAGCGCGCTCTACCTTTGGTGCTGTGCAATCGCGCTTCGAGGCAGTTATCTCTACCTTGCAAATTTCATCAGAGAACCAAACTGCTGCGCGTAGCCGGATTATGGATACTGATTACGCTGCTGAAACCGCTGCGCTCACCCGCGCACAGATTCTGCAACAAGCCGGTACTGCGATGTTGGCACAGGCAAATCAGTCGCCTAACACCGTATTGACGCTGTTACGTTAAGGTTAGCGTGATAGGATGATCATTCGGCCGATAGCTCAAACTGTCGGCTGAGTGCTTCCAAGAAACAAATTTGGGAAGGAGCATAAAATGCTAATTCAAAATACAACCAGTGCAGCAAGTCCGGTGCGCTTTAATAATGAGAATGCTGTTAAAGCAGCTTCTCCACCCGTAAAAGTACCTGCGGAAATTAAACAAGCGGCCAGTAATGAAGCGCATCAGCCAACGATTGAACAATTGGAAAATGCCATTCGTGACTTGAATCAATCCATGAAGGAAAATAATTCCAACTTGGCTTTCAGCATTGATAAGGAAACGCAGCAAACGGTGGTTAAGGTGATGGATGCAAAGACGGGAGAAATGATTAAACAGTTTCCGTCCAAAGAAGCAATCGCCTTGGCTAAAGCAATCGGTGAAGTACAGCAAGGTTTATTACTTAAACAGCAAGCTTAATTCGCATGATTTTACTTAACATCGGCATGAGATTTTTGTAAGATAATTTGTAATTTGCGGGACAAACAGTACGCGACGGCAGAGTGGGCACGAGTTTGTGCCCACCCTACATTGGGATAATTTGGTTTGCTTGAGAGCTTTGACCACATAACCAAGTCCGACGGTGCGGGTGGTTTCATTAAAGCCCGTTTAATTAATAGAGGCGATCATGGCTGTTTCCAGTTCAACATCTGCTACAACCGGGACCAACATCGATGTGAATAGCATCGTGTCCCAGTTAATGGCTATTGAACAAAGACCCATTACTGCGCTCACCACCAAAGAAACCAGTGCGCAGTCCAAAATATCGGCTTTTGGCCAGGTAAAAAGTTCTTTATCAACGTTTCAAACTTCGCTTCAAGCACTAAGTAGCCCTTACAAATTTCAAGCTAATAGCGCAACTTCTTCAGACACCAGTGTGTTTACTGCAACGGCTGCCACTTCAGCCTCGGTAGGCTCACACACGCTTGATGTGCTTAATCTGGCACAAAATCAACGTCTGGCTACTGCGGGAATGGCAAGTAACGCCACCGCCATTGGTACCGGTACGTTAACCTTTGATTTTGGAACGATCTCAGGTGGAGTTTTTAATCCGACCACAGGTAAATACGGGGCAACTGAACTGAGTAATGCTACGGTAGCCAATAGCACAACAGCTGCTACTGCGGGCACTACATTTTCCACCGCCAGTTTTATACCCGATGCAACCACTTCAGGAACGATTCCGGCAGGAACATTCACTATCAATGGTGTCAGTGTCGGTGAAATAACACTGTATGGCGTTGATACTGCAGTCAATATGGCGGCGGCTTTTGATGCTGCTTATGTCACTTCGGGTGGCACCCCTGGTACCTTTAGCGGAATTGCGGGCGGAGCAGTAAGCAAAGCTGCGGATGGTATTAACTCGGCAACTTTTGGCATTGCCGGTACGGCAACTGATGCAGATGCAGCCGCCGCAAAGCTGAGTGAACTGATGACGCAAACCGGGTTATCCGCTGAACAATTGGGTACACAAGCTTATAACAAATCAACCGTGACCGTTGCCAGCACCGCATCTCTTACAGTTGGCGATACAATTACCGGCGGCGGATTTCCTGACGGCACCACCATCGCTTCAATTGTTGATGCAACACATTTTGTAACCACAAAACCCGGGACTAATGCTAGCGGAGTAACCTTAAGTGTCGGCAGTGCTTCCAGTACCACCACTTTTACACCGAATACCACCACTGCAAAAACAGTAACGATTGATTCCAGCAACAATACCTTACAGGGTATACGTGATGCAATCAACACCGCGCAAATCGGTGTAACTGCCAGTATTATTAACGACGGCACCTCTGCTCCCTATCGGCTGGTTTTAAATTCCGACTCCATCGGTGTCAGCAACAGCATGAAAATATCCGTTTCCGGAGACGCGGCTTTATCTTCACTATTAAGCAATGATCCTACCGGCACGCAAAATTTATCTGAAATTGTTTCTGCCAAGAATGCTTCCCTAGTCGTTGATGGCATAGCCGTGAGCAAAGCCACCAACACAATTACCGATGTATTTCAAGGGGTTACACTAAATCTACTCAAGCCTACCACGGCCACCGCCACGCTTAATGTAAGCCGCGACACCGCGACGGTGCAAACTTCCATAGAAAGCTTTGTTAAAGCCTATAACGATTTAAACAAAGTCATAACCGATTTAACCGCATTTAATCCAACCACCAAAAAGGGGGCGGTGCTTCAAGGTGACTCTGCTCTAAGGTCCCTAAAATCCCAAATTGACGGCATCTTAAGCACGTCGGTTAGCACGGCAGCCGGTTCATTTACCACTCTGTCGCAGATCGGCGTCAGCAAACAAACCAGCGGAAACTTGGCGATTGATTCAACCAAGTTGGCGAGTGCAATGACCAACAATTTTAGCGATATTGCCGGTTTATTTGCGGCGGTAGGAAAACCTTCGGATAATCTGGTTTCCTATAAAACAGTCTCATCTGCCACGCTGCCCGGCAACTACGCGGTATCAGTGTCAACTATTGCTACTCAGGGAAACCTGCTGGGTGCTGTAGATTTAACTTCTGCAACCACTGTCATTGATCCCGATACAACCGTGAATGCCACTGTTGATGGGACCACTGCAAGCGTGGCGCTGACTGCCGGCAGCTATTCCGGCAGTCAGCTTGCCAACATGATTCAATCAGCGATAAATGGCACCAGCGCCTTCACTTCCACCGGAAAAAGTATTGTGGCCGCGATCAATAACAGCGGATTTCTAAGTTTTAATTCAAGTAGTTACGGAAGCTCATCGGGGGTCAGTCTGACTTCAAATACTGGCACTTTTGTGACAAATTTTCTGGGCGCAGCCAATGCAACAGCAGGCGTTGACGTGGCCGGCACGATTAATGGTTTGGCTGCTACCGGCACGGGCCAGACACTCCTCTCCAGTACCGGAGATTCTACTGGTTTGCAAATTCAGATAAACGGGGGATCGACCGGTGCCCGCGGTACAGTTAATTATTCACAAGGCTATGCGCATAAGCTTAATGAATTTGCCAATACTTCACTGGGCAGTACCGGTTTACTGACCGGTCGCCTGGACGGACTGAGTGCCTCGGTGAAAAGTATATCCCAACAAAAAGATGTGATTAATGCGCGCTTGGTTACCATTGAAGCCCGCTATCGCAGACAATATACACAACTGGATACTATGCTGAGCAATTTCAACAAGACCAGCTCTTATTTAACGCAGCAACTTGCCAACATGTAAGTGGAGATAATGATGAACATGTCCGCAGCCCTTAAAACCTATGCAACTGTCGAAATTGAGTCGCGTGCTCATTCTTCCGATCCGCATAAATTAATTCTGATGTTGTATCAGGGAGCTTTACTGTCGATTGCATCGGCCAAAAATCAAATGCTGCGCAAGGATATCCCGGCTAAAGGTAAATCCATCAGTCAGGCTATTTCAATTATTGACGAAGGTTTGAAAGCCAGTTTGGATTTAAAGGTTGGCGGCGCATTGGCACAAAATCTGGCTGATTTATATGGCTATATGTCACAACGTCTGGTGTTAGCCAATTTAAAAAATGATACTACAATTTTGGACGAAGTCAGTGCGCTGTTAACTGATTTGAGAGGCGCCTGGGAAAGCATCCGTCAAACTGAACAACCCAAGCCCGTTCTCAATAATATTCCGCAACCTCCGGTTGCAAAGCCCCAACTGGTCTATGGTAGGATGTAACCCAACAAACGGGAAGGATGTAACACAATGAATGCTGTTCTCGAGAAATACGAATCTTTGTCCACCATTACCGGAAAAATGCGTGAAGCCGCTGCTCAGGGTGATTGGGATTTATTGGTTGAATTGGAAGAGCAATCCAGGGCGCGTGTTGAAGAAATGAAGCTGCTGGATTTGGCGCCTATTGATGAAGCCACTCGCTTACGAAAAGTGACGCTGATCAGAAAAATTCTAGCCGATGATGCCGAGATTCGCAGCAAAACCGAGCCATGGATGGCACAATTGCAGCGCATTATGAGCAATGCCCGCAGCGAGGATCGCTTGCAAAAAGCCTATTCATCCGGCGCGGAATATTAGTTAAGGGACGGGAATGGTTAAGGGGGAAGGATAAAACCTTCACGCCGCTGTTTATTTACTCGCGAGTAATTAACCTAATGTTATCAAACTGCTACCCCGCCCTTACCCTTAAGCACCACAGGTGCGGTCCCTTCTCCCTTCCCAGTAGTTTTCCATGCTACCCACCGATGTTTTAAATACGCTCAGGGCACTTTCTCTTAACGAAAGGCCTTTGATCACTCCGCTGCCGGATAAGGATAACAGCGGTAAAGATGCTTTCGAAATCGGTCAAAAAGTTCAGGGAGCGATTCAATCTCAAGTCGGTACCGGTATTTTTAAAGTGCGGGTGCTGGAGCAAATGTTGCAAATGAAATTACCCGCCACTTTTAAAAGTGGGGATGTCGTTGAGCTGCAAGTAATGTCCTTACAGCCGCGTTTAACTTTCAGCCTTGCAGCGTTAGCCAATCCGCTTTCCACTCCCAATGCATTCAGTCAAACCTCCCAGTTGCTAAATACCCTATTCCAGCAACCCACCGAAAAAGCAGTTATTCAAGCCAATCAAAATCAACCGTTGCTTGTCACCACCGCCACACGACTCCCCGACACCACTGTGCTGGCAGGCAAGCTACATGAATCGTTGAGTCAAAGCGGTTTATTCTATGAATCTCATCAGGCACAGTGGATTGCGGGAGCTCGCAGTACCGCGCAACTATTGCAAGAACCGCAGAATAAGTTAACCGAATTGAACAACACTGCGATGAATAAAATTGGCCTTGCGGCAGCCCAAGTAGAGGGCAAAACTTCCACTATTCCCCCGCAACTGCAACCTTTAGTGCATCAACAACTTAACGCTCTGGATACACGTCAGGTGATTTGGCAGGGACAGGCGTGGCCCAACCAGCAGATGGATTGGGAAATCCATGATGAAACGCCGCGCAACAGTAGCTCCGAATACGGCGAACCGGGTGGACAATGGGCGACCCAAATTCGCATGGAATTACCCAATTTGGGTGAAGTGGCGGCTATGTTGCGCTTCAGTAGCAAAGGATTAAGCATCACGCTGGATGCCTCTGCCGAACAAACCCGGAATTTATTGGGCACTGCCAGTTCACAACTCACTCACGCGCTGGCAGAGCGCGGCATTTCTGTTTCAAGTACGTTAGTGGCTTCTCATGAGCGTCCCGGATAAACGCCAAATGGCAGTCGCCCTCGCCTATCAAGGTGGCGATGCCGCACCTAAAGTAGTCGCGCGCGGCAGAGGGATAATAGCCAAAGCAATCATTGAGCGCGCCAAAGAGCACGGTATTTTTGTGCATGAATCTGAAGAATTGGTCGGCATGTTAATGCAGGTTGAATTGGACGAACAAATCCCTCCGCAACTGTATTTGGCCGTGGCTGAATTATTAGCCTGGCTATATCGTTTGGAACACAAAGAAATTCCCTCTATTCCCGGCATCACTCCCACGCAATCCAACTAGAATCAGCCTTGATTCAAGGGCACGCTTAGGCCGCCTTGAGTGGTTTGACAATTTGCTTTTAAGGAGTGCATTATGCCGAAAGAAAAAGAAATTCCCTTGAAAATTGAAGTTTTTCGTCCGGGCGAAGACCTTGATTTTATACTTCATTCACCCGCTGAAATTAGCAATATCTTAAAAACCATCAGTGCACGAAATACCCGTAGCGCGATCTATTTTGAGCAAAGAAAAAGCTTCTTTTTAACGCTGTTATTAGCAGTAAATGAAGAAGGGGTATGGATTGATCCGGCTGCCAGATCTTTAGATAACCAACGCTTGCTGGAAAGTGACGAAATTGTTTTTGTGAGTAGTCATAACGGCACCAAAGTTCAGTTTGTAGCCAATGATGCGCGTCTGATTCCTTATACCGAACGCAAAGCGTTGTTTGTGCCGCTGCCGGAAAAATTGTTGCGGCTGCAACGCCGAGATTTTTTCCGTCTGCCTGCCAATCCACAGCGCCCGCTTAAATGCGTCATCCATCCGGAACGCAATCCATTGCATATAAAACACGAAGTGAACGTGATGGATATCAGTATTGGCGGGCTTTCGCTAGTTTGTCCGGAAAAAGAGTTACGCTTTTTTCCGGGAAACATTTATCCAAATTGCGAAATAAACCTGCCCGAAATTGGCACATTAACTGCGACACTTGAAGTGAAAAATACTTTTGAAATTCCCGGTCGCAATGGAAAAAATAATAGACGCGCAGGATGTGTCTTTGTAAAACCGGATCGTGAAACGACCCTGCCGCTTCAACGCTATGTATCGCAAATGCAATGCCAGCGCACAAACTGAACTGACCTTATGTAGGTTGTGTTAGCGGAATTTGCGTAACCCAACCTGCGTAATTTGAGCTCCGACCATAATGTTTCAATATGTATTTTCTACAATACCAATCTGACTTAAAGCATGTTGTCCGGCTTAGGCAAAGAAATTTTAAATTGCACGCCTTGATTGGACTTTGAATCAACCTCCAAACTTCCCCCCAAAGCACTTACTTCACTGCTCACTACATCCAATCCAATGCCGCGGCCATAAATTTCTGTCACTTCCCGTGCAGTGGTAATACCCGCTTTAAATATCAATTGAGCTGCCTGTAACTCATTGATTTCATTGGTATTATTTATAAGCCTCTGGTGGAGTGCTTTTTCTTTCACGCGCTCAATATCAATACCCGCACCATCATCACTCACTTCAAAAATGAAATGTTCAGAATCGGAATGCAACCCGAGATAAACATTGCCATACGCTTCTTTGCCCAATTGTTGGCGGTGCACCGATGACTCAATTCCATGCGCTATTGCATTCCGCAACAGGTGCTCAAATGGAGCGGTCAGTTTTTCCAGCAATAACTGCGGTACGCTGATTTCACTGCCTGATAATTTAAAATTTACTTTCTTCCCCAGCTCCAGTGCTGTTTGTTCAACGACGCGATTTAAGCGTTCAAATATCGAAGCAAAGCTAATTAGTAGATCATCGGCTGAAGTCGTGTTGCTGGATAATTGTGCAACTTGATGCTGCGTACCCGATGCAAATTGATTGCTGGATAGCCGGGATAACGGCTTACCGTCTACTGCAATTTCTTCTAAGACATGATTCATCCGTTGCAAATATTGCTCAAGCTCATCCCACAAACGCTGCTCAAAACAATGGCTTTGCAGAGCTTGGGTAATACACCCTTCCACCTGATGGATAAGTTCGCCCAAGCGCATTGCGCCGGCCATACGGGCACTTCCCTTGAGTGTATGCAAGCACCTGAGTAATTTTTCCGCGAGTGAATTATCCGCACCGGATTGTTCGCGCCACTTGCACAAAATATTAAAAAATTTCGGCAGCAACTCATGCGCCTCATTCAGCAGAATGGGGCGCAAAGTTTCGTCAATTTCGTCACGCACTTTTCTATTTTTCAACTTGGACACAGTGGCTCATTTCAAATGTTCCCAGGAAAAGCGGTTAGCCACAGATTTTCACGAACTAACACTGATAAAACAGTGGGTAATATCAATTCGGCGATCATCCATTTGGTGTTCTAAACTAAAACCGTAACCGTTTAAATATCCGTACCCAAGGGTACAAGAACCTCTGCGAGGTGTAAATCTGTGGCCCGATTAAGCTATTTAATGTTACTTGGATTTTAACTCTTTCATACGCTGTTCAATATACGCCTGCAACTCCTGACTTAAACTGCGCGTATCCAAAGCACGCATATAAGCATTGCGGGCATCTTCTTTACGGTCCAACGCTTGCAAAGAAATACCCAAACCCATAAACCATACCCCGGAACTGGGCAGCATATTTAACGCAATTTCATAATGGGTTACAGCTTCTTTATGACGATTCTGTCTTTGCAGAATAGCCGCATAAAACGCATTGTAATCAGCTCGTTGGTCGGCATAAGCGAGCATTTGCTCGAGTGTTTCGAGCGCGGCGGGAAGTGCATTGCGCTCAACCTGCAAACGCGCCAGCAACATGGCGAAATGGGTTTCGCCTGGATTACTTTTTAAACCCAGTTGCAGCACTTTTTCTGCCTCACTATTAAGTTTGCTTTCCAACAACACCGCTACCCAATATTCCCGCGCCATGACATGTGCCGGATTCAACACCAAAGCGGCTTCATATGCCGCAGCCGCTTCCCGCAAACGCCGTTGCTGAACGAATTGATTGCCCCTGCGAAACTCATTTTCTGCTTGCTGCAGCGTGCTTACTATTTTCATTTCTTTGTTGATTGAAGGGGGTGTGACTGCAGGGGGCTTTTTAGCAGCGGATTGAACTGCCTTTTGAGTTGCATTTGCCGCGACCGCGCTGGCCGCACTCCGCTTACCCGACTGTGCAACTAAATCTTCTTGTGAAGTTTTCGGGACAGGAATACTAGCCAATTCAAAACTCAAACGGAAAGCCACTCCGCTGGCAATTTGAGCATCAGCCGCTTCGACCGGCAAATCGATTTGCTCATTCGGTTGTGAAGCCGGGGGTCGCAAGGCCGCAAGTGGCGCCTCTTCCGACTCAACTGCCGGCGACAAAGCGACGGGAAGCGGGGGCACATTTACCGCGAGCTTATATAGAGTCCATCCGACAACACTTGCCCCGCCGATTATTGCAGCTCCTAACGCAATATAGATACTGACTTTTAGCCTATTTTGCATAGGCACAGCCCGCACCGGCATTTCTACCAAGGGACTGTTCGCGCCCCTTTTTTCCAAATCGTTCAGCACCTGATTAATAAGACTCATTGCAGCGCCACCCCGACAATAGCCAACACGATCAGGCAAACAATTCCGATGCCCCACCATACTGCAATCATCCAATCTTTAAACGCTTCGGGTGTATCCGCCACAGCGCGGCGCACATGACTTGTGGTGATTTGTTGACGCCCCTCACCATAGGCAACCATCATTGCTTTATTGGCAATGATATTAACCAAACGCGGTGTGCCGCGTGTAACACGATGCAACAAAGCTACCGCACCGGGCATAAACAATGTTTCGCCTTTATAACCCGCCACAAATAATCGGTGACGCAAATAACGATCAAGTTCATCCGGCTGCAATCCCTTAAGCTCATGCTGAAAACTGATGCGCTGACGCAGCTGTCTGATCAAGTCGTGATTTAGGCGTACATCCAATTCGGGCTGACCGAATAGTACGACTTGCATCAATTTACGCTTTTCAGTTTCCAAATTGGTTAACAAGCGCAACACTTCAAGACTTTCCAGGGGCATCGCCTGTGCCTCATCCAGACATACCAGTACCCGTTTTCCTTCACGCGCGAAATTTAATAATACCAGCGTAATTTCTTTAAGAAGTTGGTGTTGATCCACCGCACTATCCAATTCAATTCGAAATTCTCCGGCCAGTGCCAGTAGCAAACTGCGTGGTTCAAGGTAAGGATTGGGTAAATAGGCTGTGGCAAATTTTCTACCACTATTTTCCACTACTCCGTCTTGTGTTCCGATTGAATGTATTAAAGATTTATCGCCATTTAGGGTAGTCAAAAATTTTCGGCAGAGCAGGGTTTTTCCCGTGCCCACCTCCCCCGTGATTTTAATAAACCCTTCGCCACTGCGTGCGGTGACCAGCAAGGTATTTAACGCCTCCTGATAACTTGAGCTGGCGAAAAAAAAGTTAGTGTCGGGGGTCAACGAGAAGGGAACTTCACGCAACCCAAAATGCTTGAGATACATTAATTATTCCTCACCGGGACATTCCGTTCATTCGATCACGGCTACCGGAAATATCATCCGACCAATCCGAATCGTTATTGACCACCGTCGGCTTCAACAAAATGACCAGTTCGCGCTTTTCCGAACTTTTGCCGGTTTGCCCCATGATGCTTTTCATAAAGCCCGGCAAACCCGATTCTGTCCGGGTAGTGCTCTGACTCATCAATCCACCAATTACCACAATTTGACCGTCTTTAGCGCGCACCACACTATCGGTTTCTTCAATGTTGGTGGAAGCCATGCCGAGAACTTGTCCGCTCCCGGTATCTTTCATCTTGGTGGTCACCTGACTAATCGAGGGGTGCACATGCAAAATTATTTCATCATTCTCATTAATGCGCGGGGTAACATCCAAAGCAATTCCGGAGAAGATATTCGTATAAATCGGTGTCGGAAGAGTATTAGTACCCCCGGCAATTGTAGTCGTGGTACCGGGTGTATAGCCGGTGGCATAAGGCTCATCCGTCCCCACCTTTAATACGGCTTTTTGATTGTTCAACGTGGCAATTCGCGGACTGGACAGAACATGAACGCTCCCCTGAGTTTCTAAAAAACTTAACATTCCGGCAAATTGATTTGTCTGTAATGCCATACCAAACAGCGAAGCGCCAACTCCGCCAGCAGTCAAACTTGACCCGGGCACTGCTGTTAGCCCTGCACCTGTAATTGATTGTGCAATACCTCCGGGCGCATTCGGTAGCAACGCCCCACCCTGCGGAATCATCCCGGCGGATAGCCGACTTTGATTATTCCCAGTGCCGAATACGCCCCAATTGATTCCGGATTGAAAACTTTCGTTCAACGTCACCTCGACAAATTTAGCCTCGATAATGACCTGACGCTCTACGGCGAGTTGCGACGCTTTTAAAAACGCTTCAACATTACGCAACTCTTCCGGCATGCCACGGATCACGATGACTCCGGACATACGATTGATAATTACACTTTTATTTTCGGATTTAACGATTGAGTCCAGCGAATCTTGCAGATTCTGCCAAAAGTTAAAGTCAGCGGAAGATTGCAGGGTTGAAATTGAACTTGAATTTCCCACGGCGGGAGCGGCGGGTGCCGCAGTAGCTCCTGTCGATTGCCCTGTTGCCTTAACTGTCAGCGATGAAGAACTATCGCGCATAGCCGCCAGATAATCAATCTTAAACAATCTGACTTGCATCACAACAGGATGAATATAAACATTTTTTCCGTCAATTCGATATTCGTAACCATATAATGCGCGTATCGTATCCAATGCCTCAAATACCGTGACATCTTTCAGATTCAGGGTGATATTGCCGTCCACTTCCGGCAAGGGCAACATGTTGTAATGCGTACCGGAACCAATCGCTGCAAAGACTTCTTTGGCCGGGGTACTATTTACATTTAAATCAAATCGGGTTTCCAGGGGCGCACTAAAAATTTTCGGCATTACCATGGTTAGCGGTGGCAGCAATGCTTTATTTACTTCATCCGATTTGCTCGCTGTGACACTTTCTGTGACCAGCGCATCCATCTCATTGTTTATCTTCACCGAAGTCTTGGTTTTAATATCGGGGCTCGAACATCCCGCCATGAAAAGTATCAATACCATGCAAAATAATTGCTTCATTTACTTTTCCTCTCATCCACATTTTGCTTCTGGCAATTTTGCCCGGATGTTTTTTTCTTTTTTTTCTTGTTTATTTTTTTGCCGGTATTAATCCTGGCTGAAACCTCTTCTTGCATTACCGGTAAAGCAATTTTGTTGATCCGCACACCGGGAAACAGTTCCAATACTTTTTTACCTTTTGCACTGCTTAGCACCACACTACTTTCGCGAACCTCGACCAGCGTCGCATCGCCAATTTTTTCACCCACCGCCACCGTTATTCCGCCGATTACTGCGGCACGATACTGCGGTGAAATAATGATTGACTGTAAATTATCATCAAATATAGCGGGCGCATTGGCAACATCTCCGGCCACATTGTTATCCACCGGGATAATCGGCTCAAATGCGGGACGTGTTGGATCTCCTAATAATTCCAATTCCGCAGCACTGAGCGGATTAATCAGGCCAGCCAACATTAATAGCCAACCAGCGCGTGTCAAACTTGCAGCCATATGGTGTCCAAACTCAATGTGTACAAGGTCACCGTCAACTCCACTTCAGGGTGTTTGTTCACCGACATTTTTGCCGAACCCCAGAACATTTGCGTGGGCAACTTTTCCAGCGCGTACAAATAATTCAATAAATCTGCATAACTGCCGCGTACCGTAATTTTCACACCATGCTTGTACACCTGACGCTCCAGCCCGCCGGTTTTTACTGTGACCGCACTACCACCGGGATTAGCGGTTGACGCTTCAATTAACGGCGTTGCTTCCAGTGTTTTCAGATTAACAAGTTGCACCCGCCCGTTTTTTCCGAGAACTTGCTCCAACAAGCTCCCCATTTTTTCCGGTGGAACCAGTTTATCACGGCGACTTTTCAAATAGACTTCACCCTCTTTAAGTTGGCGTTGAATTTGCCGGATTTGCTCGCGCAAGGGCGAGTTTTCATTTTCTTTTTTAGCCTGCAACAATGCTTCCAATTGCGCTTGAACTTCCTTCATTTTTTCCTGCTCTTGAACCAACGCCTTGGACAGTTTCTTTTGTTTCGCCAACAATGGATCAAGAAACACTGAATTAATCAGCGTAACCAGCAAAAATAGGGCTGCGGCGAACATTAATACCCGCTCGCGAAGCGACATCGCATCAACTTTTGCAGTCAAATTTTCCCATTTAGTCTTGATCATTTTGCACCGGCTCCCAGATTGGATGGCAATAATTTCATTGCTTCGGGCAGCGATAATTCCGGCGCGGCAGTTGTTTGAATTTCTATTTCCGCCTCGTTCTCCTGGTTGTCCACCGTCGAATGCATGCGAAACTCTACATAATTTTGCGTTACCGGCTGATTTTGCTTGGCTTGAGGTTGCTGCATCTGCAAAGAAGAAAATGCTTTACCACGCATGATTTTTTCTTTGCTTAAACGTTGAATATAAACCGGTACTAATTGTGGACGCAGTGCAGCGCCATACAAACTCATTTGAATACCGTCGGCATCTATTTCAAAACCTGTTAACCATAAACCCGTCACCTTTTGCCGAGCAAAAGCGCGCATGTACTCGGAATACCCCTCACTGTTGCCAATTGCGCCGGTCTTTAATGTATCAAGAATTTCTTTCTGGGCGATTAGTGCTACTTCCAGCTTTTTTACTTCATTTTGTAAAGCCTGTCCGGATTCTCGCGGTGAAAACTCCCTGGCAAAATTATTAAATCTAATTTGTTCGGTCTCATAACGTTTTGCAGTATCTACAGTTTGTCTGGCCAGAATATTGACCTGTTGCAAGGCATATGCATAAAACCCGCCCGCTCCCAGCATAATTAAACCCAATGCCTGCAACATGGCTAAAACAGAAAAATATTTTTTCTGTTTTAAAAATAACGGATTAAATAAATTGATTTGCTGGCTCATAACGCACGACTTTCCGTACGCAATGCAGCGCCCAACGCCGGTAATGCATTCAGTAAAAATTCTTCATCCTGCAATGCGGGCACGGCACTTATATCCATCACCTGAGTTATATCCAATTTTTCAACGGGTAAGCCCAGGCTATTCGCAAGTAATTCAGTCAGGCGGGTTTTTTCAGGTGCGCAAACCAAAATTCGATTCAAGGATACTTGATGAAATTGCCGGTCGAAATAATCCAGAGAGCGCTGAACTTCCAATTCCACCCGGTCAAAATATTGCTGCCGTGAATTTTCGTTTGCATCCTGCAACTGCCCGCAAGTAATCTCCAACCGTCTGGATAAATATAATTCCCCCTGACAGGTAAAAGTGAGCAAACCACCGCGTTCATCAAAAGTGAGCATAATTAAACCGCGCTCTTCCATTTCAAATAAAGCGGCAATATTGCGTTGCGCCATTTCTGGAATATCAATCACCGAAAGATTCAATTTCGCTTTTTCAAACAAACTGATATATCTTTGTATGGTTTCATTGGATGCAGCAACGGCATACAACGATTGAGGACGATTTCCAGATATTTTGCTACCCGGAATCTGCAGAACATCTACGGTGGCGTCTTCTACCTTGTAGTTTAATGAATCTTTGATTCTAAAACGGATGGCTGTTTTTAACTCTTCGGGCGGCACATTTGGCGAATCCACCATTAATATTTGATACTCATCATATCCCAATAAGGTGGTAAATTGTTCGCCGAACAATCTTAACTCTTTGATTAATTTAGATAATTCCAGTGGCGCCACTTTTTCCAACGGAATATACTCACACTGCAGTACTTGAATTTGCTTACCCGAACGTTTTAATTGCACGATATAGGCACCACGCTCATTCAGCGCAATACAACACCAACCGCTAGCCTGGTTTTTTCGTTGAAACAGGTTAAAGAATTGAGGGATTTGCATAGCTTGCGCGAATTTAATTTAACAACAGTGCGCTGTCAATTGTTTTTTATAGTATTTATAGGTGAGTTTACGCGCAAAAAAGCAGCCATAGTTAAGCTTAAACCTCACCCCTCAGGTAACTCTGACGACGTGTTTCAGAAAAACGTTCAATTGCGTAACGTAACATCGTGCGCGGCATGTGTGCATAATGTTGCTGTAAAAATTTCTCCTCTTCTGCCAAATCGCGTTTGCCAATTTCCCGCAACATCCAGCCCAACGCTTTATGGATCAAATCATGGGGGTCTTGCAGGAGGATTTTTGCCAGCTTAAAAGAATCCGAAAAATCTTTTTGGCCGACAAAATAAAATGTGGCAAGAATAGCGATGCGCCTTTCCCAGAGTGAGGTTGAGGCGGAAAGCTGATAAAGAATATCCCGTGGTTTGTTAACTAAATAGTGCCCCACAATGCGCGGGGCGCTGCTATCCACCAAATCCCAGTTATTGATGTGGACGGTATTGGCAAGATACAGCTCATAGATTTGTTGCTTTTCCACTTCATTGCCGCGCTGATAACTGTCCAATAACAGCATCAACGCGAACAGTCTTTCTTCGTGATACGACGAAGAAAGTAAATCCGCGATTATCGTTAACTCAGTAGCCCGAAAAGTTTTAAGCTGCGCGCGCAACACAGGTACTTTGATGCCCAAAAATATATCTCCAGCGCCGTATTCACCTGGAGCAGTTTTAAAATAGCGCTGCAAAGCCACAGCAGTCACAGGATTGGACAGGCCGCGCAGATGCGATTGAATTGTTTTTATGCGCATGCTAATTTATAGTGTGCTGATTATAAAGGGTTAGATATTTCATTTCTGGTTGCGCGCTGCTTAAGGACGCCTCATACCCCGGCGCTGTGTGCCTGCTCATCCGCGTAATAACTTGAACGCACCATAGGACCGCATGCGGCATGTGAAAATCCCATTTTCAACGCTGCTTGTTCAAACATTTTAAAGGTTGCCGGTTCGACGTAGCGCAACACCGGCAAATGCCCGTCGGAAGGTTGTAAATATTGTCCCAGAGTCAACATTTCAACATTATGCGCACGTAAATCGCGCAAAACTTGCAACACCTCATCATCCGTTTCTCCCAAACCCAGCATCAAACCGGATTTAGTAGTCACCTGCGGATAGCGCACTTTAAATTCTTTCAGCAACTTAAGTGAATGCGCATAATCGGCACCGGGGCGTGCCAAACTGTACAATCTTGGTACCGTTTCCAAATTGTGATTCAGCACATCCGGCAAGCTTTTCCCCATTGCCTCCAAGGCAATCTCCAAGCGTCCGCGAAAATCCGGTACTAACGTTTCCAGTTTAGTTTGTGGCGAACTGGCGCGTATTGCCGTCAAGCAATCGCTAAAGTGTTGCGCGCCACCATCACGCAGGTCATCCCGATCAACACTGGTAATCACCACATACTTTAATTTGAGTAAACCGATAGATTGCGCAAGCTGGGCGGGCTCATTAACATCAGGAGGCTGTGGTTTGCCGTGCGCCACATCACAAAAAGGACAACGGCGGGTGCAAACATCACCTAAGATCATAAAGGTTGCAGTTCCTTTGCCAAAACATTCTCCAATGTTGGGACAGGAAGCTTCTTCACACACGGTATGCAACTTATTTTCCCGCAATAGCCGCTTAACATCATGATAATTTTGACTATTTCCTGATTTCACGCGAATCCATTCGGGCTTGCGCAAACGTGTTTGTAGCGGAATAATTTTGATCGGGTTGCGCGCCGTTTTGGCTGAGCCGGTTTGTTTTTCAACTGTCATGGTGGTCGTCAGTATTAACTTATTAAAATTTTTTGAAAATTTATTATTCAAAAGGCTTACTTTAAGGTAAATTTACGGGTATTTCCCGCAAATACAATTACATTGTATGTTACTGCTGATGCGTCACTGCAAATTATATGATTGAAACTTCCGCCGAGCTTACTAAAAAACTGTCCAATGCAGTTGAAAAAATGCCGGCATTCCCCAAGAGTGTGCAACGCATTCTTGAGTTAACGCGCGATATCAATTGCCAACCCAAAGAATTGGTCATGGTCATTGAAAAAGACCCAGTGATGACAATGAAGTTGTTACGCCTACTCAATTCAGCGTATTACAGTTTTCCAAAAGAGATCACTTCGGTCAATCAGTCGGTGGTGTACTTGGGACTCAACACCGTCAAAAACATGGCACTGTCTTTTGCCGCAATGGGCTCTTTACCACAACAGAATGCAGCAGGATTTGATGTGCAGCAATATTTGCTGCACTCACTTACCACCGCGAGCATTGCGCGTATTTTGTGTCAGAAATTTAGCAAAGATGATACCGACCCGGCAGATTGCTATCTGGCCGGTTTATTGCATGATTTTGGCAAGGTGGTGTTCGCACAATTTATGCCTGCTGAATTTAGGGAAGCTTTAGCACTCAGCAAAGAGCAGTGCATCCCTTTATATTTGGCAGAGCAACAAATGATCGGCACCGACCATACGGTAGTGGGCGGTATGTTGGTGGAAAGATGGCAATTTCCCAAACGCCTGACCAACAATATCAGTAACCATCATAATGTGACTGATGCGGATAGCACCGTACTGAATTGTCTATTTGCCGCCAACCAAATTAGTAAGCAATTATCTCTGGGTTATGCAGGAGATAGTATTGTTGAAGATTTTCCTCCTGCTTTGCTTGAATTTTTCGGTGGTTCACTGCAAGATGTGATCGTCAGGTTAGGCGATATCTCGCAGCTCTCCAGTGAAGCACAAGTTTTTGCCCAGGTGGGCAAAGGAAGTTAACGAATGAAATTAAAATTTTGGGGAGTACGTGGTTCAATTCCCTCCCCGGGTGAAAAGACCATGCGTTACGGCGGGAATACCACTTGCCTTGAGGTTCGCTCGGATGACAATGACCTCATTATTCTGGACGGTGGTACCGGTATTTTTCCCTTGGCACAATCGTTGTTAAAAGAACTACCGGTTAAAGCTCACATTTTCAATTCACATAGTCATTGGGATCACATTCAAGGCCTGCCCTTTTTTATCCCGATTTTTATCCCGGGAAATACCATTAAGTTGTATTCTGCTTTTGACCCGATCTCAGGCGAGGGACCGGAACGAATAATTAGTGTTCAACTGCAATATAGTTTTTTTCCAGTGCGCGAAGCAGAAATGAAATCGCAAATTGATTATGTAGCTTTAATGCCCAATGTCCAGATTGAAGTGGGTAGCGCTAAGATTACCCCTATCCTTCTCAACCACCCTGTTATTAATCTTGGATATCGCATTGATTGTAATAATAAATCTATATTTTTCACCGGCGATCATGAGCCCCACTACAATATTTACGAAGATGGAGATTCTGGTTATGCAGAAGTTCAGGGGCTCATCGAAGAACAACGAAGGTCTATTGTTAAAGCGATGCGTGGCGTGGATATACTGGTAGCCGATTCATCCTATACACTGGAAGAGTATCCATCCAAAAAGGGTTGGGGGCATGGAACCTTTGATAGTAGTATTCAACTGGCTGTTGACGCCGGTGTAAAAATTTTATATTGCACGCACCACGAACCTACACGCAGTGATGATGAACTGGAAAAAGTATTTGCTGCTGCCTTGGCGCGTCATGCAGGCAAAGTGGGCGATCTCGATATTCGCTTGGCCCGCGAAGGTGCAGAAATTATTTTTTAGCGCTCAGTTATTATGTGCCTGCAATAACCGGGTTAATTCACGGGCGAGACGCTGTTCCACTACCTGTGACGCGATTAGTGCATTCGGCTGTTTTACCTGGTCTATTATTTGTGTCACTTGCAAGCCTTGATAGCCACAGGGATTGATATAAGAAAAAGGCGTTAAATCCATGTCCGCATTCAGCGATAAACCGTGATAGCAGCATCCATTGCGGATTTTTAAACCCAGTGCGGCAATCTTCGCCTCCCCCACGTACACCCCTGGCGCCTCGACTTTACCCCGCGCCAAAATATCTAGTTCCGCCAAAATATTAATAACGGCTTGCTCCATCAACCGAACCAAGTCACGCACATTTATTTTCCAGCGGCGCAAATCCAATAATAAATAAACCACAATTTGACCCGGGCCATGATAGGTTATCTGACCGCCGCGATCTATTTTCACCACCGGAATTTGCTGCGCATTGAGCAGATGTTCCGGTTTGCCGGCCTGCCCTTGGGTAAATGTGGGAGGATGTTGCAGTATCCAAATTTCATCGCGCGTTTCAGCGCTGCGCTGTGAGGTAAATTCTTGCATAGCACGCCAGGTGGCTTGGTATTCAACCAGTCCCAGGAATTTCAGCTCGGGAGGAAGGTGCTGTGGTTTCTCCAACTCTGCCGATTTCACAGCGCCATCACCACCATCGGGTTGTCGCATAAATCCTGATAGATAGCATCCAACTGTTCGCGCGATGTGGCGCGTACCGTGCAGGTTAAGCTGACGTAACGCGAAGTTTTACTGTTTCTGCTGATAATACTAGCTGCCTGAAAATCCGGATCATGACGCAAAATAACTTCCATGACGGCACGCGAAAATCCTTCTTGGGATTGCCCGAAAACTTTTATCGGAAAGTCACTGGGGTATTCAATCAAACTATGTTCTAGGGTCATGGCCGCATCACTTCTCGTTTAAATTTTTGATATAGGGCATAGATTCTCGCAAACATCTCTCCAGGTTTTCCGGCGCCCACCGGCTTTCCATTCAGTTGTGTGATCGCCAGTACTTCTTTGGTCGAAGAAGTAAGCAGTAACTCATCTGCCGTAACTACCTCATTCAGTAGTATTTTTCGAATTTGTACGGGAATGTTATTCGCTGCGGCTAATTCCAGAAGCACATCATAGGTGATTCCCGGCAACATAAGATTATCTTTGGGCGGTGCC
This sequence comes from Gallionellaceae bacterium, assembly GCA_041660815.1. GTDB lineage: Bacteria > Pseudomonadota > Gammaproteobacteria > Burkholderiales > Gallionellaceae > PALSA-1006. The sequence goes on along the minus strand of JBAZVN010000002.1, from coordinate 21,890 downwards.
AGTAACACTCCATTTTTGACCACAAAGATATTACTTGCCGAACCCTCGGTTAAAAATTCATTATCACGAATCATGACGGTTTCAGCACAACCGGCATCAATTGCCTGCTGCCTGAGCAATACGTTGGGTAACAAAGAAATCGCCTTGATGTCGCAGCGTAACCAGCGATTATCCGCCGCCGTGATAGCAGCAATACCGGTTTGCAGCAATTCAACTGCAGGGGTACTCAAGGAATTGCTCATCACAAAAACTGTTGGTAACACCGGCGGGTTGGGAAAAGGATGGTCTCGTTTTGCTACTCCGCGTGTAATATGCAAATACAAATACTGGTCTTCAGGATCATTACGCGCTATCAGTTCATTAATAATATTAGTCCACTCAGACTCACTGTGCGGATTAGCAAGCCGGATACTTTCCAGACTATGATTTAAACGGCGCAAATGCTCGGCTAGACGAAACACATGGCGGGAATACACCGGAATGACTTCGTAAACACCGTCTCCAAAAATAAAGCCTCTATCCAGCACGGAAATTTTGGCTTCACTAATAGGTAAGAACTCTCCATTCAAATAAACTACCATATTCGCCACCCCGCCAATGAATTTATTCTATCTAAACAACAATCTGATGGTATCAACTCCGCGAGAAAACACATTCGCTACGGGTACGTTATCCAACGCAAATAAAGGATACTCAATATACGGCTTTTCATTTAGTTTAATTTTTAACTGCCCAATTTTCTGGTTTTTTTCAATCGGCGCTATTACCGGCTGATAGGTTTCTACCGCAGCTTTAAGTAGCTGGCGCTGGCCTCTGGGAATAGTAATAAATACGTCGTTTCGGAAGCCGATACCCACCTCGCGTTCCGTGCCCTTCCAAGTACGCAAGGAAGTGACCATCTGATTTTTTTTGTATAACTGCAGCAATTCAAATTCTTGGAAGCCAAAATTGAGCAAGCGCTGACTTTCGCTGGTTCGCAAACTTTCAGTCGCAGTCCCCATCACAACAGAAATTAAGCGATGCTGATCTCTTTTGGCAGAAGCCACTAAACAAAAACCTGCCGCTTCGGTATGTCCAGTTTTCATTCCATCAACAAAGGGATCTAACCATAACAGTTGATTGCGATTAAACTGCTTAATTTTGTTGTACTGAAATTCACGCATCGAATATATTTGATAAAACTCTGGAAAATCTCGCACGATTGCGGCTGCAAGTAAGGCCAAATCATAAGCACTACTGTAATGTTGATCTTCCGGCAATCCGGTAGAGTTAACAAAGTGAGTGTTCTTCATACCTAAACGCTGTGCTTCTTTATTCATCAAATCAGTGGCAAAAGCTAATTCATGATTGGCAACCGTTTCCGCCAAAACCCGCGCTGCATCATTTCCCGATTGAATGATTAAACCACGTAGCAGATCATCAACTTTTACCGGTTTATTCGGTTCCAAAAACATCCGCGATTCTTCATCCTGTGTTCGCAATACATTGGCTGACGGTATAACCTCCTGATTAATAGATAATTTACCCTGCCTAATAGCTGAAAAGGTGACATAGGCTGTCATCAGTTTTGTTAGCGAAGCGGGCTGAAAACGTTCGTGACCATTTTTACTGAGTAAAATTTGATTGCTACTGTAGTCGTATAACACATACGATTTGGCCGCCAACTCTGGTGCCGAATTCATTGCCAAAGAAATTGCAGGCAAAAACATCATCAAAAAGCTAAAGATAAATTTCATGATATCGCTCTCATTAATTGATAATTCATTATAACAAGCCCATCCCGACTTATGAGAAGCACTTAATTTGTACTAGCCTATCTATATCTTTTTTAAGCAGGCATATTCCTGTTTGAAAGTTATCTAGATATTTTGGCATATTGTTTTTATCGTTTAAGTACCTTATAAATAAGCGCTTAGAATATTTCTTGGTACGGGGTGAAAGATGCCAGTCAATCAAAAAAAATCAAGCGATATGGCATTTCTGTTTGATGGTATTGATTTTGTGAGTGCGGCTATGAGTCACGTTGAATGGCGCCATCTTTTAAAAAGTCACATTGAAGGAAATGCAGTTGAAACTTGGTCGCCGAATTTTGCAAGAATCAACAATTGTTGTGATCTTGGGCTGTGGCTCACTGGGGTTGGCAAACAAAAATATGCCCATCTTTCCGCATTTCAACTCCTGGAAAATGGCCATAATGATTTTCATTTTTATGCCGGACTAATGCTAACTTGCCTTCTTGAAGGCCATCAGGATGAAGCCATTGCCCTGCTAAAAAATGAATTTTCACAAGCAACGCGTCGCATACTGATTGCAATTAATGAAATGAATGAAGTACTGTCAGACTTGCATCGATTACCCGCCAAGCTCCAGGCAAATCTATATCCAATTGATTATTAAGGAAAATTTCCGGCGGCCAATTTCGTCTCTTCGGCTTGTTCTTTAATTTTTTGTATTATTTCCTGCGCCTTATCGGCAGCAATCCCGATTGATTGCCATTCGTCGGCCGATATTTCCGCGCCCTCGTGTTCTGCTATGCCAAAAGCAGTTAACGTTTTTTCGGCAATGTTAACCATTCTTACCAAAGGCTGCCCCACTTCTGCTTGGACTTTTTCCGGATCATGGTGATAGCGTAGCACGGCAACAATCTGCTCAGGAAGCTCCCAGAAGTGAGCCAATTCTGCCCCCAGTTCGCAATGATTTAGCTCCAACAAATTGTTTTCAATTTCTGTGGAGGAATGCACTTTATCCGTGGCAAGCATAAGTTGCAGCTCGTCACTGCGTTTTTGATCCAGATGATTTAACACCATAAAGCCAATATCGTGCAGCAATCCGGCCAAAAATATCTCATCATCCAATGGGCGCATATTGCGCGGCATGGCATGCGCTATCGTGCGCATGGCTAAGGCAATCGCCAAGCTGTGTAGCCATAATCCTTGTACATCCAGCCTTCCAGCTGGTTTCCTAATCAGCGAAGACATTACGGCGATACCCATTGTTACAGACTTCACCCGTGTGATACCCAGCAGCATGGAAGCATCGGATACTGAAGAAATACGTTTTGCGGCACCGAATAGCGGTGTATTAGCCAAGCCGATTATTTTGGCAGCAATCTGCGGGTCTTTTTCGATGAGTTTAAGCATGGCGCGCTCACCCTCGTCACTCTCCAGATTCAGGGCGAGAATTTTTTGCGCGATGACCGGCATTGCAGGTAGTGTATCAAGATGATGAATAGCTTCGATTAAATTCACCGAAGAATTATTTGAGTACATATTCACTCCCGGATATTTTTATAGTTCGACAAACGCCAACTTGTTCGCATTTTAATTTATCCGGAATATTGATGTGGAGAATAATTTGACGGGAAGCAATAATCTGACTGATAAAAGCCCGGCTTTAAGACAGATAATTGAGTACTATTATACAACCAAAAAATTTATTCTTTATTATTCAGTTAGTTGCAAAATCACACCCCAATCGCGCCATTGTTTGGCTTCTTCTTGCAAGGCAGTATCAGTAAGCGGATTTTTTGCACGCCAATCGGCTTGCAAAACTAGTTGAAATTTATTGCCATTCATATAGCCTTGCATGGAAGGTAACTTCACTGCACTGCGATTGCGATAAAACAAAGTAGCTAAACGCAGCGCCATCACCAGTGCAATATCTGCAGCGGAAAACGCAGAAAAAAGTTGCCCGCGCATTTTGTCCAAATTGCCGCGCTGTGCCAGTGTTAACAAACTTAAACGATCTTGTTCTTTTTTGGAAAAACCGGGCATGTCGGCATTTTTCAATATATAAGACGTATGCTTGTGAAATCCGCTATGTGCCACGCTAATGCCGATTTCGTGCAAGCGAGCTGACCAGCACAAAAAGCGCAGTGCCTCTTCATTGGGCCGCGCAGCAAAAAATTGTTCTGCCAATGTTGCCGCCAATTGAGTTACCCGCTCCGCTTGGCGAATATCCACATGATAACGCCGCATAAATTGCTGCACGGTGACTTCGCGCATATCGTGGTTATGGAAGCGCCCGAGCAGATCATACAATACACCTTCACGCAAAGCGCCCAGTGCGGGAAGCATTTGCTCAATACCCAATTCACTTAGCGCCGCAACCATAATAGCAAAGCCGCCGGGCAACACCGGTATACGATCTGCCTTCAGCCCCTGTAATTCGAGTCGGCGAACGTCACCCACCCGGATCATTTCAGTGCGCAATTTCTCCAAACCTGCAAGCGTAATGCCCGCTTCGCTGTATCCGTTTTGTTCCAGAATATCGCACAAAACCCGTGCACTGCCGGAAGAACCCAAAGCCAAATTCCACCCGGTATGTTTGTAAGCACTAACGATTGTTTGCAATTCATTACGCGCGGCCAACTCGGCCTGCTTGAGATTATGTTTGGTGACTTTGCCATCCGGAAAAAAGCGCAGGCTAAAGCTCACGCATCCCATATATAGACTTTCCAACTTAAGCGGATCAAGTCCTTTGCCGATAATAAATTCGGTTGAACCGCCGCCAATATCCATCACCAAACGTTTACCGTCCGATTGCGGCAAAGCATGCGCAACACCCAAATAAATTAATCGGGCCTCCTCACGCCCCGCGATTACCTCAATGGGAAAACCCAAAGCAGCCTCAGCTTGCGGTAAAAAATCTGCCGCATTTTTAGCCACGCGCAGCGAGTTCGTCCCCACTGCACGCACTGCTTCGGCGGGTAAACCGCGCAGACGTTCACCAAAGCGTTGCAGGCACGCTAAGGCACGCAGTTGGGATTCTTTATCGAGGAGTTTATTTTCAGTCAGGCCCGCCGCCAGACGCACCGGTTCGCGCAGGCCATCCAGCATATATATTTGTTCATTTTCTACGCGGGCAATTTGCAGTCGAAAACTGTTTGATCCCAGGTCAACGGCGGCAAGAATCGGCTGGTGCTGCACTGGCACCTCAGGAATTTACTTCGCGCTCAAATTCTTCCACGGTGACATGTCGCACATCGCGCCCTTTGATCATATACACCACATATTCGCACATGTTTTTGGCGTGATCACCGATGCGCTCAATCGCTTTTGCCACAAAAAGAATTTCCAGAGAAGTTGAAATCGTGCGCGGATCTTCCATCATAAAAGTAATGAGATAGCGCATGATAGAGCGGAACTCTTCGTCGACCAGTTCATCCTGACGCACCACCTGTCCTGCCGAACTTAAATCCAGACGCGCAAAGGCATCCAGTGATTTACGCAACATATCAATAACCAAATCTGAAGCATGCTTAATTTGATTATAACGCGGATGACGCAGGCGCTCTTTTTCCGATAACAGCTTTGCCATACGTGCAATTTTTTCCGCTTCATCACCGATACGCTCAAGGTCGGTAATAGTTTTAATTACGGTCATAATCATACGCAAATCGCCTGCCGCCGGCTGGCGACGTACCAGAATATGATTACAAATTTCATCAATTTCAACTTCCATCGAATTAACCCGATGGTCATCTTCTATTACGCGGTTCATCAGCGCCACATCACCGGTAATTAACGATTCAATAGCCAACTTAATCTGGCTTTCAACCAGACCACCCATTTTCAATACGCGCGCTCGAACTTCCTCAAGTTCCGTATCAAATTGTTTGGAGGTATGTTCGCTGCTTACCATGCTAATTCCTTTAATGATGTGTGACTGTCTGGTGATTTTACCGGTCAATCATGAACTTTTTATGACATGAAGATCCAGAAATTCAAATTTTCTAATAAAACTACTAGCCATCTCACTAAGCTGCAAAAAGCGTAGCAAGTGATGGGTTATGAAGCCAGGTAAAGCGCGAACAAAAAATTAGTACGCAGCATCTGCATGATATGTAAAGAGTAATTTTTTGTAAGCAACGCAGTCTAGCAAAGTAAATTTAATTTAATTTTTACAACGTGATAGTTTGTACGCCATCGGGCGTACCCAACAACAACACATCTGCAGAACGACGTGCAAACAATCCATTCGTTACCACTCCGGGTAAATGATTCAATGCTGTTTCCAACTCGATAGGGTTAAGGATCTGCATACCATGTACATCCAAAATAATATTGCCGTTATCCGTGGTAAAACCTTCGCGCAGCTTGGGATGACCGCCTAATTTAACCACTTCACGCGCAATATAACTGCGTGCCATCGGAATCACTTCAATGGGTAAGGGGAAGGTTCCCAATACATTAACCAACTTGCTGGCATCACAAACGCAAATAAACTTTTTGCTTGCCGCTGCAACAATTTTCTCCCGCGTCAATGCACCGCCACCCCCTTTAACCATATGTAAATGACGGGTAATTTCATCAGCACCATCCACATAAACCGGCAACTCACCCGCCTCATTTAAAGAAATTACGTCAATGCCATGACCTTGCAGGCGCTTTGCAGAAGCTTCCGAGCTGGCAACCGCGCCCTTAATTTTGTGCTTAATTTTGGCTAATTCATCTATAAAAAAATTAGCAGTAGAACCTGTACCCACACCCACAATACAATCTGCAGGTACATAAGCAATCGCTGCCTGAGCAACTGCACGCTTTAAATCATCTTGAGATAGTGCCATCTTTTCTCCAATTTAAAAATGTTATTTCTGCCCCGATTATTGCAGGAAATGCTGAAGAAATAAACCGCGCATGCAAAACTTTTTGGGGTTGGGGCACTTTCCTGCTAATCTTAACGGTAATCCTCCAATTTAATGAACATTATGCAAAGTTATCTAAAGCGCATTCTTACCGCCCGTGTCTATGATGTCGCCATTGAAAGCCCGCTCGAACATGCACCCACACTGTCCGCGCGCATTGGCAATAACGTGTTGTTTAAAAGAGAAGATTTACAGCCGGTTTTCTCATTTAAGCTGCGCGGTGCGTATAACAAAATGGCACAACTCACGCCCGAACAACTACAACGCGGAGTGATTGCCGCTTCAGCAGGTAACCACGCACAAGGAGTTGCTCTAAGCGCGCATCGACTGGGTTGTAAAGCGACCATTGTCATGCCTACCACCACGCCCCAGGTAAAAATTGATGCAGTGCGCCATTTCGGCAAGCGCGCCATTGAAATCGTATTGCACGGTAATAGTTACAACGACGCCTACGATCATGCGTTAGAATTGGGCAAGCAACATAATCTGACTTTTGTACATCCGTTTGATGATCCGGATGTCATCGCCGGCCAAGGTACGATTGCCATGGAAATTTTGCGCCAACATCAGGCGCCTATCCATGCTATTTTTTGTGCTATCGGCGGTGGCGGATTGATTTCGGGGGTTGCCGCCTATGTTAAGCAAGTGCGTCCGGAAATCAAAATTATCGGTGTGCAAACAATTGACTCCGATGCAATGTACCGTTCGCTTAAAGCCAATAAGCGTATTTCACTTAGCGATGTAGGCCTATTTTCGGATGGAACAGCCGTCAAATTAGTCGGTGAGGAAACATTCCGTGTCTGTAAAAAATATGTAGATGAAATTATTCTGGTGGATACCGATGCGGTGTGTGCCGCGATTAAGGATGTATTTCAAGACACCCGTTCCATTTTGGAACCCGCCGGCGCCTTGGCAGTGGCCGGCGCCAAACTGTATGCCAAACGCGAAAAACTAAAAGATCAAACGCTAATTCCGATTGCATGCGGCGCCAACATGAATTTTGACCGTCTGCGCTTTGTGGCAGAGCGTGCCGAGATTGGTGAAAAACGGGAAGCCATTTTGGCGGTAACGATTCCTGAAACACCGGGAAGTTTTCGCAAATTTTGTTCATTGTTGGGAAATCGCAATATCACTGAGTTTAATTACCGGTACGCCGATCCTACCCAAGCTCAAGTATTTGTGGGGGTACAGGTACGCGATGTCTCGGAAACTGAAAAACTGATTGCCCTACTGGAAAAACACAATCTAAACACCCTGAATCTAACCGACAATGAAATGGCCAAATTACATCTGCGTCACTTAGTAGGAGGTCGCGCCCCGGAAGCCAAAGATGAAATTATGTATCGCTTTGAATTTCCCGAACGTCCAGGTGCGTTAATGAATTTTCTTAACAGTATGAATCATAACTGGAATATTTCGCTATTCCACTATCGCAATCACGGTGCGGACTACGGCCGAGTATTGATTGGCATGCAAGTTCCGCTTCAGGATAAAAAGGAATTGATGAAATTCCTCGACACGCTTGGCTATCCACATTGGGATGAGAGCAATAATCCGGCTTACCAGCTATTTTTGGGATAATTTTCAAGCCTAGCCAATAATATAACTACATAATTAATAAAGCTTAATTTAACGTTCTTTGCCTTGCGACTACCCAATTAATCCGTCTCATTATTTCACTTTTGAATTAAGCCCGTTTTCTGTCTCTTATCGCGCATTTGATTTTTCTACTTGCCGGTAAGATAGGGTTAAGTGTACTGGCCTAATGATCACTTTCATGAAGCTGGCTTAATAAAGGAGTAGTGAGATGATTCGTTCCTTATGGATTTCCAAGACCGGGCTGGATGCCCAGCAAACACAAATGGACGTCGTGGCCAACAACTTGGCCAACGTCAGCACTACCGGCTTTAAACGTTCGCGTGCAGTTTTTGAAGACTTGCTCTACCAAAACATCCGCCAGCCGGGCGCGCAATCTTCGTCACTCACACAATTACCTTCCGGCTTACAAATTGGTACCGGCGTTAGACCTGTGGCTGCAGAACGCATTCACACCCAGGGTAATATGCAGCAGACCGGCAATAAACTTGATGTAGCAATTCAGGGCACGGGATTTTTTCAAGTATTAAATCCCACCGATAACAGCATCGCCTATACGCGGGACGGCTCGTTCCAAACCAACAATAATGGTCAGTTAGTCACTGCCAGTGGTTATTTGATACAACCGGAAGTGTTGATTCCTGCGAATGCCAGTAGTGTAACGATTGATCAAACCGGACAAATTTGGGTGACTTCACCCGGCACTCCACAACCCACCTTAATACAGACTTTAAATCTGGCCACTTTTATTAATCCTACCGGCCTGCAAAGTACCGGTCAAAATTTATACGTGGAAACCGCCTCTTCCGGTCAACCGCAATCTTATCAACCGGGATCAAACGGTACCGGCACTTTGGCGCAAAACTATTTGGAAACTTCCAACGTTAACGTGGTGGAAGAATTGGTGAATATGATTCAAACCCAGCGTGCTTATGAAATTAATTCAAAAGCGATCACGACATCCGACCAGATGTTGCAAAAACTGTCGCAAATTTAATTAAGCCGTAAAGCAAGGAGAAGGATTATGCGAAATTTATCTAAATTTATAGTGTTTGGGGTCTTGATGTTGCTGGTGGTCGGCTGCACACCCACCACCAAGATCAAGGAACCTCTCAGCGTACGTCCGGTCATTCAATCCCGTGCGAATACTTTTGATAATGGTTCTATCTTTCAGGCTGGCGTAAGTCGTCCATTGTTCGAAGACCGTCGTGCCCGTAATGTAGGCGATGTGTTAACTATTAGTATTACAGAGGCCACGACCGCCACTGAAAAATCCAGCACCAATGCTTCCAATTCGGGCAGCCTGAGTTTGATTATGCCCGCCAACGGTTTTGGCGGTTCAACCACAACCGGTAGCAATGCAGTTAAATCCGGTAGTTCCAGCGATAACTCTGGGACCAATGCCTTCTCAGGCACCATCACTGTTACGGTAATTGAGGTATTAAAAAATGGCAATCTGCTGGTAACCGGTGAAAAATTGGTTACCGTAAAATATTCCAATCAATATGTGCGTTTTTCCGGGATCATTAATCCTAGCGTAATTTCTGCCAACAACACCGTACTGTCATCGCAAGTTGCTGATGCGCAAGTAGAATTTAAAAATGCCAACAACATTGACTCAGCCGCTGTGGCGACGATGTTTAGCCGTATATTCCTTGCCATCCTACCTTTCTAAAGAGGTTCTATCATGAAACATATTACAAAATGGATGTTAGTCGGCATGTTGATGCTAATCTCACTGGATGTGAATGCCGAACGCATTAAAGATATGGCCGGCATTCTCGGGGTGCGCGAAAACCAATTGCTCGGTTATGGCCTGGTGGTGGGTTTGGACGGTAGCGGCGAACAGACCGCTTTTACCACTAACAGCACTATTACCATGTTGGCGCAAATGGGGATTTCCATTCCCCCCGGCACCAATCTTGGCTTGAAAAATGTCGCCGCTGTGATGGTAACGGCTTCATTGCCGGCTTTTGCGCGTCCCGGTCAAACCATTGATATCACGGTTTCTTCGGTAGGCAGTGCAAAAAGCCTGCGTGGCGGTACCCTATTAATGACCCCGCTTAAGGGGGCCGACGGTCAAATCTATGCGATTGGTCAGGGCAATTTGTTGGTCAGTGGCGCGGGTGCCGCAGCCGGTGGTTCAAAAACCGTTATTAATCATTTAAGTGTCGGACGTATTCCTAGCGGTGCAACGGTAGAGCGCTCTGTTCCCAGCTCTTTTAGCCAGGGTGACTTTATTTATTTCCAACTTAATTCCGGTGATTTCACCACTGCGATGCGCTTGGCTGATACCATTAACCGTGAAGTTTCACCCGAACATGAAATTGCTGCGGCACTCGATGCTCGCACGATTCAAGTTCGTGCACCGGAAGGAAGTGCAAGGGTGGCTTTTATGTCGCGTATTGAGAATTTACGCGTGGAAGCCGGGCAAAGTATGGCACGCGTTATTATCAATGCGCGCACCGGCTCGGTAGTGATGAATCAGTCGGTTATCTTGGATGATTGCGCGGTGGCGCACGGCAATTTAAGTGTCATTATTAGCGCGGATAATACGGTGAGCCAACCCAATGCGCTGGCTGCAGGTACAACTGCCGAGACAACCAATGCAACAATTGAAATCAAAGCTGACAAGGGTAATCTGCTGCATTTGAAGCGCGGCATTGAACTCGGTGATGTTATTAGTGCCCTAAACTCGATTGGCGCCACACCTCAGGATATGTTGGCTATTTTACAAGCCATGAAGTCTGCCGGTGCGTTACATGCCGACCTAGAAATTATATAACCACTTGATTAAATAGCTAATTTAAATATCATGAGCATCCCGACTAACAATATTGCTAATTTGGCCATGGACGCGCAGGGGCTGGATAAGCTGCGCTTGCAAGCCAAGCAGTCGCCGGATCAAGCCTTAAAAACAGCCGCTCAACAATTTGAACAAGTGTTTCTAAATATGATGCTTAAAAGCATGCGCGAAGCGACTCCCCAGGAAGGCATGTTTGATAGCGAGCAAACCAAGATGTTTACCGGCATGCTAGATCAGCAATTGGCACAAAGTATTTCCTCCGGTCATGGTATGGGACTGGCGGATGTCATGGTACGCCAACTTTCCAATTCATCTTTAGCGGTGGATGCCGCTTCCAGGCCCCAGGCTCCAATATTACCCAATCCGAATTCAGCGGTAAAAAATGCAGTACCTTCGGCTTATAACGAAAACTTTCAGCAGGATTTTGTCCAGAAATTAATGCCGCATGCCCAGCAAGCCAGCGCTACAACAGGTATTCCAGCCCATCTGATGGTGGGTCAAGCTGCGCTGGAAAGCGGTTGGGGACGCCGTGAAATAAAAATGCCTGACGGTAGTAATAGTCATAATTTATTCGGCATCAAGGCAGGTGCAAACTGGCAGGGTAAGGTAACCGAGGTGATGACTACGGAGTATCACAATGGCATTGCGAATAAACAGGTAGAAAAATTTCGCGCCTACGATTCTTATGCCGAGGCTTTCAAAGATTACGCCAACACCTTAAGTAAGAATCCGCGTTATTCAGAAGTGGTGCGTCCGGGCAATGATGCCAAAGAGTTTTCCCAGGCATTACAGAAAGCCGGTTATGCAACCGATCCAAACTATGCGGAAAAGTTAAATAAAGTTATCAATAGCGTCAATACCTTGGCGTAGTTGATCAAGTATTCACTAAAGATTCGGTGTGAAGTGCCGATAGAAGTTTGAAGCTTCTCAATGTAGCGGTGGGAGAGATATCATGGCTAGTAGCAGTCTTTTGACAATCGGAGTAAGCGCGCTCAATGCAGCGCAAATGGGTCTTCAGACTGCTGGGCACAATATCGCCAATGCAAATACCCCCGGATTTAACCGCCAGGAAGTTTTAGTCGGTACGCGCCCCGCGCTTTACACCGGCGCAGGCTATATGGGGCAAGGGGTTGAAGTTAATACGGTGCGCCGTGTTTACAGCCAATTCCTGAATGGCCAGGTATTATCCGAGCAGGGCCAGGCCGCGATGCTCAACACGTATTATGCGCAAATTCAGGAAATCAATAATGTAATTGCCGATCCCAATGCGGGAATTTCTCCAGCAATTCAGGATTTTTTTGGCGCCATCAATAATGTAGCTGGCGCACCGGAATCACAACCCGCCCGTCAGGCAATGCTTAATAGTGCCAATGCCATGACGGCGCGCTTTCAATCCTTGGGTCAGCGTTTTACCGATATTTATAGTTCGGTTAATTTGCAAATCAGTAACAGCGTTTCTTTGGTCAATAGCTATTCGCAGCAAATTGCCGCTCTTAATAAGAATATTGTTGCGCAACAATCTGCCAATTCTCAAACACCCAATGATTTGCTGGATCAGCGTGATCAATTAGTCGCCCAGTTGAATACCGAAATTAAAACCTCGGTGGTTAAGCAAAACGATGGCTCTTACAACATTTTTGTGGGGAATGGCCAATCTTTAGTGGTTGGAACCAACGTTTTCAGCTTGGACATTGTGCAATCCCCCACCGACCCATCCAAACAGGATGTTGTTTACACTGACATGAGTGGTGCGCAAACCACAATCCAACAGAGTAGTCTCCAGGGTGGTAACTTGGGCGGATTTTTAACTTTCCGCGAAACAACCCTGACTACCTCACAAAATGCCTTGGGCCGTGTCGCCATGGGTATTGCCGGATTGGTGAATGAGCAACATCAGCTTGGGCAAGACTTAAACGGTAGTATGGGCGGAAGTTTCTTCACCCAACCAACTCCCACAGTGTATGCCAATACCAAAAATTCCATTCCGGGTACCATTATCAAAGCCTCCATTAATAATCCTGCCGACTATGCCAGCCTGACGGGAAGTGATTACACACTGAAATATAACGGGGCTAACTTTACCTTAACTCGCTTGTTCGATAATACTGTAACCACTCTGATTCCCGGTGCTCCCGATGCTAATGGGGTAATACAACTCTCTCCTGCTGTAGATGGTTTATCCCTGACGGCAACTGAAGGGGCCATTCCGGGTACGGTTGGTGCGGTCATAGGGGATAATTTTACAATTCGTCCTACCGTTGATGCCTCCAGTACCATTTCAGTCAACATTACCGACCCTGCCAAAATTGCTGTCGGAATGCCAATTCGCGCAAAAACAGCTCCCAATCCCGACCCTAATTTGGGCTCAGGAAAAATTAGCTCCGTCTCGGTACAAGGCTTCACCAGTAGCTCGGTGAATGGAACACTGCTGGCAAGTGGGCAACCCGATACTACGCCCAGTCCGGCAATTATTCGCTTTAGTGGCGCTCCCGGTACCCCGGCATCATCATTTGACGTGATTGATTCAACCACCCAATTGCCTGTTGTTGATCCGGTTCTTGGCGTTTTACAAGGCTTGGCTTTTCCGCCCGGAGTAGATATTAATATTAACGGCTGGACAACCAGTTTATCCGGCACGCCCAATCCGGGTGATGCATATACTTTTGGTCCCAATATAAATGCAGTTGCGGGCAATACCGGAATAGCCAATTTCACTTCGCCGGTGATGGCTCCGGTAACCCTGACTTATACCCTTGATCCTGCTACAAATATCGGTACATTTTCGGGCTTTCCTGCTAATTTGCCGGTTACCTTAACGGACAAAGGAATTTCCACCACTTTCGCTGCGGGCGCACCAGTAACCTATATACCCGGCGCAACATTGAGTTTTGGCGGGGTAAATGTCAGCATAGCCGGCACACCTGCCAACAACGATACATTTACCATTGAACCTAATGTTAATGCGACTTCGGATAGTCGCAATGCATTACTAATGGCGAATTTACAAACAAAAAATACGCTGGGCGCTCCCGCTAACGGTAGAGCGGCGACAATGACTTTTCAAGGTGCTTACGCGCAATGGGTCAGTGATGTGGGTAATAAAACCCGTGAGTTACAGGTAACCAGTACGGCACAAACTGCAATGGCTGCACAAACCGTCGCCACGCAGCAATCTTTTTCCGGGGTAAATCTGGATGAAGAGGCCGCTAATTTAATGCGCTATCAGCGCGCTTATCAGGCCGCCGGTAAAGCCCTGCAAATTGGTAATTCTTTGTTCGATACGATATTAAGTTTGGGAAGGTAGGTGTGCCATGCGTGTAAGTACAAGTACTATATTTGACACGAATGTATCGATGCTAAATCAACAGCAGACTGCATTACTACATACAAATCAACAGGTTGCATCCGGAAGACGAATGTTAACACCGGCTGATGATCCGGCAGCTTCTGCTAACGCTTTGCAAATCATGCAAGCCGACGCTACTAATACCCAGTATGCAACAAATCGCAATACGGCAAAAAGCTCGATTGGCCTGGCTGAAGCAGTTCTGCAAAATGTGACCAATTTGCTGTCTGATGTTAAGACCTCGGCTGTTCAGGCAGGTAACGGCGCATTATCGAACAACGATAAACAAACGATTGCTACCGAATTACAGGGGCGCTTGGATCAATTAATTGCACTGGCCAATACTAGCGACGGTACCGGAAACTATTTATTTTCTGGCTATCAGGGCAAAACCATTCCCTTCGTCAATACATCGACCGGCATTCAATATATGGCTGATGATGGCCAACGTATGATTCAGGTAAGTAGCTCACGACAAATGGCCGGTAGTGAATCCGGTGCTGATATATTCACCCGCATCAAAAATGGCAATGGCAAATTTGTTACCGAAGCACCAATTGATCCGGCAACTTTGTTGCCTACAAATGTCGGAAATGCATCTATTACTCAGGGTGCGGTGACGGGTGCAGTCAATATTGCCAATCTTCCCCTTACTATCAGTTTTGCCGATCCGGCTACATACTCAATTACTGACGTAAATGGAAATGCTGTTATTGACAGCAACGGCATCGACTTATCCAACGTTAACTATATTTCCGGTCAGGCCATTACTCTGCCTGGAATGGTATTTTCTATCAGTGGAACACCTGCGGCGGGAGATTCTTTTTCTGTAAAACCCAGTTCCAATGAAGGCATATTCAAGACCATGACGGACTTGATTCAGGCTTTAAATACCGCGACGCCCGCACAATTAACCACCAGCCTTGGCAAAGCAATGAGTGGTCTGGATCGCGGATTGGATAGCGTATTAACTGCCCGAGCTTCTCTCGGTGCACGCTTAAATGAGCTCGATACTTTGCAAACCACCGGTGAGGATTTAGGTTTACAGTTCAAACAAACCCTGTCGACCTTGCAGGACTTGGATTACAACAAAGCAATTAGTGATTTGAATCGCCAGACAACCAGTTTGCAGGCTGCGCAAAAATCCTTCAAACAAATTTCTGATTTATCACTGTTTAACTATATGTAAAATTTAACGGATGCAGCAAACAAGATTTTTCCAGTTTGCTTGCACCTTGAACTATATTTGTTCATACTTCACGCATTAAGAATGCCAACAATGGCATCAGGGTGGTTACGGGGGAAGTGATGAATAAAGAAGAAGAGTTGTTGGCAATCAGCAAATTAGTGTTTGAGCTGTCTATTTCTAGCAGCTCTTCTTCTGATTTGGACATCCTGCTGGAACGCTTATTTTCCACGCTAAAAGACAATCAATACCTGCCTCTCGAATCTCGCGGGGCAGTCGTTTTATTAAATCCACGTGGCCGGTATTTTCAAGTAGCCCAATTTGGCATGTTACCGGTTTGGAAATCCCATTTACAATGGACCAGCGGTGCCTTTGCATCAGCCAGCATTCCCAGCCGAAGCCGCATCGAAACTATTGCTTTTTCTATTGAAGAAAATCCGGATAAATCAGTTTCAGAGCACACTTTTTTACTCCCTCTGAATATTGATGGTCAGGGAATTGGTTACACCGTATTTTATGTGCCGCCGGATTATCAACCCGAACCTGTCCATTTTGACTTCATGAATGACTTGGCACGTGCATTGTCCGGTCTAGTGCATCGCGCTTTAACCAGTGAAACACTAAAAATTCGCGAATTAGAGCTTGAAGAGGCCCGCGCAGATGCTATTCGTAGCTTGGGTGTCGCTTCGGAATACCGGGACAACGAAACCGGTTGGCACATTATGCGGATGACCAATTTCGCCCAAACTATTGCTAAAGCGTATGGGCTATCCACAGAACTTAGGGAATTACTCTATGTTGCCGCCCCCATGCATGATGTAGGAAAAATCGGTATAGCTGACGCTGTGTTACTTAAACCCGGCAAGTTGACCACCGATGAATTTGAGGTCATGAAAACGCATACCAATATAGGTGCCTCAATATTAACGGGCA
The DNA here is from genome assembly GCA_041660815.1 of Gallionellaceae bacterium. Taxonomy (GTDB): domain Bacteria; phylum Pseudomonadota; class Gammaproteobacteria; order Burkholderiales; family Gallionellaceae; genus PALSA-1006. Next base: position 5,377 of record JBAZVN010000002.1, on the reverse strand, counting down.
ATGATGCACTTATCGCGGCAGCCCGGGATATTGCCGGTTCGCACCATGAACGCTGGGATGGTAGCGGCTATCCACAAGGATTGGTGGGTGAACAAATTCCAGTACTTGCGCGCATTTGCTCTATAGCCGATGTATTTGATGCGCTAACATCCGAACGCCCCTACAAAGAAGCATGGAGTGTCGAAGAAGCAACCACTTGGATTATTTCAGAATCCGGAAAACATTTCGATCCGAAAATTATTCTTGCTTTTCAAGCTGCATTGCCGGAAATTTTACGGATTCGAGAACTTTACTGCGATGAAATCATAGATCCCAAACATGAACTAAAACTTCCCCCGCTTCAACCCAGAGAAAATGCGTGGGTGCCGTGGGACGATAGCTTAAGTGTTGGCATTGACACTATTGACGAACACCATCGCTATCTATTTGATTTAATTAATGATTTATTTGACGTGGTGATTCATAAACGCGGAGCGCGCCAGGTTGCACGCTTAATTAAAGCCTTGGATGCCTACGCCAAAGTACATTTCCGCAGCGAAGAAATGATGATGAAGCACTATCATTTTTCCGGTATTACGCGTCAGGAAGCGCAACATCATGCTTATGAAGCAAAGATCCGTGAGTTTTATGAAGAGCTACACGTCAACCCTTTGGTAGCCCAGTTTGACGTATTGGCTTATTTGCGCGATTGGTTGATTCACCATATCAAAGTAGAGGATGCCAAGTTGGGTGAACTGGCTAAAGCTTAAAACATCAAAAAAAGGGAGCCAGTAAAAATTATATTTTTACTGGCTCCCTTTTTTTATGCAGGAAGCAATAACTTGTTATCGGTACTGAATTGATAATCCTTAAAGATATGTTCCGCCGTTAAGACCTCATAACTACCATCTGCCAATTTGCGCGTTGTGTCTTTAAGACGATAAGTGTAATGCCCGCATGTCCATAATTTAAAATTGCGCATATGAGTACATAAGCAGGTTTTATCGAACACCTGAATTTTTTTCTCCTCGGGATGCAACGCTACTTCGCGGTTATACGAATCGATGTAAGAACATTTTCCGTTGGCATCCAAAATATAACCATATGACTCGCAACCGGGACGAATACCCGAGCCAATCGCCGGACTATTTTTCAACATGCGCATCGGGTAACCGGTTGGCGATACGCCGTTCACTTCTATATCTGCCTCGCTGGCTTTAAAATATTCCTGCTGTACATCACTTGGCAAGCCGCATTCTTTGCTAACGGTAAAACGTGTTGCCACTTGGACTGCCGCTGCGCCCATTTCTAGAAAGCCGGTTGCATCGGTACCGGTAAATATTCCGCCTGCGGCAATCACGGGAATATCGAGTTTTTCCGCTTTTAAATAATCCAACACTTCTTTGGTAATAGTATGCAAATCATACTGCGCCCAATCCATACCAAAGCCCAAGTGACCACCAGCTAACGGCCCTTCAACTACAACAAAATCCGGTAAACGATTACACCGGGCATTTTTGCGCAAAAACAGTTGAAGTGCGCGTAGTGAGGAAACAATGATGCCCAATTTTGCATCGTGAAAACGTGGATGATCTTCCATCATGGCAAATGATCCCAGATGCAATCCCGCCGCCAGTGTAATGCCATCAATTCCAGCCGAAAGCGCTTCGTGCAGACGTACTTTAAGCGTTTCTTTGGGCGCATTCATGGTCAGCTTTTCCATGATATTCACGAATACCATTCCGGAACCCCGTTTGGCTTCCATCGTTTTGCTGACATGTAATCGGGTAGACTCTGCAACCTGACCTAGATCGAATTTGATGGCGGCTTTATCTGAATTTTCAAGGTTATATTTATACTGGGTGAGCTTGGTTTTAACGAAGTCAGTGTCATAACGACGATCTGTTACGGTGGGTAACATGGCATCAGAGATGTGCCCGATTCCGCCCAGACGCGCAGCTTCCAAAGCCAGCTCTGCAGTGGAAATATCCACTCCCATTCCGCCTATCATAATTGGAACCAGCTCGTACTTGCCAAAGCGCAAGCGGAAATCATCCACGCATTTCATACTATTCCTTCGTTTGTGTTAGGGCGCTATATTACCTTGGAATAGCGCGCATGTTCCTGTTTAGTACGCAGATATTTATCAAAAACCATACAAATATTGCGAATTAACATGCGTCCTTTGGGGGTAACGCTGATTAACTGCGGGGAAATTATTAGCAAACCTTCAGCTTCATATTCAACCAGTTCTTTTAATTCCGTAGAAAAATATGTGTCAAAGTTGATTTTGAATTCAGTTTCAAAAGTCGCTTTAGCAATTTCAAAATGACACATGAGTGCTTGAATAATCTCGCGACGCACCAAATCGTCAGCGTTCAATTCCAGACCGCGCATAATTGCTAACTCATTATTATCCAAGGCTGCGTAATATTTTTCTAATTCGCGATAATTTTGGCTATAAGTTGGTCCGATTTTGCCGATTGCACTGACGCCCACTGCCACCAAATCACAATCAGAATGCGTGGAGTAGCCTTGGAAATTGCGATGCAAACGACCTTGGCGTTGCGCTATAGCCAACTCATCCTCCGGCTTGGCAAAATGATCCATGCCAATATAAATGTAACCCGCATCAGTTAAGGTTTTCACCGCAAGGCTTAAGATATCCAGCTTAAGCTGTCCCGAAGGCAATTCTTCTTCATGAATACGCCGTTGCGGTTTAAAAATTGTCGGCATATGTGCATAGTTATAGATCGACAAACGATCCGCGCCCGCTGCAATCACTTTATCCAGGGTGGCTTTAAAGCCGGTTAAATTTTGTTTAGGTAAACCGTAAATTAAATCAATACTGACCGACTGGAAACCATTGGCCCGCGCAGCACGAATAACTTGCAAAGTTTCTGCCTCACTTTGAATACGGTTGACCGCCTTTTGTACATCCGCATCAAAATCCTGCACCCCGATACTAATTCGGTTAAAACCCATTTCACCCAGCAAGGCGACCGTTTCATCACTTACTTTACGCGGGTCAATTTCAATTGAATATTCACCATTTTCGATTAAGGTAAAATTCTTGCGAATCGCTCCCATCAACTCACGGATTTCATCGTTACTTAAAAAGGTCGGCGTACCACCGCCAAAATGTAACTGTTCAACACGCCGTTCAGGTCCCAAAAGCGCCGCCTGCATTTCCAGTTCTTTGGTTAAATAGCGTACGTATTCACCGGCCTTACTAAAATCTTTGGTAATGACTTTATTGCACGCGCAGTAAAAACACAGCGTATTGCAAAAAGGAATGTGTATATATAAGGACAAAGGTCGACTACTACCATCAGCTTGACGCTTGGCAAGCCAAGTACTATATGTGTCGACATTAAACGCATCGGTAAACCGGTCGGCAGTGGGATAAGAAGTGTAGCGCGGACCATTTCTGTCCAAACGACGGATTAAGTCCAGATCCACTTCCAAACTCCCCACTACTGAAACTAAATTTGTGTTCATGATTATTTCTTTTTGATTAATTCTCTATACTATACCAGCAGTCAAAAAATTAGGTTTGATATAGGGCGGCATCCGTGTCATATTCCCGCTTTGATAAACGCGATTCGACATATAAAATCGGGGGGCACAGAAGATAATTGGAATTTTTATTATGGGCAAATTATTTCATTAAATCACTCTGCTATCAAATAAAACCACAAAACTTATATAACCAATTGTTTAATATAGTATATTTATAGGAGCCCCGAATGGAACATCAAGTTACGATAGCTGAAATCAAACGCGCTGAAAAATTTCACTCCATATTACTTTTCGATTTTATTGTGATCCACGTATTTCTTTTCGTGCTGGGCTTGGGCTTTATCAAATCCAGTTTACTGCCATTAGCGCTTATGCCAATTATCTCAATCGCGCTATTAGGCTTTGTTTTACTTAAGGCGCAACAGGCCAAAGCTCAAGAAACTTCCTATTTTGTTCTCTGCCATACCTTGTTGGCTGCAAAGCGTGCACGTCTATTCCTCTTGTTATTTTTAATAACCGGCACATTTACTGCCATTATGTTATTTGGCGGCACGCAACTGGGCATTAGCAAAATTACCAGCTACTCTCTGGCATTTGGAATCGGCCAACTTCCTTTCATGGTTGCATTGCTCGCCTTGGTAGTAATGGAATACGATGCATCTCATCAGTGTAAAAGTGGCAAAATTCCGAGTGCTGGCGTCGCCTTAAACCCTGTTCCAGCCGAAGGATAATGTGTCGTGGATAAAAAAATAATTTTAAGCATTCTCGGTTTATTTGTTTTGGCAATTTCGGGTTTATTGTTAATTCCGGATAACACCCAAAACACCCCTGACACCTTACCCTGGAAAATTACCCATCCCACGCCGGATACATCACGGGTGTTTGGTATTGTGTTGGGACAGAATTCCTTGCAAGAAACCGAGAAGCTTTTTAAAGAGTTTACCGATATAAGTCTGTTTAAGTCTGATGAAGGGAAGATGTTGATTGAAGCTTATTTCGACGAGCTCAATTTGAATGGCCTGAAAGCAAAATTAGTTCTGACCGTCGCTGTGCCTGATGCTGAAATTATGGGTATGTATAAGCGCGGCCTACGCATGAACTCTACCCCCAGTGGTAAACGTATTACACTCACACCGGACGATTTAGAGCGCGTTCGTCAATTACCCATAACCAGTCTGACTTATTTACCCAATGTAAAAATCGACGAGGCAATTTTTGCGAAACGATTTGGCGTACCCGCAGAACGTATCCGCGAAAACAAAAGCGGCATCATCCATTGGCTTTATCCCCAGCACGGCCTGGATATTACTTTAGGCGGCAATGAAAAACCCTTATTACAATACGTCCCCCCCAAGGATTTTGAATTGCTCAGAGCACCGCTAATTTCTGCAGGCGAAATCCTCAAAAATTAGTATTTGAAGAGAGAGCCCAATTCTTTAGCGCTTCAATTTCCTGCCAGCCACCTCACGCAAAAACTCCAGCACATTATTCGCCAGAGTTTCTTGCGTGTATTCAGATTCATATGCTTCCCAATCAAAATCGTCATGTGCCGCAACGCTTAAATTTAATTGCGCAAAATCCTGAGCAGACACAGAATATAGTAAACCATGAGCTACAGACTGATGAATTTGCATGATTGACTCCTTAATTTATGTAATTAAACAGCATGTTGCAACATCGTTAACAAGAATTCTCGTATTTCATCCGTGAAAATTTCAACCTGTAATTTAAGCCGCCAGCGCATCCATTAACGCGGCTTTCTTGGTTTTACCGGCGCGCGAGGGCGGACGGCAAATTCCGCACACATAATTTTTAGTCAGTTCGTCGGTATGGGTAACGAAATGTCCACCGCATTCGGTGCAGGTGGTCAGTTCCA
>JBAZVN010000001.1:418254-584102 GCA_041660815.1 Gallionellaceae bacterium | reverse complement strand
CAACTCAAACCGGAAAGGGAGGCAAAACTAAAAAACTATCCACAACCTAAACCGTTCAGATATAAACTTAAGTGTGGGTCAAAATTCAATGCAATTGGTGGGTCAGATTTACACGCAATTCAACACTCTCCAATCACAAAGAAGCCAGCCGCAAGGGGCAGGTGCAACTGATAGATGCCACCGCCATGCACGCGCCGATGCGCAAATCGCTGGGCAGCAAACGCAAGTTATTGTCGGAAGCGCAAATCGCTGAGATCGCCCGGCAGCACGATGGTTTTGTGAATGTAGCGAACAGCAAGGTTTTCAACACCAACGACTTCGGCTATCGCCGTATCACTGTCGAACGTCCGCTGCGCTTGCGCTTCGCAGTTACAGCAGAAAATCACGCCGTCTATCGCGACACCAAGGGCGCGGAACATGCCGATGCCTTTGCCGCGTTAGTGAAAACGGGAGGCGATTTTGATGATCTGACTAATTTCCTCAAGGCCGCCAAAGTAAGGAAGCTAGGCAAGGCCGCGCAGAAAGCGGCGTTCGCCTGCTTCGGTACAAAGTGCGCCGAGGCCGAACCAGTCAAGGATGCCGATGGCAAGCTCATGCCAGATCCCGATTTTCGTGAAAACGAAAACGTACCACTCAAGCAAGACATCAACGACTACTTCAAGCGCGAAGTGTTGCCGCATGTGCCGGATGCCTGGATAGACGAGAGCAAGCGCGATGAGAAAGATGGCCAAATCGGCATCGTCGGTTACGAGATCAATTTCAACCGCTACTTCTACCAGTACCAGCCACCGCGCAAATTGGCCGACATTGACGCTGACTTAAAAATTGTGGAAGCTGAAATTGCTGCGTTGCTAAGTGAGGTAACGGCATGAGTCGCTACAAGTCCTATCCTGCTTACAGAGAGACAGGGCTACAGTGGCTTGAGCAAATCCCAAGTCATTGGCAAATTGTTCAGAGTCGCAGATTATTTTCCCAGCGTAAAGATAAAGCTACAGACAATGACCAGCAGTTAACTGCATCGCAAAAACACGGGGTTCTGTATCAAGCTGACTTTATGGCACTAGAAGGTTCGCGTGTTGTTCAGGTCATAAAAGGTGCGGATATTCTTAAGCATGTGGAGCCGAATGACTTTGTGATAAGCATGAGGAGTTTTCAAGGCGGAATTGAGTGGAGCGGGTTACGTGGTTCGATCAGCTCAGCTTATGTAATGTTGATTCCTTCCTCTGGTGTGTATGCACAGTATTTCAGATATTTGCTGAAATGCGATTCTTATATTCAAGCGTTGCAAAGCACATCTGATCTTATTCGTGATGGACAGGCACTTCGTTTCGATAATTTCTCCCAGATTGATTTGCCGGTTGTTCCTTATGATGAACAGCAAGCTATCGCGACTCATATTGAGCGCGAAACCATACGTATTGATGGGCTAGTTAGCAGGAAAACACGCTTTATTGAACTGCTGCGCGAGAAGCGGCAGGCGCTAATCACTCACGCTGTCACTAAGGGTCTCGACCCGAATGTGAAGATGAAAGATTCCGGCGTGGAATGGCTGGGTGATGTGCCGGTGCATTGGAATGTAAAACGGCTTCGCTATGCGGCTAGCCTAAATCCGGCTATTAAAGCTGGGGTGATGCCTGACGCCGAAGTATCTTTTTTGCCGATGGAAGCCATCGGTACAGATGGATCAATCAATCTTGAAAAAACTCGTGTTGTTGCTGAGGTTCGCAATGGCTACTCCTATTTTGAAGATGGCGACGTTACCTTTGCGAAGGTAACACCTTGCTTCGAGAATGGCAAAGGGGCTGTCATGCGCAATTTGGTTGGCGGTATCGGATTCGGAACAACAGAGCTGACAGTCATTCGTCCAAATTTAGATGCTTGCGTTGGCTTCGTTAATTATCTACTACAAAGTGACCGCTTTCGTTTGCTTGGTGAAGGTGCGATGACTGGCGCGGGTGGATTAAAGCGAGTTCCAGACGAATTCACGCGAAATTTCGAGTCGTCTTGGCCTGCGCTTGATGAGCAACAAGCCATCACAGCTTACCTTGATCGAAAAACCACCCGCATCGACACCCTTATCAGCAAAACCGAATGCAGCATCGAGCTACTCAAAGAACGCCGCAGTGCACTCATTACTGCCGCAGTCACCGGCCAGATTGATCTCAGGGAGGCGGCGTGAGTCTTTCCCACTACGAACTTGAACTCGAATGTCCTATCGGCGCGATTGTTAGCGATGCAGGAATGAAATGAACGAACAAGAATTACAAAACTATTTGCGCGTGCAGTTCCCCAAAGAAAATGCAGCGTGCGAATGGAAGGAGTTCAAGAATCTGACGCATGCGGTGTCGGGGCGTAAGGGCGAAGACATCGCCAGCTATGTTTCGGCCATTGCCAATATGGCAGGCGGCCATCTGGTTATCGGTGTTGAGGATGCTTCGCTACGCATTGTCGGTATCCAGGATTTTCACGACTACACACCCGAAAATATTCGCCAGCGTTTACTGGGGCGTTGCACCAATCTGGATTCGGAAGGTTTCGGTGTCGAAGTTTTTACCACTAGCGATACAAGCAAGACGGTGTGGGTGTTGCACATTCCCCGGCATCGAACACGATTACCCGTCTATGCACACGACAAGGCATGGCAGCGATTGGATGATGCGTTGGTTGAGATGCGCCCTGAGCGCCTCGATGCCATTCTCACTGAGTCTGTTGATAGCAGTGATTGGTCGGCACAGATTGTAGAGGGTGCAACGCTGGATGACCTTGACCCGGATGCCGTTGCTTTGGCGCGCGAGAAATTCGCGGAGAAAAATCGCAACGCCCCCTTCGTCGCCGAAATTCCCAATTGGGATACGCCGACATTTCTGGACAAGGCGAAGATCACCATACAGGGGCGTATCACTCGCACGGCTTTGTTGTTGCTGGGCAAGCGCGAGGCCAGTCATTTTCTGCCCACTTTGGCGCAGATTACTTGGAAGCTGGTTGGGGCGGAACAAGCCTATGAGCACTTTGGCCTGCCGTTGTTGCTGACGACGACTCAGGTTCTGCACCGTATCCGCAATATTGGCTACAAGTTATTCCCGCAAAACCAGTTGCTGGCCACCGAGGTAAGCAAATACGACACACGGGTTATTTTGGAAGCACTGCACAATTGCATCGCACATCAAGATTACCAGTTGCAATCTCGCATCTTGCTAACCGAGCGCGTTGACCGCTTGGTGTTTGAGAATGCGGGCGGATTTTTCGAGGGCAAACCGGAAGACTATTTCAGCGGGGAGCAGACACCAAGCCGTTATCGCAACCCTTGGCTGACACAAGCGATGGTTAGTCTGAACATGATTGATACGATGGGCTTTGGCATCCGCACTATGACGTTGTCACAGCGCAGTCGCTACTTCCCGCTGCCGGACTATAGCAAGTCTGAGCCGAACAAGGTGGTGCTGGAAATCTACGGGCATGTGATTGATGAGAACTACACTCGCTTGTTGTTGGAAAACCGCGATTTGCCTCTGACTACGGTGGTGTTGCTTGACCGTGTGCAGAAAAAGCAGTCGATTACCGACGAGGCCGCAGCCATGTTGCGCAAGACGGGCTTGATCGAGGGGCGTAAGCCCAATTACTTTGCTGCCGCGCAGATCGCCAATTCAACGGATGACCGCGCAGAATATATTCACAATCGGGCTTTCGACGATGCGTACTACAAAGACAAAATCCTAGCCTACCTCGCTGAATATGGCTCTGCGACACGGCGAGATATTGAGCGGCTCATTTTAGACAAACTGTCGAGCGTTTTAGATGAGAAGCAGAAAGACAATAAGCTGAGAAACCTGTTGTATGCCATGTCGAAGCGGGATAAAACCATAGAAAAATCAGGTGGTTTGCATAAAGGCAGCTGGATTCTGGTTAAGACTAAAGACGGCGAAAATTAGACAAACTTTAGATAAACTTTAGACAAACTCACTCGCCATACACGGGGTCAGAATAAGTAAAGGGCAGCACATGTCTCATATCCACCACGAGTGCGAACTCGAACGTCATATTGTCGAGCAACTTACGACAGCCGGTTGGCTGTTAGGCAAGTCTGCCGATTACGATGCCGCACGGGCGCTGTACCCGGAAGATGTGATCGGTTGGCTGCAAATTAGCCAGCCGCAAGCGTGGGCGAAGCTCAGCAGCTTAAACGGCACAGGTGCTGAAGTTGCCGTGCTGGACCGTCTAGTTAAGTCGCTAGAAAGTAAAGACGGCGGTACGGTGAATGTGTTGCGTGATGGATTTTCAATCGCGGGCGGCGGCACGTTGGCAATGAGTCAAGCCTTGCCAGAAGATGATCGTAACGAAACCGTCTTGGCGCGCTACGCCGCCAACCGCTTGCGCGTTGTGCCGCAGTTGCGCTATTCGTTGGATAAAGCTGACGAAATTGACTTGGGCTTTTTCATCAACGGTATTCCGGTCGCCACTGTGGAACTCAAAACTGATTTTACGCAGTCAGTGCAAGCGGCGATGCATCAGTATCGCCAAGATCGTCCACCCAAGAATGAGAAGACCGGTCGCGCCGAGCCGCTGCTGGCATTCAAGCGCGGCGCGGTGGTGCATTTTGCGATGAGCGATAGCGACATTCGCATGACCACCAAACTGGCGGGCGACTCCACTTTTTTCCTGCCGTTCAACCGTGGCAATGATGGCGCGGCAGGTAATCCACCGGGCGAGAACGGTACATATCCGGTGAGCTATCTGTGGCAACGGGTGCTGCAAAAAGATAACTGGCTGCGAATATTCCATCGCTTTGTGTTGCTGGAACGCAAAGAGGCGCAGGATGTTAACGGCAAAACCTATTTTAAAGAAAATCTGATCTTCCCGCGTTTCCACCAATGGGAAGGCGTGATTAAGATGCTTGATGCGGTTAAGGCGGAAGGAGCTGGCCAGCCATATCTTATCCAGCACAGCGCGGGGTCGGGCAAAACCAACACCATCGCTTGGATGGCGCATTCACTAATCCGAGTGCGTCGTCCCGATGGCGAACCTTATTTCCACAGCGTGATCGTGGTAACAGATCGCACGGTGTTGGACAAGCAGCTGCAAGAGGCCATCGCGCAGATCGAACATCAAACCGGCGTGGTGTGCGCGATTGATCGTCAAACATCAAGCAAGCCCAAAAGCCAGCAGTTGGCTGAAGCCATGCTGGCCGGTGTGCCGATCATCGTGGTGACGCTGCAAACTTTCCCCTACGCGCAAAAACTGATCCTCGGCGAACAGAGTCTGCGTGATCGGCGCTTCGCCATCATCATCGACGAGGCTCACAGCTCCACTGGTGGTAGCAGTGCCGATGATTTACGTTATGTGCTGACAGGACAAAGCGAAGAAGAATGGGATAAGTTGAGTAAGGAAGATAAGTTGTCGGTGTGGCAGTCGTCTCGCCAGCGTCCCGGCAATGCCAGTTACTTCGCTTTTACCGCCACGCCCAAGCATTCCACCTTGAGCTTGTTCGGTCGGCCACGTCAACCGGGGAAACCCTTATCCAAAGAAAATCCGCCGGTAGCGTTTCACCTGTACACGATGCAGCAGGCGATTGAAGAGGGTTTCATCCTCGACGTGCTGAAAAATTACACCAGTTACAAAGTAGCGTTTCGCATCGGTTCAGAATTTGAGAAAAGTACCGATGAGCGCGTAGATGAAAAGAGTGCCAAACGCGCGCTGGCGAAATGGCTGTCTCTGCATCCCACCAATGTGGCGCAGAAAGTGGAGCTCATCATTGAGCACTTCCGCGCCAATGTTGCGCACCTGCTAAGCGGCCAAGCCAAGGCGATGGTGGTCACTTCTTCAAGAGCTTCTGCGGTGAAGTATCAACTGGCCTTGGAGCGTTATTGCAAGACCATGGAATATGAAGGCATCCATGCGATGGTAGCTTTCTCTGGCGATGTTGCGAACAAAGATGTGCAGGACGAAAAGTTCACCGAGGATTATCAGTTCAACGAAACCAATATGAACCCGGAGCTGCGGGGGCGGGAAATGCGCAAGGCGTTCGATACCCAAGATTATCGCGTGATGATTGTCGCCAATAAATTTCAGACCGGTTTCGATCAACCCAAGCTGGTGGCGATGTACTTGGACAAGAAGATTTCCGGTGTTGAAGCGGTGCAAACTATATCGCGTCTGAATCGCACTTTCCCCGGCAAAGACAAAACCTTTGTGCTGGATTTTGCCAACGAAGCGGAAGAGATTGTCGATGCTTTCAAGACTTTTTATCGTGATGCGCGGGTGTTGGATGTGCAAGATGCCAACATCGTGTACGACATCAAGCAGCGACTGGATGGCATGTTGATTTATGAATCCAGTGAAGTCGTTGCCTTTGGCGATGCCATCGTGGATAAGAATGTCACACATCAGAAGCTGTATTCACTGACGCAACCCGCTACCGACCGCTTCAACGGCAAGTTGAAGGCATTGAATGATGCCATTGACCAATGGGATGAGGCGTGGCGCATCGCCAGCGATGCAGCCGATACAAAAGGCATGGAACACGCTGATGTGCAGCGATCAGAACAAACCAAGACGCGTGATGAGCTGATGATCTTTAGCGAGAGTCTGACCAAGTTTGTGCGCACCTATGAATATGTGGCGCAACTGGTTGAGTTTGGCGACCCCAGCCTTGAAGCATTTGCAAGCTATGCCCGCCTGTTACGCAAGCGGCTGAAAGGCATTGCGCCAGAGCAAGTCGATTTGGGCGACCTGACGTTGACGCATTACAAGGCGACTAAAGGCGGCACCTTGACCGGACTGCTGGCATCCGAGAAATTACCCGAGCTCTATGGCATTACCGACAACGGCCTGCGCGATGCTCGTGACCGCGAGCAGAAATATCTGTCCGAATTGATTAAAAAACTTAACGACGCATTCGGCAAAGATATTAGCGACAAAGACAAGGTGGCCTTTGCAGTGCATGTGTCAGAAAAGTTGCGCGACAACTCGCAAGTGATGGCGCAGGTGAAAAATGCATCTCGCGAAGATGCGCTAAAGGCCGATTTGCCAATGGCAATCAACGCGGCAATTGCGAGCGCCATGCTGACGCATCAGAGCCTAGCGACAAAGTTATTAAGCCATGAGGGCGGAGATGCGCGCGATCTATTTCTTGCTGTGGTGTATGAGATGCTCAAGAAGGATATGGGCGGGGATTTGCTGGCGGCGGCTAGAGGAGCTTAGGCACTATGTTGATAGATGGCAATCCTCTACTATTATCCAAACCAACGGTCTTGCCGCCCAACTATTAACCGTTCATCCGCGCATTTTGACATCCGTGCTAGAAAATAATGTGAAGCAAATCAAGAGACATCTAACGCTGCTGATTTATTGTTGCCGCCCCAACGCGCTTGATGAATAGCAGCTTTGGAGCATGCTAATTGCTGGCTCGAATAACAACTGTGGGTCGATGCACTAGTTCGCGAATGGCCGCTGTATGTCAACTCAATTAGCTGCGCTAAAGGAAATTTTATGAAATGTGATAGCTGCGACAAAAAATTGATCAAGGTTGATCGCCGAACCGAGTTGGCTGAACTAGACGAAGATGCCACGGATGGTCAGATGGCGGATTATTTTGCCGCAGAACTATCAGGAGACTATGGCGCATGGGGCATTGGGATCGTTGAGTATTGCTGTCCAAGCTGCCAAAGAGCGTTTCAAATCATAACGGATGAACTGACGAGCTACGATCCTCTGATTGTCAGTTGGCACGAGAAAGCTAAAGAGGGCGACTTCTTTTCAAGATTTGTATTCGAATACTTAGCATTTGTTGCCTTACTGCAAAACAAGCTGTTCATTGGGGCTGGTAGCGATAGAAGAACGATACAGGCTCTCAAACGCGACAGGGCGCGCGAGGTAGCCTACGTTGCGGCCATTGGGGCGCGCGCGACCTCGCGCAGGCTTTGGCAAGATGTAATGGTTGAACTCGGGCGGGCTCCTCTTCATAACAGCTCTCGTGATTTGGATAATCCAGAAGTAGATGTGTGGTGGAATAACACGGGTTTTGAGTCCAAGGAGGGCGACAAGAATCTTCCCCAAGGGGTCGTTAGCTCATTGTCAGATTGGGCGAATATGGTCGAATTTTGGTATAGCGTTCGAAATAACCTATTTCATGGGGGAAAAGACCCAGCCATTCGGCGAGACTGCTTCCTTGTTGAACATGCATATCGAACCTTGGCGTTATTTATGGAAAATGAAATCAGCCAGATGTAGCTGAACGAAATAGGCAAACGTTCTTCACGTATTGAATATAAGGGCACAATATATAGTGCGCTTTCATGCCGTCTGCTTATCTGCGCAGAGAAGACATCTTGATAGTCCGCCCTGGACTTCCGCAAAGGCCGAGTTGCTGGTTTTCATGCACACCATTCTGAATGACTGTAACAGCACACCAGAGTCACTCAGGTTGGGGGAAATTATACATGCTTCGAATGGCCGTTTTGTCCACGCTGTGACCTAAATGATGTTTTTGAGCAAATGGCTGGACAAGAATGTTTTGCAGAGCAAGGGGATCTGTCATAAGTGACTTGGAGAGCAAAGGGATCTGTCATTCAAAGCAGGCCGATGTGTCACCAATTCATGTAACATATTGTTTATTGGATAATGCTAGAGCAAGGTTATGTGTCCGTCAACGCGTGTTGTTGATTGAAATTTGATGTACAGAAACATAATGCCCCTGAATTCCAATTCTGGAATTCAGGGGCATTTTCATTTTGCGGCTTTGATTAACCGCTTTCGTCTATCATATTGATTGGTAGGCATCTACCCCTGTTCTTTTGCCCAAGAATCTTTGAGGGTGACAGTGCGGTTGAATACCAGTTTGCCGCCAGTTTGATGGTCACGCCGATCAGCTACAAAATAGCCCAGACGTTCAAATTGATAGCGGGTTTCCGGTGCAGCATCTTTCGCGCAGCTTTCCACCCAGCCCTGTACCAGGGTGAGCGAGGACGGATTTAGATAGGTGCAAAAATCCACTTCTTTATCTGCATCCGGTTCGGGCACGGTAAATAATCGATCGTATAAACGGATCTCCGCTGGTAGTGCGTGCTCACAAGAGAGGAAGTGAATTACGCCTTTTACTTTACGTCCTTCCGGATTTTTACCCAAAGTGTCATGGTCGATGCTGCAACGCAGCTCGATAATTTTCCCGGCTGCATCCTTGATCACTTCATCGCAACGCATCACATAACTGTGACGTAGCCGAATTTCTCCTCCCAGCGTCAGGCGTTTCCATCCCGCTGGAGGCACTTCGGCAAAATCATCCGCCTCAATAAACAGTGAGCTACCAAATGGCACAACGCGTTTACCCAGCTCCGGTTGATTGGGATGAAAATCTGCTTCGCGGGTAAGCGCTCCCTGCGCATTGGTGATGGACACTTTAAGCGGGTTAATAATCGCCATCACGCGCGGCACACGCAGCTCCAAATCTTCGCGAATTGCACCTTCCATCACTGCCATATCCACGCTATTTGCGCTTTTGGAAACGCCGATGCGCTTGGCAAATTCGCGGATGCCCTCGGGCGTATAACCGCGCCGGCGCATCCCTTGAATGGTCGGCATGCGCGGGTCGTCCCAGCCACTTACTTTATTCTCGTTGACCAACTGCAATAACTTGCGCTTACTGGTGATGGTGTAATGCAGTTCCAAGCGGGAAAATTCATATTGGCGCGGGTGACAAGGGATCGTGATGTTGTCCAAAACCCAATCGTACAGTGGACGGTGATCTTCAAATTCCAGGGTGCAAATGGAGTGAGTGATTCCTTCCAGCGCATCCGAGATGCAGTGTGTGTAATCGTACATCGGATAGATGCACCATTTATCACCGGTGCGAATGTGGTGCGCGCGGCGGATACGATAAATGGCCGGATCGCGCATATTCATGTTGGGTGAAGCCATATCAATTTTGGCACGCAATACCATGCTGCCATCGGCAAACTCGCCATTTTTCATGCGTGCAAATAAATCCAGATTCTCGGCAATAGCACGGTCGCGATTTGGGCTATTTTTTCCGGCATGCGTCAAAGTCCCGCGATACTCGCGCATTTGCTCCGCCGTCAAATCATCGACATAAGCCAACCCTTTGTTTATTAGCTCTATTGCAAAATCATACAAGGCATCAAAATAATCCGATGCCCAGCGCACCTCACCATTCCACTGAAAACCCAGCCAGCGCACATCATCCTGAATGGACTGCGCGTATTCGTCGCTTTCCTTTTCCGGATTGGTATCGTCAAAGCGCAAATTGCACAACCCATTGTAATCTTTAGCCAAACCAAAATTCAGACAGATCGACTTGGCATGCCCTACATGCAAATAACCGTTTGGCTCGGGAGGAAAACGCGTCACGATACTGCTGTGTTTGGCACTGGCCAAATCTGCCTCAACAATGCTACGAATAAAATTGGAAACGGGTGGGGATGAAATAACAGAATTGCTGCTCATGGGGTGCGTACGCCTATGCTAAAAGATAGCGAATTTTACTCGAAAACCAAGCGCCGTCACGTGTGCAGTTTACAGAAAAATGCTGATAACTGATGAAATATAGACGCTTATTTGATAGAATCCGCCCGCTTTCGAGGGGACGCTTCGCCAAAACCAATTTAGCACTACATTAAACGGGAAAAATTTTAGATGAAGACGATCAAACGATTCAGCCAGCATGCTGTGTTTTGCACCCTGTTACTTTGCCTTAGCCCTGCTTCAGCTGCGGATGACCTGCAGGATGCTAGTCGTTTATTTAAGCAAGGTCAGCATTCCCAAGCGCTGGATCGCGTGGATAGCTTCCTGTCTTCCAAACCCAAAGATGCCCAAGCGCGCTTTCTGAAAGGCTTGATTTTAACCGAGCAGGGCAAAACCGCTGATGCGATAAAAGTATTTACTGCATTGACCGACGACTACCCGGAATTACCCGAACCCTACAATAATCTTGCGGTGCTGTACGCGGGACAAGGTCAGTATGAAAAAGCCAAAGTTGCTTTGGAAATGGCGATTCGCACTCACCCCAGTTACGCGACTGCGCATGAAAACTTGGGCGATATTTACGCCAAAATGGCGAGTCAAGCCTATGATCGCGCCCTGCAATTGGATAAAAATAATACCAGCACCCAAACCAAGTTGGAAATGATCAAGGATTTATTTGGCGGTACGCGCCGCAAGGTCATCGCATCACGTGATGCGGCCACCGGAATTGTTAGTCCCGTCAAACCTGCCACCGTTGTGGCGGCAGCACCCGCGCCCGCACCGGCTCCGGTAGCTGCACCGGCAGCCAAACCGCTAGCACTTTCTCCTGCAGAAAACTCCAAGCCTGCCGCGACAAAAACAGCCGCATCTAATTCCCAAGAGGAAGCCACAAAAACAGTTCAAGAGTGGGCTGCCGCTTGGTCGGCTAAAAATGCTAATAAATACTTGTCTTTTTACGCCAAAAGCTTTAAAGCACCCGGCGGTGAAAGTCGCAGCGCATGGGAAACTCAGCGCAAAGAACGTATTACAAAACCAAAATCCATTCGTGTTGAAGTGAAAAATGTGAAAGTTAAAACAATTGACGACAACCGCGTCTCGGTCAGCTTCAAACAATTCTATCGCGCCAATACCGCTCAAATTTCCACGGGCAAAACATTGGAGTTGATTAAAGCAAATGACAAATGGCTAATCACTGAAGAGCGCACGAGTAAATAATTAATGTCCTTTGCAACAATGACTTTACTGCTGCTCGGGATACTTACACCACCCGTTATTGCCATCGAAAACGACTCCCGCCAAATGGAAAGAATGTTGGCCAGAAGTATGCACTCGGTAGGCAACAACCGGCTGGATCTTGCGTTAAATGAAGTCGATTCTCTGCTTAAAGTAAATCCAAACTTCAAACTTGCCCAATTGGTCAAAGGCGATATTTTGCTGGCGCGCGCGCAGCCTTTAAGCGATTTCGGCAATGCGCCAAATGCATCGCGCGATAACCTAGATGACTTGCGCGATGAAGCGCGCGCCAGATTACAGCGCGTTCAGCAACAGCAACCCATTACCGGCACGCCCAAATATCTCTGGCAATTGGATGCACAGCAGAAGCATGTTGTCGTCGTGGATACCAGCAAATCCACGCTGTATGTGTACGAAAATGTAAACGGCGAGCCGCGCTATGTAACCGATTTTTATATCAGTGTTGGCAAAAAAGGCACAGACAAAGTTTCCGAAGGCGATCAGCGCACACCGCTGGGCGTGTATTTCGTTAATGCCAAACTCAACAGAGAACAACTTACCGACTTTTACGGCCCGGGCGCTTTCCCGATAAGCTACCCCAACGAATGGGATAAACGCCAGGGGCGAAATGGTCACGGAATTTGGCTGCATGGCACACCGAGCAATACTTATAGCCGTCCTCCCCGCGCCAGCAACGGGTGTGTGGTTTTATCCAATGACGACTTTCTTCGCCTGGGAAACTATATTGAAATCAACCATACTCCGGTCATTATCACGGGCGAGATGGATCTGAGTGACGATGCGGATCGAGAGGATCGACAAGATTTACTGGATACTCTGGAACAATGGCGCAGCGACTGGAGCAGCCTGAATACCGAGGCTTATCTCGCGCACTACGCGAAAGATTTTGCTTCCGACAAGCTTAAGCTGGAAGATTTTTCCCGGCAAAAACGCCTGGTCAACTCGGGCAAAACCTGGATCAAAGTGAATTTATCCGATATGAGCATTTTCCCTTATCCGAATCAACCCGGTTTAGTCGTGGTGAATTTTAAACAGGATTACAGTAGTAATAATTTATCCAATCAAATCAACAAACGCCAGTATTGGATGAAACGCGACAACAAATGGCAAATCGTTTATGAAGGTTCGGCATGAAACTACTTCTCAAATCAATTTTAGCTTTACTGCTGGCCGGCCTGTGCGTGCTGTCGGCCAATGCAGCCTCAACTCCCGCGCAAAAAGGAAAAATAAACATGGTCAGATTTCACACCAACTACGGCATTTTTACCATCAAACTGGATGCAGAAAAAGCGCCGAACACGGTCAAAAATTTTCTGGATTACGCCAACAGCGGCTTTTATAACAACACCGTTTTTCACCGGGTTATCGATGGTTTTATGATTCAAGGCGGCGGTTTTGAACCGGGCATGAAACAAAAAGAAGTTAAAGCACCGATCAAGAATGAAGCAGACAATGGCCTGACCAATGATGCCTACACCGTGGCAATGGCGCGCACCAGTGACCCCCATTCCGCCACCGCCCAGTTCTTTATCAACGTTAAAAATAATAGCTTCCTGAATTTTTCCGCTGCCAATAGTCAGGGTTACGGATATTGTGTATTCGGCAAGGTAGTGGAAGGCACGGATGTCGTGGATACCATTAAAAAAGTCGCCACGGGAAGCAAAGGATTTCATCAGGATGTACCGACTGAAGATGTCGTTATCACCCAGACCGAAGTCATCACTCAATAATCCGCCAATATTTGCAATGCATTGAATATAAACTAGTTTATTATAATGGCGGCTTGGTCGGCTGGTTTAATTCTCTTGTTGTTGCGAGAGCGCGAATGTAAATAATAATGAAATTCAGCTTACTTATTTCAGATCTTCATTTAAGTGCGAGCAGCCGAAAAAAAAATCGGCTGTTTCAGCATTTTATCGAACAAATCGCTCCCGATGCTGAGGCCCTTTATATCCTTGGGGATTTGTTTGAAAGTTGGGCGGGTGATGATGATCTTAATACGCCGTTCAATAAGAAAATCACCGGCGCTCTTAGGGCACTTTCCGTGCATGGTACGAAAATTTACATCATGCGTGGCAATCGGGATTTTTTGATGGGCGGAAAATTGGCTGAAGCCTGCAATGCGACTTTGCTGGCCGATCCTGTCGTACTGGAAATGTACGGCAAACAGACCTTGCTCAGTCATGGAGATGCCTTATGTACCGATGACACAGATTACCAAGACTTCCGTCAATTTGTGCGTAACTCATCTTGGCAATTGCAGTTTTTGTCTTTACCGCTAGCCCAGCGCAAAGCCCAGATTGAACAGGTAAGGGAAAAAAGCAAAGCCGAAAAACAGCTTAAAGCCATGGACATGATGAATGTAAACTTGCATTCCGTGAATGAGTTGCTGGAGAAAAATAATTATCCGCGCATGATCCACGGGCACACGCATCGCCCGGCACACCATCGTCATCATCTGGACGGACATACTTGCGACCGTTGGGTGCTTGGGGATTGGGACAGTAATGCAAACGCGCTGCGCTGTGATGTTAGTGGTGTGACTTGGCAGATGGTTGAACTTTAATTCTTGAAGGTTTGTGATTAACTTGGAAAAAATCTGCGGACAACTGCTTTTCCCAAGATAAACAAAACACTCCCCAGCGCATAAATCCCCAGCCACGGATCGATCAAATAATTCCATAGATTATTCGCTTCCCCCCACCCGACACTCCACGCCAGCGCCGCCAGGGTAATACTCAATGCGATATAAGTTTGGCGCAAATAATAAGTGCCCAAACTAATCAACAGTAAAGCGGCAATAAAACCGGGATTGCCGAAACCCAGACGATACGGATCAAACATGCCAACCCCCAACGCAAACGGAAATAAAACGAGTGCCATTAGCGCGATGAATATTTTTAAATTTCTTTGCTGCAACACATCCGTATTTATCCGCAAGGCGAGCACCAGCATCAATAACGAAGTGATGCTCAAATCGCCCAGCAAACCGCGCAAAATTTCTGCAAGAGATAATCCGCCAAACGGTATGAGCAACAAAATAGTCAGTGCAGCGGCCAAGCCCAATTTATAGTTGCGGCGCATACCGGCAAACTCCCGCAACTGCAATATCAGAAGAGTGACTGCCGAAGCAATGCCGGTAGTGCCGGTAAAATCAGTGAAGTTCATGTGCGGTCGTTTGTTGAAGGCGTTGATCCAGCCATTGCTGATTGAAGCTGAGATGTTTGATGAAAGTCCGGTTCCAGGTATACACCAGATGAAAATCTCCACGCCGGGTTTGCAGCAGGTAGGGATAAGAAAATTCATATCGGCAGGGGCCTTGATTGCAAACAGTACGCCGCGTTGATTCAAGGTATGCCGCAACTTTATCCGCCGGGATTGCAGCTTCACTTTGCACAAGCATCGCTTGGGTATTTGCAGGATAGCGTGCTTCCCCGGGCTGCGCACCGGTAGCGAGCTGATTCTCCAACTCCACAACTTGCTGCCAACTCTTGCCACTGTCCGCCGAAATAGATAAGGATAAAACTTCTCGCCCGTGCTCGGTATCGTTGAGTGCCACCAGCATGCGCCCATCCGGCAATACAACTCCGCTTAATGCCGCATCGGGATTGCGTAAATTTAACAGTTCAGGAGTCGACCAATGTTGTCCCGCATCTTGCGTGGATACCGCAACTACGCGGCGCTCACTATGCTTTCCGCCATTGCGCATCAGCACTTGCGCATTATTATTATCTTTAATAAAAACAATTGGTTGTAATGTCTCAGTTCCGCCGGGTGTAATGCGCTGTTTATCCCGCACATTACCTTGCGGATCCAAGCGGATGATCTCGCTAAATTTGCCGAGAAACTCGTGATAAACCGGCAGTCCCAAGCTGCCATCGCGGTATAAAAATGGCGCCCCTTTTACCAGCGTGCTGATATTCATAAATGGCGAAGTCACCAGTCGGCGCGGCTCCCCCCAGCTCGCCCCTTCATCATGCGACACCCTTGTGGTAATCGAACTGCCCGCCCAGCCCCCCAGCGATACACTGACATAGAACATCAGTAAGCTGCCATCCGCTGCCCGTCCCACCACGGGATTGCCGAGCTTGGCGATATAACGATGCAGCCCCTGCTGGGTTTGTTCACGCGTGACCGAGGTTTGTTCCGCACTCCATAACGATGTAGCCGGATCAAATACCGCACTATGAATCGCCACATCTTTAGCGCCCTCGCGACTGCCGGAAAACCAAAAGGCGCGAATTCGCCCGTCGTTCAATTCAACACAGGAAGCGGCATGTACTTGGGTAAATAATTTAGAAGAGGCGAAATGCGAGGTAAAGCGTGCAGAAGACGAAATCACTGTTTGCGTAGCGGGAGTCTGGAATAACGCCGACTCGGGAAATTGGCTGGCCTTAAAAAAAGCGCCTGCAAAAACCGCCAGCATCGCCAGCGGAAATAGGCCACGTTTCATTTTTTGCCTGTCTTGCTCAGCAACTTAACGCGCCCGAACGTCCAGATATCATTCAGCACAAAGTTCAGCACACTGGTTAGGCCGATTGCCATTAAATTGGCATATTGATAATACACATGCGGCGCCAGCAAATTAGTAAACACCAGCTGCAGCGCAATACTCAGCCAACACGCCAGTGTATATTGCCCGAACTGCGACAACCAGGGCCGGTGGTGATGTTCAGTGCGATCCGCCCAGGTCCATAAACGATTCCAGAAAAAATTATTTAAAGTGGACAGAAAAATAGCTAACACCAAAGATAAGTTAAGCTTTATTTCAGTTTGTTGTACCGCGTAAAAAAGATGCTCCTGCGCCAAATACAGCACAGCAATATTCACCACCGTGCCGGATGCACCCACCGTGCCAAATTTCAAAAAACGCCGGGACAAAATCCGTCGCAGCAATGAAGAAAATTTAATGCGCAAATTTAACCCGCTTCTCATGGCGCAGCTTCCCGCAATAATAATTCACGCGCTTTAACCAAAACTTGTTGCGGGGTGATTTGCTTCAGACATTGATTATTGCCATCGCACGGCGAGTTGCGGTGATTGTAGGCGGTGAGGCACGGCGAACAGGATAGCGCGGTATAAAAACAATGGATGTTTTTCGCCAGCGGGCTATATAAATCGGGGGTTTCCGGGCCAAAAAACACCAGGGTGGGGAGAGGCGTCAAAGCGGCAAACTGCCCTGGCCCGCCGTCATTGGTAATCAGCAGAGCCGCATGATTAAAGATAGCCAACAGATGGCGCACTGATTTGGTGTAACCGGTTAGATCAACACAGGAAGCATGGGCACAATGCGCCACGATTTCCTGCGCCAAGGGCTTGGCATCAGGCAGACCGATTAAGGCAATGGCATAACCTTCCTGCAGCAAAGTCATACAGACTTGCTTGTAGTATTCGACCGGCCAGGCACGGATCGGCAAAATTCCGCCGTCGGGATAAATCAACACCAATTTTTTCTCGGCCAGTACCGGAAAGTCGGCATGCAATTTTTCTTTAACTTGCTGTAATTCACCTTCGGCAAACACGAGCAACGGGGGGGGGCATAATTCTGCGGCAGCGGCCTTGGCAATCGGTATGCCGCCGGACTCAATTGCCGCGACCATAGTTAAAAATTGCTGCGACAAATGCCGGTAGGGGTTGTACATAACCGGATGGGTAATGAATGAGCCGCGATACAAGCCTTCCTGAGTATGCCGATGAAAACCCACGCGCACCGGCGCACCGGATAGGTAGGCAAAAATACTGCTTACGCGCGCGAACAACTCGCAGTCGATCACCACATCAAATTTCAGACTGCGCATCAGGCGCAGTGCATGCACCATGTCGGATAACAAACCGCCCAGTGATTTGTCATTCAGGGTAATCACATTATCCGGAGAAGTTACGCCCAACAAATCAAATACTTCCCGATTTTTTGCAAACATTAAAATATGCAAAGTGGCATCGGGATAAAGTTGCTTGAGCTTGGCGAACATGGGCTGCGCCAAAACCAGGCTACCCATTTCAGACAATAAAACGATAAGAATACGCCGGGGGTGTTGCACTGGTGCGGGAGAAGGAAATACCAAACTACGCAGGCGTTCATACCACGATAACAACGCGCAAATTGGCACGCCCGCGATACGATCAACTGCTCTCTGAAAATTGATATTCAATGACGCGTCCAATCACAAAAATTGCTTGACTCAAGACGTGACATTATCGTTTAAAGCAGGAGAATCAACAAGGTTGTGCGCGCTAATTCGCTGCCATTTACAAGGCCGGGTAATACAGCAAAAGATTTTGCCCGACTAAAGGGCGCCTCTAAAGCGGCTGCGCTCCCGCATGGATGGCTGCCTCATCCAGCTTGGGCGAGCAAAGTTCGATATACCGATAAGTAAAGCTGCGCAGGAAATGCCAGCGCAGCAAAGCAATGTAGGTGTTGTTGGCGGCAAACAGATGATTGCATTTAAGTAAACGCAACTCGGTATCTGCGCCGTCATCTCGAGGTTGGGAAGGAGAATGGGCTTGCATTTCAGGTCATCTCAAATGTCCTACACAAACGTCAACCTCCAGAGGATTTCGAGGAAGGAAGCACTAGAGCTATGACGACTCAGGAGCTGCTGGATGGCAGCGATGAAATCGCAGCTAAAATATCCGAGTTTGATTTTCAAATGCTGTTAGATATTGTGGCCGACGACAAAAAGATGATCGAGCTGTATGGCAATATAGAGAGCAACTACGAAAAACTCCATCTATACCGAATAATCTTCGAGGGTAAAGATGATTTGATTGGCTCAGACGTAATCCGAAAATTTTTAATGAAGCATTTCACTTTGAAAATGACTACATTTACCAGCTTAATCCAAGGGAATTCCAAACGGTGCCTCACTTCGTAATTGAGAGGTGTGACCACTACGTCAATGCACTGACCGTTTAAAAGTCGAATAAATTATTTTTTACTGTAGATTTTGTCGAATACACCGCCGTCGGCAAAATGCTCGGGCTGTACTTTCCTCCAGCCGCAAAAAACTTTGTCGATTGAAATCAGTTCCAGCTTGGGGAATTGGCTTGCATACTTGGCGGCCACTTTGTCATCGGTAGGACGGTAGTAATTGCTGGCAGCAATTTCCTGGCCTTCCGGAGAGTACAAATACTCCAGATACGCTTGGGCAACTTTGCTGGCGAGGAAGGCTTCGTTTTCCCCTGAAATCAGTACATCGCCGATACCGCGTTCGGTGAAGGTGGTCAGCGAACCGCGTGCACCGGAGTCCAATACGGAAACATTGGAATAAAGCTTGCCGACAAAGTCTCGTGCTTTGGCATGGTCGTTTTTGTTATTTTTCAGCGCATAAGCATAGGCGGCCAAATAATTCCAACGCGCCCCGCCGGAAGTCTTGGGATTGGGCGTAACAACTGCCACACCGGGCTTGATCAAATCATCCCAATCTTTGATGTTTTTTGGATTTCCTTTGCGCACCAACAGTACGATGGTCGAGGTGTAAGGCGAGCTATTCAGCTTCAAACGACTTTGCCAATCATTGGGGATAAGGAATGCTTTTGAGGCAAGCACATCAATATCACCGGATAGCGCCAAAGTTGCCACATCCGCTTCCAAGCCGTCAATAATGGAACGCGCTTGTTTGCCGGAACCGCCATGCGATGCGCTCACAACGACATCGTCACCGGTTTTGGCTTTTCAGTATTTTGCAAACGCCGTGTTGTACTCTTTATAAAGTTCACGGGTAGGATCGTAAGAAACATTCAACAGCTTCATCTCGGCAGCGTGGCTGTTTCCTGCTAAAGCCAGCGACAATGCCCCGGCAATAAAGGTTGCTGAAAATACTTTAAATTTCATTGTATTACTCCTTTTTATTAAATATTTTTGGGTGATTGATGGGATATCTTTGCAGCGTTAGTAGCGCGACGGAAAGCATCTTAGAAATTTGCTTTGTACTTGTGAACCAATTACTTTTTGATTGCTTAGCTGATTTTTGAATATAGAAAATCCAGAAAAGATTCCATCTTGCCCGGTTAAAACTAACAATATGTTTGTGGCCGGATTGGCGTATAACCCATCGTTGTTTATATATTCGGTGTTGGTAAGGGGCGTGCCACGTCTTCAGGCCATTTTACGATTCGCATAAAGGTAGTCATGTCAGAAGAAATCAACGATCCCTCCACTTTCAATTCTGCCGCTGGCTTAACGGAGGGTATCACCGAGTTCAAACGCCAGAAGGCATTGCTTAAAACCGGTGCTTTGCAGAACGCGATTCTAAATAGTGCCAACTTTTCAAGTATCGCAACCGACGAGAAGGGTGTGATTCAAATTTTTAATATCGGTGCGGAACGCATGTTGGGTTACGCGGCTGCCGATGTGATGAACAAGATCACCCCGGCTGACATTTCAGATCCGCAGGAAGTGATCGAGCGTGCAGAAGCACTAAGTCAGGAATTGGATACGCCGATTACGCCGGGCTTTGAAGCCCTGGTGTTCAAGGCTTCGCGCGGCATTGAAGATATTTACGAGCTTACTTATATTCGCAAAGACGGTAGCCGCTTTCCGGCGGTCGTGTCGGTCACCGCGTTGCGCGATGATGAAAACGCCATCATCGGCTATCTGCTGATCGGCACCGACAACACCGCGCGCAAGCAGGCGGAAGAGGCGCTGCTCAAGGCTGGCGCTTTGCAGAAAGCAATTTTCGACAGTGCCAACTTTTCCAGTATCGCCACGGATGCCAAAGGCGTGATTCAGATTTTTAATGTAGGTGCGGAACGCATGCTGGGTTACGCGGCTGCCGATGTGATGAACAAGATCACTCCGGCCGATATTTCCGATCCGCAGGAAGTGGTCGAGCGTGCGCAAGCGCTAAGCGTCGAGCTCGATACTCAGATTACGCCGGGTTTTGAAGCCTTGGTGTTCAAGGCTTCGCGCGGTATCGAGGATATTTACGAGCTGACCTATATCCGCAAGGACGGCAGTCGCTTCCCGGCGGTCGTGTCGGTCACCGCGTTGCGCGATGATGAAAATACCATCATCGGTTACCTGCTGATCGGAACCGATAACACCGCGCGCAAGCAGGCGGAAGAGGCGCTGCTTAAAGCAGGCGCTTTGCAGAAAGCAATTTTCGACAGTGCCAATTTCTCCAGTATTGCCACGGATGCGAAGGGTGTGATTCAGATTTTCAACGTTGGTGCTGAACGCATGCTGGGTTACACCGCCGCCGATGTGATGAACAAGATCACCCCGGCCGAGATTTCTGATCCGCTGGAAGTGATCGCGCGCGCCAAGGCATTGAGCAGTGAACTCGGCACACTGATTACGCCGGGCTTCGAGGCATTGGTGTTCAAGGCTTCTCGCGGTATCGAGGATATTTACGAGCTGACTTATATTCGCAAGGACGGCAGCCGTTTTCCGGCGGTTGTGTCGGTCACGGCGTTGCGCGATGCGCAGGAGGCCATCATCGGCTATCTGTTGATCGGCACCGACAACACAGCACGCAAGCAAATCGAGGCGGAGCAGAAGAAGCTCGATCAGCGTTTGCGTGACCAGCAGTTTTACACGCGCTCGCTGATCGAGTCCAACATCGACGCGATCATGACTACCGATCCGTCCGGCATCATTAGCGATGTCAACAAGCAGATGGAGGCGCTTACCGGTTGCACGCGTGACGAGCTGATCGGTGCGCCATTCAAGAGTTACTTCACCGATCCGGAGCGGGCCGAGGCGGCCATCAAACAGGTGCTGAGCGAAAAGAAGGTCACCAACTATGAACTTACCGCGCGCGCCAGGGGCGGCAAGGAAACGGTGGTGTCTTACAATGCGGCCACCTTCTACGACCGGGACAGGACGCTGCAGGGGGTGTTCGCCGCTGCGCGTGATATCACCGAACGCAAACGTCTGGATCAGGAGTTGGAAAGCGCTAAGTCTGTGGCGGAAAAAGCCAATTTGGCCAAATCGGATTTCCTTTCCAGCATGAGCCATGAGCTGCGCACGCCGCTCAATGCCATGCTCGGCTTCGCCCAGTTGCTGGAGACCGGTTCACCGCCGCCAACGTCCGCCCAGCTGGTAAGGCTGCAGCAGATTATCAAAGCGGGATGGTATTTGCTGGAACTGATTAACGAAATTCTCGATCTCGCGTTGATTGAGTCGGGCAAGCTGTCGCTGTCGCGGGAACCGGTATCGCTGATCGATATCATCCTCGAATGCCAGGCCATGATTGAGCCGCAGGCGCAACAGCGTGGCATCAAATTGACCTTTCCCCAGTTCGACACCCCTTACTTTGTCCGTGCCGATCAGACACGCTTGAAACAAATTATCATCAACTTGCTGTCCAATGCGATCAAATATAACCGCGAGCGGGGAACGGTCGTGGTGAGGTGCACCGAGAGCACACCGGAACGCATACGCATCAGCGTCAAAGACAGCGGTGCGGGTTTATCTCCGGAGAAGCTGGAGCAGTTATTCCAGCCGTTCAATCGTCTCGGGCAGGAGCATGGTGCCGAGGAAGGGACAGGCATCGGTCTGGTGGTCACCAAGCAACTGGTCGAACTGATGGGAGGTGCAATCGGCGTGCAAAGCACCATCGGGGTGGGCAGCGAATTCTGGATCGAGCTGATCAGGGAGGTTACACCGCAATTTGCCGTTGAAAATACCTTGACCGTGGAGCTTGCAGTTAAAGATACGTTGCCCGAAGAGCTTGTCGTTGAGAATACCTTGCCCGCAGAGCTTGTGCCGCCAGCCCAGGTCAATGCTGCGCTACGCACCCTGCTCTATGTGGAGGACAATCCGGCCAACCTGATGCTGGTCGAGCAAATCATTGAGACCCTCCCGTATTTAACTATGCTGAGCGCGCGCGATGGCAATCTCGGTATAGCGCTTGCGCGCGCCCATCTCCCGGATGTGATCCTGATGGACATTAATCTGGCCGGTATCAACGGTTTCGAAGCGCTGAAAATTCTGCAGGCTGATTCGAATACGATGCATATTCCCGTCGTCGCCCTCAGTGCCAATGCCATGCCCCGCGATATCGAGAAGGGGCATGAGGCTGGATTTTTCAGGTATCTCACCAAGCCAATCAAGGTCGTTGAATTAATAGACGCCTTGGATGACGCGCTAAAATTTGCTGAAACCGGACTGGGCACTGCCTCCGCTGCCAGCATTGCCGCAGATTTTGAGCCAGCCTAATCCGCAATATGGAGACTATATTTAAAAATGATCTGCATTCAATGAGTTAATTTTGATTGCCGTACTTAGATTCCAATTTAGGCGCTCTTGCATTCCTGATTGGACGCTCTTTGCTTCCCCCAAAAAAACATTTTTAAACACAGAACGCTGCGGGCTGGGATAATTGCGCATGACAAAAATTACCTCCCCTTCCGCTTCGTCCGCTGCCAACAGCAGTGGGCATTCTTTTAACGAACTTCCGTTGGCACCCGCGCTACTGGCAAATTTGCAGCAACTCGAATATTTCACGATGACGCCGATTCAGGCGGCCAGCCTGCCCGTTTCATTGGCCGGACATGACATCATTGCACAGGCCAAAACGGGTAGCGG
This sequence comes from Gallionellaceae bacterium, assembly GCA_041660815.1. Classification (GTDB taxonomy): domain Bacteria; phylum Pseudomonadota; class Gammaproteobacteria; order Burkholderiales; family Gallionellaceae; genus PALSA-1006. Next base: position 560,842 of record JBAZVN010000001.1, on the reverse strand, counting down.
CAAAACGGCGGCGTTTGCCTTGCCGCTACTCACCCAATTAAATCCGCGTCGCTTTGCGGTGCAGGCGATGGTGCTGTGTCCAACGCGTGAACTGGCCGATCAAGTGACTCAGGAAATTCGCCGTTTGGCACGTTTTACGGACAACATCAAAATCCTAACCTTATGCGGCGGATCAACTATGCGCCCGCAGCGTGACAGTCTGGAGCACGGCGCGCACATCGTGGTCGGCACTCCGGGGCGCATCATGGATCACTTGCAACGCGGCAGTTTACAGTTGGATGCGCTGAACACCCTGGTGCTGGACGAAGCGGATCGCATGCTGGATATGGGCTTCTACGAGGACATCGCCTGGGTTGTGCAGCAATGCCCGGAGCAACGGCAAACTCTTTTATTTTCGGCGACCTATCCGGAAGGCATAGGGCGAATTGCGCGGCAATTTATGCGCGACCCGCAGCAAATAAAATTACCGGAGCAGCATGAGGAAAGCAAAATACGCCAGCGCTTTTATAAAGTTGAAAACGAAAATCGGCTACTCGCCGTTGCCCGCTTACTCAATCACTACCGCCCGGTCAGCACCCTGGCTTTTTGCAACACCAAGCAACAATGCCGCGCCCTGCTGGAAGTGTTGCACGCCCAAGGGATCAAAGCGCTTACCCTGAACGGCGATATGGAGCAGCGCGAACGCGATCAGGTTTTAATTCAATTCGCCAACCGTAGCTGCTCGGTGCTGGTTGCGACCGATGTGGCGGCGCGCGGTCTGGATATTGCGCAACTTGAAGCGGTCATCAATGTTGATATGACGCCTGATGCGGAGATTCATATTCACCGTATCGGACGCACCGGTCGTGCCGATCAAAACGGCTGGGCATTAAGTCTGTGCAGTCCGGCCGAGCGCAACCGCATCGTGCGCATCGTCGAAATGATGCGCATCGAACCCGAATGGCATGACTTGGATACTTTGGAAGACGCGGAGGAAACACCCCTGGTAGCGCCGATGGTGACGCTACAAATATTGGGTGGCCGCAAAGAAAAAATTCGTCCCGGCGATGTGCTGGGAGCTCTTACCGGTGAAGCCGGATTTACCCGCGAACAAGTCGGGAAAATTACCGTCACCGATATGTCCACCTATGTTGCCGTGGCGCGCAATATCGCCCGCGAAGCCGTTAAAAAATTATCGGCGGGCAAAGTAAAAGGAAAAGTGGTGAAAGTCAGAGCGCTGGATGCGTGAACAGCAGCGAACTACGAAAGCTTTAACTGTACTTTTGACTTCGCCCCCGGTTTGGCTTTGGGGATAAAGCCTGCCAGCCGGTAGCTTTCGCCTTCAATTTTCTTGCCATCCACAAAACGGATTGCATGGCAGAACATCACTTCGCGCTTGGCCGTCAATTCGGCCAGATACAAACGTGTTTTTGCCAGCGGGATGCCCATGGCTTCGGCGATTTCGGTATCGAGTTTTTCGCCGCTTGTTTTTAAATACTGTAGGATTTCATGCATGTGTTTCAGGATAGCGCATCACCACGATTTGTTCCTCGGGTTCGAGCCAAAATTCTCCGTGAAGACCTTTTGAATTACCGGTAATCAACATCATCAAACCCTCCACCGGACGTACTTCGGTGACGGTTTCCCACGCAAAGGTGGGGTGAGCGTTAGTTCCGGTTCCGTTGTAGATGTGGTCGTTAACACGCACTTCTGATGCTGCCACCGTAATCCGGTTGGTCATATAGTGTTATACCGCAGGTTGAATTAAATAGCAGGTGTGGGTTTCTTTTTCGGCTTCTTAACTTCTTTATTTTTGCGTTGCTGACCTTTTGCCATGCTGCTCTCCCCGGGTAATAAGGTGTGCATAGTAATACGAATAGCGCAACGCAGCCGCTTTATTCCAGCGGCTGCGTTGTGCAAATTACTTCTTTGTGCCGTTTACTGCGGCTTTCAGTGTCGCGCCTGCTTTAAATGCTGGCTGCTTGGATGCCTTGATTTTCAGCTCTTCACCAGTTTTGGGATTGCGACCCACGCGAGCCGCGCGTTTGCGCACTTCAAATGAACCAAAACCAACCAGTGATACTGAGTCACCTTTCTTCAAGGTTGCAGTAATAATTTCGATAAGCGCCGCAATATTGCGATCTGCGTCAGCCTTGCTGTTGTCGGTTTTTTTAGCCAGTGCGTCGATAAGTTCTTTGCGATTCATTTGCTACTCCCTTTTAAATAAGATTAAAAAAACTGCGGGGCGGATTGTTATAGATATTGGCTGTGTTGGCAAGGGTTTCAAGCACGCCAATAGTAATTTTGCGCGGCGGAGACCTCAGCTTTTTACTGCATTTTTCTCATCTGACTGCCTGTCACCCAATCAAATGCCAATTGGATATTAAAATAACTCAATATAATCAATATATTACAGAAAATCACTCCCTGAAGCCTATTTCACCCTGAAACACAGTGCCATCCAGTAATTGCACAGTCACCGGTTCGTCCGCCGCCAATCCCTTGCTGTCACTGGGGATGACCAACAAGCCGTCCGCCATGGACATGGATAACAAAACGCCGCTGCTTTGCGTGCCGGTGGAACTGGCAACATAACCCGCCGCATCCTGCGTCAATTGCACGCGAATAAATTCAGTGCGCCCCGGACGAAATTTCACCGCATGCGCGAGACGCGCTATTACCGTGCGCCGATACAAACGTGTATTACCCATCATGCGGCGCAAAGCGGGCAAAACAAATTCCTCAACGCAGACCATGCTGGACACCGGATTGCCGGGCAAACCAAACACGGCCGTTTTGCCGGTTGTACCAAACGCCAGCGGATGCCCCGGCTTCATCGCCACGCGCCAGAATTTCATCTGCACGCCGAGCTTTTCAATGGTCGGGCGCACGTAGTCATGCACGCCCACCGATGTGCCGCCTGAAACCAGCAGCACATCGAATTCCAGCCCGCGCTGCAAATACTGTTCAAGCTCCAGCGGGTCGTCGCGTGCGATGCCAAGCAATACCGGCTCGATGCCAAGCGCCTGAATTTGCGCCATCAGCGCATAACTATTGGAGTCGGGAATTTTATTCGGATCAAGCGGCGCATTAATGTCTTCTAGCTCGTTACCCGTGGAGAGTATCGCCACGCGGGGACGGCGATACACAACCAGTTGTGCCGCTTTTACCGTCGCCAGCACACCGATCACCCCGGGGGTAATTTCCATTCCCGCTGTCAGCACCACTTGCCCGTCTTGCATGTTCTCGCCTTGCGGACGCACATCGTTGCCGGGTTTGACTGCCTTGCCGATTTGCACCATATCGGACGATATTTCCTGGGTATCTTCGACGCGAATCACCGCATCCGCACCGCCCGGTAGTGGCGCTCCCGTCATGATGCGCGCGCATTGCCCGGGCTGCACTTCCTGCAAAGGAATATCGCCCGCTTTAATGTCTTCGATGATTTTAAGCGTCACGGTGACGAGTGTAAGATCGGCACTGCGCACGGCGAAACCATCCATCGCGGAAACAGCGTAAGGCGGCAAATCGCGGTTAGCCCGAATATCTTGCGCCAGCACCCGCCCCAGGGATTTTTCCAGTTTTATTGTTTCGTGATCCAGGGTAACTATTGATTCAAAAATGACGCGTTGCGCCCCGCTGATTTTCAAGTTTTCCATGTTGCTTAATTTCTCCCTATATATTTCTTGGCAGGACGCGGCTCGTCGCCTGCGCGTACTCCTGCGGAGTATCCAGATCAAAAAAACTTGCCAGACCGGGATCAACCTCCAGCATTTCACTTTCATTTATATAGCGCACCCGCAAACCTTCGAGCAGGGCACGCAGGCTGTGCTTACCTCTACCATTCAGAGTGTCGCGCACCGCCAATAAAGTACTGGCCGCGTAAAACGCAGCCAGGGGTTGCGGATAGCCGCGCACCATCGGCACGACCGCCTGAAAATCTGTACGCTGTCCCGCCAAGTATTCAACCAAACCGGGAGAGATAAAAGGCATATCGCATGCCACCGCAAACAGCCAGGGTGTATGCATGCGTTCCAATCCGGCTGCCAAACCGGCCAGAGGACCTACATACGCCGCATCATCGCAAACTTGTGCCAGGGCTATTTCCGGGCGTGGTTGTCTTACGCTGACGATGACTTCGGCAAACAACGGTGACATTTTGGCGGCCACACTTTGCAGGAGGGTTTGTCCATCGAGTACCAGGTTTGCCTTGTCTCGCCCCATGCGGCGCGACTCACCGCCGGCAAGAATCAGCGCGGTGCAGTCGGCTATCATTTATCGAGAATAAATTGGGCAATTTGACTTATATCTTCCAGCCCGAAGTGCGGCAGTTGCGGGTAGACCTCCTCCATGTCGGTGACTATGGCAATCAAGCCGCTTTCAACCGTGCAACGCGGCAACTGGTCGCACGCGCGGCGCAGCACTTCGATCTTGGGTGTGGCGCACAACGAAAAACCCTCCGCCAACACCAGGTCTGCTTCGCCCAGAAAGCGTGCCGCCAACTGCTCAGGTTCCCGCTCTTCCTTCGCATCCGCCACCAATTGCAGCGCATCGCGGGTTAGCAACATACTCATCACCGCACCGGCTTCTTTGTAACGATAGCTGTCCTTACCCGGCGTATCCAGTTCCACCTTATGATGCGCATGCTTAATCGTGGCGACGCGCACGCCCCGCGCGGTTAAATCGCGAATAAGTTTTTCCACCAGCGTGGTTTTCCCACAGCCGGAATGTCCAACAATACTAATCACTTTGGGATTCATGGATGGGGCACCACCCACGCATCGCCCTGTGGCGTTATCTCTTTTTTCCAAATGGGCACGCGCTGCTTCAGTTCATCAATCATCCAACGGCATGCTTCCAGTGCGGCAACGCGATGTTCCGCACCCGCCGCGATGAACACAATATTGTCGCCACCGCTCACCGTACCGATGCGATGCACGATGCGCGCATCCAGCAGGGCAAATTTCCCGATTGCATCGCTGCGTAATTTTTGCATTTCCGACAGCGCCATGCTGCCATACGCATCGAAGCTGATCTGCTCGACCTCACGCCCCTCCGAGAAATCACGGGCGCAACCCAGAAAAGTGCCGATCCCGCCCATGCGTTTCGAGCAAGCTTTAAGTGCGGAAATTTCCTCATCCTGGGAGAAATCTTCCTGCTGAATTCGTACTGCTGCTTTCATCTTAGCCCCCGGAAAATTTGGCCATAAATGCCACTTCGCTGCCATCTGTCAGTGCTATCGTCATATCGCGCGCGTGTTCGCCGTTGACGGCGGCAAAGCATACGATTTCAAATGCCTGCGGGTATTGCGCCGCCAATTTATCGCGCAAATTTTGCAGCGACATTGTGTGATGAAACTCCACCTGTAGCGCGCTTTTGCCAATGCGCTCGGCCACCGGGCCAAAGAATAAAACGCTGATCATTTGGATTCTCCACGCTTCCCCAAGTCTGCACGAAGCCAAGGCCCGCTTTTACCGCCGCGCTTTTCTTCCAGTTGCACACACTCGATGCGCATGCCGCGATCGATTGCCTTGCACATATCGTAAATGGTCAGCAGCGCAACATTCGCCGCAGTCAACGCTTCCATCTCGACGCCGGTCTGCCCGGTACAGGTAGCTGTGGCAAGCACTTTAATTGCCAGACACCCTTCGGCATCCGCCTGCAGAATTTCGCTGAAAGCGATCTCCACGCCGGTCAACATGATGGGATGGCACATTGGAATAATATCCGGGGTGCGTTTCGCCGCCATCACTGCACCCACATCGGCCACCGTCAGCACATCTCCCTTGGCAATTTTGCCGGAGCGAATACGTTCCAGCGTGGCCATCTGCATGCGCAAAATACCGCTGGCGATGGCGACGCGGGCGGTCTCGGGCTTGGCTGAAACATCCACCATGCGCGCGCGTCCAGCTCCGGAAAAGTGACTTAAATCATCCATAAATTAACCTTAATAATCAATAAGTTGCAAGTTTAATTCAACCGCCGATATAGGACATTTCAATTTTACTATTCGGCAAACTATTGGCCGCATTGCGCAACTGCGAATAGCGGTCAACACGTGTTTTCCAACGCCCGGCAATCGCATTAACAAGGCCATGATCCATGTCGTTTTGGCGCAGCAAGGCGCGCAAATCCAAACCTTCATGAGCAAACAGACAGGTGTAAAACTTGCCATCCGTGGCTAGGCGAGCGCGACTGCACTCATGGCAAAACGCCTGAGTGACGGAAGCAATCACGCCTATTTCTCCCGCACCATCCGCATAGCGCCAGCTTTCGGCCACCTCACCAACATAGTTGGGTTCAATCTGCTGCAGCGGATATTCGCGGTTGATGCGCTCCACAATTTCGCGCGCTGGAACAACCTCATCCATGCGCCAACCGTTGCTGCAGCCTACATCCATATATTCAATAAAACGCAGCACATTGCCGCTGTGCCGGAAATATTTTACCAGCGGCAAAATCTCATGTTCATTGGCATTGCGTTTGACCACCATGTTTATTTTTACCGGCGCCAAGCCCACCGCCTGCGCCGTGGCAATACCCTCCAGCACGACGCCTACCGACACATCGCTATCGCTCATTAAACGAAAACTTTCCTGACTTAAGCCATCCAGGCTTACCGTGACACGTGTCAGTCCGGCATCTTTAAGTGCCCGTGCCTTTTTGCCCAGCAATACGCCGTTAGTGGTTAGTGCTATTTCAAGCGGCTTACCTTGCTTGGTTTGCAACACTGCAAGTTTCTCGATCAAGCGCTCAATACCGCGACGCAACAGCGGCTCACCGCCGGTAATGCGCAATTTTTGCACACCAAGACCAATAAATATATTTGCCAATCGTTCTATTTCTTCAAAGCTAAGCAACTCTGCGCGCGGTAAAAAATGGTGACTTTCGTCGTAAGTATCGCGTGGCATGCAATAACTGCAACGCAAATTACACCGGTCGGTAACCGAGATGCGCAAGTCGCGCATGGGGCGTAACAAGGTATCCAGCATCACACCTTCGCGCTGCTCGGCAAATGCAGCGAAATCCGGCACTGAATTAGTATCGCGAGAGATGGGTGAAATGGGAATAATGCGAAACCTGTCATTCATCGGGTGAAATGCCAATAGTTAAATTTAAATATAGATTAGTCAAAGAAGAGCGTTCTTGTGCCCGTGGCTGCGAATTCGCATATTTGCATATCTACGCTCAAGGGCACAATAACCTGTTTGGGGTGTTTACCTGCGACTCAAAAAGGTTTTCAGCAATTTTGCAAAAAAGATTCGCCAAGGATGCTTCATTTTATCTTTAGTTGCTGTTGTTGTGATCAGTAAGTTATGTTTTAATTGCATCTGACATTTTAATAATTGTTTAACAATGGAATTGTAAAATGATGAAATCAACCCAAGTAGTCAAAGCGTTATCCGCGCTTGCCCAACCCACAAGATTGGCAATCTACCGACTTTTAGTGGCGAGCGGGGCGCAGGGTTTAGCGGCAGGGCAGATCGCGGAAAAGTTGAAAGTATCGCCTGCCACAATGTCATTTCACTTTAAAACCCTGAGTCATGCAGAGTTGATTGAGCGTCGGCAGGATGGTCGTTTTATTTACTATGCGGCGAATTTTAAAGTCATGAATGGCATGGTGGATTACCTGACTGAAAACTGTTGTGGCGGGCATGCCGAGATTTGCAATATACCAAGTAAGAAATGTTAATAACGGGCACCCCTAACGAAAAAGGAAAAAGAAATGAGCGAAAAACAATACAACGTGCTGGTGTTGTGTACCGGCAATTCTGCCCGCAGTATCTTGGGCGAAGTGCTGTTTAATACCCTGGGTAAGGGCAAGTTCAAGGCTTACAGCGCGGGTAGCAAACCCGCGGGCAAAGTGAATCCGGGGGCTCTGGAATGGCTGGAGGCGAACGGGCACAGTACTGAAGGGCTGCGCAGCAAGAGCTGGGATGAGTTCGCCGCCCCCGGTGCGCCGGAGTTTGATTTCGTGTTTACCGTATGCGACAACGCAGCGGGTGAAGTGTGCCCGGTCTGGTATGGCGCTCCTGTTACCGCGCATTGGGGCATCCCCGACCCGGCACATATCGAGGGTGACGAAGCGCGTCGTGCGGGTTTCAAAAAAGCCGCCGAGCAATTGGCGCGACGCATCCAACTGTTCCTGAGCTTACCTGTCGAAAAACTGAACAAGATGGCGCTGAAGGATAAGCTCGCCGAAATCGGACGTATTCAGGATTGAGGAGGCAACATGGCTAAGTTACAAATATTCGATCCGGCTCTGTGTTGCAGTACCGGAGTATGCGGCACCGAAGTGGATCAGGCGTTGGTGGACTTCAGCGCCGATGTTGATTGGCTAAAACGTGCCGGTGGCAAAATCGAACGCTTCAACTTAGCGCAACAGCCGATGGCGTTCGTCGAAAATGCAAAAGCCAAGGCTTATCTGGAGCGCTCCGGTGCCGAGGCATTGCCGTTGATTTTGCTGGATGGCGAGATTGCGCTGGCAGGCCGTTATCCGACGCGCAAGGAGTTGGCCAGATTCGCCGGGGTGACTGAAGTTGCCGAGCAACCAGCCGAAGCGCCAGCTTCCGGATGCGGCTGCTCCGGCAAGTCGTGCTGCTGATGATTTACCAAAACAGGGAGTCGCCATGAAATTTCTTGAGCAGCCACCGCGCTTCCTATTTTTTACCGGTAAAGGCGGCGTGGGCAAAACCTCTGTCGCCTGTGCTACGGCAATTAAGCTGTCTGAAGCCGGTAAGCGTGTTCTGTTGGTCAGCACCGATCCTGCGTCCAATGTCGGTCAGGTATTCGGAGTCACTATTGGCGATCACATCACCGCTATTTCTGCCGTGCCGAATTTGGCGGCGCTGGAAATTGATCCGCAAGCCGCCGCTCAGGGCTATCGCGACCGCATCGTCGGCCCGGTGCGCGGCTTGCTGCCGGACTCGGTGGTAAAAGGCATAGAAGAGCAACTCTCCGGTGCCTGCACCACGGAAATCGCTGCATTCGATGAATTTACCGCGCTATTGATTGATTCCGCGCTGACTGAAAATTACGACCACATTATTTTCGACACCGCACCGACCGGGCACACCATCCGTCTGTTGCAATTACCGGGCGCATGGAGTGGATTTCTGGAAGAGGGCAAAGGCGATGCTTCGTGCCTCGGCCCCTTGGCCGGTCTGGAAAAACAACGCGAGCAATACAAGGCTGCTGTCGATGCATTGGCCGATGCTAAGCGTACCCGCCTGATTCTGGTAGCACGCGCCCAACAAGCAACCTTGCGCGAAGTGGCGCGCACCCATGAAGAGCTTGGTGCCATAGGCTTGAAGCAGCAGTTCCTGGTTATCAACGGCATGCTTCCCCGGATCGAAACTGCGCATGACCCGTTGGCTGCCGCGATTTACACGCGCGAACAAGCTGCCCTCGGAGCCATTCCCGAGGTATTGAAAACACTGCCCTGTGACTTGGTCATGCTCAAACCTTTCAATCTTGTCGGGCTGGATGCTTTGCAGCAATTGCTGGTGGATACCCCGCCTCAAGCCACTGTCAATGTGGCGGTGCCCATTGAGTTGGATGAACCCGGTCTTGCGGAACTGGTGGATGGTATCGCGGCAGATGGGCATGGATTGGTGATGCTGATGGGTAAGGGCGGGGTTGGCAAAACCACGCTGGCGGCGGCTATCGCCGTGGAGCTGGCGCATCGGGGTCTGCCGGTGCATCTCACGACATCCGACCCGGCCGCACATCTGGCAGAAACGTTGAGTGGCTCTTTGGATAATCTGACGGTAAGCCGCATCGACCCGCATGCCGAGACAGAACGCTATCGACAGTATGTGCTGGACACCAAAGGCGCGCAGCTTGATGCACAGGGACGAGGGCTATTGGAAGAAGACTTGCGCTCACCCTGCACCGAAGAAATCGCCGTATTTCAGGCGTTTTCCCGCATCATCCGTGAAGCAGGCAAGAAGTTTGTGGTGATGGATACGGCTCCGACCGGACATACCTTGCTTCTGCTGGATGCAACCGGTGCATATCACCGCGAAGTGACGCGTCAGATGGATGAAAAGATAAAACACTTCACCACCCCGATGATGCAATTACAGGATAGCAAACAGACTAAGGTGCTGATCGCCACCTTGGCAGAAACTACCCCGGTAATGGAGGCCGCCAATCTGCAAGCCGATTTGCGCCGGGCAGGTATCGAACCCTGGGCGTGGATCATCAATTCAAGCGTTGCGGCAGCCGTGACAAAATCCCCGCTGCTGCGTCAGCGTGCGGCCAATGAGCTACGCGAGATCAATGCGGTTGCCAGCAAACATGCACAGCGCTATGCAGTGGTTCCGCTACTCAAAGATGAACCAATAGGTGTGGCAAGATTGCAGGAGCTATCAAGCAAGTGAAGTAGGTCGGGTTAGCGCAGCGTAACCCGACCTACAAAAATTTGATGCATTTCGATAACCTAAGGATAAAAACATGAACCTTTTCGAACGCTACCTGACCCTGTGGGTCTTCTTCTGCATCATCGTCGGCGTGGTACTGGGACAGACCATCCCTGCACCGTTCCACTGGCTGGGTACGCTGGAGATCGCCAAGGTCAATCTCCCCGTTGGCCTGCTAATCTGGGTAATGATCATCCCCATGCTGCTGCGCATCGACTTCGGCGCACTGCATGAGGTGGGTAAACATTGGCGCGGCATCGGCGTCACGCTGTTTATCAACTGGGCGGTGAAGCCATTCTCGATGGCGCTGCTGGGCTGGATATTTATCCGCCACCTGTTCGCACCGTATCTGCCCGCAGAACAATTGGATAGTTATGTCGCCGGTCTGATCTTGTTGGCTGCTGCGCCCTGCACCGCGATGGTGTTCGTATGGAGTCGCCTGGTGAATGGTGAGCCGCTGTTCACTCTGAGTCAGGTTGCGCTCAATGACGCCATTATGGTGTTCGCCTTTGCGCCTTTGGTGGCGTTGCTATTGGGGCTTTCTTCCATCATCGTGCCCTGGGATACCTTGCTGGTGTCGGTGCTGCTCTACATCGTCATTCCCGTCATTATTTCGCAACTGCTACGCAAGGTGTTGCTCAGAAAAGGGCAAGCCGCTTTTGACCTGACATTAGCCCAGATCGGGCCGTGGTCGATCTCTGCGTTACTGCTTACGCTGGTGTTGTTGTTCGCCTTCCAAGGCAAAGCTATCGTGGAACAACCGCTCATCATCCTGATGCTGGCTGTGCCGATCACCATCCAAGTGTATTTCAATTCCGGTTTGGCTTATTGGTTGAATCGCCGTGCCGGTGAAGCACATTGCGTGTCAGGACCTTCAGCGTTGATTGGCGCCTCCAACTTCTTTGAATTAGCTGTTGCGGCGGCGATCAGTTTATTCGGCTTCGAATCCGGTGCGGCTTTGGCAACAGTGGTGGGTGTATTGATCGAGGTGCCGGTGATGCTGAGCGTGGTTTACCTGGTTAAGCGCAGCAAGGGATGGTATGAAAAAACTTGATTTTTCTCTGCCACTGACATTCGCTGATTGCCGCACAACTAATTGTATTTATTGATAATTTTGCATTAGATGATTAAACTTATGACACAAGATAAAGCATATCAAGCACTGATCGCCGACCGAATATATTTTGGCGGAGCAAAAGATGTAGTCGCAATGGTTGAAAACGACAGCATTCAGGTTGTGGTCGACTTGCGCGCAGAATCTCAAGCCTGCGAGTCATCCGATTCCTCGGTGACTTGGATTAAAATCCCCCTCGGCGACAATGCGACTGAGCCGGAACATCTACTCTTTGCACAAGCAATTCAGGCGGTTGTTTCAGCGTATCAGCAGAATAAAAAAGTGGCATTTCATTGCGGCGGCGGAAAAGGAAGAACCGGCACAGTCGCGGTAGGCGTATTGCTGGAACTGGGCATTTGCAAAACGATAGATGAAGCCGAGGCAATGGCGAAAAGCATTCGTCCTGTGATCAGTGTTAAGCCGGAGCAGCGCGCTTGTTTGGAAATTTTGTACTCTGGTAAAAATTAGGAGCAACCTCAAACATCTAATCGATATGATTGTCTAGCGCGGTTATTTGACCATGATCATCGTGGTATACAGTGACCAACTGACTATCGAAGCATGTTTTTAGCTGGTTCACTTCGAGCTTGAAATACCGGGCATAGTCGTCATCCTTATAGATGATATGTTCGCTCGGCCCTTTATGGCGTCTTAGCCATGACAAAATGAACAATACAATGGGCGTGAAGACGAGCATCTCAACGCCATGTTCAAATGTGACGCTATGGATGTTGTCGTAGATCCAGTCGGAAATTTCTTCTGCAGGGACGTCGGCAGTAATAATGCGATAAAAAATGTGAAGCACCGGGAGCCACAAATAGATAAATCCCACCCACAGTAAGATCGTAATTCCATCCCACATCCATATTTTGCTGCGAGGCATCTCGTGGCGTTTATTGATAATCAGCGTATGTTTATCCATGATCGCTATCCCTCTGTTTATTAAGCTCCTGATGTAGCCCCCGATCAGGACTTACCCACCGTGCCCGCTTCTGGGTACCAAGCAACACTTTGGGCAACGCCGTAACCGCCGTTATCAGATTAAGGAGCCAATAAAAAAACGGATACCAGATCATCCAAAAATAATTTTTCCCCAATCCATGATCGTAGTGGCCGTCTAACCATCGACTCACCGCAAACTGCAACAGACTCGCCCCAATCAAAAAAACACTACTCTCATCGGGCAAAATCGGCGAACTATCGGGCGTGAGGTAGCCTACCGGAAAAAATAGACTCACAATCCATATGCCTAAAACCAACGCCATGCTATACGCCCAAAGGGTGCTGAGGATCATCTCAATCATCAATCCCCACAAGTGGGTTTGTTTGGATGCAAAGAGCACCTTGAAGTTTTTCAGCATTACTTGAACGCCACCCATCGCCCAACGCAAGCGCTGTTTCCAAAGCCCTATGATCGTCTCGGGCATCAAGATCCACACCAAGGCTTTGGGTTCGAACCGCACATCCCAACCGTTGCGTTGTAATTTCCAGGTGATGTCGATATCCTCGGTTAGCATATCCGGACTCCAGTACCCCACCTCATGCACTGCCGATTTTCGAAATCCTGCAATCACCCCTGAAACAGTAAATAATCGCCCAAACGAGCGCTGTGCGCGCTTAATCATCCCGACTATCGACGAAAACTCGCCCACTTGAATTTTGCCGAGCAAACTCGTCCGGTTGCGGATGCGTGGGTTACCCGTCACTGCGGCAACCTGGGGATAGCGAATGAAGTGTTTGACCATCCAGTGAACACAGTACGGGTCAAGCAACGCATCACCGTCAATACAGACTAGATAGTCGTTTTTTGCCAATAACGAACCCGCTTGAAGAGCAAGAGCCTTTCCCTGGTTTTCGGCAAGATTGACCACTTTGAGTTTCGGGTTGGTGCGAGCCAATTCGAGCAATATCTCCAGGGTATTGTCCGAGCTTCCATCGTTAATCGCGATCACTTCAAAATTCGGATACGCAACATTCAGCGCATAGGTAATCGTCTCAACTGCATTTTCCCCTTCGTTATAACAAGGGATCAGGATACTGACGCCTTCCCAATCCTCCCCGTCTCGAAGCTTGGGAATCACATGAGATTGAACCGCTCTTTCATTTTTAAAGTAAAAGTAAATCGCCCCGACGATCCACAGACTCGACATGAAGAGCGGATAGTAGAAGATGTACCCGATGAAAAAGTGCCAAAGGGAGTGCAAAAAAATATGCGAACCCATCCTGATTTCAATCCTTCCAGATAAAAGTAACCATCGATATCTTATTTATTGGGTAAAAAACTATTGGGCGTAAATGAGTACATTCGGATCGGTTTTTTTGCAAAATCCCGTTTCATCAAATCGGCATCAGGGTTGTTATGAAACAAATCATCCGGGTAATACGCAATGTGATTAACCCCAAGATCATACAGGTGCTGGATGGTCAGGCTGAGTTCTTGAGGCGAAATTGGCTCGTCGTTATTTCGCCAATTGACCGTCTGCAGCTCAAAAACCGTCCGCTCCAAGCCACAGGTTTCACGTTTGACATTGGAAACAATCTGGTCGTAAAACGACGCGGCGTTATCGGCTTGTTCCATGTAAGGCATCGTCATGATAGCGGTGTAGTCATATTTATTAATTGAATCAATTAAACTTTGGGCGTACCACTCTTGGGCATCTTTATTTAAGGCTACTTGCGCATAGAGATTGCGAGCCGTTTTAAGCCCCGGACGATAACCACGAACGATTTGCGCCAACTCCATCGCAAAGTCGTCCAAGTATTCGGTTTTCAGCTTCGTCCAGCGCATAAACTCCGAATGATTGGCTCGGATTTCCGAAACACTCGCCTTTAATTTCCACTTTTTGTATTGAGCGCGCGCCATCACGCTATCGTCTTCAAAATCTGACAAGGTCACATCGTCATGAAAGAGTATGCCGTCGATCATGGTAGATTTAGCCAAATCTTCGTAGATTTCCCGGATGACCTTGCGCGCCGTTGGTGAGAAAGGGGATAGTCGTGGATAACCCATATTCAGATGTGTTTTATCGACCTGCAAGGTCACCACTTTGTCGTTCGCCGCGGGATTGTCGTCAGGCAATTCCCAGGCGATCATCGGCATCCAGGCGTAAACCCGTTTGACTTGGGTGCGGGTACCAATCTGCCATGCCACCCGATTGAACAAATCGCTACGCACGGGGATATAGCGGTTGGGGAAATAGACATAGTCGGCAGCTCCGTTTGCGTCAGGGTCGGCAAATGTCTGGAGGTAGACGGTGTTAACATTGACTCTCTTGATCCGTTCAAGCAGTTCGCCGAGGTTCTTGTTGACTTGCTCGGGATCAGGATCATAGATGTAATCGAGATCGATATGCATCGCCTTGGTGGTCAGCGCGCCGTCGGTGAAATTGTTGTTGCGATCCCACATATTGAGTTCCATGTCGGTGTGCGACATTTTTTGGTCAACCAAAATTCGGCGCAGTCCCCATAAGGGTGTGATTCTTGTATTGCTTCCATCGTCCAGTGTAAGCCCGACGGGCATTCCAAGGCTCTCGGCGATTTTGCGTACCTCCATGTTGTACTCACCGTAAGGCCAAACCATGACCCGTGCTTTTTGACCGGTGTATTGCTTGAGAAAGTCGTTATTGGCTTTTAAGTCTTGGTAAATTCGTTGTTGGTAGCTTCTGTTGTCTTCATACCCCCCTTTATCGCTCAACCATTGTCGGGTAATCGCAGCGGGTTGCATGTTTCCTTGTGGATTTCCCAAAATTCCCCGATGCAGAAGATGGCTGTGGCTGCCTATCTCAACCAGCCCACTGGCAACCATTTCCTTGATTTCTTTTTGGCCCATGAACTTACTTCTATCGATCAGGTGACCACCAAAATCAACCTTTTCTGTCGCTTGAAGCCAGCTTCCAACTAAGGCAATCACCGTGGGTATTTTGTATTTTCTTATGATCGGAAACGCGTTGGTATAAACAGACTGATATCCATCATCAAAGGTAATCAAAATGGCTTTGCTGGGTAGCGGCTTGTTGTGTTTCCTATAATTGATGATGTCATCGATATTGATGAAGTGATATTCGTTATCCACAAGCCATTTCATCTGCGCCTCAAAACTCGCAACTGAGACCGCATAAGTTGAGTCGAGTGTTTCGCTTTTTTCAGCTATTTCGTGATAACTGAAAATAGTGAAATCATTGGAATTACGATCGCGACTACACGGATTTGGCATCTCGATCGCCATCAAATTCCCACAAAACAAACATGCCAATATCATTACTTTTGCTATCAAAGAATGCACTATGTATTTTCCAAAAGAATTATGTAAATCTCGGACGGATATTGGCCAACCAATCGTAGGGGGAGGATTCCTGTCAGAGTTCGCGCGTTAAGTGACCCCGGTTTAGCGCGTTCCGCCCATACTACCAGTCTTTCCGGACGCGAGGGCAATCCCGCTTTCTGCATACAACAGAACTAAACTGATCCGCCCCAAATCCACTCAACCTAAGACAAAATATCACCAAAACCTTCCCATACTGATTTCGCTCGTTTGAATCCGCCGCCCGGCGGCGCGTATCCTCCTTTTGAGTTTCTTTTCTGTAGGCGGTTTTGATTTTTACTCTCTGCCAAACTCCAGCTTAAAATCCTCTCCATACTTCAACACCGCCCACGCCAGCCGCGCTTTGCCGCCGCTGCTGTATTGATGGAATAACTAGCCATCTGACACTGCTCACGGCTACATCATCTAATACAGTTCGGGATTTAAGTAGCGAACACACAATCATTACGACAGGACTTCGAAATGAGAATTGACTGCCGATAGTGATCCACGTATATTTTAACCCTATGCAAATACAATTAATTTCCGCCGACTTCATCATCGCTAAGCGACTGTGGCTAGCCTTACTAGCTAACTGCCGCAGCGCGCTCCTGTTCTAACACTTTGTTTTTTTTAACCGGGCTACTGCGGGTCGACCGCGTTGCCTCAGCCTAAGACCCGCCAAGCTCATCACTTAGGGTCTTAATATCATGGCAAGTCAAACTCGCAGTACCTTCGCACAACGGGATGTGTTCCTCGGCGTCGTCTTCGCGCTACTCGCGGCAGTCGGCTTCTCGGCCAAGGCGATCCTGGTGAAGCTGGCGTATCTCGACAGTGTGGATGCGGTGACGCTGCTGGCTTTACGCATGGTGTTCTCAGTGCCGTTCTTCATCGGCGTGGCGGTGTGGGCCAAGCGTCAACACGCCGCGCCATTGGATATGCATGATCGCTTACTGGTGTTAGGCTTGGGGCTGATCGGTTACTACTGCTCCAGCTTCCTCGATTTCCTCGGCTTGCAATATATCTCCGCCGGGTTGGAGCGTTTGATCTTGTTCCTCTATCCGACCATGACGGTGATCCTCGCCGCCGTGCTCTACAAGCGCGCCATCGGACGCAAGGTCATCGCGGCGATGCTCTTGTGCTATGCGGGCATCGCGCTGGTGTTCTTGCATGATGTGCGAGTTAACCAAGGCAGTGCCGTGTTGATAGGCTCAGCGCTAGTATTCGCCAGCACCTTGTCCTACTCCATTTATCTGGTGGGGGCGGGGCATGCCATCGCGCGTATCGGCGCGATGCGTTTCACTGCGTATGCCATGGTAGTAGCGAGTGCGGCCTGCGTGTTGCAGTTTGTGGTGATGCGTCCCATGAGCGCGCTCGACCTGCCCTTGCGCGTGTATGAACTCTCCATCGCGATGGCGATCTTTTCCACCGTACTGCCCGTGTTCCTGCTCTCGTTCGCCATACGCCGCATCGGCTCGGGCAGTGCCTCGTTTATCGGTACCATAGGTCCGATCAGCACCATCTACATGGCCTACATCTTTCTGGGTGAGCACATCTCGATGTTGCAGATCGCGGGATCGACGCTGGTGCTGTGCGGTGTTCTGATCATCAGTTTTACCAGTAAACCTGAATACAAATAGCCAGAGATGAATACATCTTCTCCGCAGCGTTTTAATGCCTTTGCAGGGAACTACGCTACCAGCGAAGTTCCCTGCAAAGGAGTCTCGCTCTCGATTGCTTGCATGAACAGGCGCGCAACAGAACAGATCTCGCCTTGGCAAATATGTCGCTGTAATTATGTAAAGGGCCGAATTTGCGCTAGTCACCAGCAGTCAGCGCTGGGAGCAGATTCCAACCTTTACTTCACATAATCAAGAACTGTGCATAAGTAAACAAACCGGACGCCTAAATTTTTTTAGTTATGTAAAACCTACTGATCTCCTACTAGGCATTGCTGGCAGTAATTTCGCTTATATTCACCCCTGCTTCAACAACTTCAGAGTAATATTCACTTAACTTTTCGAGTCAAGATTTAAGTATGGATCATCAAAAAATGCTAGCCATTGCTGTTGAAGAAGCCCGCATAGGACTTGCGGAAGGTGGCGTTCCAGTTGGTGCAGCGTTGTTCTCAGGTGATGGTCAATTACTGGGTCGGGGTCATAATCGTCGAGTGCAGGAAGGAGACCCTTCGATTCATGGCGAAACAGATGCGTTTCGCAAAGCAGGTCGTCAAAAGACCTATCGCGACAAAATTCTAGTTACAACTCTTTCTCCGTGCTGGTATTGCAGTGGCCTGATACGCCAATTCAATATTGGCACCGTATTGGTCGGGGAGTCGGTAAATTTCCCCGGTGGAATTGAATGGCTACGCCAAAGTGGAGTGAATGTCGTTGATTTGAATTCCGGCGAATGTATCGAGATGATGGCAAGTTTCATTCAAGATTATCCAGAGCTATGGAACGAAGATATAGGTGAAGAATGATTTCTCGCGCTGCATATACATTGTTTTTGTTTCTCGCCGTGATGTTCGCTACAACCCCAGTCTATGGACTTGAGCAAGTGACATTGCAGCTGAAGTGGAAACACGCATTTCAGTTTGCCGGTTATTACATGGCTAAAGAAAAAGGGTTTTACAGCGAAGCCGGACTAGATGTAAATATTGTGGAAGCAACAACAGATGTTGATCCAACCCGGAGTGTACTTGAAGGTAAAGCACAGTTTGCTGTTGGAACCAGTAGCTTGCTTTTGAATCGAGCCAAGGGTGATCCAATCGTGGTCTTAGCGGTTATCTTTCAGCAGTCCCCTTATGCGATTTTTGCGGCCCCCAATATTCAGAATATTCATGAATTGGTTGGCAAGCGCATCATGATTGAGCCTCAGGCCGACGAGCTGCTGGCGTATCTAATCAAAGAAGGTATCTCGCCTGATCACATCCAACAGATGAACCATAGCTATGACGCTGATGGATTAATGGGCGGCAAAGCAGATGCGATTTCCGGTTACACCTCAAATGAGCCTTTCTATTTCAGAAAAGTCCGCTATCCCTTTCAGATGTTCAGTCCACGTTCTGCGGGTATTGATTTTTACGGCGACAATCTTTTCACAAGCGAACAAGAATTACGCACTCATCCCAAGCAGGTAAAGGCGTTTCGCGCAGCCAGTCTGCGCGGCTGGCAATATGCCAAGAGTCATCACGATGAAGCCATTGATTTGATTTTGGCAAAATATGCTCCTCATCTGTCCCGTGAATATTTGGAATTTGAGTCTGATCAAATGATTCCGCTGCTGCAACCCAATTTGATCGAGATTGGTTATATGAATCCGAATCGCTGGCATGACATTGCCAGCACCTATGCCGACATGGGGATGATGCCGCGCGATTTTTCGCTTGATGGATTTATCTATGACGCGACTGAGGCAGATTATTCGTGGTTTTATACTGGCTTTGCCCTCATGTTGTTCATCATAGGCATTGTTGTTTTCGTAGCATTTTATATAAATCGGATAAATAAATCCCTGCGAGAAACTCAAGCAGAAGCACTGAAGGCGCTTGAAGAGTTACGTTATCAAAAATTTGCACTGGATCAACATGCCATCGTTGGCATTGCAGATGTAAAGGGTTCGATTCTGTATGCCAATGACCAATTTTGTAAAATCAGCGGCTATTCGCGCGAAGAGTTGCTTGGGCAGAATCACCGTATCCTCAATTCAGGCACTCATCCAAAGGAATACTTCCGTGAGATGTATCACACGATTGCGACGGGTACTGTTTGGCACGGTGAATTTTGTAATCGGGCGAAAGATGGCCATCTGTATTGGGTAGACACCACTATCGTTCCTTATATGGACGAGCATGGAAAGCCCACTCAGTATATTTCGATGCGAACCGATATTACTGAACGCAAGAATGCGGATGACTCTTTACGGGATAGCGAAGAAAAATATCGACTGTTAACGGAAAATGCAAAAGAAGTGATCTGGACACTTGATCCTGTGACGCTGAATTTTCTTTACGTCAGCCCGGCTGTGTTAAATATTCGAGGTTATTCGCCCGAGGAGATTATGTCTGAAAAGTTGGATGCGGCACTGACACCAGAAGGCTCGGCCTTCGTTAGAAACGCAATTCTGCAGGATTTGAATGACATCAAATCGGGCAAGCGAAGCCTTGATGTCTTTCGCACTGATGAGCTTGAGCAGCCCTGCAAAGATGGCACGAAAATCTGGACGGAGGTGGTGACCAACTACTACCTGAACAAAAAAACAAATCAATATGAGATTCGAGGTGTAACCAGAGACATCACAGCGCGCAAACGCCTAGAAGAAGAGGTGCGTCAACTAGCTTTTTATGATGCGCTGACTAACCTACCTAATCGTCGCCTGCTGAATGATCGTTTGATTCAAGCTATGGCGGCAAGCAAACGCACAGGGAACTATGGTGTCGTAATGTTTCTCGATCTGGATAATTTCAAGCCACTCAATGACACACATGGTCATGTGGTGGGCGACCTGCTTCTGATTGAGGCGGCAAGCAGATTGAAAAAATGCATCCGCGAAATTGATGTTGTGTCGCGTTTCGGGGGCGATGAGTTTGTCGTAATGCTAAATGAGTTGGACGCAGATATGGACGCAGCCACCTCGCAAGCTCGATTTGTTGCAGAAAAAATTCTAGCAGCTTTATCTGCCCCTTATTTGTTGACCGTTAACAAAGACGGGCAGCCCGTATCAACGGTCGAGCATCACTGCACGGCGAGTATTGGTGTGGCCATGTTTATCAACCATGAAGGCAGTCAAGACGACATCCTCAAGTGGGCTGATGCCGCGATGTATCAAGCCAAAGAAGCAGGTCGTAATCAAATTCGGTTTTTCGAGTCATAAGTTTGGCCTAACGCTAACGTCTCCTTGGTGCTAATAGGCCATTGAATGGAGACAAACATGAAGAGCGAAAATAAAATCCTGGCCTGCGTGGATCTATCGTCATACGCCGACTATGTGGCGGGTTACGCCGTTTGGGCGGACACTCGCCGCTACGCAGCTGGCTGTTTGGCTGCAAGACAAATGCGATGCTGGGCTCGGTCAATATCCCCATCCTGCTGCTGCGCTGAACTTGCTTGTTACCGCTCTTGCGGCAAGTGCATTGATCGACACAAGTCACTTAACGATGAACAGTAAATAAGTTGTTCAAAATGGCATAGAACTGTGTCACGCAAATCATCACAATTCTATAGGTCGGAAGTGGACAGTGGTGTATCAATCCCATGGTGAAATTTCACACCGCCGAGTAAGAAGTTGTTGGTGAGCTCACGCAAGTGTTAGCGCAGGAGATTAGCTTTCTTGACTAATTCAAGCACCGACTTTACATCCATTTTGTGAAAGATGGCGGCACGGTGGGTCTTGATAGTATTAACTGAAACGCTTAGCGTGCCGGCAATTTCACGGTTGGTATTGCCCCCAATGACCAGCCAGAAAATTTGACGTTGAGTGGGAGAAAGTGATTCAAATCGTCCGCGAACTTCAAGTTTTTTTCCTTGCAATGCCACGCTGACACTCAACGATGCCTTCGATCTGGTGGGGCGATTGGGGAAGACATACTCGTCAAGCATCGTGACCAGTTCACCATCAAAATCAACCTTGGTTAAATCGAATTTTCCGAGACGGACTAGTCGAGTATCAAACAGAGTGCAGTGATCACCCAGCCAATCTCCGACTATTCTTTTCATCAAAATACTTACATCGCGCGGACTCTCTTTGGCAATTTGCAACGAGAGCTTCTTCAATTGATTCGCAATTCCTTCATGGGCGGATTTGTGTGCTTTTACATGTGTCTGGCAACTGGGTGTAATAGGCAACAACTCCATCATTTTTTCTTCGTAAGCCGCATGGCCGGCAAGAAAAGCCGTCAAATCGCTAGCGATTGAGGTAAGTGCAGAGCCGCAGCGCTTTTGCTTGAAAGTATTACATCCATCACAAGTGGCATCCAGGTTGTGCATTGCTTCAGAACAGAATGACGCAAGTCGCCCGACCGTGCTATCGAGAAGCTCATGCTGTTGATCTATTTCGGCGTGACCGGTGAGATTGATTGTCATCTTATTCCGAATGAGTATTTTACTAACTCGTCGCATTATAAGTCGAAATTTTTTGGCTTACATCACCCCTTGGGGTGATGACAAATGAGATCGTTGCCTCTAGAGTGAAGTGATGGGAAAGGGGAAAAGCAAGTGTGCCGGCAGTAACTTGTCTGGCATGCCCTTAAACTAACTTGTTACTTTTAACCGGGGTATTTCGCTATGAAAAAAAACGACTCTGTCACCAAGATTATGTCTACAAATGTCGCTGTGATTCAGGAAGGGCGTCCCCTAAGTGAAGTTCGTAAAATTATGTGCGATTTAGACATTCATCATGTCCCCATTGTCAGTGGGGCAAAACTGGTGGGGTTGGTTAGTTTTACCGATATGATGAAAATTAACTTGGTTGTTAATGGTGCCGACGAGCGCAGCATCGGTGCAATTATTGATCAACAGTTCAAAATATCTGACGTCATGTCGAACCAGTTAACAACGATCAAAAATACCGAAACCATACGTCAGGCAGCAGAATTACTAATCAAGGGGCACTTCCACTCTTTGCCAGTGATTGATAGTGCGGACAATATTGTCGGCATTGTTACCAGCACTGACCTGATCAAGTATCTAAACGAACAGTATTGAAATAAAGCCGATTTTCGAGGACTCCAGTTGTTTGGCAGCAGACTGAGTGCGTCACCCAAAGCAAAGCAGTCTAAATCCCCGAAAGAGGGAGTGAAAATGAGGAGCGCATGTTATCAATATCGCCACACGAGTTCACTTCGATGAACGCTGAAGACAGCTCAATGAGTCCAAAAATGCAGAATCTTGAACATCAACTACAACTTGGCGAACTGGACTGTCACCGTACTTTATCGGAGAAAATATTCTATATCCACAAAATCGTTTGCCAGAATCTCCCATACATTGATCGCATTGCCCTCGCTAAATATGACCAGAGTATCGATACTCTGCGCACCTATGTCGGGAGCTGGAAAGGTGATAGTCCTCTCACACTTTATGAGGTAAAACTAAGCGAAGTTCCCTCTCTGCTTAAGCTGGTCAAAAGTCGTGAGACGCGCATCATCAATGACATGAGGGTATTGGCCAATAGCAAATCAATCCACTCGAAGCGAATCATCGGCAAAGGTTTTCTTTCAAGCTATACCATTCCGTTGTTTAACGGGGGACAGTTCATTGGCATGCTCTTTTTCAACTCATATAAACGCGATGCGTTCGATGATTCGAACCTGACTTATCTGGACATGATCGCCCACTTGTTGACGATTTTGTTGGCTGCGGAATTGAACCAGATTGCCACACTTTATGGCGCCATGAAGACCGCCGCTCAGTTTACCCATCACCGCGACCCGGAAACCGGCATGCATCTGGAGCGTATGGCTCGCTACTCGCGCTTGATTGCTTTAAGGTTGGGCGCCGCGCACTCGATTGATGATGAGTTTGTAGACAGAATTCACCGGCACGCGCCCTTGCATGATGTCGGCAAAATCACCATCCCCGACAGGGTTCTCCTTAAGCCAGGCTCATTGACCGCTGATGAGTTCACCGAGATGAAAACGCATACCACGAGGGGGCGCGAGATCATCGATACGATGCTGCTTAACTTCAATATCCAGTGCCCTAAAGATATCGACATGATTCGCAATATCGTCGCCTACCACCACGAAAGCATCGATGGCAACGGTTATCCGGAGGGCTTGGCCGGTAAAAATATTCCACTCGAGGCACGCATTGTTGCCGCTGCAGACGTGTTTGATGCGCTTACCTCCGCGCGCTCTTATAAGGCAGCTTGGGTCAATGAGCGGGCATTTGCAGAGCTTGAGAGAATGAGCCACTTCAAGCTTGATCCGGAATGTGTCGCCGCCCTGTTGGGCTCGCGGGGAGAATTACTAAAGATCCAGTCTGGTTTTGCGGACTGAGATGATCTGTGCCGTACAGCACATAAGAGCAACATTCGTGATGAATGTATTCCATGAAAGATATAAGCATTGTCGAAATTTAATATCAATTTGCATGAGGCAATTTACTCCCTGTCAGACGCTCTTGATCTGGTGGGTGTGACACATATTCATCACGGAAAGCATGTTGCCTATATGTCGGTAGAGTGTGGCAAGAGATTGGGCTGGGCCGGCAAGCGCATGGATGATCTTTTTCAAGCAGCGATGCTTCATGATTGCGGCGTTTCAAAAACCGTTGTGCATGAACGCTTGGCGCAGCTTGCGTGGGAAAATGAGAATGATCACTGCATGATCGGTGCCAACCTGCTGGAAACCTGCATGCTGACGTCGCACCTCGCGCCTATTGTGCGTTACCACCACACCCATTGGTCGTTACTTAAAGATATGGATCTTCCACTTGCGGTGAAGCTCAGCGCCAATTGTATTTATCTGGTGGATCGGGTCGATGTTTTATCGTTGGGTTTCATGGTGGATCAATCCAATTTGCTGTTGGGTAAAGACGCCATTCGCCAAAAAATTCTTGATAGGAGCGACGATTGGTTCTGTCCCGAGTTGGTTGATGTTTTTATGAGCGTGTCGAAATCGGAAGCATTCTGGCTTTCCCTGGAAAATGAACACGTTAACGGTTATGTGTCGCATTGGCTGTCAGAGACACAAACTCAGGCCATGGATTTTCAAGAGCTGCGCAGCATTGTCTCTATTTTTTCCCATATTGTTGATGCCAAAAGTCCGTTCACAAAATCGCATTCTGATGGGGTGGCGAGACTATCCAGATATTTGGGCAATTTGTTTAATCTTTCCGAAGCGAGCTGCGATATGTTGGAGCTGGCTGGCTTGCTCCATGACCTCGGTAAACTCAGACAACCGGACGGTTTATTGGATAAGCCCGGCAAGCTAACCGATGAAGAGAACGCGCATATTCAACGACACAGTTTTGATACTTACGCCATTATAAAAAATATCCACGGGCTGGAAAAAATAGCCGAATGGGCCGCGCAGCATCATGAACGGGTTGACGGCACAGGGTACCCCTATCACCTGGGTGAAGGAAGTGTTTCGCTGGAGGCGCGCATTATCGCTGTAGCAGATGTTTTTCAAGCATTAGCGCAGGAGCGCCCGTATCGTGGCCCGCTAAGTCCCGATGTGATCCTGAATATACTCAATGAGATGGTTGGTGATGGGAAATTAGACAAAAACATAGTGATGCATGTCAATCAAAATCTGGAGGACTGCTGGAAAGCCGCAATGGGAATTCATTTGAGGCTTTGCTGAAGCAAATTTGAATGGAGGATGTTTTTGGACAAACTCTTTGCCGACTATAGTTGAGAAAATTTCTGCTGGCCAATACCGCTCAGCATACTGACTATGTAACTGCTTTTTTATGATCATGATATATCGAGCAATAAAATGACCTTTAACTTCTCTCGGCTAAGAAATACACCACTTAATGCTGTAATTAAAGTGGCAATTGTTGTATTGGGTGGCGAATTTTTGATCATGCTGTTTATTCGGTTATTCAATCCCTCCTTGAGTGGAAGCTCTGTATTTTGGGAGTTCTTGGACCCCATCGTTCTCGCCGCCATTGTTGCTCCCGTCCTTCATTTTGCTGTTCTCCGACCAATGAGGAGTCAACAAATATCTCTAATGCGCGCGCAGGCTTATAACGAGATGTTGTTAAATTCGGTTGCTGAGGGAATTTACGGCGTAGATAGCAAGGGCAACTGCACTTTCATCAATTCAGCCGGGCTTGATATGTTGGGATTCCAGGATGAATCTGAGTTAATTGGAAAAAATATTCATAAACTGATTCATCACACGCATTCGGACGGTTCTCATTATCCGGCTGAAGAGTGCCCTCTGTATTCTTGCTTAAAAACTCGGGAAGATGTTCATATTGATGAAGAAATATTTTGGCGCAAGGACGGCACTTTTTTTCCTGTTGATTATTGGTCGCGTTCGGTAATGTTAAATGGTGAAGGTGGAGCAGTCGTCACGTTCATGGATATTAGCGAACGCAAGCGGGCAGAGGAAAATCTACTCATTACTGCCAGCGTATTTGAGAATAGCCAGGAAGCAATTTTGATTACCGATGCTAACAATATCATTGTGAACGTTAACCCTTCTTTTACACGCATAACAGGCTACAGAAGCGATGAGATACTTGGTAAATCCCCCAGAATATTAAGTTCTGGGCGTCAAAGTAAGGCTTTCTATTCAAAAATGTGGGAGTCTTTGAAGCGGGAAAAGCTCTGGCACGGGGAAATATGGAATCGGCGCAAGTCCGGTGAGGTTTATGCTGAGTTACTTTCCATAACGGCAATCTGTAACGACAAAAATAATGTATTGCGCTATGTGGCCGTTTTTTCGGATATTACTCAAATTAAAGAGCATGAGGCTGCATTGAGTCGTATCGCACATTTTGATGCGTTGACGGGAATTCCTAATCGTGTTTTGTTGGCAGATCGGATGAAGCAGGCTATCGCGCAGACTTCGCGGGAAAAAAACATGATGGCTGTGTGCTATCTTGATCTGGACGGATTCAAGCCAATCAATGACACGATGGGACATGAAGCCGGTGACGAGATTTTAATTGAAGTGGCTCATCGCATAGAAAGTTCTATTCGCGGAGGTGATACCGTTGCCCGTTTGGGCGGGGACGAATTTGTAGTGCTTCTTTTGGGGTTGGCGCGAGGAGAAGAGTGTACGGCAACGCTTAATCGATTGCTGGCGGCTATAGCCTTCCCATGTATCGTCAATAACACGCCCTGTTTGGTAACTGCAAGTATTGGGGTTGGCATTTTTCCGGTGGACGATGAAGATCCGGATACTCTTATGCGCCATGCAGATCAGGCTATGTATACGGCCAAACAGTCAGGAAGGAACCGCTTTCATATTTATAATCAGACAGTTGATCTGCTTGGACGTGAATAGCATGGATTCATGTAAGGCATTAGACCGGCATTGGAATAAAATTAGCATTTGCCAAGCTTTCCGTAGCATCACGCTAAAAGTCGGTCTTTCGTATTGCAAATATCCTCCTCTACTCACAGGGATGGTTCGCGTTACATATTGAGTTGCAGCTGGAGGTAGAGTGCCCGTCCCGGCAAGGGCAGGTCGGACGGCGTTCCAGCCGATTGGAAAGTCGGTTCCCACGCCTTGTGGTCGAACAGGTTGGTCACGGTTACACGCGCATCCCAGCCGCCGGGCAGATTCTCGCGCCGCAAGTTCATATCCAGCGTGGTGTAGTCGGGGATTTGCGCGCGGGCATCGCCGGGCTGGCGCATCCGGTCGGCCACATGATTGAGCGTGGTACCCAGTTGCCAGAAGGGAGCGACTTGCCAGTCGGCACGGGCGAACAGGCGTCGGTGCGGCGCCATTCCCGCATCTTTTCCGGAGGCATCGTCGGTGGAGTGCTGCACGGAATAGTTGCCGTTCAGCCGCAGGTTCTGAGTCGCCTCCCAAGACGTTTCCAGTTCCAGGCCGCGTCCGGTTTGGTTGCCGGCATTCCGGTAGGTTGTACCGACTGCCTGAATGATGTTGCGCATGCGATAGCTAAAAAAATTCAGCTTGGTTTGCAACTTGCCGGTCGCCTGCCAGGAGAACGCCAGTTCGTCGGTGGTGATGGTCTCCGGTTTGACATTGGGGCTGCCGACGGCCACCGGATTGTTGATGGCGTATTGCTCGGAGAACGACGGTGCGCGGAAGGCCGTACCGTGCATCGCCTTGACGATAACGTTGTAAGACGCGTCCCAAACCAGCGCCAGACGGGGATTGGTGGTGCCGCCGAAATCCGAATACCGGTCGTGGCGCACACCGGCAGTCAGTGTCCAGTCGCGGGCGAAGTTCCATTCGTCCTGGGAAAATGCGTAGGCCAGATTGCGTTTGTGCGGCAGCAGGTAGGCTAGCGCCGGATTGCCGGTGGCGTCCGTCAGGCCACCGGGCAATGGGGCGAACGTCGCATCGAAGTTCTTAAGTTCGGTAACTTTATACATGTCCTCGACCCTGAATCCCCCGCCAACACGCAAGCGATGTTGCTCGAAACCGGAATAGACAGCAGAAACGCTGCCGTGGCTGTGACGTTCGGAATGCCCTGGACCGCCGAGCATGCCGGCGGGAAAGCCCGGCAGTGCTCCGGCGGGGAATAGCGTGTAGAACTGGTTGCCGGGTTTTTCCTGATTGTCATAGAAACCGAGGATCGCAGACACATCCCAGTTCGGGTTCAAATTGAGTTGCTCATAGGTTAAATCCAGATAGATTCTGGAAGAGTAGCCGCGCCCGTTCGGATCGAGGGCACCAGCCAGTCCTCCTCCCATACCGGCTTCGCGTTGCTGATAGGCCGCGCGAAAGCGCCAGGCATCGAGCGACAGATCGGTGCGCGCGTCGACAGATCTGTTTATGGTATTGAGCGGTCCGGGTGCAAGCGAGAAGGCCGGGGCAAAATATGCCGCATCCTGTTGGACAATACCCCGAGATCCGTCGGTGTCGCCGATACGGAGATAGAATGCTGCGTCCAGTGCGCCCAGTTTCCCGCCATGCTGTATCCACGCATCCTTGGTGTTGAACGATCCGGCGCGCGCGCCGACCTCAGTCCCTTTGATGTCTGCCGCAGTCTTGGTGATGACGTTGATCACCCCGGCAAAGGCATCTGCGCCGTACAACGCCGAACCGGGGCCACGGATGACCTCGATGCGCGCGACGTTTTCCAGCGGCATGCCGCCCCAAATCTGGCTTCGGTCGCCCCAGAACACGTTGGTGATCGGGATGCCGTTGACCAGCATCAGAACCTGTGTGTTATTGAGTGTGTGGATGCCGCGAAAGCCGTAGATTGGTTTCAATATGACATTGGACATAGAGACATGCAGGCCGGGTACACTGGCCAGCGCCTGATCCAGATCAGTCGCGCCCATCGCCGCGATGTCCTGCGCGGTGATCACGCTGGTGACCGCCGGTGCGCGGGCGATGGGTTGGCTGCTGCCGGTGGCGAGGCTGATCGTGGTTTGATCGCCATAGACCAGCGCCCAATCTTCGTCGATGGATTGTTCCGCCAGCGCAGGGCTGCAGGTCAGGGCCAAAACAGCTAAAAAAATGGGGTGGCAAGGTGAGTTTTTCATGGCGATCATCTTCTCTTTTGTCGGCTCTTAGTCCCAGATCCACCGTCGTTGTATTTGCTAACAGCCTGAACGGCTGCAAGTGCTCCGGTATCATCCATGCGCTTGTAAAATACCCTGATTGGCAGCATGGGTAGTGTAAAGGCAGATACAATTGTGCGCAAGACTGGGCGGTTTTGAAACCATCGATTAGCACCCTGAAGCCAATAAGAGCAATTGGAACATGGCGTGCGATGAAGCAAAGCCACCCGGACGGGAGCGTAAAATGCTGTGGGATCGCCAGTTCATGAAGTATTTGGGTTCGAGTGGGTTGAAAAATATTTCGAAGTTGCCCCTGGTATCTGTGGTGTATTACGCTATGCTTTCGCGGCTGTAACCAATCACTTGGCAGCTTGCTGTCTTAGTGAGATGGCTAGTAGTTTCATCAAAACCGTTCCTACGGTGATGGCGCCGGATTAAAATTTCTGAGAGGACATAAAGATGAAAAAAGAATTTTGGCTGGAACGTTGGGAACGTGCGGAAATCGGTTTCCATCAGGACGAGATCAATCCTTATTTGCGTCGCTTCTGGCCCGAGGTGATGGCTACACGCGCTGGCGAGGTGTTCGTGCCGCTGTGTGGCAAAAGTCTGGATATGGTGTGGCTGCGCGAGCAGGGCAATTTCGTGCTGGGGGTGGAGCTGAGTGTTATCGCTGTGCAGGATTTCTTCCGCGAACAAGGTATGTCACCTGAGCGCGTGAGCGGCGGGGGATTCGACAATTACCACGCGGGGGGTATCTGCCTTGCGTGCGGTGATTTCTTCGATCTGAGTAAAGCGGACATGGCGCAAGTGAGTGCGGTGTATGACCGCGCTTCGCTGGTGGCCTTGCCGCCGGACATGCGCGAGCGTTATGCCAGCCATCTGGCGAGCATCCTGCCGCGCGGTACGCATATCCTGTTGGTTACTTTCGATTATCCGCAGGCGGAGATGCAGGGGCCGCCGTTCGCAGTGTCGGTGAACGATGTCGAGGTGCTTTACGGCAAATATGCCGAGGTGAAATTACTGGCGCAGGAAGATGTGCTGGCACAGAACCCGCGCTTCAAACAGCGCGGCGTGAGCCGCATGCAAGAGAACATCTTCTTGCTGACCTTGCTTTAACCTCTATCTGCACCTATGCCCACTGCCGCAATTCCAGTGGTGCATGGGTAAATGTGAAAGCGCTTATATAACAATAGGTTATAGATAACTCCCGCCCTGCCTCCGGGCTGGAAGTGCGCCATTTCGCCCACTCGGTTCGTATATTTCATCAATTCTTAAACTCCCTGTAATTTTGCAGTAACACAGCGCTATTAACCTGCTTCCATGATCCAACTATACGGAGACGGCAATAATCATTAATCCGGTTATTTTGCCGGATTAATCAGTCCTGTCGGGTGGAGCATTTCCTCGAATTGAAATTAATATGGAGGTCATCATGGAGCATCAACAAAATACGCGCATACATTCAATAGAGAAAGCCATTTTTCTGACCAGGATACAGGCGGAAATGCGCAATATGGCGAACCCCGGAGAACAGCATTCAGATGAATTAACGCGTTTGCGTATCGAACGCAACCGAGCCGCCAAGCATGCGCGTTGTGCGATCCTGCATAATAATTTCAGGAAAGATCCGCAATGGACATCACAATCTTACTGATTGAAATTATTCTCGAATGGGGAGCCTTGTTAACGGTAGTCATGTTCATGGAAAAGCCCCTGACTCTGGCAGAGTAATGGGGCCTCTATAGCTTCAAAATCCCAAGCAAAGCGCTGCAACACAGCATCCCCCGAATAGGTTTCCTGTCTTGAAAATATTTCCGGCTGGCGGCGTTTGCGCCGCCGAGCGGAATGAAGCCTGCCTGCCCAATTTCCACATAGCGGAGTACACATGAAAAAAATCTGGAACTCGTTGAGTATCCGTGCCAAGTTGCAAATCATGATACAGGGGTTCCTGATTGTCGTTCTCGTCATCTCCCAGCGCTGGACGATGGCCAGCTTCGAGCAGAGAATAGTCCACGATGCGCAGATCCGGCTGGTGAGCACTGCGGACGGAATCATCAACGGATTGAATATGCTGATGATCAACGGGGAAATCGCAGACCCGGAGAAGCGTAAGCTTTTTGTTGCGAAGATGGGGGCCTCCGAAAATATCAGGGAACTACGCATCATCCGGTCGCAACAAGTGCAGGCACAGTACGGGCCCGGGCTTCCCGAGGAGCAGATTAAAGACGATCTGGACAAGGCGGCGATTTCCGGCGCAAAACCGGTTTTTTCCAGCGTTAAATCCGCGGACGAAAAATATACATTGCGGGCGGTTGTGCCTTTCGTTAGCAGCTCTAATTTTCGCGGCACAGACTGCCTTTCCTGCCATCAGGATAAGGAAGGAAGCGTGAGTGGCGCGGCGAGCATCGTGCTTGATATGACGGACGACTATGCGTCCGTTCACGAGATTGATGTCTATCTCGGGATCGGACAATTTATTCTGCAAGTGCTGCTTTTCTTTGTCATCGGCTGGTTCATCAAAGCCATCATCCTTCCCGCAAGAAAACTTCAGGCCACCATGACCACGATGCAGGGGGACGGCGATCTTTCGAAGCGGATTGTCGTCGAGAGCAAAGACGAGATCGGCCATGCCGCACTCGCCTTTAATGCGCTTGCGGCAAACTTTCAGAATATTGTCCGTCAGGTGCATGGCTATGCGGATGAACTCACCAAGGATGCGGCAGAGCTTGCCCGCACCGCAGCGATGGTCGTAAAAACGTCGAAGCTGCAAAGCGAGGCCGCGACATCGACAGCGGCGGCGGTCGAGCAAATGACAGCAAGCATCTATCGGGTGGCTGAAAATGCTTCGGAAACGGAAAGCATCGCCAATTCGGCGCAAGCATTATCATCGGAAGGGCAAAGGTTATCCGCGGATGCGGCAAGCGGGCTTTCAATAGTGTCCGAATCGGTTTATAGCTCCTCAACGCTTGTTTCAACCTTGGACAAACGTTCCGGTGAGATAGAGCAGATATCAACCGTGATTAAGGATATAGCCGAGCAGACCAATCTGTTGGCGCTGAATGCGGCAATTGAAGCGGCGCGTGCGGGCGAACAGGGCAGAGGCTTTGCTGTGGTGGCCGATGAAGTCCGGAAGCTGGCCGAGCGCACCGCGAACGCGACGATCAATATCTCGTCCATCATTGCAGATTTCAGGCGAGAAATCGCGAGTACGGTAAACATGATGGATGCCACGCAGCAGCAGGTTTCCCGTGGTGTGGAACTCACCAACAAGGTCGCAGACTCGCTGTCCAGAATAAACGAAGGTTCGCTAAACACGCTTGTAAAAGTCCAGGCTATGGCAAGCGCGACCAAGGAGCAGGAAATCGCCAGCCGTGAAATCGCCCAAAGCATAGAAACTATGGCCGGCATGGCCGAAGAAAACGCTTGCGCCATACAGGAAACATCCACCGCCCTGCATCATCTGGAGCAGCTGGCGAACCGCTTGCAGGGAGCTGTCGCAAAATTCAAGACTTGACGGAGCCCATTCGCCCGGAAGTGCATGTCTTGCAAATGCGCTTCCGGGCCGAATAGGTTGTGCTGTTGCCCTTGAGATATCCCCGCCTCCGCTTCCGCATATTTCGGCGGGATCTTGCTCAGCGTGGGTTTGTCCTGTGGCCTTCAACCTGCACAGCCGTAGCTGCGTTTCTCCGCCAATTTGGCGATCGCACTGAATTTTTCGATGAGGCCGTTCTTGGCGAAATGATCAATGACAAACAAAGGAATCAAGGTTTCCGGCTCCCATAGCCCCTTGAATTTGATCGTGCTGCCTTGTTGGTTCGGCTCGATATCCCAGCTGCCCTGAAATGTTTTGGAATCACCCGAAAGTTGGGTGAACGCGATGCTGCCGAAAGGTTTTTCGGTAAATTCCATGACCGAGTGAAGCCGGACATAAAAAAATAAAACATGTTCATCCGCAGTACGTTCGACTTTCACTTTGTTGGCAGAGAGACGATAAGCCGAGGAATCAATCACGCCGGGGAGATTTTTTGCGGCCTCATAATCCGTCAGGTAACGGTAGGCGGCACATGCGGATAATGGTGTGTCGAAACTGGCGCTGAGGGTATACACCTGGCCATTTCTTTTTACATCCACCCGCAATCCGTTGGAATGCGCATCCGGCCACGCGCCATTATTGTTGGCCAGGAATAACACCAAAAAAAGGATAAGTTTTTTCATAAATGTCCCTTATACCGGGCATTTATGACGCAATGATGAAATCCGTTTTTGAATTTAACGTATGAAACAACCCTCGCGGGAGCGCAGGAAGGTATGCGGTTTCCGCCGCTCCCACAGGGGGCTGTGGTTTTCGTGGGAGCGGCTTCAGCCGCGAAGGTAATGTTCTAGCTACTCGTTACCCTCGCGACTATAACCAGCCACCCGCCACGCAAAAATATCTTTAAAAATCAAATAGTTGTAAAAAATAATGGCGAGATTAAATAACGCTCACTTCGCCTATTTAATTCTCTGGCTTAAAAATTCGCGGTGGCTTGATCGGCTTGCAAAAACTGGATTAATGCCTGAAGTTGCGAGGGAGATTTACCGTTGGTGTCGCTGATCGAGTGGCGGAAATATTTCTCGATATTGGCCGGGGTAATCTCTGTGTTGATCGGATCGTAAGTCGTTCCGTCTTTTCCGGCAGCCGAATGTCCCAGCGTGCGAGTGAATGCAATGATGCTGATGCCTGCCGCCGCCTCGGAATTGCCGCTGGCGACGGCTTTGTCATACAGCTCTTTTTCGGCGGGGCTCAACAACGCAAACGAGTTAACGGCGCCTCCAGTTTTTTGCATGTAGTCGACTTCCGCCGCAGTAACGCCGACACCCTGCTTATCCAGAATCGCCGCATATTTTTTATCATTCGCGATCAGATACTCCATATCTTCCGGCGTTCTACTCATGGCATCTTTCGCCTTGATCTCAGCCAGCTTGGCTTCTACCGCATTACTTTCCGGGCTTGATTTCGATGCCGCCATCGCCTCACGTGCCGCCTGTGAAATGACCACAGAGGCTGAGCTCTGATCGGCTTTGGAAGTCGGCGCTGTCCGGTTAGCCCCGGACTGCGCGACAATGTTCTTTGAGGCGTTTAAAAAAAATGACGACTGCATGGAGGAAACAGATGCGACAGAGGACATGGCGAGACTCCCTGTACTGGGCATGCCGGTGAAGGCACGGATTAGATTGGCGAATGATAATGGTTGAGAGCAATTACATCATTCGTGCGCTATCTTCATCGCCCGATTAGCGGGAGAAAAACCAATCAATTGGTTTAGGAATGCGCGGTGGCTTTGTCGGATTGCATGAACTGGATCAAAGCCTGGAAGTTGGACTGGGCCTTGCCAGACGGATCGACGATGCTGTGGCTGAAGTATTTCTCGATATTGGCCGGCGTAATCTCAGTGTTGAGCGGATCGCATGTCGTGCCGTTGGCACCACCCGCTGTGTGTCCCATCATCCGAATGAGTGCGATCTGGCCGATGCCTGCGGCGGCTTCAGTGTTGCCACTGGCGACGGCCTTGTCGTACAGCACTTTTTCCGCCGGACTGAGATTCGCGAAGGTGTTAACAAATCCAGTCTTTTGAATGTAATCGAGTTCATCGGCGGTGAGCTTATCGGCTGATTTTCCTTGGGCGGTGATTTCCGCAAGCCTCTTGTCGTTGGCGAAAAGAAAATCTCGATCTTCCTCAGTTCTGTTCACGGCGCCCTTGGCCTTGATCTCAGCCAGCCTGGCCTCTACCGCATTACTTTCCGGGCTTGATTTCGATGCCGCCATCGCCTCACGTGCCGCCTGTGAAATGAGCACAGTGGCAAAGCTTTGATCGGCTTTTGAAGTCGGTATTGAGCTGTTAGTCCCGGACTGGGCGGCCATGACCTTGGCGGCGCTTAAAAAAAATGATGACTGCGAGGAAGAAACAGATGCGACAGAGGACATGGCAAGACTCCCTGTACTGGGCATGCCGGCGAAGGCACGGATTAGATTGGCAAATGATGATGGTTGGGTTCAATTACACCATTCGCGCGCTATCTTCATCGCCCGATTAGCGGGAGAAAAACCGGTCAATTCTCAGTATTAAAATAATACTTGACTAATTTACTGCGGAAAGTATAGTTCGAGTCAAGAAGTCCGGAACAGGGACTTGGTTTTCCAAATAGTTCCTGCGTGATTTGCAATACACGTTACATAAAAGGAGGTTGTCATGGCTACCTTTTTCGGAATAGACGAACGCAATGCTCAAGGTTTTATCGATAGGGGCGTGATGTGTATCCCTCACACCCCCGATGGCAAACAAAACTTGCAAGCCATGGTTTCGCCCATCAAGCGCGAAGACATCGTTTTCATCAAACACTGCACTCCCCAGTTCACCCTACACATCAAAGCGATCGGCATTGTTCAGTCGGATTATCCGACCGGGAGTGATGCCGCGTGCCTGCCGGTTAAATGGCTCTGGCAGGGTGAGAAAGTGCCTGAGAACACTGACGAGGCGTTATTGTCATGCGGTGAATCGATCTATGAGGAACACAATATTTCGGTGCAAAAAGAAATAATCGACCTGCTTCCGGAAATGTACCAGATTCCCCCTGTTGGCTCTGAAAATATCGCGAGAACGCTGAAACACTGAGCGGCTGATTTTTTTAACTCCAATTGAAAGGGGAACATCATGGCTAATGATAATCACGTAATCGACGCAGGGCGAATTGCCTGCGAGGTATGCATGAAAGAGGTGCCCAGAAACGAAGCGATATCGCCGGAGACGGATGATTACGTTGCGTATTTTTGTGGCTTAGATTGTTACGATGAGTGGAAGAACCCAAGCGCAACGCCCGAAGGGGAAATCAAAAACGCTTCCTCATAGTTATTCGAGTTAGTCCAAATTAGTTTGCGGAAAGCGATTGGGGTACGTGCCGGCTCATTACTTGTTGTGAATGGCAGCGATCAAACGCAGCTTATTTTCTTTAATGTCGAATAGGTCAGTAGAAGCGAGCCTTGCTCGCGAATTTTGCGAATATCTACTGCTTGGTGGGATGAAGCCTTACGACAAAAACGTATCACGCATAACTTGGACAAAGGTGTGTGCCTCAGACACCACCCATGATGCGGAGGCCTCCTCAACAGGGTCACCCTTATAGTCGGCGATCAGTCGAAGTTCCTCAGCCTTGTTAAGCGTTTTGCCAAGTTCGATTGGCACTCGCCCAGTTTTAACCAAGTGCAATCTGAAGGCAGAAATAAGGCCACTGTGAGTCTTGGCTATTTCAGGAGCAACGCCGGCACCGGAGGCCAGCAACGCAGCCCGTGCCGCATCAAACATCGCGTAGTAGGCGCGATTGCACGCACCATCTAAATGCTCCCGCATTAAGCAAAAGCTTGGCAGATGCCGAGGCTTGCGTCGCTTTTGCCAGTAAGTCTTGGGCGTTCACAAACGGATACCTTCACGCTCTATATTGTGTAGCAAGCGCGGGTTGGAATAAGCATCAGGATGCTCCCATTCATCTTTCCAGATCGGGAGCGGCTGGATACGGATGCCGGTTTCGAGCAACACCTCATAAGCCACATCCGCCATTGCCAATTTCGTAGAAACAAACTCGCCGCCATGCCCATGCAACAGCACCGCCACATCCGCATCGCTCTCTGCATGGTGAGACATGCGCGCACGGCTACCGAAGAGAATCGCCCCGTCCATTTCATACTGGCGGGCTATTCTCTCAATGAAGGCGCTTACAGCTTTGCGCGTCTCTGAGTCTATGTCGGCAAGTCGGTTCATTATGATTTTTTTGTGAGTATCAGGTTGGCATGCAAACGTGCGGAGCTATATTTATGGCATATCTCTTTGTGCGTTAAATCTTGGGTAAGTTTAGCTCAGAAAGTTATTTCAAGCCCGGCCCTTTTAACTAGGCTATTAGTTAGTAAGCTGCGAACCTTTGAAATGCAATACGCTATCGCAAAGATTAAAAAATTTTGGAATCAGTTCATTGTGGCATTCTCCGATAAAGGATATTACATTTTCACCTGCTACGACTTCACGCCGAAATGTGACTTTTCCCTGTGCATCACGATAGGGCTTCATATAACTATATTCTTCGAATTCCAAATGATTCCACTGATTTGAAATCCTGATAAGGTGCTTATGCTTGATTGTATTTACATAACCCTTAACCTTATGAAAGGTATCATCCATTAAGAAGCCCATTAGTTCATCATAAAAAGCCATGCTTTCATATTTTTTGAAGAAGTCTTTATGCCATCTGATGCCAGTACACTCTGGGTCTTCTATCACCGGGATGAAGAGATTCAGCAAATAAGGGAATGAATCAAGCAAGGAATGGAGGCTATTGAGGAATGCAGCAATATTAGCCTCGTAAACATACCTGACTGGGACTGTTTCTCCGCCTCGTGAATAGATTGAAATTCTATCGAGCTTCAAATTGAGTTCTGTCGCGGAGTCCACAAGGAGGACGTAATGGTACTGGCAGTACTGAAGCCAACGATGAATCGACTGGGTACATACCTCAAACCTCACAATTGAATTGTTATCCGCAGTGCCAAGCTCCTGCTTTTTCAACTCAAGGAATTTTCCGATATCAAGTTGTTGTCCCATTTTGCTTCTACATTCCGATGATCTATCAAGAATTAATGGGACGTGCTCGTACCCACTGTCGCAAGCCTCACCACGGAATAACCAGCCCATCATTGCCGATGAATTTGCCCGTGTCCGCATGGGTGAGGCCGTCAATGACGTTGCGCATGTCGGCTACACTTTGCTCGACCGGGATCATGGCGTTGGGGCCGCCCATATCGGTCTTGACCCAGCCGGGATTGAAGGCCACGGAGGTGATGCCTTTATCTTTCAGGTCGACGGCCAGGCTTTTGACCACCATGTTGGCCGCCGCTTTGCTGCTGCGATACAGGTAGCTGCCGCCGCTGCCGTTGTCGTCGATGCTGCCCATCTGGCTGGTGATGGTGACGATAAGCTTGAGTTTGCTGCGTGCGATCTGCTCGACGAACGTCTCAACCATTTTGAGCGGGGCCATGGTGTTGATGTTGAATGCGGCCATCCATTCCGCATAGTCGGTATGACCAAAGCCGCGTTTGTCCGCAGCCGGATAGACGCCCGCATTGTTGATGAGCAGGTCTATCGCCTCATCGGCCAGCGTGCGCGCCAGTTGTTCTATCTGCGCATGGTCGGTGACATCGAGCGCATGGAGTTTGATCAGGTCGGGATAACGCGCTGCCAGTTTGTAGAGCGCATCCGCTTTGTCGGGCTCACGGCAACACGCCAAAACACGCCAGCCAGCCGCCGCATATTGCTTGCAGAATTCCAGTCCGATGCCGCGACTGGCACCGGTTATTAATAGTGTTTTCATGAACGGCCCCTTAAAGAATTGGACAGATATATTTTTACATTCCCGAAGCCATGACCGGCTCCGTACTTCACCCGTCCCCGTGGCAAGAATTGGTCACGTTAACGCCAAACCCGGCGCACTTACATCGCGAACTTTACACGAAAACGCGATCAGGAAGTTGTGCCCACACTCGACCTGAACATATATCGTATAGTTGCGTTTTGCCCATCCGGCAGTTTTTGTATGTTGATAAACTTTTCGGCAATTCTGGCCGAAATGAAGTTGGTTAAAGTATAAGATTTTAGTAAGCCTAATAAATTTTCAGATAAGGAAAACGTATGAAAAGCTACGATGAGTTAGTGAATGATGTTTTGAGCCGGGTGGGTGAAATTATGCCCTGGGATTTAAAACGGTTGCTCGCGGATGTGAATGAAATTTTGTTGCTGGATGTTCGGGAGCCGGATGAGTTTTCTATGTTGCATATCCCCGGTTCGATCAATGTGCCGCGCGGTATTTTGGAGCAGTCGTGTGAATGGGATTATGACGAAACCGTTGCGGAATTGGCGAGCGGGCGTTCACGGGAAATTGTTGTAATTTGTCGCTCCGGTAAGCGCTCGGTGTTGGCTGCCGATGTGATGCAGTTAATGGGATTTTCCAACGTAAAATCACTCAAAACAGGCGTGCGCGGCTGGAATGATTTTGAGCAGCCGCTGCAAAATATTAGCGGGAAATTATTAGATCCCGATGATGTGGATATTTTGTTGGCGCCCCGTGTGCGACCTGATCAGCGCAAACCAAAACCCTAAGCTGTTTTTGAGTTAAAGCGGTTTTGCGCATGCTGCTGGGCTAATTCATAAATCGCAGTTAAATCTTCCAGATTGACGTCGATGGTCGTATCCATTTGCGCGAGTGCCCATTCAATGTCGGCTGTTTCCGCAATAATGACGGGTTCTGTTTTGGGCGGACTGACGGGGAGTGCAAGCAGCGGATAGGTTCTGCCGGGCAGAAAATTATTAATGAGCAGCGCCAAGAGCAGAGAAATTAGCGCATTGGCCAATACAATTTCGGCCACCCATTGCCACCCCATTGGATGAAATTGAGCGCCACTTAATACCAGTGTTAGCGCGGTGGCAGCGCCGGGCGGGTGTAAGCAGTTTAAAACATACATTAAGAATATGGCCGTCCCGACCGCCACACCGGCGGCGATTACCGGGTCGCTAATCAGTAAGCTGCATAACCAACCTGCGGTTGCAGAAAACAAGTGCCCGCCAATTAAATTCCAGGGTTGCGAAAAAGGGCTGTGCGGCGCGGCAAAAAGCAGTACGGCAGAGGCGGCCATCGAACCCAGCATAAGCAATGGATAGCTGTGTTGCGGGAGTTGGTGTAACGTAAAAGCCAATAGCGCAATTGCGATCCCGCCGGCCAGACCGCTGCGCAGTTTTTCGGCGATTGAAATCGGTGAAGGGCGCGGTAAAAAAGCGAGGAAAAATTGTTTCATTATGGATGGTAAGTTGGCGCTTAAGATAAATAATCAAATAAAATCAATTAGTTGCAATATTTAGCGATGCTTCGAATTCTGCTATGGGGACCGGACGGCTAAATAGATATCCCTGAAATGCGTGGCAACCGCATTGCTCAAGGAATTTTCGCTGATCTTCGGTTTCTACGCCCTCGGCGATCACATTAAAACCGAGTACTTGGGTCATCGCAATAATGGTTTGCACGATAGCATCATCATTGGCATCGATATTGATATCGCGAACAAAGGATTGGTCGATTTTTATTTGATCCAGCGGGAGACGTTTTAAATATTGCAACGATGAATATCCCGTACCAAAATCATCCAGCGAAAAACTCAGTCCGAGTGATTTCAGTTCATTCATTTTGCAGATCACATCTTCCACATTTTTTAATACCATACTTTCGGTCATTTCCATCTTAAGCTTGCTCGCATCCGCACCACATTCCAACAGAACACTTTTTACCTCATCCACAAAGTTTGCCTGATTGAACTGCAAGGAACATACGTTTATAGCTAAGGTTAAATCACGGGTGAGAGGATTTTGTTGCCAAAGTTTGAGTTGCGCGCAGGCTTGCTCGAGTACCCATAAACCCAGCGGGAGGATGAGTCCGGTTTCTTCGGCGATGGGAATGAAATGCAAAGGTGAAACCAGGCCGCGTTGCGGATGTTGCCAGCGCAACAAAACTTCCGCCCCCAGGGTGCGTCGCTGGCTGTCGACTTGAATCTGGTAATACAGACAAAATTGTTGCTGTTCGATGGCATTGCGCAATTCGGTTTCCATGCTGATACGTTGTTCGATTGCCACCTGCATGTCGGGATCGTAAAAGCGAATTGCATTTCTTCCCGCAGTTTTTGCCTGATACATCGCGATGTCGGCAAATTTCAAAAGATCATCGATGCTATCTTGGTGGCCATTGAATAGCACAATGCCGATACTGGGAGTGGTATTGTGCGAATGCTCTTTGAGTTGATAGGGTCTGTTCAATTCGGTGCGAATTTTCTCCCCGACTAGTTCGGCTTGAGTGGCCGCTTCAGCGTAATTCAGGCTGAGTATTTCCAATACCACGACAAATTCATCACCGCCCAGACGCGCCACGGTATCACCTTCGCGCAGGCAGGATTCGAGTCGCTTGCTTACCTCGATTAATAATTGGTCGCCAATTTCATGCCCCTTGGTGTCGTTGAGGCTCTTAAAATTATCCAGATCCAAAAACAATACCGCGCCGTGATGCAGATTACGTTCGCTGACTGCCAGCGCCTGGCCTAATCTGTCCTGCAACAGGCGACGATTGGGCAGGCTGGTAAGCGGATCATAAAACGCCAATTGCTGAATTTGCTGCTGCGCTACTTTGCGTTCGGTGATGTCCTGAAATGTTGCGACCGCACCCACGACTACACCGTTACTGATGGTGGGATGAGCCCAGTATTCAACGGCAAGACTGCTACCATCGCTGCGCCAAAATACTTCATTGTCCGCATGGGTGGGCTGGTTTAATTTAAACGCTTTGAGTATGTTGCATTCCGCCGCCGGATAGGGGCTGCCATCAGCACGCGAATAGTGAATTAATTGGTGGATATTTTCACCAATGATGTCATCGTCATTCGGATAGCCCAGTATTCGTAAAAATGCGGCATTGACGAAGGTGCAGTTGCCATTGATATCGACACCGTACATAGCTTCCGACATCGAATCGAGCATGAGTTGCAAACTGGTTTGGGAGTCCCTGAACTGCCGCGTACGTTGTTCGACTTTGCTTTCCAGCGTATTGTTCGCCATGCTCAAATTGAGCGCAAGTTGATCCCGTTCCGCATACGCACCGCGCAAATATAAATTGTTGCGCCATAGATGAATGGCTGCAGCCAACATGCTGAGCAGGAATACTATTAATCCCGCCGAGATTGAAAGAGAATATTTTTGATAAATATCGTACCAGTTAAAATCAGCGTTCTGATTCGGAATGGCGTGCAGTTTTAACATCACCGCTTCAACGGATGAATAATCGCCGGGCGGGGTAAAGCCGTAATATTCCCCGGTTAACGCGGCTTGATCCTCACGTTTAATATTGAGAAGTTGTTGTGCGACGGCTTTGATTAAAGTGCCGGGTACATTTTTTAATGCCGAAATAGGCCACTCAGGAAAGAGATCGGTGGAAAGTAATTGTGGAAAAGTTTCTTTGGATTGCAGGTTTAATACTTTGATTTGTTCAAGTTGGAGTTTGTTTTCCAGCGCCATTGATTCAAGAACGCCGGTTCGTACAAAACCCGCATCGGCTTCACCGTTTAATACCGCCGTCACCACCTTATCCTGTGGCTGGCCGACATATTTGATTCCACCTAATTCATTGATTTCAATGTCATTTTTAAATAATGTCCAGCGCTGCATTAAAAAGCCGGCAAAAGACTTATTGTTTACCGCAGCAATTCTTTTACCCTGCAAATCTTGCAGAGTGTTGATTTCAGCATGCTGTGCAAGGGTAAAAATGGTTCCCCCAAAACTGCTGACTGGCCGTCCCTCTGTGAAATTAATCAAGGTGGCAATCGCCGTCAATCCATATGCGGAGCGCAGCAGTACATAATGTTCAGGGTTGGTCAAAATGAATTCAATTTGACCGTGTTTGGCAGCCTCACTAAGCTCGTCAAGTTTAAGGGCGACGATATTGAAATGATATCCGGGGATCGTTTTATTCAGGTAGTCGGCAGTGGGTTGCCACTGATTTTGAGTATGAGCAATGGAGCGAAAAGCGGTGACACCGATACGAACTTCCTGAGTATTGGTTTGGGCCAAGGTTATCTGCCATGCACCCAGCATTATCGCGGCAAGTAAATACAGGATAATTTTCCCGGGGCTGAGGGTGATCGTCATTGGCGATGAATGTAGTGTCAGATTAATTGTCGAGTTAAAGAATGCTCGCCGCTTCTGCAAAAGTTAGGCGCGGGCTGCGCGGAAATAATTTTGAATGATCCCCATAGCCGAGGTTGATCAAGAAATTTGATTTTATGCGAGTGCCGGAGAAAAATTCCCGGTCTATCTTTTCATTGTCGAAGCCCGACATGGGCCCCGCATCCAAACCCAGCGCACGCGCGGCTAAAATCAAATAGGCTCCCTGCAGCGTGCCGTTACGAAACGCGGTTGTGTCAATTAATGTCTGATTACCGGCGAACCAGGAGCGCGCATCGGCGTGTGGAAAAAGCGCGGGCAACTTTTCATAAAACTCATAATCCTGGGCAACGATGGCGGTAACGGGTGCAGTACGGGTTTTTTCTTCGTTGCCGGAATTCATGGCGGGCAGTAAGCGTTGCTTGGCGGCGCTACTTTTAATAAACACAATGCGCGCCGGGCAGGAATTTGCGCTGGTTGGCGCCCATTTCATCGTGTCATATAGTTGGATAAGCAATTCATCGCTGACCGGTGTGTTATGCCAGGCGCTGTGCGTACGCGCATTACGGAAAATCTGATCCAGGCAGGTGTCGTCGAGTTGCATGTATGGCTCCACTGGAAATGCAAGTTATATCCAAAGAGTATCTCTAAAAATTTAATTTACTTCGCGATGCAGCGTTGCTTTTAACCAATCACTTGCCGCGCTTTATGCGGCTTATAACCAGTCACTTGGCAGCTTGCTGCCTTAGTGGAATGGCTAGTAGTTTCATCAGAAAATTGAATTTTTAGAGACACCCTTATGGGATGCAAAATATAAACCCCGCTCAATTTGAGCGGGGGGATAACCATTGCTTAGCTTACTTTAGCTTATCAATGCCCAGCATTTTCATCACGCTGCCCTCATAGAAGGGCTCGGAGGTGCCTTTTTTCATCTTGCGGATGAAATACTTTTCAAAGGCGACTTTGGCAAGGTGCACCCACTTTCCTTCGGAGAACCAATTGACGTTGCGCGGAGGAATCTGCGGGATAGCGACGAAGGCAACACCACTTTCGCCGAAGTCGGCCAGGCATACGGCGTTCCACGTTGCCTCTTTGTCGGCGGGTAGACTGGCCAGATCAGCATGAATGTTGTGCACTGTTGCAGTGACCATGGATTCGATCATGAAACCGGTTTTTGGGGTGCCCAATGGAATCGGGGTCGGCTCAACCGGAGGGATGGCAACGCACACGCCCACTGCAAAAATATTTTTATATTTTGCGTTGCGCTGATGTTTGTCTACCGTGATAAAGCCGCGCGGATTGGTCAGACCTTCAATGCCGAATACCGCATCCACGCCTTTGAAAGCGGGAAGCATCATGCTGTAATTAAATGGCAGTTCATGTTTTTTCTTTTCAACGCCCATGTCATCGTGTTCGGTGACAAACATTTTGCCGGCTTCAACTTTGGTTACTTTTGCATTGCAAATCCATTTGATATGTTTGTCGCGCATTCCCGACTCAAGAATTCCCTTGGAGT
Source organism: Gallionellaceae bacterium (assembly GCA_041660815.1). Classification (GTDB taxonomy): domain Bacteria; phylum Pseudomonadota; class Gammaproteobacteria; order Burkholderiales; family Gallionellaceae; genus PALSA-1006. The sequence goes on along the minus strand of JBAZVN010000001.1, from coordinate 516,570 downwards.
CACCCACGCCCCCCAGGCCAAGGTGGCCAACATAGGGTTCTGAGGTAACAAAAGTCATGGGGACTTTGCTGCGAATTTTGCGGCGACGCAGATCGGTATCCATGATAAATGCGTATTCGTAGGCCGGACCGAAACAGGAAGCGCCCTGAACGGCGCCCACCACGATCGGGCCGGGATTCTTGCAGAAGTCATCCCATTCATCGTGCGACTTCATCGCGTGATCGACATGGCATACCGAGTAGGTATGACCGCCATGCGGGCCTAGTCCTTCCACTTCGTCAAAGGCTAGTTTGGGGCCGGTTGCAATGACCAGATAATCATAACTGATATTTTTGCCATCATTCAGTTCGAGCTGATTTTGTTCCGGGTGAACGCGTTTCACACCGGTTGAAATAAAGTCGATGCCCTTTCGTTCCAAATAACTGCGCACCGGGAGTTCGATCTGTTTGCGTTCGCGCCATTTCACACCAACCCATGGATTGGAAGGGACGAAGTGGAAATTCTCGCTATTGGAGACGACAGTAACCTTGTGTTTCTTATCAAGTTTGTCTCGCATTTCGTATGCTGCAGGCATGCCCCCAATACCTGCCCCCATGATGATAATGTGCGCCATATTTTCTCCTTATCAGTTAAAAGTATTATCCGATCTGCCGGTTAATGATTGCTTACGCAACTGCTCTATTAACGCAATCGTGCTTCCTGGTGTCTATAACCACATGGTGTGGGGGCGGATATAACCCTGATGGGCTAGGGGAGTAATTCTCAAGTAGGTGGTCACACCTTTATGAATTTACTAATTAATTGAAAGTAAACTATTTTATTTTTGACCGAGAGGTGTGAAGGGAATTTGCCTGTACGAAATATCCGCGCGCAACCAACAACGATCCCCCCGAAAGAGGAATCGTTGGCGATAGTATCCGGATAATTATGGTTGGCTTAAGGAGCGACAATACGCTTATAGCGGTTTGCGAACGCTAATGGCACCGCGAATTTGGCCGACGGAATACCCTGTGGCTAGATCATTCGGATAGTGCTGACCTAGTGCGGCTTTAACGGCCGGAGTGAGGTGCGCTGTAGCGCCGTGACAGCTTAAACATAGTTGTTGAACGGGCAAGGCTTTTACATAGCGATATTCATTGCCAATTTTTTCGCCTTTTTCCAGTTTTGCGGGGGGCTCGCCTGCCGCCGCGCGCTGGTCAAAATCTTCAAGAGCGGCAGTTTCCCATGCGTCCGGCTTGGCTCTTGCATCGTTGCGTGTTTTAAGGCTTACCCGTTTAATCTTCCATCCAGTTTGTTGAAATATTTCGCCGGCCATTTTGGGCGGCATTTCCTTGCAAACCGGGATCGCACCCTCCGGGCCTGTTTTGCTGATCTCATCCTGCAAATTGGCAAGCAGTTTGGGGGGGAGTATCGAAGCAACCTTGCGCGCTTCGTCCAGCAGGGCATCTGTTTCCGCGTTGGAAAGCGCTGGGTAAAATATGGTGAAAAGTGTTCCTGCTGCTATTACTAGTGTTCTCATGAGTCACTCCTCTGGTTTAGCTTGTTGATAATATTGATGACTTTGTTTATTGGTTGATTGTGCGCACCCAATGCTGTGCTAGGTTATCCACCTGTTTAACCCGGATGAAAACTACACAGGCTCGCCATTTTCGTCGAGGTAGAATTCGTTTAAGGCTCGTTCAACTTCAGCCATATGGGTAAGCACCGGACCGCCACCCATCATAATGCCGATCGCACAGACTTCCATTATCTCTTCCACGGTGACACCGGCCTGTTTGCAGGCGCGAATATGCAATGCGATACAGTAATGACATTGCTGCGTGAGTGCCATACCGAGTGCAATCCGTTCTTTTTCCTGTTTGCCCAGCACGCCCGGATGCATAACCTCGGCCATGAATGCCTGCACTTTACCCATCAGCTTTGGCTTGTGTTCTGTGAGTAACTGTATGCCACGATGTGCGTGTTCTAAAACTTTGCGTCCACTATCGGAACCTTTTGTTTTCTTGCTATTCATGATGCTTATTGCCTTGCGTGGGTTGATAAAATAATCAATATAATCAGTTGGTTGAGATTAATCTTTGTTAGCAGGATGAGCGTGAATCGTCGGCGGCGGCAGACGCTTTTTGTTCATTGGTAAACAATACCGCAGCTTTAACTCGTGACGATAAATTGAGTTTATTTAGAATGTGCCGCACATGTTGTTTTACCGTGTCGTAACTTATCGATAAGGTGTTGGCAATGGCTTTATTGCTTTCACCGCGTGCCAGCAGTTGCAGAATCTCGCGTTCACGTTCGGTCAGCAATTTGAGGGAACTTTTGGGCTCCTGCTCGGTTTGCTCGCCACGCAGCAAGTCAATCATTTTCATCATCATGGTAGGGGCCACGACCAACTCTCCGGCAGCCACGCGGCGAATCGCGTCGACTACATCATCCGGAGCCATATCTTTGAGCAGGTAACCGCGCACTCCGGCGCGAATTGCATTGGTGAGGTCGGTTTGGGAATCGCTCATGGTGAGCATGACCGCCGGTGTGGTATAGCCCTCGCTGCGCAAGAGTTGAATCAGAGAAATTCCGTCCAGGGGTTTCATGCGCAAATCCACGATCAGCAGATCAGGCTTTTCGTTTAACAGTTTGCGCAATTCATCAATATCGCCGATGGCACCCAGTACGGTGAAGTCGTAGCAGTTGGCTAATAATTCGCCAAGTCCCCGTCTGCACAAGCTTTGGTCATCGACAAGTACGATTCTTAGTTTTTCACTCATTGGGTGCTCTCCAGTCCAAAGATGGTTCGGGGAAGAATAATTGCACTTGGGTGCCCAGGCCGGCTGCACTTTCAACTTTGATTGTGCCATGAATACGCTGTGCCCGCTCCCGCATGATCAGCACGCCGTAATGCCCTTCCACCGGAGTGAACGTGCAGGCGCCACTGCCGTTGTCTTCAATGGTGAAGACATAATATCCGAATGTTTTATCGACAAAAAGGCGGGCATGGGTTGCGCCGGAATGGCGCGCGATGTTGGCTAATGCTTCACGTACAATGTGGTAAATCTGAATTTCGTATTCCAGAGGCAAGTCAAGATCGACTAACTGGTTATGATACTCAAGTACGATTTCATTGCGCTTGCGAAATTCCCCGGTGATGTCGTTAAGTGCCGCCAAGAGTCCTTCAGAATTCATTTCACAGCGAAAATCGGTCACCAATTCGCGCGCGCTCTTTTGCCCCATTTCCAGTGCTTCGTCCAGATCGTCGGCGTATTTGGCAGCCATCACTACGTTTTCAGAACGAATGGCTTCTTTCAGCACGCTGACACGCATACGTGCATAGGTGAGTGTTTGTGCCAATGAATCATGAATTTCATTGGCAATTTCCTGGCGTGCGGATAAACGTTCAACTCTGCTTAATTCGCGATTGATGCGCGAATGTTCGATGGTGTTGCTCATTATTTCGGCGAAGGCGGCAACGTTGGTCATGCATGAGCGGGAGTCGGTGCAGGGCACATCGAAAAAAATGGTCAAAACACCCAGAGCGGTCTCAAGCGAATAGGGTGATTCGAGCGGTGCCGCAACCAGGGACTGAAAACGACAGGTGGCATAGGAACAGTTTTGACGTGAATTGCAGCTGCTGATATCGGACGCATGTACGATATGCCCGAGATAGGCGTTGTCATTTATTTCACATTCCAGTCCCAGAAAATTTTCCGCTTCTTCCTGCAGATCGGCAGAAAGTCCGGCTGAACTGATGGTTTGCAGGGTTTTGCCATCCGGGGCACGCAGACGAACCACACCGGCCGTGGCGTTAACTGTCCTGATAAAACTTTCCAAAAAACTGCTCAGCAGCGTTCGCAGGTCGCCGCTACGCTGCACCTCAAATTCGTGGCTTACGCAGGCAGAGACTCCACCGTCCTTGTCGGGAGGGGTAAAGTCGGGGGCGCGAACCCATAAAAATCCGTCAGCGTCATTGCGGGAAAGAGGTATTATTTTTTTCTGCATTGATTTAATTTGTGCTAGTTCGTCTAATAAAACGTTTCGCAGAGTAAGTTGAATCTTGCTAAAGATCAACCGGCTAACTTAAAAAACAACACTCACACCCATCAGGGGTATGCTTCGACTAACCCGTCGGGGTTATATGGCTCCATACCCGACGTGGTTATAGACAGTTTACTGTTCAATTGCGCCTAATAGCGGGTGTCGCAGAAGGTCGCACAAGCAGTTTTTTTGTGTTTGATCCGGCGGCCTGACTCCTTAATTTTAAAGAACTAATATGTCCGCGCCTATACATGACCCCATTGCTTCGCCCCAACCGGATGCGAAAACTGAAATTAAAACGACGACCTGTTACATGTGCGCCTGCCGCTGCGGCATCAAAGTGCATCTGCGTGACGGTGAAGTGCGCTACATCGAGGGTAACCCCGATCATCCGTTGAACAAGGGCGTGATATGCGCCAAAGGCGGCTCTGGAATCATGAAGCAATATTCTCCGGCACGCTTAACCAAGCCGCTACGCCGCAAGCCGGGAAGCGAGCGCGGCGCGAACGAATTTGAAGAGATCAGCTGGGACGAGACTTTCGATATTTTGGAAAAGCGTTTGAGCCATTTGCGCGCCACTGACCCGAAAAAATTTGCATTATTTACCGGACGCGACCAGATGCAGGCGCTGACCGGTCTGTTTGCGCGTCAGTTCGGTACGCCCAACTACGCGGCGCACGGCGGCTTTTGCTCGGTGAACATGGCGGCGGGTATGATCTATACCATCGGCGGTTCGTTCTGGGAATTTGGCGGCCCCGATCTGGAACGCGCCAAAGTGTTCTATATGATCGGCACGGCGGAAGACCATCACTCCAACCCGCTGAAAAGCGCGATTGGCGATTTTAAACGCAACGGCGGGCGTTTCGTTGCGATCAATCCGGTGCGCAGCGGCTATGCCGCCATCGCCGACGAGTGGATTCCGATCAAGCCGGGTACCGACGGGGCGCTGATCCTCGCCATCATCCGCGAGATCATCGCGCTGGGTCTTTATGACCGCGACTTCTTGGCGCGCTATACCAATTCCGGCCAACTGGTAAATCAGGAAGAGGGCAGCAACGACTTCGGTATGATGTTGCGCAATCCTGAGGGCGACAAGATTAATCCGCTACGCCCGCATAATTTCTATTGGTGGGATCGATTAAGCAATAAGCCGGTGGACGATCACACCAAAGGCGCTGATCCGTGTTTGTACGGTACGTTTACTATGCCGGATGGCACCAAAGCGAAACCTGCTTTTCAATTGCTCAAAGAGCGGGTGGCCGAATGTACGCCTGAGTGGGCGGAAGGCATTACCGGTATTTCCGCCGCGACCATCAAGCGCATCGCGCATGAAATGGGTATCACCGCGCGCGACCAGAAAATCGAGTTGCCGATTCCGTGGACGGATTGGTGGGGCGAAGAGCACGAAACGGTTACCGGCAATCCGGTTGCGTTCCATGCCATGCGCGGTTTGGCGGCGCACTCCAACGGTTTTCAAACCATACGTTCGCTGGCGATTCTGATGTCTCTGCTCGGCACCATTGACCGCCCGGGCGGCTTCCGTCACAAAGCGCCGTATCCGCGCGCTATTCCCCCCAATGCCAGACCTTCCAAAGGCCCCGAGGCGGTACAGCCCAATACGCCATTGGGCGGCGCGCCACTGGGTTGGCCGGAGACTCCCGATGATTTGTTCGTCGATGCATCAGGTCAGCCGGTACGTTTGGACAAAGGCTTCTCGTGGGAGCATCCCTTGTCGGTACACGGCATGATGCACAACGCCATCACCAATGCATGGCGCGGAGATCCGTATCCGATCGACACGCTGTTGCTGTTCATGGCCAATATGGCTTGGAACTCCAGCATGAACACGGCTGAAGTGCGCAATATGCTCACCGATAAAAATGCGGATGGCGGCTACAAAATTCCGTTCATCGTGGTGTGCGATGCCTTCCAATCCGAGACGACGGCGTTTGCCGATTTGATCTTGCCGGATACGACGTATCTGGAACGTCACGACTGCATGTCCATGCTGGATCGCCCGATTTCAGAATATGACGGCCCGGTGGATTCAGTGCGTATTCCAGTGTTGCCCCCGACCGGCGAGTGCAAGCCATTCCAGGAGGTGTTGATTGAATTGGCGAGCCGTTTGAAATTTCCGGCGTTTACCAATGCCGAAGGAGCACGCAAGTTTAAGAGTTATCCCGATTTTGTGGTCAATTACGAAACGGCACCGGGTTCTGGAATTGGTTTTCTGACCGGCTGGCGCGGTAAAGACGGCGAGAAGGCGATGCGCGGCGAGCCAAATCCCAATCAGTGGGAAATGTATGAAAAAAACGGTTGTTTCTTTCAATACCATTTACCTCCGTCCAGCCAGTACATGCGCAACTGGAATAAAGATTATATGGAGTGGGCGCAACAAACCGGCATGCGCCGCGACAACGATCCGATTTTGATTCATATTTACTCGGAAATATTGCAAGGCTTCCGTCTGGCCGCGCAGGGTAAGCGTCCCGGTAAGCAACCGCCGGAGGAATTGCGCGAACGCGTCGCCACCTATTTTGATCCGCTGCCGTTCTGGTATGCACCGCTGGAAGACAATGACAGTGATTTGAAGAAATATCCGCTGAATGCGCTGACCCAGCGTCCGATGGCGATGTATCACTCCTGGGATTCGCAGAATTCCTGGTTGCGCCAGATTCATACGTATAACTATCTGTTTGTTAACACAAAAACTGCCAAAGCCGCCGCGATCGAAGACGGCGGTTGGATGTGGGTTGAGTCGCAGTGGGGCAAAGTGCGCTGTTTATGCCGCTATTCCGAAGCGGTTGAGCCGGGCACGGTATGGACGTGGAATGCGATTGGTAAATCCTCCGGAGCGTGGAATTTGAGCGGCGACGCCAATGAGTCAAAACAAGGCTTCTTGTTGAATCACCTGATCTCGGAAGAGTTGCGCGCCAGACCGAACGGCAAGCGTTTTTCCAATTCCGATCCAATCACAGGACAGGCGGCCTGGTATGACGTGCGGGTGCGCATTTATCCGGCAGATGCGGGTGAGCCGGCAGAAAGCTTCCCGCAGTTTGAAACTCTACAGCCCGTACCGGGCATGACGCCCAGAAAATTGGGCTGGCAAGCTTGGTTTGCCGGAAAAAACAAAAAGAAGAAAGGCGGTGCGCTGTGACACAACTAGCGCTGGTAATTGATTTGAATGTTTGTGTGGGCTGTCATGCCTGCGTAACTAATTGTAAACAATGGAATACTTCTGGTGCGGCGGGTTCGCTTACAGACTGCAATCCTTATGAGGCCGAGCCAAACGGGACGTTTTTTAACCGGGTGCAAACTTTTGAAGTGGGTGAATTTCCCGCCACTGAAACTGTGCATTTCCCCAAGTCTTGTTTGCATTGCGAAGATCCGGCTTGCGTGCCGGTTTGCCCAACGGGTGCCTCCTACAAACGAAAAGAAGACGGCATCGTACTGGTCGATTACGACAAATGCATCGGTTGTAAATATTGCTCTTGGGCCTGTCCGTATGGCGTGCGCGAGTTTGATGAAGAGCGCAAGGTTATGACCAAATGCACGCTGTGTGTTGATCGCATTTACGATATGAGTTTGCCGGAAGAGCGTCGTAAACCCTCTTGCGTACTGGCGTGTCCGCCGGGCGCACGTTTATTTGGTGATGTGCATGATCCGGAGTCGGAAGTCTCGGTGGCAATTCGCGAACGTGGCGGTTATACGCTGATGCCGGAGGCCAATACCAAACCGGCCAACCACTATTTGCCAAGGCGTAAAACAGTCATTTCGGTACGCGACGATGAATTGTACCGTTCTGATAATCCGCACAAAATTGACGGTGCGCCGTTTGATAAGAATCTGCCCCCTACTATCGAGGAGTTGAACTAATGCGTCCCGCTTTTTCCGTACTTTTTTTGACCACCCTGATAGGCGCAGCACAGGGCCTGTTTATCACGCTGTTTTTCTGCGAGTTGCTGGTGGGCGCGTCGCTTTCCGAAAATTTCTTCATTGGCGGTGCGGTGCTGGTGTTGATCCTGAGTAGTCTGGGCGGTATCTCTTCAGTATTCCATTTGGGGCATCCTGAACGTGCTTGGCGCGCGATGACCATGTGGCGTACTTCGTGGCTGGCGCGTGAAGGCATTGCACTGCCCGCTTTTATGGCTGCGGTGTTCGCTTATGGCGTAGCACACTGGCTGAACCTTGGACATACGCTCGCCCTCGGCACAGTCGCCGTCGTGCTCTCCCTCGTTTTGTTCGTGTGTACCGGCATGATCTATGGCGCGATCAAGGTGTTGAAGGAGTGGGCGCACCCGCTGACCATCGTGAATTTCATCGTGTTGGGCTGTGCTTCAGGCACAACTTTGGCAGCCGCTTATGCCAGTTTCGTTGCGCCAGAATTGACCGCGCCATTGGCTCAAGCCGCATTCGCGCTTACCGTGCTGGGCTTGCTCACGCGTGCTGCCTCGCTGTGGCGCAACGCGACACTGCGCCCGACCAGCACACTACAAACTGCCATCGGGATACGTCACCCGCGCATCGTGCAAAAAGCGCAGGGATCAATGGGCGGCTCTTACAACACCCGCGAATTCTTTCACGGCAAAAGTCCGGCCTTTGTGCAAGGAACCCTGGCGACACTGGTATTGGGCGTGTTCGTGATGCCGTTGCTATTGGTGCTGACGCTGCCTTTGCTGGCTTTTTCCGTGCAGTATGTCGGCCTGTTGGCTGAGCGTTGGTATTTCTTCGCCGAGGCACAGCATCCGCAGAATCTTTACTATCAGGGTAAATCTTAAAATGCTCAATATTGCCTTAGTCAAGATGCGGGATATGGGCGGTTTGCTCAAAGCAAATGCACTTCTGTTGTTACTTTCCTTATCTTTATTCACTGCCGGTGCCTTTGCGGCTGAAAGCATGCCTGCTGCCAGCACGATGCCGTGGTGGGGATGGGCTATTGCATTATTCATCACCTGTTTCTTTTTGGGAATTGTTGCTGTACCTTCAGGCGTGGGCGGCGGGGTATTATTTGTACCGATTGTGGGTGGTTTTTTTCCGTTCCATTTGGATTTTGTGCGCGGCGCCGGATTGTTGGTTGCACTGGCTAGCGCCTTGGCAGCGGGACCTTCATTGTTGCGCGGTGGCCTGGCCAATTTACGCCTGGCATTGCCGCTGGCGGTGCTCGCTTCGGCCAGTTCGATTGCCGGTGCGATGATTGGCCTGGCGATTCCGGCCCATATCGTGCAAATTGCGCTGGGGATTACCATTCTCGGCATTGTGATTTTAATGGCGCTGGCGAAAAAATCCGAGTTTCCCGAAGTGGCGCAACCCGATAAATTATCCAGCGCACTTGCGATGAACGGAATATTTCACGACGCGGCGCGCAACCAGAAAATTAACTGGCAAGTACACCGGACTCCGCTGGGTTTGATGCTGTTTGTCGGCATTGGATTTCTGGCAGGACTGTTTGGTATGGGGGCGGGGTGGGCTAACGTACCGGTGCTTAATTTGCTGATGGGTGCCCCCCTGAAAGTATCGGCGGGTACTTCAAGTTTTATTTTGACGCTGGTGGATTCGTCGGCAGCCTGGATCTATCTTAACAAGGGTGCTGTATTGGCTATTATCGCGGTCCCCTCGGTGATCGGCATGATGTTGGGCGCAACCATAGGCGCTAAATTATTGCATGTGTTAAAAGCCTCGGTGGTGCGCAAAATGGTCATTACTCTGTTGTTGTTTGCCGGTTTGCGCGCCCTGTTAAAAGGATTGGGGATTTGGATATGAGTGAAGCCGCTAAAGATTCACATATTTCGGTAGAGCAGCAGCGTTACGCTACTTTGTTAAGTTGGGGATCGCGATCCGGTTTGGCGATTCTTGTGGTTAGTTTTTTAGCTTATGTGTTGAGTTGGATGCCAGCGCGCATTCCGCTCGATCAAATGCCGGATGTGTGGAGTATGTCCGCGCATGATTATTTACTGCAGACCGGCGCTCCGACAGGATGGCAATGGTTAAGCTTGTTGGGCTGGGGTGATTTTGCGAGTTTGTTGGGAATCGCCTGGTTATCCGGCGCTTCTTTGTTATGTTTGTTCGCTGTGATACCGATCTACGCTAGACGACGTGACTGGGTATTCGTGGGTTTGTGTATCGTTGCATTACTCGTGCAATTTCTGGCAGCATCCGGATTGTTAACCGCCGGACATTAAGGACAATTTAATTATGGGCGTCTCTAAAAATTCAATTTTCGAAGCTAGGCAAGGCGCGAACAAAAAATTAGGACGCAGCATCTGCAGGATATGTAAGGAATAATTTTTTGTGAGCAACGCTGCATCGCGAAGTAAATTTAATTTTTAGAGGTGCCTTATGAGTAATTACCCGTTCAACCGCATTTTATTGGCAACTGAGCATACTGAATTTGATGCGGGAGCAGAGCGGCTTGCGTTTGCTATGGCTAAACGCTGTGGCGTGCCGTTGCTGGTCGTTGTGCCAATGCTGGATAATCCGGAATATGAAGCTGAAATGCCGGACATGGTTTTACGGGATGAATTGCAGGTTGCCGACAAGATTGCTGATCTGCGCAAACTGGCTATGGCATCGGAGGTGCAGCTCGATGTGCGGGTGCGGCGCAGTTCTCAGATACATTCGGGAATCATCGCGGAGGCTGCCGAATCAAAAGCCGATTTAATTGTAATTCGCCGTCGTGGCAGGCCCAGTTTTCTGGCGCGTATGCTGGTGGGTGAAATGGTTAGCAAGGTCATTCGTGATACCGCCTGCAGCGTATTGCTGGTTCCCCGCGCTGCCGAATTCTGGAACAAACGCATTATCGCCGCAGTGGGTGATACGCCCGCTGCGACTAGTATTGCCAAAACAGCAGGAACAATTGCCGGTATTTGCGATTTGCCGTTGAGCATTCTCAGTGTGGCGGCTAATTCTGAATCAGAATCCCTCTCCAAAATTCAAAGCTTGAATACTTTGGCGGTAAAGCTTGCCTCTGGCGAGTCCGCCAAAGTAGCTGGAGATGTGCGCGTTGGAGATACGATTGAGCAAACGATTGCCGCCGTAAAAGAAAGTGGTGCCGATCTTGTCGTAATAGGTCGGCAACGTTATCACCTCTGGGCTTTCGGTAATCTTGGCATCATGCAAAACATCGCAGGCAACATGGATGTGCCCACGCTGGTTATTCCCGCCTAAAGGGCACTCCAAAAAATTAAATTTACTTCGCGATGCAGCGTTGCTTACAAAAAATTATTCCTTACATATCCTGTAGATGCTGAGTCCTAATTTTTTGTTCGCGCCTTGCCTAGCCTTTAACCAATCACTTGCTGCGTTTTTTGCAGCTTAGTGAGATGGCTAGTAGTTTCATCAGAAAATTAAATTTTTCGAGGCGTCCTAACGATTTCCCCCCGCAAGTTAAGTTGAGCTGGATGAATTATTCAGCTCAAGGTTATTCCATTTTTTCAATATTGCGACTCAATCCGGGTGAGGCGTAACTCCAATGGGTTATTCATTTCACCCGTCAAGGGTATGGACGCAATCATGCTCTCCGTTTTTAATGTCACGCCTGCAACCCTAGTGGTCGCCAGTCCCGATTTGTAACTTAAATTTACCAACCAGTAGGAGATGAAAATGAAATTTGATAAAGAATTTGATGCCAGCGGAATGTCTTGTCCTTTGCCGATTGTAAAGACTAAAAAAGCCCTGACTGATATGGCCAGTGGCCAGATCCTGCGTGTAATTGCTACCGACTGTGGTGCGGTAAAGGATATGCAGGCGTTTGCCGACCAGACCGGCAATACCTTGGTGTCTTCTACTGAAGAAGGCGGCAAGTATATTTTCTTCATGAAGAAGAAGTAATCAAGCCCCATTAATCTTAAAAAGAGGACTCACATGACAACCAAAAAAATGGCGATCATCGCCACCAAAGGCACTTTGGATATGGCGTATCCGCCATTTATTCTGGCTTCCACAGCGGCTGCGCTGGGCTACGATGTCCAGATATTTTTCACCTTTTACGGTCTGCAGTTGTTGAAGAAAGATTTATCGGATGTGATGGTGAGTCCGCTGGCCAATCCGGCCATGCCGATGCCAATCCCGATGCCGGTCATGGTGCAAATGCTGCCGGGTATGGAATCTATGGCAACCATGATGATGAAGCAAAAGCTTAAGAAGCATGGTGTTGCATCTCTTGAAGAGTTGCGCGACCTGTGTTTGGAAGCCGATGTGAAATTTATCGCCTGTCAGATGACAGTTGATTTGTTTGAGTTCGACAAAAAAGATTTTATCGATAACGTCGAATACGGTGGTGCGTCGATGTTCTTCGGTTTTGCCGGAGAGACGGATATTTGTCTGTTTGTGTAAAGTGAAATAAATAGTTGTTTTGTAGAAAACCGCGTAATTTTAAGACATTCACAATAACTTCAGGGAGAAGGCATGAAAAAGCAAAAAATTGCAGTGTCGATGTTGGTAGCCGGTGGCTTGCTGTCACCTCTAGCATATGCCACAAACGGAATGAATCTTGAGGGCTACGGTCCCGAGGCGGCAGCGATGGGTGGCGCATCAATGGCCTACGACAACGGTACGGCCGCAGTCATGAATAATCCGGCCACGCTGGGTTTAATGAAAGAGGGAGGGCGCGTTGATTTGGCGGTGGGTGGTTTATTCCCTGCGGTAACTTCCAAAATGACCGGAATGCCGTCAGCCGACTCTGCCGCAACTGCTTTTTACATGCCAGCAATGGGTTATGCAAACAAGTCAGGTAGTCTCACTTATGGTGTAGGTGTGTTTTCACAGGGCGGTATGGGAACGGAATATGATGCAACTTCGTTTATGTCAGCTGGATCTGGAAAAACAACACGTTCCGAAGTAGGTGTAGGTCGCTTTATTATTCCTTTGGCTTACCAAATGGATAATTTGACCATTGGCGGCAGCGTGGATTACGTTTGGGCAGGGATGGACTTGCAAATGGCAATGGGGGGCGGACAGTTTTTGGATATGACCCCAAATGGAACGCAAACGTATGGAACAGTTGGCGGCTCAATGATGACTACGTTTAATAATTCCATTATGGGGGGCGTTATGCAAGCGCCTAGCGCGACTACAACACCAGTCAATTGGGGATACTTTGACTTTTCCAATAACAGTGCATTTACCGGCCAGGCACAAGGAGCAGGCTTTGCGGGTAAGTTGGGATTTACATTTAAGTTAAATCCTCAACTTTCTATTGGTGCTAGTTATCACACCAAAACAGCCATGGGTGATTTGAATTCTGATACTGCATCCGTTAGCTTCAATGCCAATCTGGACAACAACTTGCTAAATCAAACGTGGAATCCCGGTGTGGCTGGCACTGCTGCAGGCACCTATTCCGCTGTGACTATTCCAGTTTCCGGGAAAATTTCAGTTAAGAATTTTCAATGGCCTGAAACCTATGGTTTTGGTATGGCTTATCAGTTGACCGATAGTTTTTTGCTGGCGGCAGATTACAAACGTATTGGCTGGAAGAGCGTCATGAAAGATTTTAAGATGACCTTCACCGCCGATGCAACTCAAGCTAATCCTATGGCCGCAGGTTTTGCCGGAACTTTACTGGATGCAACCATGTATCAAAACTGGGATGACCAAAACGTGATCGCAATAGGTGGAGCGTACAAGGTAGGTACTGCCCTAACTTTGCGCGCCGGGGTGAACTTGGCCAACAATCCAGTGCCGGAGAAAACCATGAACCCGCTGTTTCCAGCCATTGCAAAGAATCATGTAACGGGTGGCTTTGGCTATGCGTTTAACAAGTCTTCGTCCATTGATATGTCTGCAGTGTATGTTCCTGTGGTAACTGCAACCAATGGCGGCGGCGTTAGCGTTGATTTCGGCGGATACAGTTCACAATTCTTGTATTCCTACCGTTATTAATTGCTGAGGTTGTTAGTAAAAAAGCCCGCAGAAGTTTGCGGGCTTTTTTACGTGTGTGCTCCCCGTGCAGGCACGTCCTATGAAGGTGCTAGAAATGCAAACCAAGCTGGAAAGATGCGCCCACCTGTTTATCATTGCCGGCAACAGCCAGGTCGGCATTCATACCTAATACATTCAAACCGGCGCCTATAGAAGCGACGCTGTTATCGGTATTGCCAATATCGGCACGATAACCGGCACGTAGTTGAACAACTTTGAACAGATCAAACTCGGAACCAATGGCGACAAACTGACTTTCCTTTTCCAGTCCGGCGGGTTTGTTTTTGCTGAGGTCAACATCCAGCGCAACCGTTCCCCATTTGCCTTGATAAGAGCCGCCAACGCGTGCCTGCGGATTTAACTCCAGTTTGTTTCCGGTAGCGACTCCAAAATTCTTGAATTCCAGAGAATAAGGAATCAAGTTTTTAACCACAAAACCTGCGCGCCATCCGTTGTTATAACTTTTCGCCAGACCGACATCGACGTTAAACATGTTGTATTTGGCAATGTAGTTATCACCACTGGGGGTGCTGGTGGTGGAGGTGTTGATGCTTTCAGAATAGTCGATTAATTGCGCGCCAACCATCTTGGGGGTAAGACCGACGGAAAAGCTGTGGTTGGCCAGTTCAAACTCGTTGGAAACGCTGATGCCGACTTCGGTGAGGGTGGCACCGCGATAGCCGAAGGTGGACTGCATTTCGGTGCTGGTATCGAAGGTGGAAGAGGTATTTCCCGATGTGCCGGTGGCGGAAGGATAGAAGCGTTGCACCAAGGAATCAGCTTGAATGTCATTTTGGCAAGTTACAGTTGGCGTTGTTAAGCATGCAGCAACTGTTTGAGTTGCCGTATTAAAGTCGGTAAATAACTGACTGTCTTTATAGGTCATGGAAGCCCCGGCTGCCACTGCTGCATCTGCATAAAAAGCAAATCCCCAATGTTTTTTGGGAACGCCAATCACGAGTGCTCCACCGCCATCGACCGTGAGAGCTTTGCCACCTAAAGTGGCGAGTTGATCGGAGAGAATTTGGATTTTGTTGCCAACATCACTTAAGTTAGGCCCGGTTTGAGTACTGTTATAGGTAGTAGTTGCAATGTCCAAATTGTTGCTGTAGTTGCCTTTTTGAAATGCATCGATGGCGCTCATTAGATTATCCTGATCGCCAATTCGTGCACCCATGGGCAGGGCAATCGCAAAACGTTCTTTTGCGTCGATGGCGGAAAGTAAGGCGGGGTTAAATATTGGCGCGGTTGAGGCATTGCCCACAGCGACTCCGGCACCCCCCATCGCCATGGAGCGAGGATCAAAGCCGCTAAAAGGCAATGCTAGCGAACTGCTGCTCGCCAATAGCATGGCAGAAACGGTAGCTAATTTTAGGTGTTTTTCTTGCATAGCAATTCTCCCTGAAAGTGAGTGATTAGTGCAAAGCTGCAGCGTAAAGTTTACTGTATTTTTGTTTGGGCAGGGATGTCGATGCCCGCTGTTATTCTTCGCCCAATCCCAATTCCTGAATTTTGCGCGTTAGGGTATTTCGTCCCATACCGAGCAGGGTGGCGGCTTCGATGCGTCGGCCTCCGGTGTGCTGTAAAGCTTGGTTGATCAGAGTGCTTTCAAATTGCCTGGTGAATGTTTCTAGTATGTTTGTGTCGTTGCGTTGCAAGGCCAGCGCAGCTTGTTGTGCGAGCGCGCTGCGCCAATCCTGGCTGCTTGTAGCGGTGCCGGAAGAGGTGTCGCGCCATTCGGCGGGCAGATCGGCAATTTCCACCACTTGAGTGGGCGTCATGACGGTTAGCCAATGGCACAGATTTTCCAGTTGGCGCACGTTGCCGGGAATATCTTGTGCGGCCAGATAATTCTGCGCCGTTTCACTGAGCGTTTTTTGCTCGACGCCCAATTCCCGTGCGCTTTTTTGCAGGAAATATTTGGCCAGTAGTGGAATGTCTTCGCGGCGTTCGCGCAGCGGGGGTAAGCGTAGACGAATGACGTTGAGACGGTGAAATAAATCCTCGCGAAACAGGCCCTGCTTGACGCGCTCGTTCAGATTTTGGTGGGTCGCGGCGATGATGCGTACATTGGCTTTGATAGGCTGGTGGCCGCCGACGCGGTAATAATTTCCATCTGATAAAACACGCAGTAATCGTGTTTGCAATTCGGCGGGCATATCGCCGATTTCGTCCAGAAATAAAGTGCCGCCTTCGGCCTGTTCAAAGCGTCCGTGGCGGGTAGTTGTGGCGCCGGTAAATGCGCCGCGTTCGTGGCCGAATAATTCGGACTCAAGCAAGTCTTTGGGAATCGCCGCCGTGTTGATGGCGACAAAGGCTTTGTCGGCGCGCGCGCTGTGGCGGTGCAATGCTTGTGCGACAAGCTCTTTGCCGGTACCCGATTCGCCGGTAATGAGCACGGTAGCGTTGGATTGCGCGAGGCGGCCAATGGCGCGAAATACCTCCTGCATGGCGGGGGCATGGCCGAGAATATCCGGGGCGGCTTGGGCGGCTTCGGCTTGCGGGTTTTTACGCTGGCTTTGTGCCAAAGCGCGACGGATTAATTCCACCGCATGATTCACGTCAAAGGGCTTGGGTAAATATTCAAATGCTCCCCCCTGAAATGAAGAAACCGCGCTTTCCAAATCAGAATACGCGGTCATGATAATCACCGGTAAATTGGGGTAATCGTTGCGCAAAATTTGCAGCAGATCCAGCCCGGAACTGCCAGGCATGCGAATGTCGCTAATGACGATTTGCGGTTGATTGTCGGGGAGTTCGATCAGCGCTTCGTCAGCCGAAGAAAAGCTTTTATAATCAATATGTTCGCGAGACAATGCTTTTTCCAATACCCAACGAATAGAGCGATCGTCGTCGATAATCCAGACAGGTTTCATGTTTATTTACCTTGTTAAATAGCTTGGGTTTGCAGCGGCAACATTACTGTAAAACACGTGTGCCCGACTTCGCTTTCAAATTCAATTGTCCCCAGATGCCGACTGACAAAATCCTGGGCTAAAGTTAAGCCCAGGCCGTGCCCGTCCGCGCGACCGGAAACCAGCGGATAAAATATTTGATCACGCAAATGTGCGGGAATGCCGGGGCCGTTATCAATAATCTGCACCATGATGGCCAGTTTATGGCGTTTTTTCATCAGGGTAACTTGGCGGGTAATGCGCGTGCGCAGGGTTATCTTTCCCTTACCGTGTAAAGCTTGCGCGGCGTTTCGCACAATGTTGAGCATCACCTGGATGAGTTGTTCTTTATCGCCATGCAAATCGGGTAGGCTCAAATCGTAGTCGCGCTGAATAACTAACCCTTCCGGCAATTCGGCCAGCACGACGCTGCGCACTCGCTCTAAAACTTCGTGGATATTGAGCGCACTAAAATGAGGCGCATGCTGCGGCGTCAGCAATTTTTCCATCAGGGAACGCAGGCGGTCGGCTTCCTGAATAATCACTTGGGTATATTCGCGCAGACCGGGCTTATCCAGCTCCTGTTCCAGGAGTTGCGCGGCACCGCGTATGCCACCCAGCGGATTTTTTATTTCATGTGCCAGATTGCGCAGTAGCAAACGGTTGGCCTGGGTCTGATCCAGCATTTGTTCTTCGCGCGCCAGTTTGAGCGGGCGATCAATGGTGTGAAACTCCAGCAGCAAGGCATCCTGTTCGAGATGTAGCGGGGTAGCGGTGCAACTTAGATGGAATTTGCTGGCGGACGTGTGTGTGCCCAGCATCAGCTGGTGTTCGATGTGGCTGGCGTGGTTGGCAAGTGCGGACTGGATCGTGGCGAAAAGTTGCTCGGTATGGGTAAAGGCATCCTGCAGCGAATGGCCGATGAGGTGGGTGCTGCTTAGACCGAATAGATGTTCGGCTGCAGGGTTAAGATAAGCTATCCGTGATTCGTTATTCAGCAAAATAACGGCGGTGCTTAAGTGCTCGAGAGAGGCTGAGAGAGGATTTTGCATGTTCGGTATGTTGGTTGGCTTCCTTCGTATAAAAGCAGAAAACATGCCAGAAAATTGCAAATTATTTACTGCGGGAAAGTTCTGATTTTAATGCGTTGATATTATTTTCATGCAGACGGATCTGTTCTTTAAGTTCGCCTAGCTTGTCCTGTTGTTTTTCCGTGTCGCTGTAAACCTTGCCGTCTTTGTCGATATACACTTCGGGTGTTTCAACACCTTTTTGCAAATTCAAGCGTGCTTCACGCAGCGCGCTTTCTTCACTGGCTAACTCGTCGTGCAAGATTTGCTTGCGCGTATTGTCGCGTTTTTTTTGCGTGGAAGTATCAACACGGGGAAAATTTGTCCCGCCTGAATTGGCGCGTACATTCGGCGTTGTCCGGGGTGCGGTATTTGATGTGCGGGCAGGTGCCACGGTTTTGGGCAGCGGACTTAAGATGAGAATTTGAGAGCCTTTAAGTGGGGTGCTGGAATAGGTGACATGACCGTCTGCATCCACGCGCTTGTAGATTTCAGCCTGTGCCGAGCCTAAAAAGCCCAGTACGAAAAAAAGTAAAATATAAAAATGCGTCATAATTCAATAAACAGCGGTTGCATAGGGTGCAAAGTATAGGTGAAGCCAGCCGCAATGAGAAGGCGCGGCATAAAAAGAAACGGAGCCTTGCGGCTCCGTTTCTTTTATCAGCAGCGCTTGCCTGATGCTGTAAAACTTAGATGCTGTAATACATTTCAAACTCAACCGGATGAGTGGTCATACGGATCTTGTTTACTTCATCCATCTTCAATTCGATAAAGGCATCGATAAAGTCGCTGGAGAACACACCGCCACGGGTTAAGAATTCACGATCTTTGTCCAGGTTTGCCAGGGCTTCATCGAGCGAGGCGCACACGGTTGGGATCTTTGCATCTTCTTCTGGTGGCAAGTCATACAGGTTCTTGTCAGCCGGGTCGCCAGGGTGAATCTTGTTCTGAATACCATCCAAACCGGCCATCATCAACGCGGAGAAACACAGATATGGGTTTGCGGTTGGATCAGGGAAGCGGGTTTCAATACGGCGTGCTTTGTCGCTGGCAACGTGCGGAATACGGATCGAAGCGGAGCGGTTTTTAGCCGAGTAAGCCAATTTCACCGGTGCTTCGTAGTGTGGAACCAGACGTTTGTAAGAGTTGGTGCCGGGGTTGCAAATCGCATTCAGTGCCTTGGCGTGCTTGATGATACCGCCAATGTAGAACAGCGCTGTTTCTGACAGTCCCGCATAACCGTTACCCGCGAAAGTATTTTTGCCTTCTTTCCAAATGGATTGGTGCACGTGCATACCGGAACCGTTGTCGCCGACAATTGGCTTAGGCATAAAGGTAGCTGTTTTGCCATATTGATGGGCCACATTGTGCACAACATATTTCAGGGCTTGTGTTTGGTCGGCGCGACGAACTAAGGTGTTGAATTTAGTGCCAATTTCGCATTGTCCGGCTGTCGCCACTTCATGGTGATGCACTTCTACTTCAATGCCGATATCTTCCAGCGCCAAGCACATGGCAGCGCGGATGTCGTTCAAGCTGTCCACGGGGGGGACGGGGAAGTAGCCGCCTTTTACAACGGGACGGTGACCGGTGTTGCCGCCGTCAAATTTTTCACCGGAAGCCCAAGCGGCTTCTTCTGAATTAATTTTGACAAAGCAACCGGACATGTCGATGTTCCAGTTTACGGAATCGAAAATGAAGAATTCCGGCTCGGGACCAAAAAATGCGGTGTCGCCCAGACCGGAAGATTTCAAATAGGCTTCAGCGCGCTTGGCGATGGAGCGTGGATCGCGGTCATAACCTTTGCCATCGGAAGGCTCTACCACGTCGCAGGTAATTACCAGGGTTGGCTCGTCCATGAACGGGTCGAGGTAAGCGGTAACAGGATCCGGCATCAGCAGCATGTCGGAAGCTTGAATGCCTTTCCAACCGGCGATTGAAGAGCCGTCAAACGCATGGCCTTCGGTGAATTTATCTTCGCCAAAATATTTGGCAGGAACGGAAACGTGCTGCTCCTTGCCGCGCGTATCGGTAAAACGCAAGTCAACGAATTTGTATTCGCCGCTTTGAATCGACTTAATGGCTTCTGCTGCTGTCTTAAACATTACTCTCTCCCAAAAAAATAGTTATCACAACAATAAAACAACACAAAAAAATAGCTGAAGCAGCATTTGCACAAACCGTGCCAGACATTTGCCACTGAACTGCGAGGGATGCTGCCGGATCAAAAAATTACGGTTGAAGCCAATCTGTTGGAAAATCTAAGATTGTTGGAAAAATCCAAGACGCGTATTTTGCCATATTCATTCGGGCAATTGGGTAAAAGTTGCGCTCAAGATTGGGGCGAAAAAATGCAAAATGCACTATTTTGGTGCGCCATGAATATAGAGCTGAATGTCTCGAAAATACGGGTCATCACGCGAGATGGCTGCGCATTGTTGGGTTAATTTCTCCCACTGAACCGCCTCGGGAAGAGATTTTAAAAATAACTCGGCGTCTACTTTTCCGCTCAAGTAATGCAAAACAATGCGCATATCACCCAACTGAAACTCGCTTCCCAGGCGTTGTGCCAGATGGCTCAGCAGGTTTTCACGCGGGGGTAAATGTGCATTCGGCTTGGCCAGCACATCTTCCTCGGGGTCAATATGTACCAGCACATCCAGCACATGATGTTGCTGTAGTACAGCGGCCCTTGCTGCTTCGGCAATGTAATGGCCTTCCGAAACACTGACCTTGGGATCAACCATGATATGCGCATCCACCAGAGCGTTGTCAGCCATTTTCCGGGTGCGCAAATCGTGCAGACCGACAACCCCCGGTGTTGATTTTAGTGTGCTGCGAATTGCCCGTACTTCAGCATCGTCCAGGCTGGTATCCACCAGTTCGGCGAGTGCCTCTTTGGAAAACTTGATGCCCATATGCGCGATCATCACGCCTACCACTGCCGAGGCGACCAGATCGAGAAAAGTGTAACCGAGCAAATTGCCGACAATGCCGACGATGACCACTAATGAGGAGGCGGCATCGGAACGCGCATGCCAGGCATTGGCGATGAGCATTTGCGAGCGCACGCGTTTTGCCACCGCCAACATGTAACGGAACATGCCCTCTTTGGCGGCAAGCGCAATCAGGGCAACCCACAGGGTAAAGGGCTGAACAGTTTGTACGTGTTCGGGATTTTGCAGGCGAACACCGGCGGCAATGAGCAAGCCAACACCCAGTGCCAGCAGCGAGGCGCCCAGAATAAGCGAGGTGGCGGTTTCAATGCGCGCATGGCCGTAAGGGTGTTTTGCATCCGCATGGCGATTGCCGTGGCGATTGGCGAACAGAACTAAAAAATCCGAGAGCAAATCCGCCAGAGAGTGCAGGCCGTCAGCCATCAACGACTGTGATTTGCCGAAGAATCCCGCCAGTATTTGCATAATAGTCAGGGCGATATTGATAAAAATGCTGACCCAGGTACTTTTGCGTGCAGCGGCAAAGCGCAGTGGATGTGCCGGTTCAAAAACGGCAGATTTATCGTGTGAGTGAGTGTGATTTTTCATCGTCTTTGGGTATAGTGAGCAGGTTGGCGCAAAGAATATCATTTGCACGGCTTAATATTGAAAATTAATGGGAATATAGATCATGGGAAAAATCAGTGCTATTTTAGAACAGGCGCAACATCGCGCCAAATTACTTAACCTTGCCTATTCCGGTGCATTGTTGCCCGACGAGGCGTATGAAATATTGCAGATTGCGCCCGGAGCTAAATTGGTGGATGTGCGCAGTAAGCCAGAGCTGGATTTTGTAGGACGGATTCCGGGTGTTGTTGAAATCGAATGGGCAAGCTATCCGGGCATGATTGCCAACCCGAATTTTATGGCTTCACTCCAGCAGCAGGTGGATAAGGAAGCGCTGGTGATGTTTATTTGCCGTACCGGAGCACGTTCTCACAATGCTGCGCTGGCCGCCGAGCAAGTCGGATACAACGAAGTTTATAACGTGCTGGAGGGTTTTGAAGGCGATAAAAACCAGCAAGAGCAGCGCAATTCGGTGAACGGCTGGCGTGCCTGCAAGTTGCCGTGGGTTCAAAGCTAATATATTTTTTAACTTCCAAATAGTCAGCTATGTATAAATTGCACGAGGACGAAGCAGAGAATCATTACTTGGGGCAGTTTATCCCGCTGCACTACCATCACAATATGTTGATGGACACGAATCGCATGGACAACTTTAGAGCGGCCATCGATTTTTGTGTTTTTGAGGGAGCTAAAGTGTTGGAGCTGGGCGGGGGCACCGGGGTGCTTTCCTGTATGGCTGCCGCCAAGGCCAGCAAAGTGTGGTGTGTCGAATTAAATCCCGATTTAATCAATGAATCAAAGCGCTTATTGGCATTGAATCAGCATGGCGATAAGGTGGAAGTGGTGCATGCCGATGCTTTCGAGTATCTGCCACCCGAGCCGGTTGACGTGGTGATTTGCGAGATGATTCACGTGGCCATGCTGCGTGAAAAACAGGTGGAAATGATAGACGCATTCAAGCAGCGTTACCAGGCGCGATTCGGTGCGAAACTGCCGGTGTTTATTCCCACAGCGATCATCATGGCGCTGCAACCCATGCAGCAGGATTACAATTTTTCCGGTTTTCATGCGCCGATTATTCAGTTTCAGCGCGTGTATGTGCAGCATCCCGGTGTTGAATTGGCTGCGACTCAAACCTATAGCGTGATCGATTTTACACAGAATTTTTCGCGTGAAATTGTTTGGCAGGGAAAGTTTGTCATAGAGCAAACGGGCACCCTGAATGCGCTGCGTTTTTTTACCAAAAATATTTTAGCGGTCGATGAGCAACAGCAATCAACGATAGATTGGATGATTGATTTTCTGGTGTTGCCCTTGCATGCCCCGTTACAGGTGCATGCCGGAGACGAGGTACAGGTGGCGTTTAGCTACATCACCGGAGGCTCGATTCGTTCGTTGGAAAAAAGTTTGTCGGTATCACGTGTTAGCTGATGGGCTCCTCTAAAGCGGCACTTCAACAGGCAAATCAGGCGGTGCAAACCGGCTTGGCGCATCATCAGGCAGGGCGCATTGAGCAGGCTTACGATGCGTATCAACTGGCCCTCAAACATTTTCCGAATCATCCCGATGCGCTGCATTTGCTGGGCATGGTGGCGCAGCAAATCGGGGATTTGGATTTGGCGCGGGAACTCATCAGTTTGGCCATTCAGCACAATCCTAACGTGGCAAATTTTCACAGCAATCTGGGCAATATTTTGCATGCCTCGGGGCATTATTCCGACGCATTGATCAGCTTTGAAAATGCGCTAAAGCTGGAGCCGAAAAATGCCTTGCTGCATTACAACTTGGCGCAGGCCTTGCAGTCACAGGGGCAGTTACAAGCGGCTGCCGACCAGTATCGCCAGGCAATTTTGCATGCGCCAAAACATGTCGAATCACTCAGCAATTTAGGCCATACCCTGCAAGCGTTGGGGGAAGTCACCCAAGCCATCGAATACTTTAGTCGTGCTATTTTCGTTGCGCCACAACTGGCTGAATTGCACTTCAATTTGGCGAATGCACTCAAGCAAAATGCCCAACTTGACGAAGCAATTGCAAGCTACCAGTGCGCGCTGGATAGCTATCCGGATTACACCCATGCGCATTGCAATCTGGGCGCGACGTTGCTGGCAAAAAGTGACTATGAAAGTGCGATTAACTGTTACCGGCGGGCCCTGGAAATCAACCCAGAACTGAGTGATGCGCACTTTAATTTGGGCATCGCATTACAGGCGCAAGACAAGCTGGAAGAGGCTGTGAACAGTTATCGCCAAGCGTTGGCGCTCAACCCGAATTTTGCAGAAGCGTATTGCAATTTGGGCAATGCATTGCGCGCGCAGGGCAAGCTGGTTGAAGCGGTGGCATGTTATGAAAAAGCTTTAGAGATCAAGCCGGACTACCCGAATGCCTTTAGTAATCTATTGTTTTTAAATGGTTATCATGCGCATGCTGCGCCCGATGCCCTGTTGACGCAAGCACGCCAGTGGGAGCTCGCCTGCGTTTCACCCGCGCTAAGGCAGCAGGCGCGCCATAAAATATTTGCACGCACACCATTGGCTGGTCGTCGTCTAAAAATCGGCTATGTGTCGGGTGACTTGCGCAAACATGCGACCAGTTATTTTATCGAGCAAATTTTCGCTCAACACGACCGCAGCCGTGTTGAGATATTTGCCTATTCCAATCACCGTCTGCGCGATGCGGTCACGCAACGTTTGCATGATCTGGTTGAGCATTGGCAAGTCATTGCCGGCATGGATGACGCGGCAGTGTGCGAGCAAATCGCCGCCGATGAAATTGATGTGCTGGTTGATCTGTCCGGGCATTCTTCCAATAATCGTATGGGCGTGTTTGCGCGCCGCGCCGCGCCGGTGCAGGCGACCTATTTATATTTCACCACCACCGGCTTGACCGAAATGGATTACTGGATTGGCGATGAAGTTCTGACCCCGCCCGAAATGGATGATCAATTCAGTGAGCAGGTGTGGCGTTTACCGCGCACCTGGCTGGCGTATAAAACCCTTGCCGATGCCCCCGAAACTCGCTGGCAACCTGCCAATGACGGGACAATCTGGCTGGGGTGTTTTAATAACTTGGGAAAAATTACGCCACAGACTGTGCAGCTGTGGGCGCAACTGATGACTGCGCTGCCGCATGCAAAATTACTATTAAAAAACAAAGAGTTGTCTGATGACGGAAATTGCCGGCGTATGCTGTTTGAGTTCGCCGAACAGGGCATTTTAGCTGAACGGATTGAGCTGCAACCCGGCAGCGCCTGGGTCGACTACATGGCGCAACATGATCGTTTGGATATTGCGCTTGATCCGGTGGGTGGGCACGGTGGCGGAACCTCCACCTGCGATGCGCTATGGATGGGCGTGCCGGTGATTCACCTGTTGGGCGATCACGTCGGCGCGCGCTTCGCCGGTTCAATTATTAATGCTATCGGGCACCCCGAATGGATTGCCCATTCCGCAGCGGAGTACATCGCCAAAACTATCGCGTTAGCCAATAACGTTGAGTTGCGCAAACAGCTGCGCTCTACGCAGCGCAACACTATGGCGGCAAGTCCCTTGTGTGATGCGGCGGGCTTGGCAAGCGCACTGGAAGATAGCTATGGCGTGATGTTGCAGCGCTGGTTTGATAAAAGCGGGGAAGCAAAGTGACTTATGTGGTGGCTGAGAATTGCATTCGCTGCAAATACACCGACTGTGTGGAAGTGTGTCCGGTGGATTGTTTTCGCGAGGGCGAAAACTTTTTAGTGATTGATCCGGACGAGTGTATCGACTGTTCGTTATGCGTGCCGGAATGTCCGGCGAATGCAATTTATGCGGCGGACGATGTACCGGATGAACAGCGCCAATTTATCGAATTGAATGCGCAACTCGCCAAAGTTTGGAAGCCAATCATCACCAAGAAAGACGCGCCTGCCGACGCGGATGAATGGCTCAAGGTTAAAGATAAAATCGGATTACTAATACGGTGAGTAAGTCAGATATATTCTTTGAGCGCATCGCACGGCAAATTCTAAATAAGCACGATTCATCCCTGCCCGATCTGCGCGGCATCACTATTCTCTTGCCCAATTTTCATGCTGCGCAACCTTTGGCTCAGGCCTTGATGCGCACGGCTAATCGTCCCGCGCTATTGCTTCCGCAGATGGTGACGCTGAATGAGTGGGCGCAGCGTATTGCAATAGACCAGCCGCTGATACCCGACAGTCGGCGCAGCGCACTGTTGTATCAGGAGTTGCGCAAGCACGAGCGTTTTGCACAATACGATTTATGGGGAATAGCCAAAGAATTGCTGACGTTATTTGACGAGCTTACACATTCGCTGAGCAGCTTGCCCGCGGATGAAGATGAGTTTGCCGAAGCGATTCAGGCCGCCTATCAGGCGCGGCAAAATAGCGCGTTGCAATTTGAGGCGCGTTTGGTATTTGAGTTGTGGCATGCAATGCATAGCGGTGCGGAATGGGATGCCGCGCGCGCTTATCAGCAACGTTTGGCGCAGTTGGCGGCACAAGCCACACAACCGTTATTTGTATTGCGCACTTCGGATTGGAGTGCGCTGGAAAATAATTTTTTGCACTGCTATGCAAAAAATGCGCCGGTAGTCATTGCGGACTTGCGCGAGATGGCAGACGAAAACGTTATTTCAATGGCGCTGTCGGCCCGGCCTAGCCAGGAATTCAGCGCGCCGGAAAATGTGGGTGAAATGGCGCAAGGCAGCGAGATAGAAAGCCTAATGCGCGAACAGGCTGCGTACTTGCAGCTACAAAATATTCCCTCGCTCGGCAATTCGTTGCGGTTTTTTCCCGCAACCAGTTTGGAGCAGGAAGCGCGCGCTGCGGCAATGCAAGTGCGCCTCTGGCTGCAGGAGGGTAAACACGACATTGCCATTGTGGCGCAGGATCGCGTGGTAGCGCGCCGCATGCGCGCCCTTTTGGAGCGCGCCGAAATATTGGTGGCGGACGAGACCGGCTGGACTTTCGCCACGCTCTCGGTTAGCACGGTGCTGGATCGCTGGCTGAGTGCGCTGCAAAGCAATTTTTATTATCACGTTTTACTCGATTTGCTGAAGTCACCTTTTATCTTCGCCGATCTGCCCGGCAACGAGCGAAAAACAGCGGTGTATCAGTTGGAGCAACTGTTGCGCAAGCACGGCGTGGTACAGGATTTGGATCAATTTATGGCGCTGACTGCCGAAGTACCGGTACTGCAAGGCTTGCTCAAAAGATTGCTTCAGGCAGCTACTTTTTTGGAGAAAAACAAAAAGAAAAGTTTGGCGGGATGGTTGGACGGCTTGTACGAAAGTCTGCGAATTACCGGGATTGATACGGGCATGCAGAAAGACTCCGCCGGTGCGCAGTTGTGGCAGGCGCTGCAAACGTGGCGCGTGGAATTATCCGGTGATTCGGGACGTTACGGGTTTAACGAATGGCGTCGCTGGCTGGCACAACAGTTGGACGGGCAAACTTATCGCGATACGGAAATTGAAAGTCCGGTGCGTTTTACGCATTTGGCAGCGACGCGTTGGCGAAGATTTGATGCGGTGCTATTGCTGGGTTGTGGCGCGGAACATTTGCCCAGCGTTGCGGATAGCGGACGCTGGTTTAATGATGCGGTGAGAAATAGTTTGAATCTACCCACGCGCGGTATGCATGCCGCGCGGCAACGTGACGATTTGCTGGGCCTGCTTACGCTAAATGAGTGTGTGCGGGTGACCTGGCAAGTAGATAAAAATGGGGAAGAAGGATTGCTCAGTCCTTATCTGGAAATGTTGCGCGACTTACACGATCTTGCGTATCGTGATGATTTAGTCGATAAATATTTATTAAATTATCTGCTGGCGGAGGATGTGCACAGCGCAAATATGGCCATGGCAAGCCCACCCTTACCCGTGCTGACAAGTGCGCAGCTGCCACAAAAAGTTTCCATCAGTGCCTACAATAGTTTGGTCGCGTGTCCCTACCAATTTTATGCGCGATATATTTTACGTTTGAATGAGTTGGATGAAGTTCAGGAAGAGATTGAAAAAAGCGATTACGGCAATCACGTGCATATCATCTTGCAGAAATTTCACGAACGCTATGCGTGCCTCAATGAGCATTCTCCGGAGCAATTGTTGGAGGCATTGAGCGAAATCAGTGCCGCTGTTTTTGCTGATTTATTGCAGCAAAATTTTGTCGCGCGTGCCTGGTTGGCGCGCTGGAATAAAACCTTGCCCGCCTATTTGGAATGGCAGCTGAATAGTGAAGCAGAGGGCTGGCGATACGTTCAGGCTGAAAGTGAATTTAATCTTGAGCTGGACGGGGTGATCTTGCGCGGACGTATTGACCGGCTGGATCGCAAAGGCGGTGAGACGCGAGTTTTGGATTACAAAACACAGAGCGATGCGCTGTTGCGCAATAAATTAAAAGAACCCGGTGAAGATGTGCAACTGGCCTGCTACGCCTTTGCGGAACAGGCCGGAGAGGCCATTTTTGTGAGCTTGGATAACGGCAAGGTGAGGTCGGTGCAAGCCAAACAGGATATCGGGCAACTGGCCGATTTGACGGTGAAAAGATTGGAGCAGGTAATGCAGGCGATGCAGGCCGGTGCGGCACTACCGGCCAATGGGATTGATGCCGCATGTGCCTATTGCGAAATTCAGGGGCTGTGTCGCAAAGGAGAGTGGCTGTGAATAATGATCTCGCTCTGAACCCCGCAAGCAGCATTGTGGTCGAGGCCTGCGCAGGCAGCGGCAAGACCTGGTTGCTGGTATCGCGCATCGTGCGCCTGCTGTTGGACGGCGCACAGCCCGCGCAAATTCTGGCGATTACTTTCACGCGCAAAGCCGCTCAGGAAATGCAGTCGCGTTTGCAATTTTGGTTGCGCGACTTGGCCACGCGTGATGATGAATATGTCCGGAAGTTTTTTTCAGAGCGCGGGCTAAAAACCTTAAGCGATGCGCAATTGCAACAAGCGCGCCGCTTGTATAGCAAGGTATTGCTGGCGCAGCCGGGCATTGCCATCAGCACTTTTCATGGCTGGTTTATGCAGGTGATGCAGCGTGCGCCGTTGAATTCGGACGTGATGCAGGGCATGGCCTTACTGGAAAAATCAGCCAGTGTGCAGCAAGAGGCCTGGGATGAAATGCTGGAGCAGATGCATAGACATCCGGAAAGCGTAGTCGCGCTAGAAATGCAGTGGCTGTTTAGCGAATACGGTTTGCACACCACGCAAAATCTGTTATTTAATTTTTTGGCGAAGCGCGCCGAATGGTGGGCGTATGCCCGGGGTCAGACCGATCCGCTGAATTTCGCTTTGGAAAATTTGCAGGCGGATCTGGCGGTGAATTTGGAAAGTGAACCCATGCTGGCATGGAGCAATAGCGCTGAAACTAGTGCGGCACACTTTGCTTTTACCCTGCAACTCGCAAGCAAGGGTACAGAGGTACAAAATAGAAATGCCAGCGAGCTGGAGCGCGCGTGGACGGATAGTGATGAAGCACTTCGCTATCAAAATTTATGGCCGCTACTGTTTACCCAAGCGGGCGAGCCGCGCAAATTTAAGCCCACAAAAAGTCAAAATGCCGAGGCATTCTTTGAGGCTTTACACCGGGTGCAAACGGGTATGCAGGCGGTGCAAGACGAGTTGATCGAGCAGCAGGCGTATCGCTTAAATCAAGCGGTATTACATTGCGGCAGCGTTTTTTTGCAGCGTTATCAAGACCTGAAGTTGCAGCAACAAAAGATGGATTTTGCGGATTTGGAGTGGCAGTTGTGTCACTTGCTCAAACAAAGCGAACACGCGGAAACCATGCAATACAAACTGGATAGCCGCTATCGTCATGTTTTATTGGATGAATTTCAAGATACGAATCCGCTGCAATGGCAAATTTTGCGCGCCTGGTTTGATGCGGCGGTGGCAGTGGATTCTCAGCCCACAGTGTTTGTGGTGGGTGATCCCAAGCAATCCATCTATCGTTTTCGGCGTGCGGATGCGCGGTTATTCGCTGTGGCGCGGGAATATTTGCAACAGCATTTTGCCGCGCATGCACTGCACAACAATCATACCCGGCGTAATGCGCCCGAGATATTGGAGGCGGTAAATTCGGTGTTTGCCAAACATCCGGATGGTTTTGTGGATTTTGAAATCCACACCTCCGAACACAAAGATTTGCCCGGCTATGTAGCCGTCTTGCCGTTGTGTGTTGCGGAGAAATCCAGCGAAGTTGTTGCGGAAGAAAAACTAATTCTGCGCAATCCCTTGACTACGCAGCGTGCGCAAGCGGAAGCCGGGGGGCGGCAAAAAGAGGCTGAAGAATTTGCCGGGCTGATTAACATGATCGTCCGCGATTGGCAGGTTAACGAGGACGGAATTACACGGCGTGCAGGTTACGGGGACATTATGGTGCTGGTGCGAAAACGCACGCATCTGGCCGTGTACGAAGCGGCGTTGCGCGGACAAAGCATCCCCTTCCTGAGTTCGCGGCGCGGCGGTTTGCTCGACGCGCTGGAGGCTTCCGATCTGCAGGCATTGTTGTTGTTCCTCATAACACCTTTTGCCGATTTGGCACTGGCGCAAGTGCTGCGCACGCCGATTTTCGCGTGTAGCGATGCGGACTTGATGTTGCTCGCGCACATTTCCCCTCTTAAAAAAGCAGAGGGCAGTTGGTGGCAGCGTCTCCAATCTCTGGCCGATCCTTCACCCGCTTTAAGTCGAGCGCATGAGCTGTTGCAGAATTGGCTCGCGCTGGCTGATAAATTGCCCGTGCATGATTTACTCGACCGCATCTATTTTGAAGGCGATGTTATTGCACGCTACACCGCAGTATTGCCGCTGGAAATGCGCGCCAAAGTCACGGCTAATCTGCATGAGTTTATGAAAATCGCACTGGATATGGATTCGGGACGCTATCCCAGTCTGCCGCGTTTTTTACAAGAATTGCGTGAGTTGCGCGACAGCTCCGATGATGCGCCTAACGAGGGCAGGTTGGGTGTGGCGGGCAATGCGCTGCGCATCTTGACCGTGCATGAATCCAAAGGCTTGGAAGCACCTATTGTGTGGTTGCTGGATGCGAATAACGAGGGCGTGCAAAAAGACGGTAATGATGTGTTGTTGGATTGGCCCACGCATGAAGAGCAACCTTTGCATTTTTCCGTGTATACCGATCTTGCTTCGCGCGGCAAGCAGCGTGCGCCGTTATTCGCTGAGGATGCAGCCCAGCAAGCGCGTGAAAATATGAACTTATTGTATGTGGCCATGACGCGCGCGCGGCAAGCGCTGATCGTGAGTGGCCATTGCAATGATGAAGCAAAAGAACAAAGCAAAAAGTCACTGTCCTGGTATGACCGTATTGCCGCCGAGGTGATCGAAAAACCAAATCTTTTATTACAAAAGAAGGTTGGCGAAGAAGGAATAAACGACACGCATTCGCCCGATAAAACAACGCAGGCGATTATTCCCGGAATTATCGCAACAGGAAAACGCAGGGCGCCGAATACCCCGCAACAGCAGCGCGGAATTTGGCTGCATGCACTGCTGCAATATCTGACGAATAATCCAGGTGAGGGTTTAACTGCGTTGCCAAATCAGCTGGGAATTCCCGGGGCGGAAAGCGATTCTCTTAGGGCGCTTGCGCAAAATATACTTAATAAACAAGAGCTTATGAAGTTTTTCAATCCTCTGGATTATGTAAGTTCGGGCAATGAATTGCCCTACATCAATGCGCAGGGCGAGTTAAAACGCATTGATCGTTTGGTGGAATTTGATAATGAGGTCTGGGTTTTGGATTACAAGCTGGGCGACAGCGAAGACGCTGCCCGTTACGCCAGGCAAATGCAGGAATACCGGGAAGCGATGCAGTCGATTTATGCGGGTAAAACAGTGCGCTGTGCGCTGATATTTGCGGATGGCGAGTTGCGCGAAATTTAGAGGTGCCATTTAGCCAAACGGTTTAAGAATAACCCTTTCAACTTGCACGCTGGCATTGCCGTCTGCCAACCATACTTGCCCGTCTTGAATGGTGCATTGCAGGTTCATATTGCGTTGCGCCAGCTTGGCGAGCTCACGGGTGTTTGCCACCGGTAAATTAATCACGCACAGATTTTTCTGGCGCTCAAATTGTTTGCTGTTTTGCTCAAACCACATTTCGGCAACACGCCCGCCGTAGCAATACACGATTACTTGGTTGGAGCGCCCGCACGCTTTGCGAATCAGTTTTTCATCGGGGATGCCGACATCAATCCACAGTTCAATGGAGCCGGTTAAATCTTTTTGCCACAGGTCGGCCTCTTCGTCATCGTTCATGCCCTGGCCGAACTCCAGATATTCATGCGCGTGCAAGGCGAAGGTCAACAACCGCACCATCATTCGTTCATCGGTTTCGGACGGATGGCGGGCCAGCGTTAAAGTGTGATCCTGATAATAGTGACGCTCCATATCCGCGATTTGCAGATTGGCTTTGAAAATGGTTGCTTTGATGGCCATGTGATTCCTTAATGATAAAAACGCTAAACACTATCCGCAGATTTTTTGCAGCGGTTCTTGTGTCCCCGGGAGAATTATTCCACTACGCGACCGCGCAAACTTTTGGTGACACCGCGCTTTACTTTGCGTTCCACGCGTTGAATTTCCGAGCTGCGGGTGGGTTTGGTAGCGCGGCGTTTAGCGGGCAACACGGCAATGCTTTGCACCAATTCTTTTAAACGTCGCAGTGCCTCACCGCGATTTTTATCCTGACTGCGAAACTCCTGCGCCTTGATGATGATCACGCCTTCGGTGGTAATGCGCTGATCGTTGAGTTGCAACAGGCGTTGTTTAAATTCGGGCGGCAGCGATGAAGCGTTAATGTCAAATCGCAAATGCACCGCGCTGGAGACTTTGTTGACATTTTGTCCACCCGCCCCCTGCGCCCGCACGGCGGTCATGTCGATTTCGCGCTCGGGAATCGTGACATTGTGGGAGATGTACAACATACCTCAGGCCAACACCGTAATCTGAACATCACCCAAACTCACGATTTGCCCGGCGCGAATTTTTGCGGTTTTGCGCAGCTCAATCTGTCCGTCTACCGATACTACGCCTTCGGCCACCAGGGCTTTGCCTGCACCGCCGCTGTCGCACACGCCACTGAGTTTGAGCAATTGATTGAGCTCTACAAATTCGCCGCGCAAATTGAATTCAAGTTTTTGCATTACAGTTTTACCGCATGTTCCCGTGTGGTATGAAACACCACCTTGGGCCAGCGTTCCTGGGTTAATTTCAAGTTAACGTTATTCGGCGCCAGATACGCCAGATTCCCCGCCGCATCAATCGCCAGATTGTGCGACAACGCTTTTTCAAAATCAGCGAGAATTTTTTTGTCGTCGCAGGTGACCCAGCGCGCACTGGTGGTATTGGTGCTTTCAAACATTGCATCCACGCCGTATTCGCCCTGCAGTCGGCTCGCGACCACATCAAACTGCAACATCCCAACCGCGCCCAAAATTAAATCGCCGCCGTCAATCGGCTTGAATACCTGCACCGCGCCCTCTTCGCCAAGCTGTTGCAGGCCTTTGTGTAACTGCTTGACTTTAATGGGATTTCTGATGCGCACTGAGCGAAAGAAATCCGGTGCAAAATAGGGAATGCCGGTGAACTGCAACACCTCACCCTCGGAAAAACTATCGCCGATTTGCATGTTGCCGTGGTTGGGCAGGCCGATGATGTCACCCGCATAAGCTTCTTCCACTTGCTCGCGGCTTGATGCCATAAAAGTCACCACGTTGGACACGCGAATCTCGCGGTTAATGCGCAGATGTTTGATCTTCATGCCGCGCTCGAAATGGCCGGAACACACGCGCAAAAATGCGATGCGGTCGCGATGATTTGCATCCATGTTGGCTTGGATTTTAAACACGAATCCGGAGAACGCCGCTTCATTGGGATTCACATTGCGCGACGTGGCATCGCGTTCAATCGGAGCGGGCGCCCAATCCAACAGCGCATTCAAAATCTCGCGCACACCAAAATTATTGATCGCCGAGCCGAAGAACACCGGTGTCTGTTTGCCATCGAGAAAGCGTTGCAAATCGAAGGGATGCGATGCGCCGTTGACCAGCTCGACTTCCATCTTCAGTTGCTCAATCTCCAGCGGGAACATCTCCGCCAAGCGAGGATTGTCGATGCCTTTGATGATCTCGAAGTCCTTGGTGTCGCGCTCTTCGCCGGCCTCGAACAACATGATCTCGTCGCGGATGAGGTGATACACCCCGCGAAAAGTTTTGCCCATGCCAATCGGCCAGGTCACCGGCGCACATTGAATATTGAGCACGGATTCCACTTCGTCGAGCAGGTCCAGCGAATTACGCACCTCGCGGTCCATCTTGTTCATGAAAGTGATAATGGGGGTGTTGCGCATGCGGCACACGTTGAGCAGCTTGATGGTCTGCGCTTCCACCCCTTTCGCCGCATCGATCACCATCAGCGCCGAGTCCACCGCAGTCAGCACGCGGTAGGTATCTTCCGAGAAATCCTGGTGACCCGGGGTGTCGAGCAAATTCACCACATGGTCGCGGTATTCAAATTGCATAACCGAGCTGGCCACGGAAATACCGCGTTGCTTTTCGATTTCCAGAAAGTCGGAGGTTGCATGGCGACCGCTCTTGCGCGCCTTCACTGTACCCGCCATTTGAATCGCGCCGGAAAATAACAGCAGTTTTTCAGTGAGCGTGGTTTTACCCGCATCCGGGTGGGAAATAATGCCGAAAGTACGGCGCCGCGCGACTTCGCGCGAAATTACGTCGCGCGGAATGGCAGCGGGTTCGTTGTTTGTAAGTTCTATGTCAGCGGACATGGTTGAGCGCCTGTGAAAAAAGTTCGCAAGTCTAATGGCTAGCGCGGGGAATGTCTAACGTTGAATACGCTACGAATTAACTCAAGATATATGTTATCGAAGGTGAACCGAAAAAGTATATCTTGCCTCGGGTTAGAGGTTCCCGAAATTTATACGGGTAATCTGCCATGGAAATACAAAAACGATGCGCCTTGGGATGCTGCTTGCCCTGAAACAAAATATATCGTTAAATCCGCCCTGCTTAAGACTGCCCGATGCGAAGGCTGAATTGCAGGAATCGACGTTTGCTTCGCATTTCATCCAGTAATTTCGGCGAATCTAGGAGTTGATGCCGTATTTGAATTATCTTGCGCCGTCATAATGAATTAATCCTATTTATTAATAATGAGTTAAAGTGTTATACGGCAATCCTGCCAAGATTATGCGGCGCTATTGACGTCGAATATACGTTATACATCAACCCACACAGTGTTCAGTGTGGCCAAGCTTTCGGTGGGAGGCATCCCACCGATTGCGGGTTTGCAGCCCGCAAAGGTTCTGCAAGGGTGGATCAAGGGTTGTGCCCCCATCACTGGAATTAGGTTCCAGTAAAACTTGCAGCACAAACGCTCAAGGCTCATTCGCGGTAAGCCGAGAGCAAGCGCCCTGCAAGGCGCTTTATAAATCCCGCAGGCCACATTTATTATGCGCGGCCTGAGGTGCACCGATGGCCGCTCATTCAAAGGTTAATCCAATGATAGAGCTAACCATCAAGGCTAAATTGAGCCATAGGCAGTTACAGCTAATCGTTTTTCTGCTTATGGTTCTAATTTAGTCTGTTTCACCCCAGCTTTTTCGGAGGCTGGGCTTTTATTTCTTGCGTAAGGCTTATGTATAACCTTACGTTCGAGGGGACTGCCGAAAAGCGCGGCAGCCCCTCAACTACACGTTGGGCGTCACATACCTTTACGTTGGGCCAGAAGGGAGCCATCACGCCATGATTAAGTTCACTCGATTTATTTTAAGTAGTTTGATTTTGGTCAGCAGTGCTGCCATCTGTGGCGAATCCACAGGTAAAGATGCCAGCATCAACGATAAAGACATACCAGAGCCGATCAAGTGCTATGGCTTCATTGGCGACATCACCGGCGACAAGGAAATTCCGGTAGGCCTTGCTGTTCAACTCTGCGCAGGCACTAAGAATGCCAAGGCCACTCTAGCCTGCTACAAAATGGCGTTTGAAGCACTGGGGTTGAACCGCGCTCTTGCTATTGAACTTTGCAGCGAGGGGAGAAAACTTGAATGATGGGTTTTCAAATTCACCTTTGTATGGTCGGCGCACCTTGGTCGCCGTCTCGTCAGCGCCGACTTTCATGCCAGGGCTGTCGCATCTGACGCCCAACCCATCATTCCACCGGACCTGCGCAAAAAGCCGCGCAGGCCGGTGAATTCAAACGTTATGCCCTGATCGGATACCGCTCATGTCTCCCCTGACTACTAGGCTCTTTCTTGGGCTAACACTCCTTCTAGCAATAGCGGCGGCGATATTCGCTCTAAGTGGCATTTATTCCGGCCAAAAAGAAGCTTGGGCAACGCTTGCTGGCGCACTTGCCGTAGTGACTTCAATGGTGTCGGCATGGGGCGCTCAGAGAGTGATTGAACTCGAAGAACAAAAATTAGAGCCTTATCCAAATCCTCAATTTGATGCAACTAGCGAGTATGGTTTGATGCTGCTGAAGATCACCAATTTCGGTGGTGGCGCAGCTCACAACATCAAACTCGTTTGGGACAAGCCTCTGAAAAATTCACATGGAAAGGAAATAAGATTTTCGTCCGACTCTAAATCTGGAGAGCTGTCTATTCTCGTACCTGGGCAGCACATTTCAAAATTTATTGATGGGCACATTCAATTCTTTCAGATTGAAGGCCCACACATTTATGGTGGCTCCGTCGAATATCAAGACAGTAAAGGAAGAAAGAAGAGCCATAGGTTTCTGCTTGATGCAGAAGCACTTAAGGGTACCTCTTCTTATGAGGAAGGCAACAAGACTCACCATGAGCTTCAAAAATTACCTGACCGCCTTCAAGAGCTTTGCAATGAGGTAAAGAAAATTAGTAGTCAGTTGGAGCGCCACTAAATACGGCATAGCCCGACATTCAACCCGGACTACAAAAGCGCGGAGCCGGTTAATTCCACGTCGGATGTCGGCAGGAGAGTCCCATGGCTAATGACTGGGGCGCTTCAGAAAGGAAGATTGCACGGCGCGTCTTTGATACAGCATTGCATCATGAACTGGCCGAAATCATGCGAACGTTCAAGTCCATGGCCGCGAATGCGAGCGAGCCGGATGAGATGTGGGCCACGGAAGAGTTTCTGTCCAAGGCGCGACACGCAATCGACGGAAAATACGACTTTCGCTATTCGCAGCTCGATGTGGTCTTTGGTGTATTGCTTCGAGAAGGCCGAATATCCGCAGAGGATATCTCCGGCCTTTCCGAAGAAAAAATTAATCACATTGCTCGCATTGCATCGCTATGAGAACCCCATCCTTTTCAATATCCACGCCCAACAAGTCGCCCAATTTGACCGCCGCAAAAAACGCGGATTATCATGATGTTATCTTTGAGTTTGCGCTAGGGAATAAAAAATTCTTTTAATATCAACGTAATAGATCCATTTAACATTAAGGCGTTCATCTATTTGCCTCCTTGCCGTTCAGTTTATTATTGGAGCTAAGTCTTTCTGCAGGGCAAGCGCTAAGTCAATTTTGGTCATTGACTGCTGGTCTGCCGCAGCGTCGTGGTAAGCCGCTGCAATCGCTTTGGCTTGCTTGTTATCCATACCAGAACAGTTGGCGTTTCAACAAATTTTAAGGTAGGCAAATGTAACGGTGCTCATGGTTTGGGAGCGGCGAGGTTAAATTAGCAAGTGCGGCTACCCTCGTTTAATGAGACAAGCCGCCATGGAGTCTCAGACCAAGCGCATGAACTACTTTCATAATAGTTGTAAATTCAGGGTTGCCTTCACTAGAGAGTGCTTTGTATAGCCCTTCACGGGCCAATCCTGTATCACGCGCCAGTTGCGTCATACCACGCGCCCGCGCGATGTCACCCAGTGCCGCGCGAATCAGGCTACCATCGCCGGGATCTTCTTCGAGGCAGGCATCAAAATACAATGCCACATCTTCTTCGGTTTTGAGGTAATCAACAGTGTCATAAGGGGTGGTAATCGTTTTTGCCATCATGTTCTCCTAAAGGTTGCGCGCCAATTCCAGCGCAAGTTTAATGTCACGTTTTTGAGTGCTTTTTTTGCCACCCGCCAACAAAATAATCAGTGTGCCGTGGCGTTCGGTGTAATACACGCGCCAGCCACTACCAAAGTGCATACGCATTTCGCTTACACCCTCACCAACAGGTTCAACATCGCCAGCATTACCTTCGCTCAGGCGTCGAATGCGCGCCGCAATCCGCGCGCGTACCAGCTTATCTTTCAGGTCATTAAACCAGTTTTCATACTCGTTGGTTTTTTCAAGTATTTTCATGCCGCATTATGATTCATGAAATACATAACGTAAAGCATGATTTACAGTTCGCGAGTCGCCGTATTTCATTTGATGGTTTTCATCATCAAGTAATTCCAGCGGCGCTGGTGACGAGGAGTGGCAGTGCGGGCATATTCCCGGCTTGGAAATGCGTGCAGCCGCACAACGTTGGTTGTGTTTAGGACATACGGGGTTGTGGAGAAATTATGCCGGCCAGAATGGCGGCGCTTCGTTATGCCTGGTTGGCACCGCAGCTATTTACAAATACAGTTGGATGAATCATATGATGCCCGGTTGAGGCGCGATTGGCATGATTTCTTGCTAAGCTTGGATGATCTTTCCTTCTGTATACAGCCAGCATCCCGCCTCATACACGAATTGACTGATCTCGTGCATTTTAAAAGCGCGTCCGTTCACTTTGTAGCGCGCCACAAATTCCACCAATGCATTATTTGTATCATGCTGTTTATATTTAATTATTTCAAGATCAATCCATTGTGTGGGTTGATCGTCTTTAAGATGTAATGCCGCCGGGCGGGTGGAGGGATGCCAGGTTGTCAGCAGATAATCTTCGCGTAATAGCGTGTAGGCGGTGAAGCGTGAGCGCATGAGGGCTTCGGCATTGGGCGCCGGTTCGGCATTGTCCAAATAGCGTCCACAGCAGTCAGCGTAATTTTTGTTGCTGGCGCACGGGCAAAAAGTGGTCTTGCTTTTCTTTGTTAGGGTTGCCATAGGGGAGGTTCTTCCATGAGCGCAATTTGCTCGCGTAATTCCAGAATTCTGTCCTGCCAATAATGCTGGGTGTTGAACCAGGGGAACGCTTGTTTGAAAGCGGCATCATCCCAGCGTCTGGCTAACCAGGCAGAGTAATGGATCAGGCGCAGGGTGCGCAATGCTTCGATGAGATGCAATTCGCGCGGATTGAATTCGCAAAAATCTTCGTAGCCGGCGAGAACATCGCCCATTTGTCGCACGCGATCTTCGCGTTCCCCGGACAGCAGCATCCACAAATCCTGCACTGCCGGCCCCATGCGGCTGTCGTCAAAATCAACAAAGTGCGGCCCGTCATCGGTCCACAATACATTGCCGGCGTGACAGTCGCCATGCAGGCGCAGGTTGGCTACTTTTCCGGCGCGCGCATAGCAGTGTTCCACACCTTGTAACGCTTGATCAATGACGCTGGAATAAGCGGCCCGAATATCGGCGGGAATGAAGCCATTGGCTAATAAATAGTCACGCGGTTCGAGGCCGAAATTTTCAATATTCAGCGTGGGGCGATGTTGATATTCACTGATGACACCGAGCGCATGAATGCGTCCCAGAAATCGTCCCAGCCATTCCAAGGTATCACGATTTTCCAATTCCGGCGCGCGTCCGCCGTGTTTGGGAAAGACGGAAAAACGAAATCCCTCAAAGTACTGCAGGGTTGTTCCATTGATCGTCAACGCCGCAACCACCGGAATTTCACGCTCAACAAGCTGTTGCACGAAAGTATGCTCTTCCAAAATGGCGGCATCAGACCAGCGCGCCGGACGATAAAATTTTGCCACCAGCGGGGCGCCGTCTTCAATGCCGATTTGATAGACGCGGTTCTCGTAGCTGTTTAAAGCCAGCAGCCGACCGTCGCAGCGCTGGCCGATGCTTTCCAGTGCGTTGAGCACGCTATCGGGTGTGAGTGAAGAAAAGGTCGGAGAATTCATGGCGGAGAGGATACCTTGATTCATGATTAATTTGCCACAAAAACAAAAGGGAGCCGAAGCTCCCCTTGCTTGCATCCGATGCGAAAAAATTAAGCAGCAGCGACGACTTTACGCGGTGCCAATTTTTCTTTGATACGTGCCGATTTGCCGGAACGATCACGCAAGTAGTAGAGCTTGGCACGGCGCACATCGCCGCGACGCTTTACTTCAATGCTTTCGATGGAGGGAGAGTAAGTTTGGAAAGTACGTTCCACGCCTTCGCCGGAAGATACTTTACGCACGATAAATGATGAGTTCAGGCTCTTGTTGCGCTTGGCAATAACCACGCCTTCAAAAGACTGGGTACGCTTGCGCTCACCTTCAACCACGTTTACATTCACAATCACGGTATCGCCAGGCGCGAAATTGGGGATTGTTTTACCCAGACGGGCGATTTCTTCTTTTTCAAGTATTGCGATCAGATTCATTTTGTTTCCTCTTGTTGTGCGGAGGCTTGTTCCTGCTGGTACTCTGCCAGTAGCCGAGCTTCCTGTTTTGTTAACTGGCGTGATGCCAGCAAATCCGGGCGACGTTCCGCAGTCCGACCTAAAGACTGCTTCAATCGCCACTTCTCTATTTCGGCGTGGTGTCCCGACATTAAAACATCAGGAACACCCTCACCGTTATAAACTTCCGGGCGCGTGTAATGGGGACAATCCAACAGACCGTTTACAAACGAATCTTGCTGCGCTGATTCGGCATCACCCAAAACACCGGGAAGCTGCCGTACCAAACTGTCGATCAACACCATTGCTGCCAACTCACCACCGGATAATACATAATCTCCGATGGATATTTCTTCATCTATATAGCGCGTAATCAGGCGCTCATCCACGCCTTCGTAACGACTCGCCAATAAAACCAAGCCTTCGTTTTGCGCCTGTAATTCTTTCACCACTTCATGGGTGAGTGGTTTGCCCTGCGGCGACAAATGAATCACACGAGTTCTTGTGAAGCCTGCTGCCTGTTGCGCCACTTTCGCGGCGCTAATTGCCTGTGCCAGTGGCTCTATCAGCATCACCATGCCGGGGCCGCCACCGAAGGGGCGATCATCCACGGTGCGGTGATTGTCGCTGGTGAAATCACGCGGATTCCACGTTTGCAATTCGAAGCGTTTTTGTTCCGCTGCGCGTCGCGTTATTCCGTAGCGGGTAATCGCGTCGAACATTTCAGGGAACAATGTTACGACATCAAAACGCATTCGGGCACCCTAAATATAGTCTGCTTGCCAATCTACACGGATTACTTTTTCTGCCACGTTAACCTGCTGAATGACGCTGGCAATAAAGGGAATCAATAATTCTTTGCCGGCTGCATCGCGCACGCTGAGCACATCGTTCGCGCCGGTTTCCAGCAGGGTGGCGACGGTTCCAAGCGTTTCATCGGTCAGGTTAACAACCTGCATACCGATCAAGTCTGACCAGTAATATTCGCCTGTTTCCTGTTTGGGTAAGCTATCGCGATGTACTGCAACCAATAGGCCTTTGCATTGTTCGGCAGTGGTGCGATCCAAAATCCCGGGCAGCTTTGCCACCAGAATTTTTCCATGCACATTGGCTTCCAACACTTCTACCTTGCGCCACGGCTGTTTATCGTTGCCCAGATACCATTCATCATAGTCGAGCAAACCATCCAGATACTCGGTAAAAGTTTGTACTTTCACCCAGCCCAGAATTCCCTGCGCGCCAACAATGCGCCCCATGACGACCATGGGGTCGGTTGCGTTAGGCTGTGACTGTTGCACCGGCACGCTTAACCAGTTTGGCAACGGCGTCGCTTAATTGCGCGCCTTTTTCCTGCCAATGGGTCACGCGTCCCAAATCTAAACGCAGGCCTTCCTGGCCTTCGGCTGCCAATGGGTTATAAAAACCCACGCGCTCAATGAAACGACCATCGCGACGATTGCGCGAATCAGCCACAACAACATTGAAAAATGGACGGTTTTTAGAGCCGCCGCGAGACATACGAATGATTACCATAGTCAAAACCCAATAAAAATTTGTTTGGCCAAATGCCAAAGGGCGCGAATTCTACGACAATTCGCTCAAGAATGGCAAGCAGAACAGAATCAAAGCCGGAAAAAAACTATGCGGCGGTAATTGATTTGATGATGCCATCGGCGTCCAGACCGCAGTCTGCCAGCAATTTTTTATGATCACCCTGCTCGACGAATTGATCCGGCAAGCCGAGTTGTAGGATTTTCACAGAGACGCCATGTTGCGCTAAACATTCCGCAACCGCACTACCCGCGCCGCCCTGAATGGTGTTTTCTTCAAGGGTGACCAGCAGGCGATGACTGCGTGCTAATTCCAGAATGATGTTTTCATCCAATGGTTTAATGAAGCGCATATTTACCACAGTCGCATTCAGCGATTCAGCCGCCTGTAATGCAGGCGTCAGCATCGAGCCGAAAGCGAGTAGCGCGATGTGTTCACCCTGGCGGCGCAGCTCGGCTTTTCCCACGCTAAGTGTGGCTAACGCAGAATCAACTTGTACCCCCGGGCCGCAGCCGCGCGGGTAGCGCACCGCAGTGGGTGAGTTCATCCGGTACGCGGTGCTCAGCATTTGCCGGCATTCATTTTCATCCGCAGGCGCCATGACGGTCATGTTCGGAATGCAGCGCAAAAAGCTCAGGTCGAAACTGCCCGCATGAGTAGCACCATCCGCGCCGACCAGGCCGCCGCGATCAATGGCCAGCATGACCGGCAGATTTTGGATGGCGATATCATGAATTAATTGATCATAAGCGCGCTGTAAAAACGTCGAATAAATCGCCACAACCGGTTTAAATCCTTCACATGCCATTCCAGCCGCAAAAGTGAGCGCATGCTGTTCGGCGATGCCAACATCAAAGTAGCGATCCGGAAATTTATCCGCAAAGTCTGTCATTCCCGAGCCTTCGCACATGGCGGGCGTGATTCCGATCAGCTTGTCATCGGTGGCCGCCATGTCGCACAGCCAGTCGCCAAAAATATGCGTGTAGGTTTTTTTTGTCACCGGCTTGCAGATGATGCCTTGCGCCGGATCGAATTGGCTGACGCCGTGATACAGCACGCTGTCACCTTCGGCGTGCGGATAGCCTTTGCCCTTTTGCGTGACGATATGCAGAAATTGGGGGCCTTCCAATTCACGAATATTATGCAGTGTGGTCACCAGCGTATCGAGGTCGTGTCCGTCAATCGGGCCGATATAATTAAAGCCCAGTTCTTCAAAAAGCGTGCTCGGCGTGACCATGCCTTTAACATGCTCCTCGGCACGTTTGGCGAAATCCAGAACCGGCGGCATGCCCTTCAATATTTTTTCACTGCCGCGGCGCATTGCCGCATAAAAGCTTCCCGAAAGAAGTTTTGCAAGATAGTTATTCAGCGCGCCCACCGGCGTGGAGATAGACATGTCGTTGTCATTTAAGATCACCAGCAAATTGGCATCAATTGCACCCGCATTATTCAGCGCTTCAAATGCCATACCGCCGGTCAGCGCACCGTCACCGATGATTGCGACGGAGCGATTGTCTCGGCCGGCTAAGCGTGCGGCTACCGCCATGCCCAACGCGGCCGAAATGGACGTGCTGGAGTGGCCGGTGCCGAATGTGTCATAGATACTTTCTTCGCGCTTGGGGAAGCCCGTTATGCCGCCTTGCATGCGCAGGGTATGCATGGCCTCACGGCGACCGGTCAGAATTTTGTGCGAATAAGTTTGGTGTCCAACATCCCAAACCAGTTTATCAATGGGCGTGTTAAACACATAATGCAGGGCAATGGTCAGTTCGACGGTGCCCAGATTGGAAGATAGATGCC
This sequence comes from Gallionellaceae bacterium, assembly GCA_041660815.1. GTDB lineage: Bacteria > Pseudomonadota > Gammaproteobacteria > Burkholderiales > Gallionellaceae > PALSA-1006. Next base: position 473,244 of record JBAZVN010000001.1, on the reverse strand, counting down.
CACCGGTTTTACTAACGGATTCAATGAGAAAGGAACGCAATTCTTCGGCCAGCTGCGGCAATTGCTTGCGCTCCAGCTGGCGCAAGTCTGCGGGACTGTTAATATTTTTAAGGATGGGCTGTTTCAAAATTTTCTCATCACGATAAAGTCGGCCAGTTCGCGGAGTCTTTGTGCTTTATCGCCAAATTCTGTCAGGGACTGCAGGGCTTCCTGATGTAATTCGGCGGCCATTTTTTTCGCCGCCGCCGCTCCCAGCAATGTTACATAGGTTGGCTTGTCGTTGTCAGCATCTTTTCCGGCGGTTTTACCCAGCGTGGCTGTATCGGCTTCGGCATCCAATACGTCATCGACTACCTGAAAAGCCAAGCCGACGCATTTGCCGTAGTGATCCAACTTGTCAAGCTGCGCGATATTCAAGGCATTGCCGCAATGCGCGCCCAATAAAATTGCGGCACGAATCAGGGCACCGGTTTTATGGATGTGCATAAATTCAAGCTCGGACAAATCGAGTTGTTTGCCGACACTGTCCAGATCAAAAGCTTGTCCGCCGGCCATGCCGTGCGACCCGGAGGCCACCGCGAGCAGTTTTACCATTTTTAATTGGCGTGCCGGATCGGAAGCCAACTCTGAGCCGGATAACAATTGAAATGCCAAGCTTTGCAGCGCATCGCCAACCAGCAGTGCCGTTGCCTCATCGTATTCAACATGGCAAGTGGGCTTGCCACGGCGCAATACATCGTTATCCATACACGGCATATCATCGTGCACCAGTGAATAGGCGTGAATCAGCTCAACGGCGGCCGCCGCATAATTGACACGTTCAATTTCCGCTTCCGCCAGCTCGCCCGCGGCAAAAGCCAGCAAAGGGCGCACGCGTTTTCCGCCGTCCAATACGCTGTAGCGCATGGCCGCATGCAACCGCTGCGGGGCGATGTCCGCCGCAGGTAAAAGTCGCTTTAATACGTCTTCAAAGCGTTGCTGGTGTGCGCTAATCCAGGTTTGAAAATCAGACATCATCAGCCTTATCGGAGAAATTTTTTAACACACCTTCTTCTAAAATACGCACTTGCTGCTGTGCATCATCCAGGCGAGTGCGGCATTGTTTTAGAAGCTCGGCACCGCGCTGATACGCAGCCAAAGAGTCTTCCAGCGACAACTTGCCGGATTCCATATCGGCAACCACTTGTTCTAACTCGGCAACAGCCGCCTCGAAAGGTAAAACTTTTTGGGATTTTGCGGACATCTTGGGTATTTCTAGTTACGAAAGTCGGGCATTTTAACCAATGCAACAGGGGTACAGCAATTTATGTATAGATCGCTGCGATAAATACAACTTGCACTATCCGCGCGGATGGTGTTTGGCATGCAAGGATTTAAGTCTTTCACGCGCTACGTGGGTATAAATTTGCGTGGTGGAAATATCCGAGTGCCCGAGTAACATTTGCACCACGCGCAAATCGGCGCCATGATTCAGCAGGTGCGTGGCAAACGCGTGGCGCAAGGTATGCGGTGACAAAGGTTTGTTCAAGCCGCCTTGTCTGGCATGGCGTTTAATCAAATACCAGAACATTTGGCGTGTCATTGCGCTGCCGCGCTGCGTTACAAATAACGCATCGGATAATTTCCCCGACAATAGAATCGGACGCATCTCGGTGATATATTTTTGCAGCCAATCCAGTGCTTCTTCTCCCAGCGGAACCAGGCGTTCTTTACTGCCTTTGCCCATGACACGTACAACGCCCATATCGAGGCTCACCTGGGCGATGCTTAGGCCGACCAGCTCGGTAACGCGCAAGCCGGTGGCATATAACACCTCGAACATGGTGCGGTCGCGCATTCCGAGTGGAGTCCCGACATCCGGTGCGTTTAATAATAATTCAACGTCCGCTTCGGTGAGAGTTTTGGGCAGGGTGCGCGGCAATTTAGGCGTGGCAATTTGCAAAGTCGGATCAATGAGAATTTTATTTTGGCGAAGCAGATAGCGAAACAGGCGTTTCAGGCTGGAAATGGCGCGACTGGTGCTGCTGGCCTTGGCGCTTTCATCGGTGAATAAATGTGCCAGAAATCCCTGAATATCGGCATGACCGGCTTCCGCAACCGGTTTGCTATGTTGAGTATTTAGCCATTCGGCAAATTTGTGCAAATCGCGCCGGTAACTTTCCAGTGTGTTGCGCGACAGGCCGTCTTCCAGCCACAGTGCATCACAAAATTCATCTAGAAGATCAGTGTTGTTCATGTGCCAATAACTGCCGTTTGATGTCCAAAAATTCACCTTGGGCTTGATGCATGAAGCCACCCAAACCAGCTTTGCTGACTACACGGTGACAGGGAATAACAATGGGAATCGGATTCGCGCCGCAAGCTTGGCCAATCGCACGCGGACTGGAATGCAACAAGGTCGCGAGCTCACCGTAGGTTTTAACGTGGCCGCGTGGAATATCCATTAACGCGCGCCATACTTTTTCCTGATGAGGCGTCGCTGAATAGTTGAGCGGCAAATCAAACTGGAAGTCGGCAGATTTGAAATAGGCGTCTAATTGCCGTGCAACCTCACGAGTGAAAGCATTATGGGTACAATATAACTTATTATTTATATTGGTAAATTTTATTTCAGTGAGAAACTCATTGCGACAATAAATTGTTAATGCACCGATTGGAGTGAGTATTTGTACTTGATGGATATCGGCTGAGTTCATTTGACTCGGTATTTTATGTGTGATTCCAGCGTGTTGGGGGGAATTTCGATAAAGTGAAGATATTAATCCCGCAGCCCATCGTCTAAAATAGCCGCTATGAAAATCATAAATTCCGCTCTATATTACGCGCCTGAACTCCCGCCCAAGTAGGCCGCAATGCTAATTGAACTTATTATTTTGATCGTGTTGGTTGCTGTGGTGGTGCTGGCTTTGCGTCCACCCAGGCAATAGCTTTAGGGTACCCCTAAAAGTTAAATTTACTTCGCGATGCTGCGTTGCTAACAAAAAATACTCCTTACATATCATGCAGATGCTGCGTTCAAATTTTTTGCTCGCGCCTTGCCTGGCTTCGAAAATTGAATGTTTAGAGGTATCTTTTAAATTTTACTGTGCAAAGTTTTATCGCGTTCAATCAGCGCGTAGGCTGAATGGTTATGAATAGACTCGAAATTTTCCGATTCAACCACGTAAGCTTCGATGCGCTCATCGGCATTTAGCGCTGCAGCCACATCGCGCACCATATCTTCCACAAATTTTGGATTGTCATAGGCGCGTTCGGTCACGAATTTTTCATCTGGACGTTTGAGCAAGCCATATAGTTCACTGGAAGCATGCTCCTCGGCAAAACGAACCAGATCTTCAATCCAGACCGCACTCTTGGTGCGCACGGTGAGCGTGACATGGGAGCGCTGATTATGCGCGCCGCGGTCGGAAATTTCTTTGGAGCAGGGACACAGGCTGGTGACCGGAATCAGGACTTTCATGGTGAAATGATATTCACCGTCCACGATCTCACCGATAAAAGTAACGTCGTAATCCAGCAGGCTTTGTACGCCGGAGACGGGCGCGGTTTTGTTGACAAAGTAAGGAAAAGCCATTTCGATATAGCCGGACTTGGCCTCAAGTTTTTCGGTCATTTCGCGCAAGATACTCTCGAACGATTCAACTGAAATTTCACGCCCGTGCTGATTCAAAATCTGCACAAAACGTGACATATGCGTGCCTTTGAAGTTGTGCGGAAGATGCACATACATATTGAAAGTGGCAATGGTGTGTTGTACGCCGACACTCTTGTCTTTCACCACGACCGGATGGCGGATACTTTTAATGCCCACTTTATTGATTGCCAACTGGCGCAGATCGGCACTGCTTTGTACGTCCGGGATAGGAGAAGTCATTGTCAACTTTCAAAAAAATGAGCTTGAATTATAGCTTTATCCGACAAATTTAGTCTGGTACATGGGGCGAAAATGGGACTTTAAAAAACAAAAAACCCGTAAAGCCTTAAGCTTCCGGGTTGTGCGCCTAAAAATACCCTTAATAAACAAGGTGTTGGTGGTGATAGGTGGATTTGAACCACCGACCTCAGCGTTATGAGTGCTGCGCTCTAACCACCTGAGCTATATCACCAGCATTTCTTCGACTGATTTGAAGAGGGCGGCATTTTCACGATTTTGCGGGTTCGTGTCAAATTTTTGATGCAAATTTTGATGCAAATTTTTATTAAATGTCTTGACGCTATAGCTTCCAAGTAAGTGTTTCTCCGGCACGAAAGGGTATTAAGGCGTGTTCCCCAAAATTTAATGTGTCGGGAATTTTCCATACTTCTTTACGTAAAGTAATGGTTTCGGTATTGCGCGGTAGTTTATAAAAATCAGCGCCATACAGGCTGGAAAATCCTTCCAAGCGGTGCAGGGCGTTGGCCGACTCAAAGGCTTCCGCATATAACTCCAGTGCGGTAAACGCGGTATAACAGCCGGCACAACCACAGGCGGTTTCTTTGGTGTGTTGCGCATGGGGTGCGCTGTCTGTACCGAGAAAGAAGCGTTTGCTGCCGCTGGTCGCAGCTTGAATCAGCGCTTCGCGGTGCATCTCGCGCTTGAGGACGGGAAGGCAGTAAAAATGTGGTCGAATACCACCCGCCAGCATCGCATTGCGATTGTAAAGCAGGTGATGCGCGGTGATGGTAGCTGCAACATTGTCCGGAGCATTCACCACGAACATGACCGCTTCACGCGTCGTGATATGTTCAAACACGATGCGCAGGGCGGGCATATCGTTTAACAGGGGCTGTAATACGCGATCGATAAAAACTGCTTCACGATCGAAGATGTCCACTTTGCTATCGGTCACTTCACCGTGTACCAGCAACGGCATGCCATAGCGCTGCATTTCTTCAAGTGCAGGATAAGTTTTACGCAAGTCAGTGACGCCGGCATCAGAGTTGGTGGTGGCACCGGCGGGATAAAGTTTTACGGCATGTACCACGCCGCTTTGATAGGCTGCGCGAATTTCATCCGCACTGGTGTTGTCGGTCAGGTAGAGCGTCATCAGCGGTTCAAAATTAACGCCGAGGGGGACTGCCGCCAAAATTCGTTCCCGATAGCTGATGGCTTGCGCGGTGGTGGTGATGGGGGGGCGCAGATTGGGCATGACAATAGCGCGCGCAAATTGGCGGGCGGTATCGGGCAGGATCGAGCGCATCAGCGCATCATCGCGTAAATGTAAGTGCCAGTCGTCAGGGCGAATCAGTTTGAGTTGCATTGGGGCTCCGATATTTATATTTGTCAGCGATAAATTTTTTAAAACATGGCTAGCAGATTAACGCAGATTAAAAGCAAAGTGCATTTCTAATTTCATTTCAATGCAATTGCAATTTGTTGCAGTGCTATATGGGTTGCACCTTGATTTTCTTCGACAAAATGTAAGCCTGCCTGTGCCATCAAATTTCTGCCGGCTTCGTCAGAAAATAATTCAGCTAAGACGCTGCATAATTCAAATGCGTTATGGACGCGTTTTGCAGCTCCGCATGCGATGGCTTGTTCGGCGGCTTGGGAGAAGTTATAGGTATGTGGGCCGATTAATACCGGTTTGCCAACCGCGCACGCTTCAATTAAATTTTGCGCGCCGAAAGGTAGCAGACTACCACCGATAAAGGCGATGTCGCAGGCGGTGTAGTAGGCGAACATTTCACCCATGCTGTCGCCCAAAATAATTTTCGTGTCAGCAGAAACTTCGATATTTTGGCTGCGCCGTTGATAGCTAAATCCGGCTTGCTGAATGAGCGTCGCGACCTCATCAAAGCGTTGCGGATGACGCGGAACGATGATTGTCAGCAAGTTAGGAATAGCAAGGTTTTTTAGCTCGTCAAGAAGTAACGCTTCTTCACCTTCGCGCGTGCTGGCCGCGAGAAAAATATTGCGATAATTACCCAACTGCTCGCGCAGTTGTTTGCCGAGCTCCAGCATGGCAGCGGGTGGCACGATATCAAATTTTAAATTCCCCATGATACTAACGGAGGGTGCCCCCAGGGTTTGCAAACGTGCGGCATCTTCCCGGGTTTGTGCAGCGATGCTGGTTAATTCGTGTAAACCTTGTTGTGTTAGTTTGGGAAAGCGAGCATAGCGACTAGCCGATTTTTCCGAAAGGCGTGCATTGAGTAGCAGCAACGGTGTGTTATTTTCCCGGCAAAAGTGAATCAGGTTAAACCAGATTTCTGTTTCCAGAAGAATGCCAATAGCGGGTTTGAAGTGTCGTAAAAAGCTCCGCACGGCGCTCGGGTAGTCATAGGGTAGATAGACGCGTTTTACACGATCGCCATAAAGCTGTTCGCTGGCGGCGCGACCGGTGGGCGTGGTATGCGTGAGCAAAATTTGATGAGTGGGATAAATCTTAGCAAGGCGTTGAATTAATGAAGCAGCGGCACGCGTTTCACCTACCGAAACAGTATGCAGCCAGATCACCGGCTTGTTTACTCGGATTGGAAAAAATCCAAAACGCTCGGGAATATGCTGCAGATATTCCGGCTGTTTTCGGGCACGCCACAGCAAATGAAATAGAACATAGGGCAAGAGCAGCCAGAGCACTGCCGTGTAAATGAAGCGCGGATTAAGCATGTTTCAGCAGCGAGGTTAAGGCGGATAGCACAGCATTGACCGAGGGTGAATTTTGTGCAGAGCCTAAATTGATGGCGCGTTGCCCGGCATAGAGTCCGGTCAATCCCGGATCGGTGGCGGTGTAGATACCGATGGTTGGCACATTTAAGGCGGCAGCAAGATGACTTAAACCGGTATCAACACCGATGACTGCCTGCGCATGCCCCAGCAGCGCGGCGGCTTCTGGCAGCGATAATTTTGGGGGGCAAATTGCATGGGGAATCGTTGCCAATAAACGTTCGCTACGGGCTTTTTCGGCCATGCTTCCCCACGGCAGAACAATATTAAATCCATTATTAATCATTGTATTACCTAATGCAGTCCAGTTTGCTTCATGCCACAGCTTATCGTCGCGACTGGTGGCGTGCAGCAGCACGATAGTCGGCACTGACAGGTTGAGCCAAGGCAAGTTAAGCGCGGGTGTCTGAATGCCATAATCGGCGATGCCCTGCGGGGTGTAGCCCAGCGCGAGTCCGGCTAACTGGCGATTGCGCTCCACCGCATGCTGGTTTTTTGCGACGAAAAAAGTATGATCGTAAAACAAGCTGGCTAGTGGTTCGCGTGCGCTATTCCAATCAAATCCGCAGCGCTGCTGGCGAGCGCAGCGCGTCAGCACGGCGCTTTTGATGAGTCCCTGAGTGTCCAGCACGAAATCATAAGGATGGTTTTTGATGGTGCTGCAGGCATGCTTTATTTCATCGCGCGCAGACCACCAGGATTTTCGCCAGCGGCGAATTGCCACTGGAATAGTCTGCCGAATTTGCGGGTGAAGAGTGGGCAAAGCGGCAAAACTTTCTTCAACGACCCAGTCAATTTTCGCTCCCGGGAAATGTTTGCAAATATCGGTGACGACCGGCAAGTTGTGCAGCACATCGCCCAAGGACGAGGTTTTGATTAACAGGATATCGGGCATGAATTAACTGCGTTGATAATCGTCATCAAAACGTTGAATATCATCTTCACCCAAATACGATCCCGACTGAACCTCGATTAAATGCAAAGGTTCATTGCTGATGTTTTCCAGCCGATGTACTACACCCAGCGGAATGTAAGTGGACTGATCCGGGTACAACACCAGTGAGTCTTCGCCACGCGTGACACGCGCTTTGCCGGAAACGACCACCCAATGTTCAGCGCGGAATTGATGTTTTTGTAAAGATAGTTTGGCGCCCGGATTGACCGTAATGCGTTTGGCTTGAAAACGCTCACCCATATCAATGCCTTCGTAATAACCCCAAGGGCGGTATACGCGGCGATGTACTAGATGTTCTGAGCGCTCAGCTTGCTTGAGATATTCGACAGTGTGTTTCACGTCCTGCGAATCATCTTTGTGCGTGACCAAAATTGCATCGGCAGTCTCCACAATTACCAAATCTTTTACGCCGATTGCCGCCACTAAACGACTCTCCGAGCGAATGTAGCAATTGTCGGTTTCAGCCGCGTACACGTCGCCGCGAAACGCATTGCCACGCGCATCTTTGGCACTGGTTTCGGCCAGCGATGCCCACGAGCCAATATCGCTCCAGCCGATATCCACGGTGACCATGGCAGCTGCATGAGTGTGTTCCATTACTGCGTAATCTATTGACTCTGATGGACATTCTTTAAATGCGGCTTCATCCAGACGGCAGAAGTCCAGATCCCGATGACTGCTTTGCCAGGCGTGTTGCGAGGCGGCAAAAATATCGGGACGGTGTTGCTGAAGTTCAGCTAAATAGGTAGAAGCTTTAAACACAAACATGCCGCTATTCCAGAAAAAATTGCCGGAAGCGAGAAATTCCTGGGCCTTTTCCAAATTGGGTTTTTCAACAAAACGCGCCACGTTGAACGCCTGATTAGCGGAAGATAAAGCTGTGCCGCGTTCGATATAACCAAAGCCAGTGGCAGGCTCATTTGGAGTGATGCCAAAAGTGACCAATTTATCCTGTTGCGCCAAGGTGATTGCAGCTTGAATAGCGCGATGGTAGCCTGCAATATCTTGTATTAAATGATCGGCAGGCAGGACGAGTAAAATTGCATCGGATTGCTGTTCTTGTGCGGTAAATGCTGCTGCGGCAACAGCCGGTGCGGTATTGCGGCCAAAAGGTTCCAGGATTATAGCCAGCGGTGAAATGTCGATGGAGCGCAATTGTTCGGCAGCCAAAAAACGATGCTCGTTGTTGCATACCACGATGGGGGCGGCTAATTCGGCCAAGCCTTTTAAGCGATCCAGCGTTTCCTGAAACATGGTTTTTTCCGAAACCAGCGGTAAAAATTGTTTGGGGAGGGCCGCACGGGAAAGGGGCCACAAACGGGTGCCGGAACCACCGGATAAAATAACGGGATAAAGCATAAAGGATTATTCCTTAGGTTTTGAACAAGCCTGAATTATAATGCGCGTCCTGTTTTAACCCAAATTATCCATTAAGCAGCGTGTCTTGGTAGGAGCGTGCTCTGCACGCGAAGGGGTGCTTGATTTTAAGTTTAACCATACGATTTCAAAAATGAGCAAATAAGCAAATGAATCTCAATTCTAAAATCTACATTGCCGGCCACCGTGGTCTAGTTGGTTCCGCCCTGGTACGCCGACTGCAAGCCAAGGGCTATACCAACCTGCTAACCCGCACCCACGCCGAATTGGATTTGACCGACCAAGCGGCAGTGCGCGAATTCTTCGCTAGCGAGAAGCCAGAATATGTCTTGCTGGCCGCAGCGAAAGTCGGCGGCATTTACGCCAATAATACCTATCGTGCCGAATTCATTTATCAAAATCTGGCCATTCAAACCAATGTCATCCATGAAGCATGGCGCAACAACGTGGCGCGCTTATTATTTTTGGGCTCATCCTGCATCTACCCCAAAGCCTGCCCGCAGCCCATCAAAGAAGAATACCTGCTGACCGGCGAACTGGAGCCGACCAATCGTCCTTACGCCTTGGCAAAAATTGCCGGAATCGAAATGTGCTGGTCGTACAACCGACAATACGGCACGAAATATATCGCCGCCATGCCGACCAACCAATATGGCCCGAATGACAATTACGATTTAAATACTTCGCATGTGCTGCCCGCATTGCTGCGCAAAACCCATGAAGCCAAACTGCGCGGCGACAAAGAAGTCATGGTGTGGGGAACCGGTACGCCCAAGCGCGAATTTCTTTACAGCGAAGATATGGCCGATGCGTGTATTTTCTTGCTGGAGCAGCCGGAAGAAAAAATATCCAGTTTGTTTAACGCCGAACAACCACCGCTGGTGAATATCGGCTGCGGAGAAGATTTAACGATACGTGAATTGGCCGAGATTATTTCAGATGTTGTTGATTTTAAAGGTAATTTAATATTTGATGCGAGCAAGCCGGACGGCACTATGCGCAAAGTCATGGATGTGTCGCGCATCAATGCCTTGGGCTGGAAGCAAAAAGTGGCTTTACGCGAAGGTATTGAATTGTCCTACCAAGACATGCTAAGCAAAATCTGATTAAGTTCTTCTCTTTGATTTTTTTGCGAATCTAGCCGTGCAAATACGCTCCCGCAATATTTATTGATAAATTGCATGGTCGTTTTTAATAAGCTTAGTTTTTTATTAACGATAACTTAAAGATGTAATCTATGAAAGCAGTCATCCTAGCTGGTGGACTCGGCACCCGCATTAGCGAAGAAACTTCTTCTCGCCCCAAGCCGATGGTAGAGATTGGCGGTAAGCCAATCTTGTGGCACATCATGAAAATCTATTCCGCGCACGGCATCAATGAGTTTGTCGTGTGTTGCGGCTACAAAGGTTATGTCATCAAAGAATATTTTGCCAACTACTTCCTGCATATGTCGGATGTCACGTTCGACATGGCCAACAATAAAATGGAAGTGCATCAGCAAAGTGCCGAGCCGTGGAAAGTAACGCTAATCGATACCGGTGACGATACCATGACCGGTGGCCGCCTCAAGCGCGTAGCCGATTACGTTAAGAAGGAAGAAGCTTTCTGCTTAACTTATGGCGACGGTGTGAGCGACGTCAACATCACCGAACTCATCGCCTTTCACCGAGCACAAAAAGTTAAAGCCACGCTGACTGCCACGTTGCCCCCCGGTCGTTTTGGCGCGTTGGATATGCAAGGCAATAAAGTCAACAGTTTCCGCGAAAAGCCCCAGGGCGACGGCGCGATGATTAATGGCGGTTTCTTTGTATTGTCGCCGCAAGTAATTGATTATATTGACAATGATAAAACAACTTGGGAGCGCGAGCCGATGGAGCGCCTCGCTGAAGAGGGTAGTCTGGCCGCATATCATCATCAAGGCTTTTGGCAACCGATGGACACCCTGCGCGACAAAATGTATTTAGAAGAATTGTGGCAAACCGGCAAGGCGCCGTGGAAAGTGTGGAAATGACGTCTTTCTGGCAAAACAAACGCGTACTCCTCACCGGCCATACCGGCTTTAAAGGCAGTTGGCTGTCGCTCTGGCTGCAATCCATGGGTGCACAAGTCGTTGGCTATGCGCTTGCACCACCCACTAATCCCAGTTTATTTGAAGTTGCCGACGTTGCCAAAGGCATGACCAGTATCATTGGTGACATCCGTGACTTGGCGCACCTCAAAAAGGTCTTTGCCGAATTCCAACCCGAGATCGTCATCCACATGGCCGCGCAACCACTGGTGCGTTACTCCTATGTTGAGCCGGTTGAGACCTATTCCACCAATGTAATGGGTACTGTGAATTTGCTCGAAGCAGTGCGCGCAACACCCGGTATCAAAGCGGTGGTCAACGTTACCACCGACAAATGTTATGAAAACCGCGAATGGGACTGGGGCTATCGTGAAAATGAAGCCATGGGCGGCTTTGATCCCTATTCCAGCAGCAAGGGCTGTGCGGAACTGGTCACGGCGGCGTATCGCAACTCCTACTTTCATCCCGACAAATATGCAACGCATGGCGTGGCCATTGCCTCAGCGCGCGCAGGCAATGTAATCGGGGGCGGAGATTGGGCGGAAGACCGGCTCATTCCCGATATCATGCGTGCCATCAGTCAAGGCAAGCCCGTTAATATCCGCAACCCGCATGCGACCCGTCCGTGGCAACACGTATTGGAACCGTTATTCGGCTATCTCGTCTTGGCGGAAAAGCTTTATACAGTAGGTGCAAGTTGCGCAGAGGGGTGGAACTTCGGCCCGAACGACGAAGATGCCAGGCCGGTGCAATGGATTGTGGAAAAACTCACCCAGTCTTGGGGTGAGGGGGCGAGCTGGATATTGGACAGTGGTAATCATCCGCATGAGGCGCACTACTTAAAGCTGGACTGCTCCAAAGCCAAAGCCCGATTAAATTGGCATCCGAGATGGCATTTGGAAGATGCGTTGGAAAATATAGTCGAGTGGCAACGTGCTCATTTAAGGGGTGGGGATATGCAGGCACTCACCCTGAAGCAAATCACTAACTACCTGAGCCCGCGCGCGCAGTGAAGCAATCAATTAACTAATACACATACTGTCAAACACCATGGAACAACAAAACTTCCTTCGCCAAAAAATCGCAGCCCTTGTTGATGAATATGCGGCGCTTAAATACGCCGACAAACCATTTACTGCCGGTACGAGTGTTGTCCCCCCCTCCGGTAAAGTGATCGGTGCAGCCGAACTAAAAAATATGGTTGAAGCTTCGCTGGATGGCTGGCTTACCACGGGTCGCTTCAACGAAGCGTTTGAAAAGCGATTTGCCGAGTTCGTCGGTGTGCCGTATGCACTCACCACCACTTCCGGCTCATCAGCCAATCTGCTGGCCTTCACCGCGCTGACTTCGCACAAGCTGGGTGCCAGAGCCTTGCAAGCGGGCGATGAAGTAATCACCGTGGCAGCGGGTTTCCCCACCACCGTCAATCCGATGCTGCAAAACGGCATGGTGCCGGTGTTCGTGGATGTGGAGCTGGCTACCTACAACATTGATCCGAACAAGATTGCCGCAGCGATCAGCCCCAAAACCAAAGCCATCATGATTGCACACACCCTGGGCAATCCGTTTGATCTGGATGCGGTCATGGCCATCGCCAAGCAACATAATCTGTGGGTGATTGAAGATTGTTGTGATGCACTGGGCTCGCGTTACAAAGGCCAGCATGTTGGCAGCTTCGGGCATATCGCCACTTGTAGCTTCTATCCCGCGCACCACATCACCATGGGCGAAGGTGGCATGATTTTTACCAAAGATCGCGACCTGCGCAGCATCATTGAATCGTTCCGTGACTGGGGGCGTGATTGTTACTGTGGCCCGGGCTGTGATAATACCTGCGGTAAACGTTTCGGCCAGCAACTGGGCTCATTGCCGATGGGCTATGACCACAAATACACCTATTCACATTTGGGCTACAACCTTAAAATCACCGATATGCAGGCCGCCTGTGCACTGGCACAGATGGATCGATTGCCGGAATTCGTTGCCGCACGCCAACATAACTTTGCCTTCCTGAAAGAACGGCTAACATCTTGTGAAGAGTTTTTAATTCTGCCGAAGGCCACGGCAGGCAGTGAGCCGTCATGGTTCGGCTTTCCCATCACGGTGAAAGAGGCGGCGGGCGTTAATCGCGTTGAATTACTAAAATATCTGGATCAATACAAGATCGGAACCCGATTGCTGTTTGCAGGCAATCTCACGCGTCAGCCCTACTTTGAAGAGCGTACCTACCGTATTAGCGGTGAACTAACCAACACCGACACCATTATGAATAATACGTTATGGATTGGTGTGTATCCTGGATTGACGGAAGAAATGCTTAGCTTTGTGGTGGAGAAAATTGAGGCGTTTTTCGGGGTGAATTTCTGATTTTTTAAATAGCAAATATAAACAAAGAGATACGATTGAAAGCTTCTGACGCATTAACTAAATTTTTAATTGCCCACCACGTTCAAACTTGTTTTGAACTGGTTGGTGGAATGATTACGCACTTGTTGGACAGTCTAGCCGAGTCGAAGCAATTCAACATTATTTCGATGCACCATGAGCAATCAGCGGCGTTTGCAGCGGAAGGCGTGGCAAGACAGTCCAAAGGTAAGATGATTGCTGTCGCAATGGGTACGAGCGGCCCGGGTGCAACCAATCTAATAACAGGCATTGGTGATTGTTGGTTTGACTCTGTGCCCTGTTTATTTATTACCGGGCAAGTGAATACGCATGAGCTCAAGGGAGAGCGTGCTATTCGCCAGCAAGGGTTTCAGGAGCTGAATATTGTCGAGCTGGCTCGCTCTATTACAAAATACGCGGTACGCGTGGACACGGCAGAAGATTTATTGCCACACTTGCATCAGGCGTTGTCTGCAGCTTTGAGCGGACGTCAAGGGCCGGTATTGTTGGATATTCCGAATAACATACAGCGACTTGATATTCCTGATGTGTTGCTTGAAAAATGGCTAAACACACCGTTAAATATCAGTTCAGCTCCAGCCGCAACTGAAAGTGATTTGGAACAATTGGCGCAGCTATGTCAAACAGCGCAACGCCCACTCATTTGTATAGGCGGTGGTGCACGTTGGGCGGATTCAATGGATGCTTGGCTATCGACAGCCGATACACTTGGAATTCCGTATGTTTCGACACTGATGGGGCATGAACGGGTTGTTGCGCGCAATAATTACTTCAATCTGATCGGCAGTTATGGCAATCGTGAAGCGAATTGGGCAGTACAAAATTGCGATTTGCTGATTGTGATCGGTGCACGGCTTGATGTTCGTCAAACAGGGGCAAATTTGGAAGATTTTGCGAGGTGTGCAACGATTGTTCAAATTGATATTGACCCCGCACAGTTGAATAATCGTGTGCATGCAAATTTGAATATCTGTACCTCGTCGGAGCAATTTTTTAACGCCTTCGGCCTGGAGAAAAAGCGGTTACCCTGCTTGGATTATCACTGGATAAACGAATTGTCACTTAAGCGTCAAGTGGCTTTGCTTGATGAGTATACCGACTGGGAAATTAGTCCCAGTGCGTTATTCAGGCAGCTCAATCAAGCGTTGCATTCACAACCCGTGGATTATGTATGTGATGTAGGTAACCATCAAATGTGGGCAGCTCAAAACTTACGTCTGTCGGTTGGACATGCTGTGCACTACAGCGGCGGCATGGGCGCGATGGGATTTGCATTACCTGCAGCCATTGGCATTGCCCTGCAATCTGAAAACAAAGTCATCGTGATTACGGGCGATGGTAGTTTGCAGATTAATATTCAAGAACTGGATACGTTGAATCGCCTGGGATTGGACATCACGATCATTGTGATGAACAACGCCGTATTGGGGATGGTTAAAAACTTTCAGGATATGTATTTCGAGGGGCGTAATCAGTCCACAAAAAAAGGCTACAGCAGCCCATCTTTCAGCAATATTGCAAAAGCGTACGGTATCGAGGCACATTGCATTGAAAATGCTGATGATATGAATCAAATTGTGTCATTGATCGCTGGCCAAACAGGCCCGTTACTTATTGAAATCATGATGGAAGAGGCAAACGAATGTCGCCCTAGGTTAGCGTTCGGCTCGAAATTAGACGAGCAGTTTCCCAAGTTAAGCGACTAGCGCAACGTCTAGTATGGGAAAAATTGCCATCCTTGGTGCCACCAGCCAAATTGCCCAAGACCTTATTGTCTCTTTCTCGGTTGAGGCAGATACGCAGCTGTTTTTGTTCGCACGTCGTCCGGATGAAGTGCGTCATTGGCTTATGGCACTAGGTTTGTCGGAACGTTATGTGGTTGCTGATTTCTCAGGATTTGCCAAGCAAGAGTACGATGCTGTGATCAATTTCGTCGGAGTTGGCAATCCCGCGCAGGCCGTGGCAATGGGCAATACCATCTTTGATGTTACCCTGCAGTTCGATGAGATGGTACTGGGTTATCTAAAAACTTACCCAACCTGCCGTTATTTGTTTTTATGTAGTGGCGCAGCCTATGGCTCAAACTTTAACGAGCCGGTAAAGCAGGAGACACCGGCAATTGTGCCGATTAATAATCTGGCGCCGCAGGATTGGTATGGTGTGGCAAAATTGCATGCGGAATGCCGGCATCGCGCTCACCCTGAACTGTCTATAATCGACATTCGGGTATTTAATTATTTTAGCCGCACGCAAGATATGAATGCGAGGTTTCTGATTACCGACATTGTGCGTGCCATACGCGACAATACTGTATTGAAGACCTCATCTGATTACATCGTACGGGACTATTTGCATCCGTCTGACTTTTATCAGTTAGTTCGCATGCTGCTTATCGCGCCCGTGACAAATACTGTAGTTGATTGTTATAGCAAAGCCCCTGTAGATAAGCCCACTTTGTTGGAAGCTATGCAAACAAAATTCGGATTGCAGTATGAAACTATTGGCGCAAGTGCCAGTGTGAATGCAACAGGGGGCAAGCCGCATTATTATTCGCTGAATAAAAGGGCGGGAGATTTTGGATATCAGCCAGAGTTGACTTCGCTAGAAGGAATTTCGATGGAAGCGGAAGCGATGTTAGGATGCATTACAGGGAAATAGTTGTTAAGCAAAAGTATCGATTTTCAAATTTTTGTAGTTGAGGAAAAACATGACTAGTCAGAAGTACTACGCTCAGTACGGCGAAGACAGAATTTTGAATGCCATTTTCAATAAACCCCAAGGGATTTGTGTTGAGGTGGGTGGTTTTGATGGGGTAACAGGTAGCAACACTTTGTTTTTCGAAAAACTTGGTTGGGAATGTCTCATTGTCGAGCCAATGCCGGATTTTTGTCAAAAAATTAAAAGTGCCAGAAATTGCAAAATTGCTGAAATCGCGGCTAGTGATAAAAGTGGGGAAGTTGAGTTTCACATTGCATCAGGAGTTGAAACTCTTTCAACCATTGAAAAAAATGACGACCATTTCGCAAGAATTAAAGGACTTAGTAATCAGGAAATTAAGAGAATATCGGTTAAAACGGCACGTCTGGACGATATTCTCCTTGCTGAAGGATTGACTAACATTGACTTTATAACCATCGATGTTGAGGGCCATGAAATGTCTGTGTTAGCAGGAATGGCTTTTGAAGCAATTCAGCCCAGAATAGTAATTATTGAAAACAATTCTTATGATATGAACCCGCAAGTTGATATTTTTATGCGGACAAAGTCTTATATAAGATTCAAAAAAACTGGGTGTAATGACTGGTATGCGCACAAAGAGGATTCGTTAGTTTCATTGTGGAGTGTACTTGGCACTGAAATTCCGATATCACTTTTTGTTCTAAAACAAAAAATTAAACCGTTTTTCCCTGCTTGGCTCAAGAGAAAATCGTTTTAAGTATGATGAAAAAGCAAACATCTAAATGATAATTGTTGCCATAGGGCGAGTCGCGCAATTTATATTGTTACTGCTCACACTTCGCTTGGCGACTACTTTTTTATCTCCCGCCGAGATGGGAAAGGTGTCAATCATAACGGCAACTGTCGCCTTCTTTGCATTGCTGTTTTTAAATCCCGTGGGCATGTTTATGAATCGTCGTTTACATGCATGGGACGCAAAGGGACTCGTCAGAAGTAATCTTGAGTATTTTTGGCGTTATCTATTGTTGATTAATCTAATTTCAGCATTAACAATTATTGGACTGACGCAACTCAATGTTTGGAGTCCAAGCATGAGCTTAGGTTGGTTGTTATTTCTGGTTTGTGGGAATTTAGCCTTCGGAACATTAAACCAAGTGGTTATTCCGGGACTCAACCTTTTAGGACATCGGGCTTGGTTCACCATTTTGACGGTAGCCACAGCATCCACTAGTTTAATTTGTGCGCTGTTATTGGTGTATGTTGAACCGCCGAGCGCCGAGTATTGGTCGCTTGGATTATTAGCAGGTCAATTGATCGTTGGCTTATTGGGGCTGACAATTTTTTTCAGTAAGATAAAGCAAGTAAATATAATCAGCTCAATACCTATCAAATTATCCAGCTCACATTATAAAAACATACTGCATTTTAGTTGGCCAATTGCAATTGCTGTAGGACTTGGCTGGATTCAAAATCAGGGCTATCGCTATTTTATGGAAACTCATTTGGGTTTAACTGAGCTTGGACTTTTTGTGGCGGGATATGGCATTAGTGCCGGCCTAATTTCCGGGTTTGACTCTATTTTTGTGACCTATTTTCAGCCAAAATTTTATAAACAAATCAGTTTAGATAACATTCAACAACAATCCGAAGCGTGGATTGAGTACGCACAAGCTATTTTGCCTGCTTTGTTATTAACCAGTGTGTTTATTATGGCAACGGCACCAGAGTTAACGCAGTTATTATTAGGCACTGCCTACAAATCGTCTTCTCAATTTGTAATTTGGGGTGCGATTGCGGAGCTGGCGCGCGTTTCAACAGGTGTTTTTAGTTTGGTTGCTCAGGCTAGAATGAATACCAAATTATTGTTATGGCCAAATTTGATGGGTGCAATTTTATCAATTACGTTAATTTGGTTTTTAGCGCCGGATTATGGTTCAAGTGGCGTGGGCTTTGGCCTGACATTTGCTGCCATAATTACTTTGCTTTTATCGGTTCAAATCACTAAAAGTAATTTAAAAATCACACTGCCATATAAATTTTTTTTAAAAAGTATATTGGCTGGCGGAGGTCTATTGTTGGCTGCAGAAGTTTTGCGCTGGGAGTTGAGCGGCAATGGTAGTTTGTTTCTCGCCGTTGTCCGGCTGAGTGTGATCGGTTTATGTTTTTTGGTTTTTCAATATATCATGTTAATTCCAGTGCTGCGGCGAGAGGCTGCACTAACGCAGCCTTAAGGTATTAAATAATTTATGTATCTTGCCTTTTGTAGCGATGTTTCCGCGTTTAATAGAGATCAATTGCGCGATCAGCAGTGGAGTTATCGTTTTCCTGGCTCCGGTTGGATAACGTGTTTGTATCAAATGGCAGCCCACTTTGGAATTGCTATTGCGTCCGGGGATGTTGCCCTGATGAATGTTAAATCAAGACAATGGGATGCGGGGGATGTTTATGTCATTCAAGATATGGAGTCGATTCAAGCTACCCAGCTATTAAAGCTGGGCGCAGTTCCATTTTTAATCACTTGTTTTGAAGCGCCGCTATATGCGCCATTTTTTTACGACAAAATACACCGTTTAGCAACGAGATTTAAATTTAGTTTTGGATACGGGTTTACTAAGCACAGTGGAAATCTGTCACCTTTCAGATTTCCGTCATACTATTTGAGGGATATACGTGCAGTTGCATCGTGGCATAGTAGAAAGAAACTCGTATTAGTTGCGGGAAACAAATATAAAACTGCGAAACTGTTTATTCCAAGTCGAGCAACTGTCAAAAATGTTTTACGTCAATTAAAATGGCAAATTTGGCGATTGTTGTCTCCCGCGTATAGACAATCGTTAAAGGCTTCTTTGCATGACCGCCGACTTGAATTAGTCACTTATTTCGCCAATCAAGGGAAATGTGAGCTTTATGGTTCTGGTTGGGGTAAGTTGGACGAAGTTCCCTCTCATTGGGCGAATCAACTTAACCCCATTCTTGATCGATGTTATTTAGGGTTATGCGAAGACAAGCTAACAACTATTGCCGGTTACCAGTTTGCGATTTGCTTTGAAAACATGAGCTTGCCTGGATACGTTACAGAGAAAATAATTGATTGCTTTGTGGCAGGAACGATTCCCCTGTATTTAGGTGCTCCTGATATTGCGTCTATCGTGCCCGCAGAGTGTTTCATTGATCTGCGTCAATTTCATTCACCTGAGCAACTTGATGACTACTTGAGCTCGCTGACAGAAGAAGAGGCACTAAATATGATTGAAGCGGGGCGTGCCTTTTTACTAACGGAGGCGGGACAGCTGCATAGTTACGAAGGTTTTGCCCAATACATCTTAGCGTTAGCAAAATCATGTTAGATATAACGGTTGGAATATTGTCCTACAACCGGGGAGCTTACCTGCGCGAAGCAGTCTTATCTGTGCTGGCGCAAACCAAACAAGCGCAACGAATTGTTATTTATGACAATGGGAGTGATGCGAATGTGTTTGAAGCAGTCCAAGACTTATTGGGAGAGGGGGTTCAATGGGCAGGCGCGGAGTTTAACCAGCCTTTTATTTGGAACTTTACCCGTGCCATGCGTGATGGTGAATCACGCTATGTAATGATGCTGCATGACGATGATCGCTTGCGTCCTGACTTTTTAGAAACACAAATTGCGTTGTTGGATTCAGATCCCAGTTTAATTGCGGTTTCAAGTAATGGTTATTACATTGATCATCAGGGGCGAAAAAATGGAGAGACCTTAGCATCGACTGCGAGTATGGTTGCGGTTGAGTTTTATACCTGTAGCGGACAAGTTGCCATGAAATATGCTAAAAATTCTTGTATTCCGCTGTCTCCTGCCATTTATCGTCGGGCAATGGTTGCCCAAATTCCGTTTAGAGAGGAGTTTGGCAAAGTACTGGATGCTGTTTATTTTTGTGACTTGGCGGATCAGGGAGCGGTTGCTTATCAAACAATGCCATTGTACGAATGCCGTAGGCATGATGGACAAGACTCAAATTACTTTCCTTACGATTTGATGAATCAATTAGAGGTATTTTATGCTTCAAGAAAGTGTGCCAATGAGCAGGAACTTGCCCGGTTGAACGGCTTGTTACTCAAGCAGCACGCAGCCAGAAATTTAAAGCAAATAGTGCAAGCCGCTCAACAAAGAAATTGGTCAAGAGCCTTGAATTTATTTCAGGATGAAAAATTTAGATTGCTTGACGCAGTCAATGTGCTTGTTGCTTGGGGTTCAAAAAGTATTTTCCGGAAATTAAAATGAATTTATTAATGCAAATCATAAGACGCTGGATTCTAGCCTTTATTTACCCGCGCCCGTTTATCGGTTTTTTGTATCTTCCCCGTTTTATCAGTCATTATTTTCGATATAGAAACATAGCGAAATCTGAAAAAATAAATTGGTTGGATATGCAGCCCTGCCTGGGTGATTGGACTACGCACACTCCGTTTGATGCGCATTACTTTTATCAGGGCGCTTGGTTGGCGCGACGTGTAGCTGCGGCATCACCCCAAAAGCATGTCGATATTGGCTCCAGTGTATTAACTATCAGTGTGCTGAGTGCGCAGGTGGAAACAGTTTTTGTCGATTATCGTCCGTTAAACACGACGCTTTCCGGGCTGACTTCAATGGCGGGCAATATTTTAGATTTACCTTTTGCCAGCGATTCGATTGTATCGTTATCCTGTTTGCATGTGATTGAGCATATTGGCCTGGGAAGGTATGGGGATCCGCTGGATCCACTTGGTAGTGTGAAAGCAGCGCAACAATTACAGCGAGTAGTCAGTGCTGGCGGCAAGCTATATCTCTCCTTACCCATCGGGCGAGAACGAATTTGTTTTAATGCTCATCGCGTTCATTCGCCACAATCTGTTCTGGCACTTTTTCCGCAAATGAAATTACTCGAATTCTCGTATGTGGATGATGCCGGACACTACCAAGAAAATAAGCCGTTGATAGAGGCCGGCCAACTTGAATATGGCTGTGGACTTTTTTTGCTTGAGAAGGCATAACTAATTGATTGTATTTGCTAATTTTACACCCGTATGATCATCAGCTACATTCTCGGCGGAATCGGCAATCAAATGTTTCAGTATGCAGCCGGACGTGCGCTTGCTCTGCAAATTGATCAACCTTTTGCGGTTGATTTGGCAAGTTTTTCAAATTATTCGTTGCATCACGGCTTTGAATTAAACCGAGTGTTCAACCTTAATGTTGCGGTGGCGGAACAGAGCGATGTGCAAGCCATGTTGGGTTGGCGTGCCCATCCGCTGGCAATTAAAGTGCTGCGGCGCGCTGTTTTTTCGACCTTGTGCGGCAGCAAGCTAGTGATTGAACCGCACTTTAATTTCTGGCCAGGCTTGCTAGAAAAAACTGATGAATGTTATTTATTTGGTTATTGGCAATCGGAGCGTTATTTCAAAGCGATTGAAAGTACCTTACGCAAGGACTTTACTTTTCGCACGCCTTTAACGGGACGCAATGCCGAGTTGGCGATTGAAATAGCACGGGGTCAAACGGTTAGTTTGCATGTTAGGCGCGGGGATTATGTGAGCGATGCAAAAACCGGAAAAGTAATGGATGTTTGTTCCTTGGATTATTATCATGCCGCCATCAATTACATTGCAGCCCGAGTATCGCAGCCCGTTTTTTATATTTTTTCGGATGATATTGCCTGGGTAAAGCAAAACTTGCAGTTAAATTCTCCTGCTGTTTATATTGAGCATAATCGTCAAGCAGAAAGTTATCGAGATATGCAGCTAATGAGTTTGTGCCAACACCAAATTATTGCGAATAGTTCGTTTAGTTGGTGGGGTGCTTGGTTGAATTCGAACGCAGAAAAAATTGTGATTGCTCCAAAACACTGGTTTGTGAACGGCAATAGTACGGAAGATTTAATTCCACGCGCATGGGTTCGATTGTGAAGGAGCAAATTTCTTCTGATCGGATCGAGCGTGCTGACGTTAGCGTCATTGTTCCGTGTTATCGTTGTATCGACACTATTCGGCGAGCCGTTGACTCTATTTTGGCGCAAACCGCGCTCCCACAAGAAATTGTTTTAATTGATGATTTTAGCGATGATGGCGATTTAACCATCAATGAGCTCAAGCGACTTCAGCAAGCCTCGGTGACGGTTCCCATTAAGTTGCTTTGCCTGCTTGAAAATGGAGGTCCTGGCAGTGCACGCAACGCGGGATGGGAAATTGCGTCGCAGCCCTATCTCGCTTTTTTGGATGCAGATGATAGTTGGCACCCCAAAAAATTAGCACTTCAATTTCAGTGGATGCTCGAACACCCTGGGGTAGTAATGTCCGGACATGCAACCTTAAAACGAGGCCTGACAGACCCGATTCCAGATTTAGTTTCGACGCTGACAGCTGGCCCGGTGAATAGCTACCGTTTGCTATTTAAAAATTATTTCCCCACCCGTAGCGTCATGTTAAAACGTGAACTGCCGTATCGGTTTGTACCCGGCAAACGCTATGCCGAGGATTTATTGCTTTGGCTAACTATTGCTTTAAATGGAAATTCTCTTTGGCATTTAAATTTACCGCTCGCATATTCTTATAAGGAAGAGTTTGGTGATGGCGGTTTGACAGGGGATTTATGGAAAGCAGAGCGTGGCGTACAAGATACATACTTTCGTCTGCGAAATGACAAAAAAATTTCTTTGGGGCTCTATTTTCTCGCATCTATTTTTTCATTGTTTAAGTATGCGCGGCGCTGGCTCATTTCCAAATGGCGTCTTGTTTAGCCCATGAAAACCCTCTGCTATGTTGCCACCATTCCCGCTGTTGTACATGCTTTTTTACGTCCGCATATTCAAGCAGCGGCAGAAAAATATCGGGTGACGGTGATTTGCAATGAGGCAGATAAACATTTGCTGGAAGGATTAAAAGCCCAGCTAATACTCTTACCGATTGAACGTAAGCCTTCGTTCGTGAAAGATGTTACTCTTCTGATTAAATTGATTTTTTTATTCAAGAAGCAACGCTTTGACATTGTACATTCCATCATGCCAAAAACTGGGCTGATAGCAATGTTGGCCGCCAAACTCACCCAGATACCCACGCGGATTCATACTTTTACGGGGCAGGTTTGGGCTACCAAAATTGGCTTAAAGCGGGTCTTATTGCGTTCGGTTGATAAGCTAATCGGGTGGTTGGCGACGAGTGTTTTGACGGATAGTCCATCGCAACGTGATTTTTTGATTAACGAAGGTGTCTTGTCAAGTTTAAAAGTTAAAGTAATCGGCGCCGGTTCGATTTGTGGCGTCGACCCCTTACGTTTTCATGCAGATATGCCCAGCCGTCAGTTTATTCGACATAATTTGGAGATCCCTGCAGAAGCAAAAGTCATTTTATTTGTCGGGCGCTTGAATCGCGACAAAGGTATGTTGGATTTGGCTGCAGCGTTTAATGCGCTTGCCCGGCAACATTCTGAACTTATTCTTTTACTTGTGGGGGCAGAGGAAGAGATTACCTTCAGCCAAATTCAGCAACTTTGTCAGTCAGTGCAAACACGTTTACGTTATGTTAGCTTTACGGCGACACCGGAATATTACATGGCCGCAGCAGATATTTTTTGTTTGCCCAGTTATCGCGAGGGTTTTGGATTGACTATCATCGAAGCTGCTGCATGTGGTGTGCCAGCAGTTGCTTCAAATATATATGGAATCACCGATGCGGTGGAGGATGGGATGACAGGTTTGCTTTTCCCCGCAGGTGATATTCGGGGGTTAACGCGGGCATTAACAAAGTTGATTATAGATAATGAGTTGCGCATAAATATGGGCCAGTCAGCGTGTGCCCGCGCTTTAGACCAGTTTTCCTGTGCGAAAATTACTAGCGAGATGGTGGGGTTGTACGATAATTTGTCATGAAAATCTAACAGCTAAGTGAGTGGCTGCATTATTTACATTCGTCCCAAAAAACAGGAATAGATATTCTCCAATGAAAAGTTTTCTGATTACAGGTGCAACTGGTTTCGTCGGCAAATCGCTCTATCGGGAGTTGCTACTCAAAGGGCATTCAGTTCGCGTGGCAGTTCGTCAAGTTAGCGATGACTTGAATTCAATTGTGGTCGGCAATATTGACCAAAATACGGATTGGCATGCGGCACTAAATAATGTTCAAGTCGTTATTCATCTCGCTGCTCGCGTGCATGTTATGCATGATACAGCAGATGATCCGCTCAGAGAATTTCGTCGGGTAAATACCGCAGGCACGGAAAAATTAGCGCGTGCCGCAGCGGCTGCGGGTGCTAAGCGTTTGGTATATGTCAGCTCAATTAAAGTGAATGGTGAAGCGACAGTAGATAAAATTTTTACGGAAGCTGATCTTCCTTGCCCTCAGGATCCCTACGGCATTTCAAAATTTGAAGCCGAGCAAGCTTTAAAAAAAGTGTCTCAAGAAACCGGTTTGGATATTGTGGTAATTCGGCCGCCACTCATCTATGGCGCGGGGGTAAAAGGGAATTTTGAACAAATGCTACGTTTTTTGAGTAAGGGAATCCCCCTCCCATTATCTTTAATAAAAAATCAGCGCAGCCTTGTATATATAGGAAATTTGGTGGATGCCTTAATTACCTGTGCAGTGCATCCCGCTGCCGCAGGACAAACTTATTTGTTGAGCGATGGCGACGATATTTCTACACCCGATTTATTACGGGAATTGGGAAAAGGTCTGGGGTGTCCCGCATGGCTACTTCCTTGCCCGCCTGGCATATTAAAATTCGTAGGGAGCGTAACAGGAAGGTCGGATCAGATTGAGCGCCTTCTCGGTTCGCTGCAGGTGGACAGTGGTAAAATTCGCCGCGAACTTAACTGGACTCCGCCTTATACCGTGCAGCAAGGATTGCATGCGACTGCCGAATGGTATCGAACAACTTATCTATGAATTATTTCTCTCCGATTTACCTTTCTCCGCTCTTGGCCGCACTGGTCACAATTATCAGTATTGCCATCATTTTATCCGGCAAATTTGGCCAAGGTATTCAAGATATTCCCAACGAGCGTTCGCTACATAAAACTGTTGTTCCGCGCAGTGGAGGTGTAGCGTTAATGGCCGGTGTATCGGCGGGGTGGGTAATGCTTGTGAGCGATTTGACCTGGTGGATAACGTTGCCAGTGCTTTGTTTACTCGTGATTTCTTTGTTGGATGATATTTATAATTTGCCGGTTAAAAAGCGCTTACTAATTCATTTGGGTGCGGTAGTATTGTTCATCGTTGGCGCAGGCATATTTTCAATTTATGGCGTGCTAATAGCGCTGACAATTGGGTTGCTCATGGTGTGGATGACAAATTTATATAACTTTATGGACGGTTCAGATGGATTAGCTGGCGGCATGGCGCTATTCGGGTTTTCATTTTATGGGATCGCGGCGCTTATTCATCAACAAGAGGCCTTTGCGCTGCTAAATTTTTCGATTGCTGCTGCTGCGTTCGGTTTCCTGCTGAGCAATTTTCATCCGGCTAAAATTTTCATGGGAGACGCAGGTTCAATTCCACTCGGATTTTTGGCTGCGGCCTTGGGTGTCTTGGGCTGGCGACAAGGATTGTGGGCAGCCTGGTTTCCGATTTTGGTGTTTTCGCCGTTTATCGTGGATGCCAGCATTACCTTATTAAAACGCACGTTGCGCGGTGTGAAGATTACTGAAGCGCATCGCGAACATTATTATCAACGGGCGGTTCAATTGGGCTATGGGCATCGCAATGTTGCCCTTATTGAATATGCACTCATGTTTGCCGCAGGCCTTTCAGCCTTGTTATTTTCGAGTGAAATGATATTGATTGTTTGGGGCGTGATCTACACTGTACTTATGTTGGCTGTCGACGGAAAATGGAAAAATACTAGCCATGTTTAAATCTCGTATCAACACCAGCATCGCCATTTTGCATGATGTATTGGCCGCCACCTTGGCGTGGTGGTTTGCCTATCTGCTGCGCTTTAATTTTGATTTGCCCGCAGATTTTAGAGTTGAATTGTGGCAAACCCTGTGGTGGGTGATTCCCTTACAACTCATTGTATTTTGGCAGTTTACTTTGTATCGTGGTATTTGGCGCTTTGCCAGCGTAGCCGATTTAAAGCGCATTGTTATTGCAGTGATTGCATCTATCGCATTGATTTTATTGGTGATTAGCTTGTTTCGCGTAGAGGTTGTTGTGCCCCGTTCCGTGTTGATTATTGATCCGATCTTGTTGATTTTGATCATGGGGGGGAGCCGTTTGTTGTACCGTTTGTGGAAAGAAAACTTGCTGTACGGAAACTTTAATTTGCAGGGCGAGCCGGTATTGATTATCGGCGCCGGAAGCGCCGGAATTGGTTTGTCCAAAGAGCTGGCGCGCAGTCGGGAATGGCATCAAGTTGGTTTTTTGGATGACAATCCCAACAAGCTAGGGCGCACTTTAAACGGCATAAAAGTGCTGGGGAATATTGACAGTTTGCCGCAATGGGCTAAACGTTTTAACGTTGACCAAGTGATCGTGGCGATGCCCACCGCTCCGCATCAAGTACGCAAACATGTGATTGATCTGGCCAATCAACATGGTATCAAGGCGCAAATGGTTCCCGCATTTGATGATTTGTTGAGTGGTCGTGTGGCCATTTCGCAATTGCGTTCTGTAGAGTTGGATGACTTGTTGGGACGCGATCCGGTGCGCTTGGACGATGCCGGCTTGAAGGAGCAGTTAAGCGATAAAGTGGTATTGGTCACCGGAGCCGGCGGATCTATCGGTTCAGAACTTTGCCGTCAAATTGCGCGTTTTTCTCCAAAGAAATTAGTGCTGTTTGAGGCGAGTGAATTTGCTTTGTATAACATTGAGCAGGAGCTGAAGCCAAAATTTCCGCATCTTGAATGTATTTATCTGGCCGGAGATGTACGCGATGCCGCGCGTGTTGAGCAGGTTTTTTCGGATTTCAAGCCGAGCGTGGTCTTCCATGCGGCAGCCTATAAACATGTCCCGCTCATGGAAAGTCATAATGCGTGGCAAGCGGTACGCAATAATGTGTTTGGT
The DNA here is from genome assembly GCA_041660815.1 of Gallionellaceae bacterium. Taxonomy (GTDB): domain Bacteria; phylum Pseudomonadota; class Gammaproteobacteria; order Burkholderiales; family Gallionellaceae; genus PALSA-1006. The sequence goes on along the minus strand of JBAZVN010000001.1, from coordinate 446,100 downwards.
ACTTGGCAGGTTGCGCACTGTGCGCAGCGACATAATGCGGAAAAATTTGTACTGATTTCCACCGATAAAGCCGTGAACCCCACCAATGTGATGGGAACCACCAAGCGCATGGCGGAAATCGTTTGCCAAGATTTGCAAAAAGAGTTCGGTACGCGCTTCATTATCGTACGCTTTGGTAATGTGTTGGGCAGCAACGGCAGCGTGATTCCAAAATTTCGTGAACAAATTGCGAATGGCGGCCCCATTACTGTCACACACCCTGAGATTACGCGTTATTTCATGTCAATCCCCGAGGCGGCGCAGTTGGTGATGCAGGCCGGATGCATGGGCAAAGGCGGCGAGATTTTCGTGCTGGATATGGGCGATCCCGTCAAAATTGTCGATTTGGCGCGGGACTTGATTCGTCTTTCCGGTTTCAAGGAGGATGATATCAAAATTGAATTCAGCGGTCTGCGTCCCGGTGAAAAGCTGTATGAAGAATTATTGGCAGACAATGAAAATACCATTCCCACGCCGCATCCAAAATTACGCATCGCGCGAGCGCGCCAAGTAAAAGGCAATGAAGTCAATGAGTTACTTGGGTGGGTGAGTGATGCCAAAGGGGTTTGCTCGGATGTGGAAGTGAAGCAATGCCTGAAGCAGTGGGTTCCGGAATACACGCCAACGATAAATTAACTATGCCAACACTTTCCGTCATCATCATTACAAAAAACGAGGCTGCAAATATTCGCGCTTGCCTTGAATCGGTTGCGTGGGCTGAGGAAATTATTGTGGTTGATTCGGGTAGCACTGATGCAACTGTTAGCATTGCGCGTGAATTTACCCCCCATGTTTATGAGCATGACTGGCCGGGTTTTGGCGCTCAAAAAAATCGGGCATTGAGCTACACCAAAGGGGACTGGGTGTTTTCGATTGATGCAGACGAGAGGGTAACACCAGAACTAAAGGAAAATATTATTGAAGCGCTAAATTCTACTAGCATGCTTCCGAATACTTTTTTGGTTTCTCGGTTATCAAATTTCTGCGGACAATTTATGCATCATTCCGGCTGGTATCCGGATTTACTCCCCAGACTTTTTAGACGTGGAACTGCCCGATTTAGCGATGACATTGTTCATGAGCGTTTACTTGTCGAGGGCGTTACAGAAAAACTTCAGGGAACTTTACTTCATTATTCTTTTAACGATTTTGAGCAGGTCTTGAATAAAATTAATCATTATTCCAGTGCAGGTGCAGTGAAGCTGTATGAAAAGGGTAAATCAACTTCTTTGTTTGCTGCGGTATTTCGCGGGTTATGGAGTTTTTTCCGGACTTACTTGCTACGGGGTGGCTTTCTGGATGGGCAAAAAGGATTTATTCTGGCGGTGTCAAACGCCGAGGGAACTTACTATCGTTACCTTAAATTATTGCTGAAGCAAGAAAAGGAAAACTAATGCGTATTGCTATCGTTCCCGCCGTTTATAACCGGCCTGATATGCTGGTCGCATTTTTTGAAGGATACCTTGCGCAAGATTATTCCAATTTTGAGATCATTGTTGCTGATGATGGGTCCAGCGCAGAAACGCGCGAAGTTATTGAACGGTATCAAAAGTGCGCGGCATTTCGTATTGATCATGTTTGGCAAGAAAATACCGGTTATCGTGCCTCAACTATTCGAAATAAGGCCGTTGCTAAAGCGAATGCAGACTATATTATTTTTACCGACCAAGATTGTGTGCCACTTCCTGATTTTGTATCACGTCATGCACGCTTAGCAGAACATGGTTGGTTTGTGCCGGGTAATCGGGTTTTGCTTGCACAAAATTTTACTGAATATGCTTTGAAAAAATCCCTGCCAATTCATAATTTCTCATTTATTCAATGGATTAGTCATTGGGTAAGTAAAGATATAAATCGTATTCTACCCTTGATAAAACTACCCGCTAATTTTTGGCGAAAATTACACCCCCAGCGCTGGCGGGGTGCAAAAACTTGTAATCTTGCTGTGTGGCGAGACGACTATATTCGCGTTAATGGTATGGATGAATCTTTTACGGGCTGGGGTATGGAAGATTCCGACTTGGTGGTTCGCTTGCTGCGAGCTGGGGTGCATCATAAAAGTGGGCGCTTTGCAGCGCCAGTTTTACATTTATGGCATAAAGAAAGTGATCGTTCTAAATTAGAGGAGAATCAGCGAAGATTGCAACAAGTCCTGAGTGCAACTCATATCATCGCGATTAAAGGTGTAGATCAATATTTAAAAAGTCCCAGTGTTGATGGATCCGAAGCCGCGTGAATCCAAATATCTTAATTATCGGCGGTGCAGGTTATATTGGTGCACACATTACACGCCAGCTAGTTGCGGCGGGGCGCAAAGTCACGGTTTTGGGGCGGCGCTCATCACCTGAATTTGATTTGCCAAAAGGTGTAGCTTATCTTAAAGGTGATTTTTCAGAAAGGCCCCTAATAAGAAAATTACTTGATATTAATCAAGAGGTTATTCACCTTGCTTATGCCACCGTTCCTAACACTTCTTTTGAAAATCCGTTATCGGATCTATTGCAAAATTTGCCGCCCACCGTGCAATTATTTTCTGAAATGGCAGATCGAGGTGCGAAATTATTATTAGTCTCATCCGGAGGAACTGTTTACGGTGAAGCAGTTAGTTTGCCAATGAGAGAAAATCATCCCACTAAACCAATTTCACCCTACGGCGTTACAAAGCTTACTCTTGAAAATTATGCGCATCTTTATGCGGTTACGCACGGCTTGAAATTCATTTGTGTGCGACCGGCAAATGCCTATGGAGAAGGACAACGGCCATTTGCCGGACAAGGATTTATTTCCACCGCGATGGCTCTCGCTATGCGCGGTGAGTCGATTAAAATATTTGGTCAAGCAGGAACGATACGCGATTATGTGTATGTCAGTGATCTTGCCGGAGGAGTAATTTCAGCTTTGGAAAAAGGTGTGCTTTCAGAAACCTACAATATTGGTTCGGGAGTGGGCTATTCCAATCTGCAAGTTATTCACGAGATGTCAAAATTGTTTAACGAAGCAGGTAAGTCAGTTCTTGTGGAGCACCTTCCAGAGAGAGCATTTGATGTAAAAGTGAATATTTTGGACTCCACCAAACTATATAAGCAGACAGGATGGCAACCCCAAATTGGCTTTGAGGAGGGATTACGCCTTGCCTATAATTCTTCTCGAAGCCGGTTTATTAATTTTTAAGAGTAATTGGTTGAAATGGAAAGTATATCCAGAATTTTTGTAAATGACTTTTGGATAGTTATATTGGGATGTCGTCAGGCATTGCATTCTGAAGTGTCGTTGCGTAGTATTCGCACTCTTTGCAGAAGCTATACTAAAATTCATTTTCGCAAGGCAGAACGATTATGTTTTATTGGGTATTTTGGGGGTAGTAGAGGTGGGGGCAGCGCCATTCCGCTGTATGGGTAGTTTCAATTGATCTGGCTCAAAGATAGGGGCAGGCTGTTGGAAGTAACGGGGAGGAAGTATGAAAATTAGTTTGTTAATGGGGGGGCTGTTAGTTGCCTTTTCGCTCAATGCGCTGGCAGCGGAATCATCTGAGCCGAATCAGGCGGCGATTAAAGCACTTGGAACGGGTGAAGTCAGTTTCAAGAAGGATATTCAGCCAATTTTGCATGATTATTGCCTCAACTGCCACATTCCGGGCGGAAAAGGCCATGTTAAAAGTGGATTGGATTTATCAAGCTATGAAAATTTGATGAAGGGAACAAGATTTGGTCCTGTCGTTATTCCGGGCAATAGTGAAGTGAGTACCTTCACTAAATTACTTACTGGCACGAACAAGGGTTTGAAGATGCCGATGGGTTTGAATAGTTCCGGTACCTTGGATCGTCAGTACATACTGCTGATGAGGAAATGGGTTAAACAGGGTGCAAAAAACAATTAAGAATTGAGTTTTGAAAAATCAATTTAACCATTAATTATAAAAACGCTATAAAACAGAAGGGATTAGGGTTATGACTGAGAATGTGGATCACAGTAAGCGGCGACTATTGATCGCTGCTACAACAGCGGCGGGTGGAGTTGCAGCAGTGGGTGCCGGTGCACCGTTTGTATTGAGTTTAATGCCGAGCGAGCGGGCTAAAGCCGCCGGTGCGCCGGTCGAAGTGGATATTTCTGCTATTGAGCCGGGCACCATGATCAGTATCGAATGGCAGGGTAAACCGGTGTGGATCGTGCGCCGCACCAAAGAAATGTTGGATCTGCTGGCTAAGAATGATGGCGATTTGGCTGATCCAACTTCGGAAGTTCCCCAGCAGCCTGAATACTGCAATAACGCCACGCGTTCGATTAAGCCAGAAGTGCTGGTCGTGTTGGGAGTTTGTACACACTTGGGTTGCTCGCCAACTTTCCGTCCGGAAGTATCCCCTGCTGACTTGGGTTCCAATTGGACCGGTGGTTGGTTCTGTCCTTGCCACGGTTCGCGTTTTGATTTGGCCGCGCGCGTATTCAAGGGTGTTCCCGCCCCAACTAATCTAATCATTCCGCCGCACAAATATTTGAGCGAAACCAAATTGTTGGTTGGAGATGATAGTGTGGGAGGTGCAGCATGATGAATTTATTGAAGAATTTATTGGGCTGGGTAGATGAACGTTTGCCTGTCATTGCGACTTGGAAAGAACACTTATCAGAATACTACGCCCCCAAAAACTTTAACTTCTGGTATTTCTTTGGTGGTTTGGCGCTGTTGGTGCTGGTTATCCAGATTGTCAGTGGAATTTTCTTGACGATGAATTACAAACCGGACGCGTTGTTTGCCTTTGCTTCGGTTGAATACATCATGCGCGATGTGCAGTGGGGCTGGATCTTGCGCTATATGCACTCGACCGGCGCCTCCATGTTCTTTGTGGTGGTTTATCTGCATATGTTCCGTGGCTTGATGTACGGTTCATATCGTAAGCCGCGCGAATTGCTATGGATCATCGGCATGATCATTTACCTCGCTTTGATGGCTGAAGCTTTCATGGGTTATTTATTGCCCTGGGGGCAAATGTCGTTCTGGGGTGCGCAGGTGATTGTGAATCTGTTCTCCTCCGTACCATTCATTGGTCACGACTTGTCGATCCTGATTCGCGGTGACTTCGTCGTATCCGATACCACGTTAAATCGCTTCTTTGCTTTGCACGTCATCGCCGTACCGTTGTTGCTGGTGGGTATTGTTGTTCTGCACATTATCGCCTTGCATACGGTGGGTTCCAACAATCCGGATGGTGTTGAAATCAAAAAGCATAAAGATGCAAATGGTATTCCGCTGGATGGCATTCCGTTCTTCCCCTATATGGTGGTGAAGGATGCGGTTGCTGCGGTGGCTTTCCTGATTGTATTCTGCGCGATTATTTTCTTCGCACCGGAAATTGGCGGGTATTTCATTGAAGCCAATAACTTTGTTCCGGCTAACCCGATGAAGACGCCCGAGCATATTGCACCCGTTTGGTACTTCACTCCTTATTACGCAATTCTGCGTGCTGTACCGCCAATGTTCGGCTCACAGTTCCCCGGCGTTGTGGCGATGGGCGTGGCGACCGTCATTTTCTTTGCATTGCCCTGGCTGGATCGCGGCAAAGTGAAGTCAATTCGTTATCGTGGTCCGATCTACAAGTCTTTCCTGGCCGCGTTTGTGGTGAGCTTCGTGGGTCTGGGATGGTTGGGATTGATGCCTGCCACAGAGACATACACTCTGATCTCACGTATCTTGTCCGTGGTGTATTTTGCATTTTTCTTCTTGATGCCTTGGTATACCAAGATCGACAAGTGCAAGCCCGAGCCTGATCGTGTAACGTCCAAATAATAGAGAAAGGTTCGTTGACATGAATGTAATTAAAAAACTAGGGATGCTGGTACTGATGCTAGTGCCGGCAATGGCGATCGCGAGCTCCGAAATTCATCTGGATAAAGCACCGATCAATTTGAAAGATCAGGCTTCGTTGCAGCGTGGTGCCAAGTTGTTCACTTCCAAGTGTCTCGGGTGTCACTCGGCTTCTTACATGCGTTATAACCGTCTAACCGATATCGGCATGACTGAAGAGCAGATCAAGAAAGAGTTAGAGCTGCCGGAAGACGTGAAGATCGGTTCGACCATGCAAGCCGCAATGGATTCAAACTCGGCAAAGATGGCGTACGGGGTTGCGCCGCCAGACCTGAGCGTGATCTCGCGTTCGCGCAGTCCAGACTGGCTGTATACCTACATGCGCACTTTCTACGTGGATAACAGCCGTACCAGTGGCTGGAATAATACGACCTTCCCGGCAGTGGGAATGCCGTTTATTCTCTCCGATATGCAAGGTGAGCAAGAGTTGCACCATGAAAAGCATGACGGGCATGAAACTCAAAAACTGGTGTTGAAAACGCCGGGTTCAATGACTCCTGCCGAGTATGATAGTGCGATAACCGATTTGACCAATTATTTGGTATTTATGGGCGAGCCTGCTGTTTTGGTGCGTCATCAAATTGGTTGGATTGTGCTGGCTTTTCTGTCCATTCTGTTAGTGCTGGTGTATGGATTGAAGAAAGAAATCTGGAAAGATATTCACTAAAAAACCAGTGAAATAGCTTTTAAAGAGGTTTGATTTTTACAAAACGGCGGAGCATTTTGCTTCGCCGTTTTGCCTTTAGGATTTTCGTATAACATATTGATTAAAAATGGCTTTATTAGATATTTTTGCTTTACTCTGCGAAGGTTGCTAAAATCGTGCCGTTGCAAAAATCGTAATTAAATTGAGTTGAGCTGTATTTCCGGAGGGAATATTTTGGATACGATTATTGAAAGAAGTTGGGTTGATAGCATCATTGGCTTGGGCATTATTCCCGTTATGTTGGGTGTGGTGTTGGGTGCAATGCTTGCTTTTTTTGCTAATAAATTGGTCGGTGATGCGCAATCGCGCGTCCGCCAGATAAAGGGTTGAGCCGCGCTATGATGACTTTATATTCGGGAACAGTCTGTCCCTACAGCCACCGCTGTCGTATTGTTTTATTTGAAAAAGGCATGGATTTCCAGGTGATTGATGTGGATGTTTTCAACAAGCCTGAAGACCTCGCCGTTATGAATCCGTACAACAAAGTTCCGGTACTGGTGGAACGTGATTTGATTTTGTACGAGGCAAATATCATCAATGAATACATTGATGAACGTTTTCCCCATCCGCAATTGATGCCGGCTGATCCGGTGATGCGCGCCCGTGCACGCTTGTTCCTGCATCGTTTTGAGCAGGAATTGTTCTGCCATATTGAGGGCTTGGAAAGTGGCGTTGCCAAAACAGTGGAAAAAGCGCGTGTGACCGTGCGTGAGAATCTGACACAAATTTCACCGGTATTCTTAAAGCAGAAATATATGCTGGGCGATGAATTTTCCATGCTGGACGTGGCGATTGCCCCGTTGTTATGGCGTTTGGATCACTATGGAATCCAGTTGGACAAAGACGCGACGCCATTGATGAAATATGCCGAAAGATTGTTCTCGCGTCCGGCTTATAGTGAAGCGATGACACCGTCCGAAAAAGCGATGCGCAAATGAGCGATTTGTCCACCAAGCCGTATTTAATTCGGGCTATTTATGATTGGTGTGTGGACAGTGGCTTAACGCCTTATTTGGCGGTACAAGTAAATGAGTACACGCATGTGCCGATGGCGTATGTGAAAGACGGGAAAATTGTGCTGAATATCAGCATGGATGCCGTAAAAAATCTGCAACTGGGTAATGAAGATATCAGTTGCGGGGGGCGATTTGGCGGGGCAGCCCATCAACTATCCATCCCGGTAGATGCGGTAATGGGGATTTTTGCGCAAGAGACCGGTCAAGGGCTGGTTTTTCAAGGTCAGGAATCCTCCCCCACCTTGAATCTTGTTGGTGAAAATGCGGATAAAGAGGGTGGTGGTGACCCACCGAATACCCCGGCGCCGCAGCGCAAGCCGAAATTGACCGTGGTAAAGTGATAGCAGTTATGTTTGGTAGCAACAAAAAAGCCGTGGAAACCTTCCACGGCTTTTTTGCAATCAGGCGGCTGAGTTAAGCCATCGCTACCATCGTTGCCTGCATCTTGCTCATGGCCTTTTGCTCAATCTGGCGAATACGCTCTGCGGAAACTTTAAATTCTGCTGCTAGATCATGCAATGTCGAGCTATTGTCCGGACTCAACCAGCGCGCTTCAATAATACGCCGACTGCGCTCATCCAGATTGTCCAGCGCCCTCTTTAATCCAGTGCTCTCTAAGCGCTCAAACTCACTGCGCTCAAGCAATTGATCAGGTTCGTTTTCCGTATCGGCAGCCAAATAAGCGATAGGAGCGAAGCTCTGATCATCATCGGCAGAATCCAACTCCAGTGACATTTCGTGATTGCCAAAACGCGTTTCCATCTCCACCACATCACGCTCGCTCACATTCAATTCGTTGGCAATGCGAGTGACCTCCTGCGGGCGAAGCGTATCCAGCCCCTCCCGCATGCTGCGCAGATTAAAGAACAACTTGCGCTGTGCTTTAGTGGTGGCAATTTTCACCAAGCGCCAATTGCGCAGAATGTATTCGTGAATTTCAGCGCGAATCCAATGCAGCGCAAAAGAAACCAAGCGCACGCCGCGATCCGGATCAAAGCGCTTGACGGCTTTCATCAGGCCGATATTGCCTTCCTGAATCAAATCTGCCTGTGGCAAGCCGTAACCGATATAGCCACGCGCCACACTGACGACCACGCGCAAATGTGACAACACCAGCGAACGCGCCGCATCCAAGTCATTATCCCGCCGAAAACGCGTGGCAAACTCCAACTCCTCCGCATCGGTAAGCATGGGTAAACTTCTAACAGATGAAATGTAACTATCAATGCTGCCAACTGCAGACGGCATAGGTAAAGATAGGTTATAGCTCATAGTTGATACCTCCTTGAAACAATTCTAGCACTCTGTTGACGAGAGTGCTAGATGTTGTAAGTTTACAGGTGACTAAAAACTAACTCAGGTTTCTTCCGTAACCATTTTTATCGCACCGCAGGGGCATTCGGCCACGCAAATTCCACAGCCTTTGCAATAATCATATTTAAATTCAAAGCGCTTTCCGGGGCCAAGCTTGAGTACCGCGTTGTCCGGGCACACGCCATAACAGTTATCGCATTCAAAACAGTTGCCGCAGGATAGGCAGCGGCGAGCTTCAAACAAGGCGTTTGTTTCATTTAAGCCGCCTTGAACTTCGTCAAAACTGGTTTGGCGACGAATGATGTCGAGCATCGGGCGCACGGTTTTATCCGCATCCGAGTAATACCAGGGATTGAGTTTGCCGAATTCGGCAATTTCATGTTTGGGAGGCGCTTCGTATTTGGTGCCGCGCAACCAGGCATCAATATTCCGCGCGGCTTTTTTGCCGTGACCGACTGCAACGGTAACTGTTCGCTCCGAGGGCACCATATCGCCACCCGCAAAAATGCCGGGATGTCCGGTCATCATATTAGATGAAACCTGTACTGTGCCGTCTTTAATTTCAAGGCCGGAAACGCCATTTAGCAGCGATAAATCAACGTCCTGCCCGAGTGCCAGCACCACGGAATCTGCTGCCAAAGTTTCAAATTCACCGGTAGGTTGCGGATAGCCTTTTTCATCCAGCGCCATTTTTTCAACCGTGATTTCACCTTCGCCGGCCTGTTTGATGGTGGACAGCCATTTGATCATCACGCCTTCTTGCAGCGCTTCTTCTACTTCAAAATCATGGGCAGGCATTTTGTCGCGGGTGCGGCGATACACAATAATGGCTTCGGTGGCGCCCAAGCGTTTTGCAGTGCGCGCCACGTCAATGGCGGTATTGCCGCCACCGTAAATCACAACGCGGCGTCCCAGCATGGGTTTATCTTCACCTTCCATGGAGCGCAACACCGATACGGCATCGACGATCTTGGTGGCATCCCCGGCGGGAATATAAGTGCGCTTGCCGATATGTGCGCCAACGGCGAGGAAGGAAGCATCAAAGTTGCCGGCTTGCATGCTTTGTTCTATATTTTCAATTTTCGTATTGAATTTCAGCGTCACGCCCATGTCCAGAATGCGTTGCACTTCCGCATCCAACACTTCACGCGGTAAACGATATTTCGGAATGCCAAAGCGCATCATGCCGCCGGCCAAGGGGCCGGCTTCGTGAATTTCGACCTGATGTCCCATGCGTGCCAGATGATAGGCAGCAGACAAGCCTGAAGGCCCCGCACCAACAACCAACACACGCTTGCCGGTAGTGGAAGCAGGGGTAGCAAATTTCCAGCCGCGCTTAATGGCTTCGTCCCCCAGAAAACGCTCTACCGAGTTAATGCCCACCGAAGAATCCAATTGGCCGCGATTGCACGCACCTTCACACGGGTGATAACACACGCGCCCCATGACGGCAGGCAGTGGATTGTTTTCTACCAGAACACGCCAAGCTTGTTCATAGTCCCCCGACTCGGCATGAAACAGCCAGCCTTGAATATTTTCCCCTGCGGGACAGGCATTATTGCAAGGCGGCAGGCGATCCAGATAAACCGGGCGGGCGGTGCGCCAGCTGCCGGTTAAATTGGCCAGAGAAGTGCCGGGTGTTAAGGTGATGGCAAAGGGTTTATTAGGCATTAGATGTCTCCTCATTCAGCAAGCCGTATTTGCGGATGTTGCGGTCGGCAATCGCTTGCAAGCGTTCCACCATTTCAGGATGAGCGTGTTTGCCAAATAAATGGGCGAAGCGTTTTTGCGGCTTGAGATATTCTTCTACCGGCACTTTATGGCGAATTTTCAAGACGCTGGTGACTTCACCATTTTCAGCCTCAAAGACCGGGAACATGCCGGACTCTTTTGCCAGACGTGCCATGCGAATCGTGTCGTGCGAGGCGGTACCCCAGCCCAACGGACAGGGGACAAACACTTGAATATAACGCGCGCCGCGAATTCGCATGGCCTTGCGCACTTTATATTCCAAGTCGCGCAGATCAGCCACGGTGGCGGTGGCGACATAAGGAATATTGTGCGCCATGGCAATTTCCGGCACATTTTTTCCCTGACCAAATACATTGCCCGGTTCACTGCCAACCGGCATAGTCGTGGCGGTACGTGCGGTGGGCGGTGTGGCGCTAGAGCGTTGTACTCCGGTATTCATGTACGCTTCGTTGTCGTAGCAAATGTACAGCACATCGTCGTTGCGCTCGAACATGCCGGATAAACAGCCAAAGCCGATATCGGTCGTGCCACCGTCGCCGCCTTGGGCGACCACGCGTACCTCGGTTTTTCCCTTCACCTTCATCGCCGCCATGACGCCGGTGGCGACCGCCGGAGCGTTGCCAAACAGCGAGTGAATCCACGGCACTTGCCAGGACGATTCGGGATACGGTGTGGAAAAAACTTCGAGACAGCCGGTGGCATTCACTGCAATCAACTGCCCGTTGCTCTCCGCCATCGCGGCGTCAATCGCATAACGAGCCCCCAGCGCTTCGCCGCAACCTTGGCAGGCGCGATGTCCGGAGTTGATCGAGTTGCTACGCATCTGGTTGGCCTGCACGCTGCGTTCATCCGCTGCCAGCAATCGATTGCCGACGGTCAGGGTGCCGGTTTGGTAAAACTTTACGGGTTGGAAGCTCATAAAAACCTCATATAATCAATATATTGCAAAATTAATGCGGATTAGCCGAACTTCGCCGAAACAATGCCCTTATCGTGCAGAATATTTTCGGCAATCGGGCCGGAATGGCGATTTTGTCGTTCACGTTCCAGTTGTTTGTTGACTGCATCCCAGTCCAAATCGAGGAAAGTGACCGGCGGTAATTCTTCTTTTTCTGCTTCACGGAATAATTTATGCAAGGAGGATTTGGGAATTGGGCGTCCGCCCAGTCCGGCAATCGCGGTAAACCCTTTAATGCCGGTGCCGGTGACAGCCATGCGCACATCAGTGGCGACGATGCCGCCCATGCCTACCGCAAGGCTTTTTTCCAACACCAAAAAGCGTTTGCAATTGATCAGTGCGGCGCGCACCTGAGCGAGCGGGAACGGACGGTAGCTGATAATCCCCAGCACGCCAATTTTATGCCCTGCCGCGCGCATTTCATCCACGGTGTCTTTGATGGTGCCGAGAATTGAACCCATGGCGATGATGATGGTTTCCGCATCTTCCAGGCAGTAAGCGCGGACTAATCCGCCACTGTCACGGCCAAAAATCTGCTTGAATTCACTGGCTAATTGTGGAATTAATTCAATAGCTTGCATTTGTTTTGCGTGAGCCAGATATTTCACTTCCATAAACGCTTCGGGGCCAACCATCGCACCGATGGAAACGGGCGCGGCAGGGTCGAGTACTTGGCGCGGGTCAAACGGAGGCAGATAGGCATCTACTTGCTCCTGGCTGGGAATGTCCACGCGTTCAAAGGCGTGCGTCAAAATAAATCCGTCCATACATACCATAATCGGCATGGAAAGTTCCTCTGCCAAACGGAAGGCTTGAATATGCAAATCCACCGCTTCCTGATTGGTTTCGGCGAACAATTGCATCCAGCCGGAATCGCGCTGCGATAGCGAGTCGGAATGGTCGTTCCAAATATTAATCGGTGCACCGATGGCGCGGTTGGCGACGGTCATGACAATCGGCAAGCCCAAACCGGAGGCGTTGTACACCGCTTCCACCATGAACAATAATCCCTGCGAAGCCGTGGCGGTATAGGAGCGCGCACCGGCGGCAGAAGAGCCAATTGCCACTGACATGGCGGCGAATTCACTTTCGACGTTGATAAATTCACACGGCGTTAATTCGCCCGATTTGACCATTTCGCCGAGCGCTTCCACGATGTGGGTTTGCGGGGAGATTGGATAGGCGCAAATTACCTCGGGGCGGCACAGCGCGATGGCTTCCGCAACCGCCTTTGAACCTTCGGTTTGTTTAAGCATTGGCAAGCTCCTTCATTTTTTCTTTAACCAATTGGTAGGCTTCGGTTGCCGCAGCGATGTTGCCCTCGGCCACTTTCCCGGAAAACTTTTCGTTGATTGCCAAGATGACAGATTCCAATTTGATCATGCCCGACAACGCGGCAAATCCGGCAATCAGGGGAACATTGGGTATTGGTCGACCGACATGTTTCATGCCAAGTTCGGTGGCAGGCAAGGTGCAAAATCTTTCAGCTTTGCGGGTTTTAAGGATATCTTCCAAGCCCAGCGATTCAAAAGTATGGTGTGTATTAAGCAGCACGTAGCCGTCCTGTTTGAGGCCGGAAAAAACGTCAATTTGATGCAGGAGGGTGGGGTCTTGGATGATCACGGCATCGGGCTCCATAATAGGCTCGCGCAAACGGATTTCCTTGTCATCCAAACGGCAGAAAGCCACTACCGGTGCGCCGGTGCGCTCCGAGCCAAAACTGGGAAAAGCCTGAGCATGACGTCCTTCCTCGAAGGCGGCAACAGACAGCATTTCGGTGGCAGTTACGACTCCCTGACCACCCCGACCATGAACGCGTATTTGGAACATCTGACCTCCTTGAGTTTTTTGTATTGCCGAATTGTACTTGAGTTGCCGCTTATAGAAAGCAAACCTGTGACTAATTTACCGCAAATTATTTGCCGTTTAATTGACTTAGATAATTGTTTTTAACGTTTACATAATGTTCGGCAGAATAGCGCAGGTAGGCGTGCTCTTCTGCTGTTAGCGGCCGGATGAGTTTGGCGGGACGGCCCATGTAAAGCATGCCGCTTTGCAACGTTTTACCTGGAGAAATCAAGCTGCCTGCGCCAATCATCACCTGATCAGGAATGACGACATCGTCCATGACAATTGAACCCATGCCGATCAAACATTCGTCGCCAATCGTGCAGCCGTGCAAAATCACGGAATGACCCACGGTCACATAATTTCCAATTATTAAGGGAGACCCCAGAGGTTTGTCGGCAGTTTTGTGTGATACATGTCCCATGCTTAAATCTTGCACATTGGAGCAGCAGCCAATTTCAATCCGATTTACATCGCCGCGTAACACACTATTGCACCAAATTGAACTATCGTTGCCAATCGCAACCTCTCCGATAATCCGGCAGGAAGGATGCATAAAAACACGTTCTCCAGTTTTTGGAAAGGTATCGAGATAGGGCGCGAGAGTCATTGTAACTCCTTGTTTATTGAATGTAAAAAAGCCCGCATTTAATTGCGGGCTTTTTTAATGCGACTAACGATGCGTTACTTAACAGTCAGCAAATAGGTAATGAAGTCACCTTTTTCTTGCGCGGTGCAGTCTTTGCTGTACAGGTCACGGCAGTGTTTGGTGAAACCTTTTTCAGCTTTGTTGCGGTCAGCAAAACGTGCCGGATTTGCGGATGGAGCCAATGGCTTGATTGCATTACCGGTTTCGTTATGTTTGCCGGTGTTTGCCGGATTGTCGGTGTGGCAGGCAGAGCAAGACAAATCCTTGCCGTTAACTTCTACTTTTTTAACGAAAAACGCACGACCAGCTTCAGCAGTCAGTGTTGATTTCGGATCCATATGCTTGGCATGAATGCCATATTCCTTGGCAGATTGCTCTGCAATAGAAACATCTGCTTGAGCAGAAAAGCTTATGCAGCCGAGAAGTGCCAACAGCGTTAAAGATATTTTTTGCATCAGTGAATCCCTCCCTTGGGTTTAAGTTTATACAGCGGGCGCTATTCTCTGTGGCAAACAAGTTGCTGTCAATAGCAATGAATGAGCAGTGGTTATTTGTTGTCAGATGCCCGCACGAAGACTAAATCCCAAACCCCGTGCCCCAGATTAAGGCCGCGCTGCTCAAATTTAGTAAGTGGACGGTATGCGGGTTTTTCGGCATAGTCTTTGGCGGTATTTTTTAACAGAGGTTGAGCGCCGAGTACCGACAAAATTTGTTCGGCATAATCCTGCCAGTCGGTCGCCACATGAATGTAGCCGCCGATTTTAACTTTTTGCACCAGTTGACTGACGAAGGGGGCTTGGATCAGGCGGCGTTTATTGTGGCGCGCCTTGTGCCAGGGATCCGGGAAGAATATATGCACGCCATCCAGCACCGCATCCTGCAGCATATCGCGTAATACTTCGACAGCGTCATGCTGGATGATGCGAATATTCCGAATATTTTGCGCATCTATCTGTTTTAAAAGGCTTCCTACACCAGGCGGGTGAACTTCCAAAGTTAAATAATCGTTTTGCGGGTGCGCTAGGGCAATTTGCGCGGTGGGTTCACCCATGCCAAAGCCGATTTCCAGAATTTTAGGTGCGCTGCGTCCGAATGTTTGATCCAAATTCAACTGTTGATTTGAATAGGTGATGCCAAATTTGGGCATTAAAGTTTCCAGGCTGCGTTGTTGTGCCGCAGAAACACGTCCCTGGCGTAACACGAAGCTGCGAATATGGCGGTGTTCCATCAGGCGATCAATCCGCTGGTGGGGGAGCTGGGCGCTGCGCTATACAATTTGCGCGGCATTCGACCCGCCAAGTAAGCTGATCGCCCGGCTTCCACCGCTTGTTTCATCGCGGCTGCCATCAATACCGGCTTCTTTGCTGCCGCGATGGCGGTATTCATCAAAACGCCCTGGCAACCCAGTTCCATAGCAATGGCTGCATCGGAAGCGGTGCCGACGCCTGCATCGACGATCACCGGTACTTGTACGCGATCCATAATGAGCTGCAAATTCCACGGATTGAGAATGCCCATTCCCGAACCGATCAGTGAGGCAAGCGGCATAATGGCAACGCAGCCAATATCTTCCAGTTGTTTGGCAATAATCGGATCATCCGAGGTGTACACCATGACTTGAAAGCCGTCGGCAACTAGTGTCTTGGCAGCGGAAATGGTTTCGATAACATTGGGATATAGCGATTGTGGATCGCCCAATACTTCCAGCTTAACCAGGCTGTGTCCGTCCAATAGTTCGCGCGCCAAACGTAAAGTGCGCACCGCATCTTCTGCGTTGTAGCAGCCCGCCGTATTGGGCAGCAGGGTATATTTTGAGGGGGGCAAAATATCCAGTAAATTGGGTTCATTGGGATTTTGGCCGATATTGCTGCGTCGAATAGCGATGGTGATAATTTCCGCGCCACTCGCTTCAATGGCCGATTGGGTTTCTGCAAAATCTTTATATTTGCCGGTGCCCACCAGGAGGCGCGAAGAGTAAGATTTTCCGGCGAGAATTAAATTATCTGGGTTCATGGGATGTAACCACTTTCTAAATTAAGAATTAATGAAAAAATTGGAGTTGTGTGGAAGCCACAGGGAGGTGATTTTGGTTAGTAATAGCATTAATATAACCAATTGATTATATTTGGTTATCCTCCTCCAACTGCAACCACAATTTCAATTTTGTCGCCATCCACCAGTAGATGGGTCGGAAATTTTCCGCGCGGTACAATTTCCGTGTTGCATTCAATGGCAATTCGCTTACCGGTTAATTCCATGAGAGAAATCAGGCTGGCGATGGTAATAGCGTGGTCAAAAGTACGGGCGGAGCCGTTAATAAAGACGGTAATCACTTTTTTATTTTGTCGTGTAAAATACCCACACATTCTACATGCGGGTGTAGCTCAATGGTAGAGCTCTTGCTTCCCAAGCAAGTGACGAGGGTTCGATCCCCTTCACCCGCTCCAAAAATCCCCACCAGTTTTTACAAATATTTCACTTTAATAAATCAAATTTTTTGAATATTCACATGTTGTTGAGCCAAATAAGCCGAGCAATTTAGTTGGGTATGCGCTATGGGAACTAAAGTTACGCTTTACTTGTCGCCGTTCTCCGTGCGATTATTGCGCTGTTGTTAAAAGTTGTTAGTCAAAAAGTAGGGTGCGTTGATCACTATTCTGTTTTAAATAGAAATGTGATTAACGCATTATTATTAACTTGCTCTAGGGAGGAGATACTGTGGAAGCGACTCAAGCGACACCAGTAAAGTATGATATGGACGTGGTGCGATGGTTCACCATTGCAGCAGTCATCTATGCAGTAGTAGGGACGTTGGTCGGAGTGATTGTTGCATCCGAGTTGGCGTGGCCGTTTTTAAACTTGGATACCGCTGAAATAACTTTTGGCCGTTTACGTCCATTACACACCAATGCGGTAATTTTTGCCTTTGGCGGCTGTGTATTGATGGCAACTGGTTTCTACATCGTGCAACGCACGGGGGCGACCAAGTTGTGGAGCAATGGTCTTGCTTGGTTTACTTTCTGGGGTTGGAATCTCATTATCGTTTCAGCAGTTGTTACTTTGCCGCTGGGTTTAACAGCCGGTAAAGAGTACGCTGAACTGGTATGGCCAATCGATATCGCAATTGCAGTAGTGTGGTTGTCCTTCGGTCTGAATCACATCATGACTACCGCGATTCGCAAAACTTCACACATCTATGTGTCAAACTGGTTCACCATGGGCATGATCGTCATGATCACTTACCTGCACGTGGTAAACAGCATGGCCATTCCTGTAAGCATGACAGAAGCCTACTCCATTTACTCTGGCGTACAAGACGCTATGATTCAATGGTGGTGGGGTCACAATGCGGTGGGTTTCTACCTGACCGGTGGCTTCCTCGGCATTATGTACTACTTCATTCCTAAGCAATCTGGTCGTCCAGTATTCTCGTATCGTTTGTCTGTGTTGCACTTCTGGACATTGACTTTCGGCTACGTTTGGTTGGGCGCTCACCATCTGCAATACACGGCATTGCCTGACTGGACCGGTTCTCTCGGTGCAGCCGTTTCCTTGGCGATGATCATCCCATCTTGGGGTGGCGCGATGAACGGTATGATGACTTTGTCCGGCGCATGGGACAAGTTGCGCACCGACTACATCCTGCGTTTCCTGGTAACTGCGATGGCGTTCTACGCGATGTCAACTTTTGACGGTCCGGTTATGTCCATCAAGACAGTTAATGCCTTGTCTCACTATACAGACTGGACAGTTGGTCACGTTCACGCCGGTGCTTTGGGCTGGATGTCGATGATTTCCTTCGGTGCGATTTACCACATGGTGAAGAAACTCTGGAATACCGAAATGTATTCTGAGCGTTTGGTTAACATTCACTTCTGGGTAGCGCTGATCGGTGCGGTAATCTATATCGTGTCTATGTGGGTATCCGGCATTATGCAGGGTCTGATGTGGCGTGATTATGACGAGTTCGGCACGCTGACATACACTTTTGTTGAAACTGTTTCTGCTATGCATCCTTACTATGTGATGCGTGCTATTGGCGGTCTGATTTTCAACATCGGTACTTGGATCATGCTGTTCAACGTGGTTATGACAGTGCGTCAAGCCAGTGCTGCGCGTGGCGTAAATGCCGTGCCAGCTAAAGCATAAGGGGAGAAAAAAATGTCTGATCACGACAAAATTTATTCAACAAAATTTCAGGATAAGATTGAGCGCAACACGCTCCTGATGTTTGTGTTAACCGCGATTGCAGTGGCTTTTGGCGGTATCGTTGAGATTGTTCCACTGTTCTACTTGCCTAACACAGGTATGGTGAGTGCAGATGGTACGTACAACAATACTTCCCATAAAGACAAGCAGGGCAATCCAATCTCAATGGACAAGATCGTGTGGAATCCAGCTACATCCGCACACAAGACCTTGGCCGATTGGCAGCCCGGCGACGGCGTGCGTCCTTACACAGCATTGGAAACTGCCGGACGTAAAGTTTATATCCGCGAAGGTTGTTTCTTGTGTCACTCGCAGATGATTCGTCCATTCCGTGATGAGAAAGACCGTTATGGCCACTACTCTATCGCTGAAGAGTCAATGTACGACCACACTTACCAGTGGGGTTCCAAACGTACCGGTCCTGATTTGGCCCGTGTCGGTGGAAAGTACTCTGATGAATGGCATCGTAAGCATCTGAAATATCCTCGTGATGTGGTGCCTGAGTCTGTGATGCCTAACTACTTCTTCCTGGATAACGCTCAGGTAGATGGTGATAATGTTGTTAAGACCCTGGAGGTTATGACAATCATGCCATTTAACCCTGTGCCCAAGAGCATTTATACCGACGAGTATATCGCCGGTGCGAAGGCTGAAGTGGAAGGCAAGACAGAGTTGGATGCTGTTATCGCTTACTTGCAAAGCCTTGGTAATCACGTGAAGTTTGAAGAAGGTGTCAACTACCGTGACTAAACTGATGGATTACTTTCATACGGACTGGGCCGCCATGTCTACTAATGATTGGCTCGGAGTATTTTTTACCGTGCTGGCGTTTATTGCCATGGTTGCAGTCTACGTGATGGTATTTAATCCAAAGAACAAGGAGACACTCAACTCGCAGGGCGATATGGCTCTGCGGGATGAGGTTGAGTACAACAATTTGGGAGATAAAAAATGAGTGACAATCACAACTCCGCTGGTGGCGTTCCTACCACGGGGCATGTATGGGATGATGATTTGGGCGATTTCGTCAATCAACCACCGAAGTGGTGGATGCTTGGCTTGACCGCAAGTACGCTTTGGGTTGTGGTTTACTGGGTGATGTATCCAAGTATTCCATTTGCAACAAGTGGCAATTTTTTCCAGGGTATCGGATTGCCGGGATCTGGTCAGTGGACAGCGATTAAAGAAATGGAAGCTGATACCAAAGATCTGGACGCGGTTCGCGGTGAATACGAGAATCAGCTGAAAGGCAAATCAGCCGCTGCAATCTTGGCCGATGCAAAACTTTCCGAATATGTAATTCGCTCGGGTAAGGTTTTGTTTGCTGACAATTGTGCAGCCTGTCACGGTCAAAACGGTGTGGGTACTATTCAAGCCGGTGCCAAGTTCAAGGCGCACGAGCAAGGTTTGATGGCTCCGGTGTTGAATGACGACGATTGGTTGTATGGTGGTACTAGCGAGAAGATTTACGAAAGTATTTCTGCCGGTCGCCAGGCAATGATGATGGCTCATAAAGAAATGCTTTCCGAAGCAGAGATTGACACTTTGGCTAATGCTGTTGCCAAAGGTGAGCCAACTTCAACACCGTTGTTCCCGGAAAAAGGTTGTACTGCCTGTCACGGTGTTGATGGTAAAGGTAATGCTGACATGGGATCAGCCAATCTAACCGATAAGCTGTGGCGTTTTGACGGTTCACTGGAAGGCATCAAACATACCATCAAGTATGGAGTTAACTCGGGTGATCCTCAGGCTCGCATTGCTGTGATGCCTAATTTCACCGCAGCAGGCAAGCTGTCTGAAGTTGAAATGCAGAAACTGGCTGTGTATGTGTACAAGTTTGGCGGTGGTCAGGCTGCTCCTGCAGCTGCACCAGCGGCCGAGCCGGCAGCAGTGGTTGATGCGGCTTCTGCTCCTGCGGCAGCTCCTGCCCCGGCAGAAACCAAGTAAAACCCATATCTGCACGGTTCGCGCCGTGCAGATTTTTTGAAAGGAAATCAAAATGCAAGATCCCGTATTTTATGGAATTGTGATAGCCACCAGTTTGGCGTTTGCTGTGATGATTGCAGGTTTGGTGTTCCTGTATAAAAAAGCAAACGAAAACAAAGACAAGCAATAATTCGTAGCAAATTTAAGTAAGGAGGAGGCAAGACCTCCTCCTTTTTTTATCGTGATAAATACACACATGGTTCGAAGGGGATCCCCACATAATTGTTGCTAATCTTGCAGCGATTAGGTAGAGATTTCTTTTGAAAATTAAGCAGTGGAACTATAAGCTGCAATGACATTAGGAGTGAGGCATGAGCGAGCAATCAAACGATAAAAATCCCGAGGGCGTAAGTGTTACCGGGCTATATCATGAGCATGAAGAGTGGAATGTAAATTCAGGGGAAAATACCATCCATGCCAAGCGCATGCCGGGAAGATTCCGCACTATCAAAAATTACACTCAAGCATTATGGTTAGTTTTTTTCTTTGGCGCATATATGCGCTGGAACGGTAAACAGGCTATTTTGTTTGATATTGAACACCGCCAATTTCACTTTTTTAATATCACCGTTTTGCCCCAGGATATCTGGATGTTGTCGCTGTTGTTGTTGTTGCTGGCGATGATGTTATTCGCGGTGACTTCAGTCGCTTCGCGGGTGTTTTGTGGATATTTTTGTTTTCAGTCAAGCTGGGTTGATTGGTTTACCTGGATTGAGGAAAAAGTCGAAGGTAATCACACACAACGCCAAAAGTTGGAAAAAGCGCCTTGGGATGCCGGCAAAATTCGCATGAAACTCATTAAGCATGCAATTTGGTTGGCGCTTTCTATCTTTACCGGAATTAGCTTTTCAATTTGGTTTGTCGACGCCTTCCAATACTGGCACAATTTACTCACGTTTAATCTGGGTGTAATCGCCTGGGTTACCCTGATCATGTTCATCATCGGCACCTATGTTCTGGCCGGTTTTATGCGCGAACAAACCTGCATGTGGTTGTGTCCCTACGCGCGTATTCAAGCGGTGATGGGCGATTCACAAACGATATTGCCAACTTACGATGAAAAGCGCGGCGAACCGCGCGGCAAAATTCGCCGTGGTGTGCCGCTTGATGAAACCAAGACAGGTGATTGCATCGACTGTTTCCAGTGTGTGCAAGTCTGTCCCACGGGTGTCGATATTCGCCAGGGTCAGCAGTTGGGTTGTATTACCTGCGGTTTGTGTATTGACGCGTGCGATTCCATCATGGATAAAGTAGGGCGTCCGCGCGGTTTGATTCGTTATGCTTCACTGGATGAAATGGAAGGCCGTCCCGTTAAAAAACTCTATCAGCATCCGCGTACCTGGGTGTATGTTGCCATTATGGTTTTATCGCTGGCCGGTATTGTTTACGGACTGACCCATATGGGGGCGTTAACGCTGCGGGTTGCCCCGGAACGTCAACCGCTGTTTGTGCGCATGAGTGACGGCACTATTCAGAACAAATACACTTTCAAAGTGCTGAACAAAACCGATAAAGACATCATGGTTAAGATCAGTGCAGAAGGTGGAATTAAAGACCAAATGATTGTCGATGCAGATATGAAGCAATTGGCGGTTCACGGTAAAGCATCAGGCTTCACGGTATTCGTAAAAGCGCCAGAAGCCAACATTAATAAAGAAGTGACGAAAATTCAGTTCCGTGTGGAAAATGTGGAAGATCCGATGATGTATGCCGAATACAACACAATGTTTAATGCGCCCAAGCGTTAAGCTGTGTTTCAATAGATTGGATAAAAATTATGTTTTCTCAAAAAACTAAAGGTTGGCGCAATCCCTGGGTGTTCGGTTTACTGATCATCATTCTGTCCGGTGTGGTGATCAATGCGCGCATGTTGTGGAACGTAATGAACCACCCCTATCGCCTGTTGGATGATGATTACAATGTCAAAAAACATCACCAGTATGATGCCAAGTGGGTGCAGCAACAGGCCGAGCGCTCGACTTTGGGATGGCAGGCCAAGCTGCATTCTCCGCAGCGATTGGAGAATGACAGCATGGCGATGGAAAGTGCGGCGCGCTTTTTTTTGATTGCCAATCCTGCGACTCTGCAATTTGAGTTGAAAGATAAAGAAGGTAAGCCGGTTCAAGGCGGACAGGTCATAATTGCCGCTCAATGGCCCGGTGATCCCAAGTTTGATACCTCGGCGGAACTGCAGGAATCTGCCGCTGGTTTCTATCAGGGAAATATGAATTTTCCGCGTCCCGGTAATTGGGACTTGCTTATCAAGGTCGTACAAAATGAACGCATCTTTGAGATGGAGCAAAAAGTTTTTGTGTCTGTTCCCAAGCCATAATTAAGGGCGCTTCTAAAAATTCAATTTGCGAAGCTAGGCAAGGCGCGAACAAAAAATTAGGACGCAGCATATACATGATATGTAAGGAGTAATTTTTTGTGAGCAACGCAGCATCGCGAAGTAAATTTAATTTTTATTTCAACGGTCATTCAAATGCAACAAAATAACGATCAGCACCTCGCGCACGCGGGGTGTTTTCATTGCAGCCTGCCCATCCCGTCCGACATCAATTTCCACAGCAAGCTGGACGGTGCGGAACGCGAATTTTGCTGCTTTGCCTGTAAGTCTGTTTGCGAAGCTATTTATGAAGCCGGATTGCAAGGCTATTATCAGCGCACGCCGCAGGGGATTTTGCTTGCGCCACCGCCCACGCCTCCCAAAGATATTGAAATGTATGATTTGGAGGATGTGCAGCAGGAATTCGTCAACAGTAAGGGCGATATCCGCGATGCGCATTTGCTGGTTGAAGGCATACACTGCGCTGCCTGTGTATGGTTAATCGAGCGCGGCATGATGCGCATTCCGGGTGTGCAAACCGCGAATGTCAATCTGGCAGGCAAGCGTCTGCACATTCGCTGGGATGATAAGTGTGCAAAATTATCTAATATAATCAAGCAATTATCTGTTATAGGTTACGCCGGCGTGCCGTATGACCCGGAAACGGCGGAAGGTGCCATGAAGCGCGCTAATCGCGCCATGTTGTTCCGCCTATTCTTTGCCGGTTTTGCCATGATGAACCTCACGCTGATTTCGATCGCGCTGTATAGCGGCGCCGGTCAGGGACAGTTCCGTGGTTTCTTTCATTGGATGGGCTGGGCACTGGCGACACCGACTTTGCTGTATTCCGGCTTTCCGTTTTTTAAAGGAGCCTGGAGCGGTCTGCGTAATTTGCGCTTGACCATGGACTTGCCGATTGCGCTGGGTCTTTCCGTCACCTATTTATACTCGATGTATGTCACGCTCAATCCCGCTCATCCGGGCGAAGTGTATTTCGATACCGTCACCAATCTCACGTTTGTGATTTTAATTGGCCGCTATCTGGAAGGCATGTTCCGTCATCAGGCTGTTGCGGCAACCAACCGTCTTATGGAGTTGCAGCCGCGCGTGGCGACCGTGCTTAACGACGGCGAAGAGAAAATGATGTCGATTCGTGCCGTAAAAGTGGGAGATCGCGTGCTGGTTAAACCCGGCAGTAAAATCCCCATGGACGGCACCGTGCTGGAAGGTCACAGCTCGGTCGATGAGTCGATGTTGAGCGGCGAATCCATGCCGGTGAGCAAAAATGTGGGGAGCCATGTGGCAGCTGGTACGCTGAACGGCAGCGGAGTATTGACGGTTGAAGTGCAGGCATCAATGCAGGATTCGGCCTTGTCCAGAATTATTCGTTTGGTGGAAGAAGCACAATCCTCCAAAGCGCCGATCCAGCGCATTTCCGACCGCATCGTGCCGTGGTTTGTGTTGGTGACTTTAGTTTGCGCGAGCATCACCTACTTCATTTGGGCGGGAGATTTTGAATTTGCCTTAATGGCCGCTACCTCGGTATTAATCATCACTTGTCCCTGTGCGTTGGGCATGGCCACGCCGATGTCGATTGCAGTTGCCTCGGGTTTGGGTGCCAAGCACGGTATTCTGGTCAAGAACGGTGAAGTGCTGGAAACCTTATCCAAAGTGACGCATTTTGTATTTGATAAAACCGGCACGCTGACCGAGGGCAAAATGCGCCTGGAACGTGTGATTGTCGCGAGCGGACAAGACGAAACACAGGTACTGCAATTAGCTGCTGCGGTGGAACGTTTTTCCGAGCATAGCGTGGCGCAAGCCGTGGTGCGCTGTGCCGATGAGCGCGAGATAGCATATCGCGGCGCGATTGTGCAGAAATTTCTGGCCTTGGCCGGTTCCGGTGTTCAGGCGGAATATGCAGGGCAGCACGTATTACTGGGAACCCTCGACTGGCTGCAGCGCGAAGGGGTTAAGGCCAGCGATGAATTAAATGTGCAACTCGCCGCGCTGGAAACGCAAGCGCAAACCTGCGTGCATGTTGCAGTCGCCGGCCAGCATGTGGCGATGTTGGTACTTGCCGATACACTACGCGCTGATGCTCAAGGCCTGATCAACACCCTGCGCGCCGCCGGTATCCGCATGACTTTGCTCAGCGGAGATCGCGAGCCGGTAGCCGAAGCCATTGCCCGGCAATTGGGCGGCATGGAGGTCATCGCTGAAGTGATGCCGCAAGACAAAGATCGGGTGATTCAGCAGTTGCAGGAAGGCGGTGCATGTGTTGCGATGGTGGGCGACGGCGTGAATGACGCACCCGCTTTGATTCGTGCCAACGTAGGCATTGCGCTGGGTTCGGGAACCGATGTTTCCGTGGAAAGCGCCGATATTGTACTGATGCAAAATGAACTGGATAAAGTGCGTTTGGCAACGCTGCTGTCGCGCCGCACCCTGCGCACCATCAAACAAAATATCGGCTTATCTTTTGCGTATAACAGCATCATGGTGCCGCTTGCCATGATGGGTCATGTGACACCGCTGGTGGCCGCAATCAGTATGCCGATCAGCTCGTTGCTGGTGATCGGTAACGCGGCACGCATCCGCAACTTATTTAAAGGAAAGTAACATGGACGTGATTTACAGCCTTATCCCGGGCATGACTTTTTTTGGCTTGATCTTTGTGGCGATCCTCATCTGGGCGGTCAAGCACGGGCAATATGAAGACATGGAAGGCAATGCCAGCCGGATATTGCTGGATGATGACGAAGACGCCATGTTGCGCGACGATGCACCCAAGGCGGTGGTGAAAAAAGCAGGTGAAGCAGAGAAGTAAAAGGGCGTAGGGCGGGATGAATCCCGGCCTACGCGCTTAACGGTGCAATATCATTTCCATCACAAATTTGCTGCCCAAATAAGCGATGATCAGCAAACCAAAACCGCTCAGCGTCCAGCGTATCGCGGTGCGTCCGCGCCACCCTTGAAAAATATGACCGAGCAGCAGAATACCGAACACCGCCCAGGAAATAAAACCGAATAATATTTTGTGGTTAAACTGCCAAGGTTGACCGAAGATTTCTTCCGAAAATAAGATTCCCGAAGCCAGGGTTAGCGTGAGCAAAATCATGCCTACACCGACAATCCGGAACAGCAGTTTTTCCATGGTTAACAGGGGAGGCAAATTTTTTAACACATCGGGAAACGTTGGGTGGTGCAAACGCTTTTCCACAATTGACATCAAGGCCGCATGCAGGGCGGCAATGGTGAACAGGCTGTACGCCAACAGCGCAACCAGCACATGCGCATCGAACATCCAGGAAGTGGGTTCGGAAAGTTTATAAATGGTTGGGAATAATGCGGGGAGTGCAACGCCCAAGGCGGCCAGCGGTAAAATGAGTGTGAGTAAGTTGGCCAGCGGATAGAAAAAACGCGCAACCCAATACACCAGCACGGTTAGCCACAGAATCAGCGAAATTGCGTAGACCAAACCGATGTTCAGGCTGTCACCGATAAATAAATTTTGCGTGATCAACCAGGCATGTAAAAACAGGGGAATTCCAACCGCATGTCCAAGTTGGCTACGATTTGAGGCTTCCGCATTACCCGTCAGTTGGGCGCGCCAAAAGAAGAAAGCCAGCACGCTGTAAGCAGAAAAAGTAATTAGAATTAGAACTAAATTCGACATGATTTGCAAAGATGTTTTAGACTTGGCGAATTCTACACTAACTCATTCTATCTCAGAGCAGGACCTAAGCCCATGTTAGACAATCTTACCCAACGCCTTTCCGGCATCGTCAAAAATCTGCGCGGCCAAGCGCGACTCACTGAAGACAATATTCAAAACGCGCTACGCGAAGTGCGTCTCGCTTTACTTGAGGCCGACGTGGCTTTGCCGGTCGTCAAAGAATTGACTGCCCAGGTAAAGCAAGCCGCTTTGGGGCAGGAAGTGATCGGCAGTTTAAGCCCCGGCCAAGCCCTGATCGGCGTGGTGAATCGCGAACTGACCAAGTTGATGGGCGAGAAAAACGATGCCCTAAATTTGGCCGCTGTTCCGCCTGCGGTGATTCTTATGGCGGGTTTGCAGGGTGCCGGTAAAACCACCACCAGCGGCAAACTGGCCAAGCTGCTGCGCGAGCAAAACAAAAAGAAAGTATTGCTGGTGAGTTGCGATATTTACCGTCCCGCCGCGATTGAACAATTGCGTACTCTGGCACAACAACTGGAAGTTGATTTCTTCCCTTCAGACATCTCGCAAAAACCGCAGGACATTGCACTCGCCGCGCACGATTTTGCGCGCAAACATCATCATGATGTGTTGATTGTGGATACCGCCGGTCGCCTAGCGGTTGACATTGAAATGATGAATGAAATCAAGATGTTGTGTTCAGTCTTAAAGCCTATCGAAACCTTGTTTGTAGTGGACGCCATGACCGGGCAAGATGCCGTGAACACGGCCAAAGCATTCGGTGATGCCTTGCCTCTAACCGGTGTTATTTTGACCAAATTGGACGGCGATGCACGCGGTGGAGCGGCGCTTTCGGTGCGCCATGTGACGGGCAAGCCCATCAAGTTTGTGGGCGTCAGCGAGAAAATGAACGGTCTGGAAGCCTTTTATCCAGAGCGGATGGCGCAGCGGATTTTGGGCATGGGCGATGTGCTTTCTTTGCTGGAAGAAGCGCAGCGCGGCGTGGATCACGTTGAAGCCGAAAAGCTCGCCAAGAAAATGCAGAGCGGTAAAGGGTTTGATCTGAATGATTTCAAAATGCAAATTGTGCAGATGAAAAAAATGGGCGGCATGAGTTCCATTTTGGACAAGCTGCCCGCGCAACTCTCGCAAGCCGCTGCCGGCGCCAAAATCGACGAACGCCAGATTAACCGCACCGAAGGCATCATCAACTCCATGACCCCGTTTGAGCGCAGTCATCCCGAGTTGATCAAAGCCTCGCGCAAACGCCGCATCGCTGCCGGTTCCGGCGTGCAAGTTATGCACGTCAATCAGCTACTGAACCAGTTTGAGCAAACGCAAAAAATGATGAAAATGTTCAGCGGAAAAGGCGGCATGGCCAAACTCATGCGCGGCATGGCCGGCAAGATTCCGGGAATGCGCTAAACAGTTTAATCAGCACAAGATAGCTAAGATTCGAACAGGCTCCATTTGGAGTGCGGCGGCATGACGCCGCTGGTGTTCG
>JBAZVN010000001.1:0-418154 GCA_041660815.1 Gallionellaceae bacterium | reverse complement strand
TATCTGAAAGCCTACCCGCTCAAAATCAACCCCTTTATCCAGGCTAACTTTTAATTTTACAGTCTGAACTAATCCGTCCTGATGGGTAATTGCAATGGGGCGTTCGGGACGGAAAAAATCGCGCGGCATAATCAGGCTGGCGGGGGATTTTAGGGCGGGAACAGCGGGGAGCAATAATGCCGCTTCGGATTTTTCAGAGGCGGAGGGATTGATACCTTGTCCTTTTATTGAAACGGGTTGTGCCATGCCTGGAAAATATTGGATGCCGATGCGCAGTTGTTTATCCAGAGTAACGATTGCCCAGCTCACTTTTCCCAGCATAAAAGCATTTGCATCACTGGCTTTTAACGCGATGAGTTGCAGGGGGCTCAAACGCTCGCCCAGGATGTTTCCGCGAATAATTCTTGCGCCCAAAATACTTTCATTTTCCACATGCCAGGTTTCCAAACTAAAGCCGAGTTTGTTCAAGTCATGACGGTTGGTATCGGCCAGTACCCGGCCAAACGCAACTATCTGTTTGCGGGCAATCGTGTCCAGACCAATGCCTTTTTTGGCTTGTTTGAAAGGTTTGTGTGCGATGTGGGCGTAACTTCCCTCAATGCCGAAACACAGCTCGGCAGTTTGGGCAATGGTGCGACGTTCGGCTTGACGGTCGGTAATTCCCTCGCACCAGTACCGATGCAGGCGGGTTAATAAATCCGCGCATTCTGCCACATTGCAGTCGTTGCCCAAGTCCAATTGCTGCGGTGTTTGCCCCTGTTGCAGGAGGATGATTTTGACGCGCAATATTTTGCTTAACGGCACCATCGGCAAAAAGCGCGTCGTCACGGTCGGGGCAATTAGCTTAACGGTTTGGATGCCTTGTGTGCTGGCAAGATCAACTATCAGCGGGGGCGCATCCTCTTCGGTGGCGCTGTTGCCGCGCTCGATCAGAAACGCCTCATTCCACCGGGATAACCAACGATCCAATAATTGCAGTTGCCTGCGCGATAATTCAGCGGGATGGGCATGGCATGCCAGCAGCGTTTTGATATAGACGGCCTGACAAGAGCAGGGATATCCAGCCGCATGGGCTGCGTCCTCAACCGTCTGTTGGTGGAAATTATGTTTTTCCGAGAAGTCAAAAAAGGTATGCAGTTGCTGCCAGAGTGAAGTTTTAAATTCGTAACTGCTGCGCAAGTGTTCGAAAATTTGCAAGCCGGTATAACGCAAACAGCGTTGTGTGATGAGAGGCCCCAATTCGGTCAGTTGATTCTCTTCCTGGCAAGCTTTCAGGCAGAGTTGATAGGCGGTAACAAGGCCTTGCCACAAGCTGACTATTGCATTGAAAATCGTCAATTCATCGTCATTTAACGGCAGTTTTTTCGAGATCAGCTTTTTGGCGTAATCGCTCTGCACCAAGACCACTGTTTCACGAAATACTTCAAGCGTTTGCAAGCGTTGCAAGCCTCGCAGCGGATAGTGGTTAAGCGCCTCCAACTGGGCGCGCAGGATGCCGTGTGCCTGGTGCAGATTGGTGAGTTGTAATTGCTGCACCCAAGCCGTGCAGGAAGCCTTGTCCGTAAAGGCCGGCTTGGCTAAAGCATCACCTTGGGGGAGCGGTAGGCTGGTCATTACAGCAATACTCTTTCTATTCCGCCATTGTTGGCTTTGTACACATAATCTGCCTGCCAATTTTCACCCAGCAGGTATTTGGCCATTTCAACCACGATGTAGTCGCTGCTGGTACCCGTGTCGTCGTTATAGCGTGCCAGCCCTTGTTGGCAGGCGGGGCAGGAAGTCAGAATTTTAACTTCACCATCGAAGCCGTCGGCCCGTAGCGCGTCTGTTCCTTTGCGCATTTCTTCTTCTTTGCGGAAACGTACTTGGGTGGCGATGTGCGGCAGGGACACGCCAAAGGTGCCGGATTCGCCACAGCAGCGCTCGTTGAGCGCCACCGGTGTGGACATCAATTCGTTGACCACTTTAAGCGGCGCATAGGTTTTCATGGGCGAGTGGCAGGGATCGTGATACAGATAGCGGATGCCTTCTACCTGATTCATTTTGATGCCTTTTTCCAACAAGTATTCATGGATGTCGAGTAAACGGCAGCCGGGGAATATTTTTTCAAACTGGTATTTAAGCAGCTGATCCATACAGGTGCCGCACGAGACGATGACTGTTTTGATGTCGAGGTAGTTAAGCGTGTTGGCGACACGATGAAACAGCACGCGATTATCGGTGGTCATCCGGCTGGCAACATCACCCTGACCCGAAGCGTTTTGCGGATATCCGCAGCATAAATAGCCGGGCGACAGCACGGTGATGGCGCCGATTTCATATAGCATGGCTTGCGTTGCCAAACCTACTTGACCAAACAAACGCTCTGAACCGCAGCCGGGGAAGTAGAACACCGCTTCGGATTCGTCGTTCAATTTATGCGGATTGCGAATCACCGGCACGATGGTGTTGTCTTCAATATCCAGCAGGGCGCGCGAGGTTTTTTTCGGCAATCCGCCCGGCATGGGTTTGTTAATAAAATGAATAATCTGCGTTTGAATGGGCGGCTTGCCAACACTGGATGGAGGGTGTTGTGTTTGGCTGTTGAGCAATCCAAAACTTTTTGCAATCCGATGTGCCAGACGCTGGCCTTTGTAGGCCCACTCGATCATCACTTTGCGCACCAGCTTGATCGTGGTTGGATCGGTGGCATTCAGGAACAGCATTGAAGTGGCGGTTACAGGATTAAAATTCTTTTTTCCCTGTTTGCGTAAAAAGTTGCGCATCGCCATCGAGACATCGCCAAAATCAATATCCACCGGACAGGGTTTGACGCACTTGTGACACACCGTGCAGTGGTCGGCAACATCGTTAAATTCCGCGAAATGTTGAATGGAAACGCCGCGCCGTGTTTGTTCCTCGTATAAAAATGCCTCGATCAATAACGAGGTGGCGAGAATTTTATTGCGCGGTGAATAAAGCAGATTGGCACGCGGTACATGGGTGCTGCACACCGGTTTGCATTTGCCGCAGCGCAAACAATCTTTGATCGAATCGGAGATCTCGCCGAGTTCGCTTTTTTCCAGAATCAAACTTTCCAATTCCATCAAATTAAAACTGGGGGTGTAGGCGCGCTCCAGATTGCTACCCGGCAATAATTTGCCTTTATTAAAACGTCCCTCGGGATCAATTTTTTGCTTGTAGGCGATGAACGGTGCGATTTCGGATTTTTCCAGATAATCAAATTTGGTGATGCCGATACCGTGTTCGCCGGAGATGACGCCACCCAGATTTCTGGCCAGCGCCATGATGCGATCCACCGCGCCATAGGCCTGTTGCAGCATCGCGTAATCATCTGAATTAACAGGGATATTTGTGTGAACATTGCCGTCGCCCGCGTGCATGTGCAGTGCCACAAATACGCGGCTTTTCAAAATGGATTGATGTATTTCAGTGCATTGCTCCAGAATCGGCAAGAAGGTGGCACCGCTGAAAATGTGGCGCAACGCTTCGCGTATTTCGCGTTTCCAGGAGGCACGCAATTCGTGGCGTTGTACGGCATGAAAAACGGTTTTTTCCGGTGCATTTGGGGATGTAATCGCTCCTGATAATTCTGCGCCGATGGCCGATGCCGCATGAACGGGCTTGTCCAAATTATTCAGCAGCCACACCCAGCGCGTGCGCACTTCGGCAAGCAATTGTTGAGCGGCCTGCGGACGATTTCCCAGCAGCTCGGTGTCGCCCAGTTGAGCATCGTCCTGATAACGCAGCGGTAATTCACCGGCAAAAAAACCATCCAGCGCGTCCAGTAATTTGATTTTATTGGTGAGCGATAACTCGATATTGATGCGTTCGATTCCGTCGCAATAGTCGCCCATGCGCGGTAAAGGAATGACGACATCCTCGTTGATTTTAAATGCATTTGTATGCTTTGCGATGGCGGCGGTACGGGCGCGATCCAGCCAGAATTTTTTGCGCGCATCGGCTGAGACGGCAATAAAACCTTCGCCCTGACGCAAGTTGGCAAGACGCACAATCTCCGACGCGGAAGCACCTGCGGCACGTTCGTCATCGCTGACCACATCGGCAATCAACACCATTTTGGGACGCGTGCCGCGCTTGGATTTGGTGGCATAACCGACTGCTTTTAAATAGCGCTCGTCGAGGTGTTCCAATCCGGCTAAAAATGTCTGGGCGGGAGAGTGAGTCGCGGGTTTGAACAGGTTGGTGATTTCGACAATGGCCGGTACGGCCTCATGAACCTGGCCGAAGAACTCCAGGCAAACCGTGCGCGTAAATTGATGGGCGCGATGCAGGATAAAGCGTGCGGAGGTGATGATGCCGTCGCAGCCTTCTTTTTGAATGCCGGGCAAGCCGGATAAGAATTTATCCGTGACATCTTTTCCCAGTCCCGCTTTGCGAAACGCGCTGCCGGGAATGGTTAATATTTCCGGATCATGCAGCGGTGTTTTGCCATTGGCATGGAAACGGCTGATGCGAAACTGCACGCTTGCCACGTCATGAATTTTGCCCAGATTATGGTTGAGGCGTTCAACATGCATCCACATGCCATCCGGCGTAACCATTTTCCATGAGGCTAAATTATCCAGCGCGGTGCCCCACAGGACGGCTTTTTTGCCGCCGGCATTCATCGCCACATTGCCGCCGATACACGAGGCATCGGCAGAAGTGGGATCGACGGCAAATACCAGGCCATTGAGTTCGGCGGCTTCCATGACGCGCCGCGTCACTACGCCTGCACCGCAATGAATCGTGGCGTAAGGCTCGCTTAATCCCGGCAACACCAGCGGTTCGATTGCGGAAATTGAATCCAATTTTTCGGTATTGATCACTGCAGAATATTTATCCAGCGGAATGGCGCCGCCGGTGTAACCCGTACCACCGCCACGCGGAATAATGGTCAGGCCGATTTCAATACACGCGCGTACCAGCGGGGCAACTTCGGCTTCGCTATCCGGATGTAACACGACAAACGGGTATTCCACGCGCCAGTCAGTGGCATCGGTGACGTGCGAGACGCGCGCCAGTCCATCAAATTGGATATTGTCTTTGCGCGTAATGCGGCTGAGGGAGCGCAAGGTGCGTTTGCGCAACGTTAGGGTGCGCTCAAACTCGGCGGCAAAATTATCCACGGCATTGGTAGCCAGTTGCAGCAGACGCTTAACGTGCGGGTTTTTCTGGCGGCGCGCTTCGATGGCGTTTAAACGGTGATGCAGCGCATCGATCAGGGCATGGCGGCGCTTGGCGTTGCTTAGTAAATCATCTTCCAGATAGGGATTGCGCGTGAGTACCCAGATATCGCCGAGTACTTCGTAGAGCATTTGCGCCGAGCGGCCGGTGCGGCGCTGTTCGCGCAAAAGATTGATAATGTCCCAAGCTTCTTTGCCGAGTAGGCGCAATACGATCTCGCGATCAGAAAAAGAAGTGTAGTTGTAGGGGATTTCGCGAAGCCTAGCATTCATACCGATAGCCTTAATTTCCAAGGCGCGCATTCTACCGCATCACACCGCATCGCTCGACCCCTTGGAAAGCAAGGATGGCTACCGACAAATTAGGGTGTCCGTCGCTAAAAATAAATATATAATAAAATCAATAAGTTAGCCTAATATCGCACCTTATGTTTCAATTGAATCAAAAAAACTTAAACCAAAAAAATGGTAATTCAAGCCACATAACCAATCACTTGCTGCGTTTTTTGCAGCTTAGTGAGTGGCTAGTAGTTTCATCAGAGATCACAGAGTACACAGAGAAAACCAAGGCTCAGCCTGGATTTTTGTACTTGCCCGTCAGGCAGCAACAAAAGCCAAGATAACCTATTGTTTTTCCTCTGTGTACTCTGTGTTCTCTGTGCCCAATTGAACCTATTCAATTGAATTTTCAATTGAATAGGTTGCATGCGCAAACTCTTTCATGGATAATCCGCGCCCTCATGCGTGCGTACTCCCCTGCCGCACCGATTATTGATGAAAGAAACTAACCATGAAAACTGATATTCACCCAGCATATAACGAGGTTGCAGTGACATGCAGCTGCGGAAATAAATTTACCACACGTTCAACTTTGGCAAAGCCATTGCATATTGAAGTTTGTTCCGAGTGCCACCCCTTTTATACCGGCACCCAGAAGATTGTAGACACGGCAGGCCGTGTTGAGAAATTCCGTCAGAAATACGGTAAGGGTACGGTTAAAGCGGAAGCAACTGCTTAATTATTCCTTTGCACTCGTACCAGACAATAAAAAAGGCAGCTTCGGCTGCCTTTTTTATTGACGAAAATATGGGCCGGCCTGTTAATGCGCCGTAAACACGATAAAATACACGGACATGTTTAATTACCCCTACCAAAAAGACCAGATTGTCACGCCCACCAAGGCATTGTTCCTGGGGTTGTTGTGCACTATTTGGTTGTTAACAGGTTTGATCGGGCATGATCCCTGGAAGCCTGATGAAGCGTATAGCTTTGGTTTGGTGTATCACATTATTCAAAGTGGCGAGTGGTTGGTGCCCACCTTGGCGGGCGATGTGTTTATCGAGAAACCCCCGCTGTTTTATTGGACCGCGGCAGTTTTTGCCAAAGTTTTTGCCCCGCTACTGCCGCTGCATGACGGCGCACGCTTGGCGAGCGGTTTTTATATGGCCTTAACGTTGTTATTTACCGCCCTAACCGGTCGCGAATTTTTTGGCAGAAGCGCGGGCTGGACCTCGGTAATCATTTTAATCGGTAGCTTGGGAATATTGACGCGTGCGCACTTACTGGTTACCGATCTGGCGTTGTTGACCGGTTGCGCCATGATGATTTATGGCTATGCGCTGAGTGCACGACGTCATTTTTTAGCCGGTTTTCTGTTGGGGACGGGTGTCGGGATTGGCTTTCTAGCCAAGGGTTTTATTGCCCCCGTTTTCTTCATCTTGATTAGTGCGGGTTTGTTGTTTATTCCCGCATGGCGTACCCGAAATTTTTATAACACACTGGGTAGCGCCTTACTAAGTCTCTTGCCTTGGCTGATTATTTGGCCAGCTTTGCTTTACCTGAGATCGCCCGATTTGTTTTTCGAGTGGGCATGGCAACTCAATATTCAAAAGTGGTTCGACTATGCGCGTGGCGGGAGTTATCCCGATATATTCTATTATTTAACCATGCTTCCCTGGTATGCCTGGCCGGCGCTGCCTTTGGCCATCTGGTCGGTGTGGGAAGCGCGCCGAAAGATATCCCGCTCTATTGAATTTCAATTGATGCTGATCACTTTCGGGGTAATGCTGCTCGCCTTAAGTCTTGCGCCGCGCATCAATGATTTGTGCGGAATGCCGTTGTTGTTACCACTTACTTTGCTTGCCACCGGCGCCCTGTTTACGCTACGTCGCGGGGCGGCCAATGCCCTGGATTGGTTTAGTATTATGACCTTTGCTTTGCTGGCTATCCTGTTGTGGTGGGGGTGGACCGGCTTGCTGGTGGATAGCCCCGCCAAAATTACGCATTTATTGAAAGAGTACCGTCCGGGATTCGAGCCGTATTTCCAGAGAAACCCGTTCATTATCGCCGTTACCGTCTCGGTATTATGGGTCGTGTTGGTTTGGCGGGTCGGCAGGTCGATTCGCCGTTCGGTGATTAATTGGGCGGCCGGTGCGACTTTGTTGTGGATACTTGGCGTTACCATTTGGATGCCGTGGTTGAACAGTAGCAAGAGTTATCGCGTTGTGATGCAGAGTTTAAAGCAGGCATTGCCTGAAAAATATGTGTGTATGTCGGGGCAGGGCGTGGGCGTAAGCGAGCGTGCCATGTTGCAGTATTATGCGGGCATTACGCTTAGAGCCAAACCCAGGCCGGAGTGCGACTTGCTATTGCTGGAAGGCCGCAAGTTAAGCCAATTCAATCAAGATTTGACGCACTGGCAAAAGCTTTGGGAGGGCGGGCGAAGGGGGGATCAATCCGAGCGTTTCTGGTTGTTTAAACGCAAAGATTCCGGCGCGTGCTCAATCACACCTTCCACCTCTTGCGCATATTAAAAATTCATTTAAATCATTTAATTTTCGGCGTGGCACAGACCACATCGGCATTCTGTGCGCGCTGACGCAGGGCATGATCCATTAATACCAGCGCCAACATTGCTTCCGCAATAGGCGTGGCGCGAATGCCAACGCAGGGGTCGTGGCGACCCTCGGTGGATACCATGACGGCCTCACCGGCCTGATTGATCGACTGGCGCGGGATACGAATACTCGAAGTGGGTTTGATGGCGTAATGTGCAATGATATTTTGCCCGGTTGAAATGCCGCCCAGCACACCGCCGGCATGGTTGGATAAAAATCCCTGCGGAGTGAGTTCGTCGCCATGCTCGCTGCCTTTTTGCGCGACACAATTAAATCCGTCGCCGATTTCTACTCCCTTTACCGCATTGATGCCCATTAGCGCATGGGCGATATCCGCATCCAAACGGTCGAAGACCGGTTCGCCCCAGCCTACCGGAACGCCCTCTGCCACTACAGTGAGTCGGGCACCAATCGAATCACCCGACTTGCGCAGCGCATCCATATATTCTTCCAGTTGCGCGACATAGCTTGCATCTGCCACAAAAAAACTATTGCCTTCGGCTGATACTTCTTCCCAGTTTTTAAACGGGATTTTAATCTCGCCCAATTGCGCCAGATAACCGCGAATCTGCACACTATAACGCTGCTTAAGCCACTTTTTGGCGATTGCCCCGGCGGCAACGCGGGCTGCCGTTTCGCGCGCCGAAGCACGACCGCCGCCGCGATAATCGCGAATTCCATATTTTTGCCAGTAGGTATAGTCAGCATGGCCGGGGCGGAAAGTGTTGGCGATATCTCCGTAATCTTTACTGCGTTGATCCTCATTGCGAATCAGCAATGCAATCGGCGTGCCGGTAGTTTTTCCCTCAAATACGCCGGAGAGAATTTCCACGCTGTCCGATTCACGGCGCTGGGTAACATGGCGCGACGTGCCGG
Source organism: Gallionellaceae bacterium (assembly GCA_041660815.1). Lineage (GTDB taxonomy): Bacteria > Pseudomonadota > Gammaproteobacteria > Burkholderiales > Gallionellaceae > PALSA-1006. The sequence goes on along the minus strand of JBAZVN010000001.1, from coordinate 409,192 downwards.
GTTTGCGCCGGTCTAAATCGTGTTGCAGATCTGCAGCACTCAGGGCTAATCCCGGCGGGCAGCCGTCCACAATACAACCGATCGCTGCGCCGTGGGATTCGCCGAAAGAAGTTACCGTGAAAAGCGTGCCGAAGGTGTTTCCAGACATGATGTTATCTCGCAAAAAAAGTGCGCAGAGTTTAACATAGCGAATACTTTTCCCGATGGCTCACCGATGATTTCAATGATGCAACGCATACTTAATAACATTTTGCGGCAAGATTCGGGGCAGCTACAAGCGGTGTTGGGACTTGATCCGAGCAGTGCGCGCATTGAAGTGCAGTGTTTGTTGCAGCAGGTATTGCAGGTTAAGCGTGCCTATCTGTTCGCGCACCCAGAGCACATCTTGAATGACGATGAAGAGGCGGCTTATCAGGTGTTATTACAGCGCCGATTGGGCGGTGAGCCCATCGCCTATATTCTCGAAAAGCGGGAATTTTTTGGCATGAACTTGACTGTTAATTCAGCCACACTCATTCCCCGTCCCGACACTGAATTATTGGTGGAGTTGGCGCTACAGCGTATGGATTCCGGTGACATGCAAATTCTTGATTTGGGCACAGGTAGTGGGGCGATTGCACTGGCGCTGGCACGGCAACATCCCGCGGCCAAAATTTGGGCGTGCGATGCTTCGGGTGCCGCACTGGCCGTTGCGCAACACAACGCCCGTCTTCTGAATATCGGCAACGTCAATTTTATGCAGAGCAATTGGTTTGCAGATATGCCGAACTTGAAGTTTGATTTGATTGTTTCCAATCCACCCTACATCGCGGAAAATGATACTCATTTAAGTCAGGGGGATGTGCGTTTTGAGCCACTCTCGGCGTTGGCTTCCGGTGCGGACGGGCTGGACGATATTCGCCGGATTATTAGTCATGCGGCTGCGTATCTTGAAAAAAATGGCTGGCTCATTCTAGAGCATGGCTATGACCAGGCCGTGCAGGTAAGGGCGTTGCTGCAGGAAAAAGGTTTTGCAGAAGTGTTCTCCGCGCAAGATATTTCAGGAATTGAGCGCTGTACGGGTGGTAAATTGCTATGTGCGTGAAATTTATAACTACTTTATTTAATTGAGAAATAAATGAATAGCAAAGTGGTGGAAGTGGCTGCGGCCGTCTTGCAAAAATCCGACGGTTCTTATCTGTTGGCGCAGCGGCCTGCGGATAAAATATGGGCAGGATATTGGGAATTTCCGGGCGGAAAAATTGAGCTTGGAGAATCAGCACATGCCGCGTTGGTGCGTGAATTGCACGAAGAATTGGGGATCGAGGTAGAAACTGCCTATCCCTGGCTCACGCGTGTGTTTACCTATCCGCATGCCACGGTGAAGCTTTATTTTTTTAGGGTTACAAAATGGCGCGGCGAGTTGTTTGGCCTCGAAGGTCAGGAGTTTGTTTGGCAGGCGCGCGGACGTCTGCAAGATCAAGTGAATGTCGCTCCTTTATTGCCGGCGAATATGCCTATTTTGCGCGCCTTGGAATTGCCGACCTTGTATGCCATCAGCAATGCGGCAGAATTGGGTGTCGAGGGATTTTTGTCCCGCTTGGAAGGGCGCTTGAGCGAGGGTTTAAAGCTGATCCAATTGCGTGAAAAAAATCTGACTTCAGATGAATTTTGTGAGTTGGCAAAACGCGTGCTTGCTTTGGCCCATGCGCACGGCGCAAAAGTGCTGCTAAATGGCGATATTGCCTTAGCGCAAGCACTGGGCGCAGACGGCGTGCAATTAACTGCAACGCAACTTAGTGAATTAAAACAAAGGCCTGAGGTGGATTGGTGTGGGGCTTCGTGTCACGATGCTCAAGAGTTAAACAGAGCGGCAGAATTGGGTTGTGATTTCGCACTGCTGAGTCCGGTGCTTCCCACTCAATCTCACCCGGGGGCACCGCATTTGGGGTGGGAAAAATTTGCCGACATCGCGAGCGGAGCATCCATACCGGTTTACGCTTTGGGAGGGCTGATTGCAGAAGATATGCAGACCGCGTGGCAACACGGTGCGCACGGTATCGCGTTATTGCGTCAGGCCTGGTGAGTATAAAGCCTTCGCCCTTTGCAAAAGGGGGGAGGGGAATTATCCTTGCAAATCTGCGGCTTGTTTTAAATCGCTCTCGCGTTGCTCAACGCGATATTCTTCATTGGCCCACTTGCCCAAATCGATCATTTTGCAGCGTTCACAGCAAAAGGGACGCCAACGATTGGCGGTGTCCCAAAAGTGTTCTTTTCCGCAGTGAGGACAGGCGACGATCAGAGCTTTTTGAGTGGTCATTACAAAGAGCAGAAGGTTAAATCGAAGGGAACATCCTGATCGTAGTGGCTGGTTTTCGCCGCATAGTTGGCCGTCACAAAACGAATGTTTAAAGCATATTTGTTGGCGCTAACTTCTGGAATACAGGGTAAATTTTGCTCAAGCATAATGCGAATCATCTGCGCAACCTTACCGCCCTGCATTTGCTGAAAGCTTCCCTGTACTGCGGTGAAATGATGCACTTTGTCGCTTTCGCGCAAAAGGCGCAACACAATTTCCAACGCGGCATGCAGCGGCAATAGCGGATTTAGCCAAGATAACAGATGTTGACGTCGAATGTCTTCATGTTGACGTTTCCAATAGTGATAGGACGGTAAGTCAAATTCACAAACGCCGCCGGGTATTGAAGTGCGCTGCTTAATGCTCATGAGCCACTCGTTGTCGCGTAAGTGTTGACCGATTTTACCGCTCATAGACAGAAGATCAGTGCTGGCGCGGTCAATTTCGGTGAGAATGGCTTCCAATGCAGTAACAGAAATCGCGGGATTATTGTGCAACGCAGCAAGAACTTTGCGTTGACGTTCAAGCTCTTGAAGTAAATCAGATTTTAGATCGGCGCGCGAGGCAACTTCAAGAATTTCAAACAGGACGCATAGGGCCGCGTGATGATCGGTGCTGTCACTGCGTTTTATCAATAAATCGACCCGCGAAAAGAGATCCTCCAAGCGTAACAGGGTACGCACTCGTTCATTAAGAGGAAACTCGTAACTGATCATCTTGGCAATTTTTAGGGTGTTTTTTATGGTTAGGGCGGCACGATATCGCGTGAGGGGTAAATCGTCAATCGCTTCGCGCAATCATTGTTAAATAGCGCTGATGAAGCTGAGCGACATCTTTAAATAATCCTTTTAAATCAATGGAATTTTCAATTGCGTCATCTGCCAGTGCAGTACGTTGCAAGCGCGGCATTTGTTGGGCCATAATTTTAATCACGTTTGCGCTATCCAGCCCGCTGCGTTGCATGGTGCGCGTGATCTGAATTTCTTCCGGGCAATCCACGACCAGGGTGCGATGTAGCCAGCCCCGATAACCGGGTACTTCAAATAATAATGGCACGACTACTATCGTGTACGGCAACGGGGTGGGGCTTAGGGCAATCTGTTTGGTTTTATTTAAGATTAAGGGGTGCAATATTGCTTCAAGGCGTTGTTTTTCGTTTGTATTACTAAATACGAGCTGGCGCATTTTCGGGCGATCCAAAGCGCCTGTCTTATCAATATACTCCGCGCCAAATGTATCTCGGATTGCGGAAATAGCCACGCCTTCAGCTTGAGTGAGCTGTTTGGATATTTCATCGGTGTCGATGATACGCGCGCCCAATTCTGCAAACATGTTTGAGACGGTGGTTTTTCCGCTGCCAATCCCACCGGTCAGGCCAATTAATAAATGTGTTTGCGCAGACGCGACGCTCATGGCGCCATCATTTGCAGATAGGCTTGGGTTAACGAGGCGCCCCAAAATAGCGCAATTAAACCGCCTCCCGCCAGATAAGGTCCGAATGGAATGGGGATATTGCGCCCGTGTCTGGCCACTAAAATTAGGGTGATGCCCACCACCGCACCAACGATCGACGAGAGCAGCAATACCAGGGGCAACATTTGCCAGCCCAGCCATGCGCCCAGAGCGGCAAGCAATTTGAAGTCGCCATAACCCATGCCCTCTTTGCCGGTTACTAATTTGAACGCCCAATACACGCTCCATAAAATCAGATAACCGGCAATGGCACCGATAACCGCATTGGACAGGCTAGTGAATGCAGCATTTAAATTCAACATCAGACCTAACCAAAGCAAAGGAAGGGTGATGTCATCCGGCAATAATTGCGTGTCAAAATCGATAAAAGTGAGAGCAATGAGCGTCCATACCAGCAGGACCGCAGCTAATCCGGCCAGGCCAAAACCAAAGTGCCAGGCGGCATAAGCGCTCAGTATGCAGGAAATTGCTTCCACCACTGGATAGCGCAGGGAAATCGGCGCTTTGCATTTTCGGCATTTGCCGTGCAACGCTAAGTAGCTGATTATAGGGATATTTTCAATCGAACTTATGGGGTGATTACAACTGGGACAAGCAGAGCGCGGTGTTAGCAGATTAAAAGGCGCTTCAGGCGCGATTTCTTTACCGGATAATTCAGCGGCCTGCATGCGCCAGTCGCGCTCCATCATCTTGGGTAAACGGTAAATCACCACATTGAGAAAGCTGCCGACCAGCAAACCAACGACACCCGAGACGGTGATGAATAGTGTTGGAATATCTTGAAGTGCTTGGAAAAAAGTCATTGGCATAGTGATTAAATGGCCTGACCCATTTTAAAGATTGGTAAATACATTGCCACCACCATACCGCCGATCAACGTCCCCAGCACCACCATGATGATCGGCTCCATCAGACTGGAAAGCGCTTCTACGGCGTCATCTACTTCGGCTTCGTAGAAGTCCGCCACTTTGGATAGCATGCTGTCGATTGAGCCGGATTCCTCGCCGATTGCCACCATTTGTAGCACCATGTTGGGAAAAACTCCAGTATTTTGCATGGAAACCGTCAGGCTACTTCCTGACATTACCTCGCGTTGGATTTCTTTCGTGGCATCAAAATACACTGCATTACCCGCTGCTCCTGCCACTGAGTCGAAAGCTTCAACCAAGGGCACGCCGGCGGCGAACATGGTGGATAAGGTGCGCGTCCAGCGTGCTACCGAGGCTTTACGAACCAGGATGCCAAATACGGGAACTTTAAGTAATAATCGATCCATGGCGTTTTGCAACGCTTTGCTGCGCTTCCAGGTATAAAAGAACCAGTAGCCGCCGCCACCAATAATGCCGAAAATGGCCCACCACCAAGTCACAAAAAAGTCCGACATTGCCATCACCACTTGTGTGGGCATGGGTAAGTCCGCGCCAAAATTCTTGAACATTTCTTTAAAGGCCGGAATCACAAAAATCATGATCACTGCAGTAATGACAAAAGCGATGACGATGATGGACACTGGATAAAACAAGGCGGATTTAATTTTGCTTTTAATCGCCTGAATTTTTTCTTTGTAAGTGGCCAATCGATCCAGCAAGCTATCCAGAATACCGGCCTGTTCTCCGGCACCGATCAGATTGCAAAACAGATCGTCGAAATATAACGGAAATTTGCGAAAAGCCTGTTCCAGGCTGCTACCGGTTTCCACATCGGTTTTCAGGTCTAGCAGTAATCGCGCTACGGCGGGATTGTCATGGCCTTTACCCACGATATCGAAAGCCTGTAACAACGGCACACCTGACTTAAGCATGGTGGCCAGTTGACGTGTAAACAGGGTGACATCTTTTTCCGTGACGCTGCCGCTGCGACTGGAACTTTTTTTAATTTTAGTAATGGTGATGCCTTGCCGTCGCAAGTTGGCAGAAACAGCAGCTTCACCCGGCCCGCGAATTTCACCTTTTATGGTTTTTCCAGATCTGTCCTTACCTTCCCAGGAGTAAAGTTGCTCTTTAGGCTTTTCGGTTTTTTTTGCAGTCGCCATTTGTCACCTCAGCAGAATTGCGCATCAAGAAAGCGCCATAGTGAGCCGGATTATAATTGTTTTCTTTGCAGATATTGATCGTTGTTAACTGTCAGCGTATTGCGTGTCCGCTTTTGTGGGAAGTGCGATAAAAATTTTTGCCACTTTGACCACCCGGTCTTGCGTTTGAATAATTTCGATCGGATAGCCGCTGATTTTTAAACTGGTGCCCGCCTCGGGAATATCTTCAAGATGCTCCAGAATCAATCCGTTCAGTGTTTTAGCGCCATCCAGCGGGAAGTGCATGCCCATCTTGCGGTTTAAATCGCGCAACAGTGTGCTGCCTTCAATAAACAGACTGCCGTCTTCCTGCCTAAAGAATTTTCCGGTTTGCGCGGGAGATTGGGTCGTGAAATCGCCGACAATTTCTTCCAGAATGTTTTCCAGTGTAACCAGTCCGAGTAATTCACCGTATTCATCCACAATCAGTCCGAGACGCAAATGGCGCTCCTGAAAATATTGTAACTGGGTAAGCAGGGTGGTGTGGGTGGGAATGAAATAGGGGTCAATCAGCAGCTCGCGTAAATCTTCCCCGGAAATGGAATCGCGTTGCAGCAAAGTCAGCGCTTTGCGTACATGCAAAATGCCAATAATGTTGTCCATCGCCTCTTCATAAACCGGCAGCAAAGTGTGGTGGCAAGTCGCCAATTGTTGTTTGAGCACCTCGGATGCGGCATGAATGTTGAGTGCTTCAATTTGATTACGCGGAATCATCACATCATTCACTTCGACCCGCTCCAAATCGACCAAATTGAGCAGCATTTTTTGATGTTTGATTGGCATAAACTGCTCCGCTTCCAGCACCAGCATGCGCACCTCGTTTAAGCTAACACTTTGTTTGCTTTGATCTATTTGTATTTTGATGCGCAGCAGCTTGAGTATCATGCGCACGATGGCCGTGGCGATAGAAACCACCGGATTAAACAGCCTGACGAAAAATGCCAGCGGGTAACTGGCGGGGAGTGCAACCCGTTCCGCGTGACTGGCCGCAATCACTTTGGGCATAATTTCGCTAAATACCAAAATCACAAACGTGATGGTCAGTGTTCCGGCGATCAGCGCGGTACTGTTGTCGTGGCCAAACAGGCGAAATACGATAATTTCGGTGAGGGTGGCGGCTGCCACATTCAGCAAGGTATTGCCAAATAAAATTGAACCCAGCAGCTTATCGGTTTGCGACAATAATTTGGAAGTGAGCTTGGCGCTTTTATTACCTTTGCGCACCAGATGGCTCAAGCGATGCCGGTTCAACGCCATCATGCTGGTTTCGGACGTTGAGAAAAATGCAGAAAAAATAAGAATAATGATTAGGGCAGTAAACAGCGCCCACAGTGAAAATGCGTCCAAAGCGAAAAGTCTATATTAATAAGGAGTTCGAAGTATCAGGGAGCGGGGCGGGAGTGTCAAGGAAGTGGAAGGGGCGAACTTTACGCAAGTTATTTACAGACAAGTTACGTTTGTGCACGCTAATTATTTTTCGGTGTGACGAAAATTGTCAGTTGGGTTGACGTAAAGTGCCAGTAAAGATTGATCGGAAAGGGGCGCTTGGTGAAAAAACTGTGTATTTTCAATTTGGTATTGGTGTGGCACGCATCCTGCTCATAAATTCGCGCACACCCCGTGTGTACCCTTCAAACTCTAAAGGAGCATTAACATGAAACAAGTACAAAAAGGTTTTACCCTGATTGAATTGATGATCGTGGTAGCGATTATCGGTATTTTGGCTGCGGTAGCGATTCCGGCTTACCAGGATTACATTACCAAGGCAAAATTCTCTAAAATTGCATCAGCTGTAAGTTCACTGCAAACTGCGCTTGCTGATTATGCTCAAAATAATGGCGGTGCGTTTCCAACAACTGCGGATGCATGGACTTCCTTGGGATTAGCTGGCGCTCCTACAACAACAACCGAAGTTTCCGGGTTGACTGTATCTACGGCTGGCGTGATTACTGCTACTGTTGCAGCTGGTGTTATTGGGGCAACTTCATGCGGTAATGTTACCTTCACACCTACCGTGGGTAATACATCTCTTAAATGGGCTGTTGCAACCACATGTGCAGCACCAGCACCAGCACTGGTTGCAAAGTGGAACTAATTCTAACTGGAAATTTTTGTTAGCGTTAAAAAGCCCCTCTTCGGAGGGGTTTTTCATTTTCAGGGGTACTTGAATATGCAACTAAAGTTGAATTTTTCGCAAGATCGAAATAAAGCGCTGTTATTGGTTTTGTTGGTGCTAATTGTCTATGTGCCATTTCTCAATAATCCATTGGCGTTCGACGACGCGACTTTTTTTAATAATAGCATCTCAAATTTTGCGGATGCCCCGTTTGTTTTTAATTTTCGCTGGTTTCCTTACACCAGCTTTGGCATAACTTGGGCGTTTTTCGGCGGGGAGCCGTTTGTTTTTCGTGTGCAGAATTTGTTGCTGCACGGCATGAATGTGCTCATGTTGATGCTGGCGTTACGCCTTTGGATTTCATTATTTGTCGCAGAGCCGGCACGGCAGCACATGGCGAACTGGGGTGCCTGGTTGGGCGCGCTGGTGTTTGCCTGTCATCCGCTGGCGGTGTATGGCACAGGTTATCTGGTGCAGCGCAGCATATTGATGGCCACCCTGTTCACGCTGGTGATGCATCTTGCCTACTTTCGTGCATTGATCGACGGCGATAAGCGCTATGCCGCGTTGGCGGTGGCAGGCTATTTTCTGGCGGTGTTTAGTAAAGAACACAGCCTGATGGTGCCCGCAATTTTATTGCCGATGACCTGGTTGATGCGTGCGCAAATTCAGTTATCGCGCCGCGCTCTGCTGGCGACATGGCTTGGCTTTTTTGTAACGGCCCTGATTGTGGTAATGCGCGCCAAAGGGATTTTGGGTGCCACCTATGAGATGGATGCCGTATCGTTAATTGGCAAAGAAAATATGCTGCAGGGCGTACCGATGCTGCATTTGTTGAGTGTGTTGACGCAGGCTGAATTGTTTTTTAAGTACTTGTTTTTAATGATTATTCCAAATCCCGCTTGGATGTCGATTGATATGCGCGAGAATTTTATTCTTGCGTATCGGGATTGGACGAGCTGGATAGGCTTGGCAGCTTATGTCAGTTACGGTTTGGGGGCATTGTTTTGTTTATTGCGAGGTGGCAGGCTGGGACTATTGGGCTTGGCACTTCTCTATCCATGGCTGTTGTTTCTGACCGAGTTTTCAACGATTCGAATTCAAGAGCCGTTTGTTCTTTATCGTGCCTATTTGTGGATGCCGGTTTTTTTACTGTTAGTTCCTTTGCTGGCTGGCGTAGGGCGCATTCCATGCACCATGGTGCGTAAAGCGCACCCTACACATTTTAGAGACGAAGCGCATGGGCAGACGGAAAAACTATTTGCCCACCCCGCGCGAACATTCATGCTGATCGCTGCTTTGATCGCGCTGGTTTTGGTTCCATTATCGTGGAACCGACTCTGGGTGATGGCCGACAATTATCGCTTATGGGACGATGCGGTCAAGTTGTTGCACGGTGAAAATCGTTTGGGGGCGCAACGTACTTATTATGGTCGGGGATATTATGCGGCGAAAGATAAAGGCGATTGGAACAGTGCGATTGAGGACTACAAAAAATCACTGGAAATCAGTACTGCTTTTCCGCCGGTGAGAATGGCACTGGCGGGGGCTTACGCCAATGCCGGGCGCAATGACGAGGCCCGGATTGAATATGACAAGGCAATCGAGGCAGATCCGCAAAATGCCGAGTTTTATTACGGGAAAGCTTTTTTTCTGAAAAAGATGCGCGACGATGCTGGCGCGATGATAACGATGCAGAAGAGCTGCGATCTTGGAAAAGATATGGCGTGCGCGATGGTGAATTTGAGCAAGTTGAGAAAGTGAAAATACCAAGACATACCAACTAAATCGAGTTCGCAACTAGGTTACTTTTTTGTGTGCCCAGACCAGTAACGCGATACCCGCCAACACCATTGGTAAGCTTAACCATTGCCCCATGCTGATGCCCAGAGACATCAAGCCGAAGATGCCGTCGTCCGGGGTGCGGGCAAATTCGCAGATAAAGCGGAAGCTGCCGTAGCCGATGAGAAACAGGCCGGAAACTGCGCCGATCGGGCGGGGCTTTGCGGAATACAGCCAAAGCAGGGCAAACAAGGCGAGGCCCTCCAAGGCAAATTCATAGAGTTGCGAGGGGTGGCGGGGAAGGGTATCGACATTGGGGAAAACCATGCCCCACGTTGTTCCGGTGGGACGCCCCCACAACTCGGCATTGATGAAGTTTCCAATTCGTCCGGCACCCAAACCCAGTGGAACCAGGGGGGCAATAAAATCCAGCAACTGCAGCCAGATTATTTTTCGGTTGCGGGCAAACATCAACATGGCGAACAGTACGCCCAAAAAACCGCCATGGAATGACATGCCGCCTTCCCAGATGGCGAAAATTTTGCCGGGATTGGCAAAGTAAAAGCCGGGGTTGTAGAACAGGACTTCGCCCAGTCGGCCACCCAATACCACGCCGAGCACACCATAAAACAGCAAGTCATCAAGAAATTTTTCATCCCAGCCGGGGCGATTTAAAGACGCTAATCTTTTTCTGCCCAGCCAGATGAAACAGGCAAAGCCCAGCAAGTACATCAGCCCGTACCAGTGGATGCCGAATGAGCCCAGATGAATGGCGACAGGGTCGAATTGGGGATGAATCAAAACGCCGTCAGGCATGTCCGGCTTCTTCGGAGAGTGAAGCGTAATCCACTCCAAGCAGCGCCATTGCGGCGGGCAGGCGTTCTTCGGCGGAAAGTTCAAACAAAATGCGTTCATCGGCAGGAACGCTGAGCCAGGCATTTTGCATTAATTCTTGTTCCAATTGTCCCTGAGTCCATCCGGCATATCCCAAGGTAACCAGAATATGGCGCGGGCCGGTGCCTTCCCCGACGGCCTGTAAAACATCTTTTGAGGTGGTGAGGCCGACCCGGTCGTTAATGTGCATTGTGGATTGCCAATTGCCATTCGGTTCGTGCAACACGAAGCCGCGATCAGTTTGCACCGGGCCGCCAAAGTGCACGGGCATGTCTTCCAACTCGGCTGGCTTTAACGGTAAATTGATCTGTGCAAACAGCTCGCTCAGGCTAAGGCTGATCGGTCGATTGACCACGATACCCATTGCCCCCTGTTCGTTGTGCTCGCAAACATAGGTCAGCGATTTGGCAAAATAGGGATCGGTCATGGCTGGCATGGCGATTAAAAAATGGTGGCTTAGGTCAAGTTGGGACATGCGTGTATTGTAATCGGAACCTGCGGCGATAACAATTTTCGATGCACGGGAAAAATGTTTTTGGAGTGCGGCGGCATGACGCTGCGGTTTTCGGGTATGACCGCACAAGTTTTGAGTTCGCAACGGAAACCGGCGGCGTCATGCCGCCGCACTCCAAATGGGGCGGAGTACGCAAAAAATATCGTGTTTTTTTGGGAGTGCGAAGGCATGACTTCGCGGTTTTGGTGTGAGCTGTGCGCGAACAGCGTTGTGCCACTGCGCTCCAAATTGTGCAGTACTTTGAAATGTATTTAGTGGTGCAGGGTGCGCGTCACAACCCAGGCACTGATTTGTTTTGCACCGGCTTGGCGCAAGGTGCGCGACAGTGCCTCGATCGAGGCACCGGTGGTCATCACATCGTCCACAATAGCAAGATGTTGGCCGGAAAAATCAACTGCGCAGGCGAACGCGTCACGCATATTTTTATCGCGCTCTTTTAAAGGTAAAGTGGATTGTGGCGTGGTATTGCGTACTCTCTCAACTGATTGTTTATATAGTGGAATTTTTAGTTGTTTGGCGATGCGCTGCGCCAGCAGCAAGGATTGGTTGAAGCCGCGTTCGCGCAAGCGCAGGGGATGTAAAGGCATAGCAATCAGGCCGTCCGGCATCTGGTCAAGTTGTTGAGTAAGCGCATCAGCCAGGCGATTGATCAAGGTTATTTGGCCGGAGAATTTAGCCGCCTGAATGAGTTTGTTAAGCGGAAAGGCATAGGCAAATGCAGCGTAAGTTCGATCAAACTGCGGCGGATGCTGCAGGCATTGTCCGCAGATATCCCCGTTAGCTGAGGGGAGGGCGCATATCGGGCAATGTGCAGCAGTTAAATACGGCAAATCCGCATCGCAGGCTGCGCACCACACACCGTCATGGCTTAACGCGCCGCACAAAAAACACGGCTGCTTGGGTAAGAATCGCTCAAAAAATGAGCGGCTGTGCAAATTTGGTTTCATCAAAATTGACAGGATAGGTGGATTAATTGAAGATGTCGGGTGTTATTTATTACGTTCATTCTGCCATGCAAACTCAAACTGTGAAGTTTTATCGTCCCCCCGTTGAAGTTGAAAACACTGCGCAACGCTGGTCGGTTGCCGATATCGAGGCTTTATACAAGCTGCCTTTTTCCGATTTAATGTTTCGTGCCCAGCAAATTCACCGCGCGCATTTCGATCCCAATGCGGTTCAGCTCTCTACATTATTGTCAATTAAAACAGGTGGTTGCTCTGAAGATTGTGGTTATTGTCCGCAGTCGGCGTTTCATTCTGCCGGGGTGGAAAATAAGAAAATGTTGGAGGTGAGCGAAGTGGTTAAAGCCGCGCAAGCCGCACAAGCCGCCGGAGCGGATCGTTTTTGCATGGGCGCAGCCTGGCGCGAACCTTCGCCGGAGGATATGCAAAGCGTGGTGGAAATGGTCAAAGCGGTGCGCGGCTTGGGCATGGAAACCTGCGCGACTTTGGGCATGTTGAACGACGAGCAAACCGAGCAATTGCGTGTGGCCGGCTTGGATTATTACAACCACAATTTGGATACCTCGCCGGAATTTTATGGCGATATTATCAGCACGCGCGATTATCAGGATCGTCTGGACACGCTGGCGCGGGTGCGCAAAGCGGGCATGCATATCTGTAGCGGCGGTATTGTCGGCCTGGGTGAAAACCTGACCCAGCGCGCCGAACTTGTCGCGCAACTCGCCAACATGGAACCGTATCCGGAAAGTGTGCCGATCAACAATCTGGTGAAGGTGGAAGGTACGCCATTGGCCGAACAGGAAGATCTCGATCCGCTGGATTTTGTGCGCACCATTGCAGTGGCGCGCATTACCATGCCCACCGCGCGCGTGCGTTTATCCGCCGGACGCCAGCAGATGTCCGATGCGATTCAGGCGCTGTGTTTTCTGGCGGGTGCCAACTCCATTTTTTATGGCGAGCAGCTGTTGACCACCGGCAATCCGGACGTAGAACGCGACCGTGCCTTGCTGGATAAATTGGGGATGTATCCGTTTGCGGATAAGCACTGAGGTCACCTGACCAACCAGATTTCAATGCCTTTTACCCAATTACAAACCGCCCTCGACGAACGTAAAACACGCGGTCTGTTGCGTTCGCGGCGTACGCTTTCCAGCCCGCAAACCCCGCACATTGTGGTGGATGGAATAAGCTACCTGGCTTTTTCCAGCAACGATTATCTGGGGCTCGCCAACCATCCGCAACTCATCACGGTGCTGCAACAGGGGGCGCAGCAATGGGGCGTGGGGGCGGGTGCGGCGCATCTGGTAAACGGCCATTTTGTGCCGCATCATGAAGCCGAACAACAGCTCGCGACGTTTGTCGGCAAGCCCGCTGCCCTGCTGTTTTCCACCGGCTATATGGCCAATCTGGGTGTTGTGCAAGGCTTGGTAGGCAGGGGTGATAGCGTGTTTGCCGACAAGCTTAATCACGCGTCGCTCAACGACGCCATGCTGCTGTCGCGTGCGAATATCAAGCGTTACCGGCACGGTGACCTGCAGCAGCTTACGCAACTGCTGGAGCAAACGCCCTCCGGACGAAAGCTGATTATTACGGATGCGGTCTTCAGCATGGATGGGGATGTTGCACCTTTGCCGGAATTATTGGCGCTGTGCGAGCAACATGATGCCTGGTTATATGTGGATGACGCACACGGCTTTGGCGTGCTGGGCGAACAGGGGCGCGGGTCGCTTGCGCATTTTGGATTGTCCTCTCCCCGAATTATTTACATGGCCACGTTGGGCAAGGCAGCGGGCGTATCCGGCGCGTTTGTGGCGGCGCCAGAGGTTGTTATAAATACCCTTATTAATCAATCACATAGCTACGTGTATACGACGGCTTCGCCGCCTGCTTTGGCAGTTGCGCTTATACAAAGTTTAAAGTTGATTGCGCACGGGGATGATCTGCGTGCGCACCTGCAGCAACTTATCAAACAGTTGCGAGAGGGGCTTGTTGGCTTGCCTTGGCAGCTGATGCCCTCGGCGACCGCAATTCAACCCCTGCTGATCGGCGATAACCTGCAAGCATTGCAGCTCAGCGAAGCCCTGCGTGAGCGCGGCATTTGGGTTGCCGCGATCCGTCCGCCCACCGTGCCGCAGGGCACCGCTCGCTTGCGTATCACCCTGTCTGCCGCGCATTGCGCTGCAGATGTGGATCAACTTATTGAGGCCTTGCATGAGCTTGCACGTTGAGTGTATCGGTAGCGGCGCGCCGCTGGTCTTGCTGCATGGCTGGGGAATGCACGGCGGCGTGTGGAGCGACGTAGCCGTAAAACTAGCGCAAAATTTTTGTGTACACAGCATCGATTTGCCCGGTTATGGCCACAGCAAAAACGTGGAATGGATTGATGTTGTTGAGCGCATGTCGGCGCAATTTAGCGAGCCGGTTAGCGTGTGCGGTTGGTCGCTGGGCGGGCAGATTGCAGCGCAATGGGCGCTGCGTGAACCCGCAAAAGTTCAACGCTTAATTCTGGTGGCGAGCACGCCGTGTTTTGTGCAACGCCAGAATTGGTTAACGGGAATGGCAGCGGACGTTTTTGAAAAATTTGCGGTGGAATTGGAGCAAAATCATGCTGCCACGCTGCGGCGTTTTATCGCCTTGCAATTGCGCGGCAGCGAAAATGAGCGGGAATTATTGGTGCAATTGCGCGAGCGATTATTCAGTCGCGGTGAGCCGGATATCATCGCGTTGCGTGCCGGTTTGCAGGTATTGAATGAACTTGATTTGCGTGCCGAGTTGGCCTACATTGCCCAGCCCACTTTGGTGGTTGCCGGTGAACGGGATAAATTAACGCCGCCCCAAGCATCGCATTATTTGGCCGAAACATTACCCGCAGCACAACTGTTGGAAATACCCGGCGCGGCACATGCCCCGTTTTTGTCGCATCCGGATATTTTTGTTGGGGCAGTTAATGATTTTTTAAAAAAGAGCCGTGCAGGGAATGCAGATCAAGGATGATTGCATCATATTGATTTTAAAGTGTTTATTATTCGAAATCTGCGAGCTAAAATTATGAACGAATATGAAATAGATAAAAAACAAGTGCGCCGCGCGTTCAGTCGCGCCGCTCACGATTACGATGCATCGGCGGTACTGCAGCGCGAAGTGTGCATCCGGATGCTGGACAAACTGGATTGCATAAAACTGCAGCCCGCACGTATCGTGGATATCGGTAGCGGTACCGGGTGGGGCACGCGCCAATTGGGCGAGCGCTATCCGAAAGCCGATCTCATCGCGCTGGATATTGCCATCGGTATGCTGCAAATGGCGCGCGGCACATCGTCCTGGTGGAAAAAAATATTTGCCGGCAAGCGAGAAAATTTTGTGTGTGCCGATGTGGAAACTTTACCGCTTGCCTCCAGCAGCGTTGAGATGGTGTGGTCGAATTTAGCCCTGCAATGGTGTAATGATTTACCCGCCACTTTTGGGGAAATCCAACGCGTACTCAAGGTGGATGGATTATTGATATTTTCCAGTTTCGGCGTGGATACCTTAAAAGAGTTGCGCACGGCATTTCATGAGGTGGATGGTTACAGCCATGTCAATCGTTTTGCAGATATTCACGATGTCGGCGATATGCTGGCGGCGGCAGGTTTCGCCGATCCGGTGATGGAAATGGAGTGCATCACGCTGACTTACAATGATGTACGCGCTGTGATGCAGGATCTGAAAAGTATCGGTGCCAACAATGCCACCGCCGGGCGCGGTTCAGGTTTGATGGGTAAAGCGGCGTGGCAGCGCGTGACGGAAAATTATGAAAAATTGCGCCGCGACGGTAAGCTTCCCGCGACCTTTGAAATTATCTACGGCCACGCCTGGAAACCGGCCCCCCGAAAAATTCAGGATGGGCGCGCCATCATCAAAACTGATTTTAAATTATGAGCTATTTCGTTACCGGAACCGACACAGGAGTTGGCAAAACGCTGGTGAGTTGCGCGTTGTTGCATGCTTTCGCCGCTCAAGGAAAGAGTGTGGCGGGCTTTAAGCCGGTCGCTGCCGGGTGTGATGCGCATGATCATAACGACGATGCGTTACAACTGCGCGCCGCTAGCAATTTAGCGTTAACCTACGGTCAGGTGAATCCCTATTGTTTTGCGCATCCCATTGCGCCACATTTGGCTGCATTGCATGGAGGCGTGCGCATCGAATTGTTGCGTATTCTGACCACTTACCACGAATTGGCACGCTTGGCGGATGAGGTCATTGTCGAGGGTGTGGGCGGATTTATGGTGCCTTTGAACAACAAAAAAGATACGGCAGATATGGCCTGGGAGTTAAAGCTGCCGGTTATTTTGGTGGTGGGTATGCGCCTCGGTTGCCTGAACCATGCGTTGTTAACCTTGCGCGTCATCAATGATTATGACTTGCAGTGCGCTGGCTGGGTGGCGAATATCCTCGATCCGGATATGCCCGCGCTGCAGGAAAATATTAATGCGCTGCGCGAGCGTATCCCCGCGCCGTTATTGGGCGTAATTCCAAATCTGGCACAGGCGGATGCGCAAGTGGCGGCCACTTATTTACAGCTGGATTTATTGGACGCCAAAGAATCTCATGAGTGACTTCAGTATTGTTGCTTTATTTCTGGTGGGACTGCTGGGTGGCGTGCATTGCCTCGGCATGTGTGGCAGCATCGTGGGGATTTTTACGGCACAGGTACCTAAAGACCGGCCCCGCTGGCCATTTCATCTGGCCTACAGCGGCGGGCGCATTGCCAGTTATGCACTGGCGGGCGCGCTGGTCGGGGCAGTTGGGCAGGCGGGATTGCTGCTGCGCGATGTCTTGCCAGTACAGCATTTGCTGTTTGCGCTATCTAGTATCATGTTGATTATATTGGGATTATATTTGGCGGGTGTGTGGGGCGCAGTGCGTCGTCTGGAGCAGTTGGGCGCGGGTTTATGGAAGCGACTGCAACCCTACACCGCAAAATTATTACCAGTGAATACCTTGCCGCGTGCGCTGGGGCTGGGCGCTTTATGGGGCTGGTTGCCATGCGGTTTGGTGTATAGCGTTTTGCTCACGGCGCTGGCCAGCGGCAGTGCCGGTCAAGGTGCAATGATGATGTCGGCATTTGGTTTGGGAACGCTGCCCAATTTGTTGGCGATCGGACTATTTTGGGAAAGTATCAAGGGTTGGGTACAATCGCCCCGCGTGCGTTTGGCGGCCGGATTATTGGTGGTTTGTTTTGGCGCGTATGGTTTGTTAAAAGTAAGTTACACGTTTTACACCTACGGATGGAGTGCGAGCTGTCATGTTCCTGTTTAGAATTATCTTATTAATCATGGCGTTATTAATGTCCGGGTGTGAGTCTAAGCTCCCGTCACCGTTTAACGCCAGCGATGTCAGTACAACGTATGCACAGGCGGATTTCCATTTGTTTGATGCGACGGGTAAATCGCGCAGCCTGGCCGATTATCGGGGCAAAGTTGTCGCCCTGTTTTTTGGTTACACGCATTGCCCGGATGTTTGCCCCACCACGCTGGCTGACTTTGCACAGGTAATGCGCTTGCTGGGTGCGGATGCGGATAAGCTGCAAGTGCTGTTTGTAACCCTTGACCCACAGCGCGATACACGGGAAATGTTGGCGCACTATACGCCGGCTTTTTACCCCACTTTTGTCGGGCTATCGGGTGATGATGTGGCCACTGAACAAACCGCCAAAGCATTCGGCATCATGTACCGCAAACAGGAAACCAAAAGCGGCGGGTATACGCTGGATCATTCGGCTGGAACCTATTTAATCTCACCGGATGGTAAATACGTATTGCTGGCACCTTACCAGCAAAAAACCGGGTTGCTGGTGCAGGACATCAAGTTGTTATTGGCACTTGCCCGGTAAACTCCGATCATGAGCGAACAAGCAAGTATCCGCGAAGAAATCGCTTTTTATGTCAACACGGAAAACTTGCCGATTCGCGCCGAGCAAATTCGTGCGCGTCTGCGTTTTCTTCCCGTCATTGCCGCCAGTCAGATGCTGGTCGAGCCGCTCACCGTCGGATTGTTGTGGAATCAGGCTCCGCACACTGGTTTACTCGCTTGGTTAGGGATTCTGTTGTTGATTCATATTGCCGAACTGGGCGCATGGTGGAAGTATCGCGCAGCCACCCAAACCGTTGCGCAATGCCGTATTTGGAGTCGCGTTTTTGATATTTTTGCACTGGCAGTGGGTGCACTGTGGGGCGTTGCGGCAGTCCTGTTCTTTCCGCCAGACTTGGCATTTCAAGCCTTGTTTTTATGCGTTATTTTAGGCCTGACTTCGGGGGCGGTAACATTGAATCCGGTCTATCCCCCGGCGCTGTATTTGTTTCTTTTGCCAATTCTGTTGCCTACCTTGGTGCGAGTGGCTTATGAAGGTGATTCTGTGCACCTGCTGGTTGCCGCGATGTTGGCACTGTATATTATGGTTCTCATCAATTCCGGACGGCAGTTGGGGAGAAACTTTTTTGCCTCTTTACGTCAGCGTTTTGAGAACGATTCCTTGGTGGCGCAACTGACCAAAGAGAAATCACGTGCCGAAACGGCCAGTAAAGAAAAATCCCGTTTTCTGGCGGCTGCCAGTCATGATTTGCGCCAACCCTTGCAGGCTTTGATGTTGTTCAGTGACGCGATGCAGGAAGTGGCGCAGGAAAGTGAAACCAAACATTTGGCCGGTCAAATTGGCAAGTCGGTCAATGCACTGGTGGTTATGTTTGACGAATTGTTGGATGTATCCAGATTGGAAGCGGGGATCGTGGAGGCACGTTGGCAGAATTTTGAATTGCAGCCTTTGCTGGATCGCCTGTTTGTGGATTTGGCGCCTCTCGCGCACAGCAAAGGCCTATGTTTGGATATGGCAAATGGTGATTGGGTGGTGTATAGCGATCCATTTTTGCTCGATCGAATTTTGAGGAATTTGCTCTCCAACGCCATTCGTTACACCGATCAGGGCAAAGTCGCACTGCACTGTGAACTGCGCGGGGATGCTTTGCATGTCAGCGTGACGGATACCGGAATTGGTATTCGCGCCGAGGCAATGCCGCATATTTTTGAAGAATATTACCAGGTGGATAATCAGCATCGCGACCGGCGTAAAGGCTTGGGTTTGGGCTTGGCCATTGTGCGTCGGGTGGAGGGATTATTGGGGTGCAAGGTAGGTGTAACATCGGCGCCGGGTAAAGGTTCTGAATTTAGTTTTGATATTAAAAGCGGCAATGCACAACTTAATATGGCACAGCCGTTCGTCATTACCCTCTCGCGTTACGATCTGCACGGAGTGACCGCAGCATTGGTCGAGGATGATCCCGATATCCGGGAAATGATTAAAGAAATTATGCTGGGCTGGGGGTGCAAGGTATTTGCGGGGGAGCATGCGGAAGATGTGCTGCGCAAAATGGATGTTGCGGCGCAGCGCCCCGATATTTTAGTATGCGACTATCGCCTGCCGAATGGTTTAACTGCCATTCATGTTATTCAGCGGGTGCGGGAATTATGGGGAGATGATGTACCTTCGTTGATTTTGACGGGAGATACCGGCCCGGAGGCGTTACAGGCGATTCATGCCAGCGGTTCGATTTTATTGCATAAACCCATTGCCCCGGCACGCCTGCGCACCATGATGTATTTTGCGCTGCACGGGGAAGGTTAAGCGGGAGCAAAAATTTAAATTTTCTTCGCGATGCTACGTTGCTCACAAAAAATTATTCCTTACATATTATATATATGCTGCGTCCTAATTTTTTGTTCGCGCCTTGCCTAGCTTCTAACCAATCACTTGCTGCGTTTTTTGCAGCTTAGTGAGATGGCTAGTAGTTTCATCAGAAAATTGAAATTTTGAAGTACTCAACCTGAAACAGCGGGAATGGTATGATTGCGAAAAAGGGAAAGTTATGAAAATTAAAGTATTGATGGTTGATGATCATGTGCTGTTTCGCGACGGGATGCGCTATGTATTGCAGCAACTTGCCGACGAGGTCGAAATTATTGATACCGGAAATTTTGCAGACGGAATGATGCATGCGGCCAGCAATCCGGATTTGGACTTGGCCTTGCTGGATATCAATATGCCGGGCAGTGAAGGGTTGTTATCTATTCAGAAATTCCATGAGCAAAACCCCACCATTCCCCTGGTGGTGGTGTCAGGATCGGATCAGCGGGAAGATATTGAAACGGTCATGGAATATGGCGCGATGGGTTTCATTTCTAAAATGTCCTCCAGCAAAATAATGCTGTCGGCACTGCGCATGGTGATGGATGGGGGGATTTATTTGCCCCCGCAGCTATTGCAGCAAACCATCTCCAATATGGAAATGGATAGTGGTGGCAGTTCGGATCGGCGCACCAGCCGCACCTTCAAACAGGGTTTGACCGCGCGCCAACTGGAAATATTGACGCTGGTGGCGCAGGGTTTGACCAACAAGGAAATTTCCGAGAAATTAAATTTGGCAGACGGCACGGTCAAGGTGCATGTTGCGGCAATTTATCAGGCTTTGCGCGTGACCTCGCGTACCGAGGCGGTGAGCTTGGCGCGGCGCATGGGCATGTTCCCCAAAGAAGATCTGCAAAACTTTCAAATTAATCATTAAGCTCATTTAGATTCAAATTCTCAAGCCAATGGCACTCGCTCCCAATAATAATTCCACCGCTGAACCCTTAGAAAAACTCCTTGCTTTGATGCGCGAATCACGCTGGCTACTTCTGGTGGCTGTGGCGTTATTTTTTGTACTAATTTTGTTCGGCTATGATCGTGCCGATACTGCCTGGTCGCACAGTGGCAGCTCTCCTCTCATTCAAAATCCTGGCGGAATCGCGGGTGCGTGGTTGGCAGATTTGATGTTATATGTTTTTGGTTTTTCCGCCTGGTGGTGGGTGGTGCTTATGCTGCAACTGGTGTGGGCCAGTTACCGCAATCTGAGCGCAGACAGCCTGTTTGGCCAGCGTGCCGTATGGGCGGTGTGGCTGGGTTTCTGGATTTTGCTGATCTCCAGCAGTGCCTTGGAAGCTTTGCGCCTTTACACTTGGCAAGTGGCGTTGCCCTTATCGCCGGGGGGCATGCTGGGGATTATAACGGGTGAATTTTTAGCCAGAATATTCGGCTTTACCGGAGCGACCCTATTATTGCTGGCGCTGATGGTGGTTAGCTTTAGTTTATTTACCGGTTTGTCCTGGCTGCGTTTTATTGACAAGCTGGGCGAGCTGATTGAAACCGCTTATCAGTGGGTGCGCGATACTTGGCAAACGCGTCAGGATAAGCGCATCGGCGAGCAGGCCGTCACCGAGCGTAACGTCGTGGTACAGGAAGAAAAGAAGCGCGTGGAGGATCATGTGCCGTTGCGCATCGAAATGCCGGTTGTGGAAGTTCCCCGTTCCACTCGCGTGGAAAAAGAAAAACAAGTTTCCCTGTTCTCAGATTTACCCGACTCTCCACTCCCACCGCTACATTTGCTCGATCCGCCCACGCATGCCGTGGAAACCATGTCTCAAGATACGCTGGAATTTACCTCGCGATTGATTGAGCGCAAGTTGATGGATTTTGGTGTGGAAGTCAAAGTGGTTGCGGCCTATCCGGGGCCGGTGATTACGCGTTATGAAATTGAACCGGCGGTGGGCGTAAAAGGCAGTCAGATTATTAACCTGGTCAAAGATCTGGCGCGTGCTTTATCGGTGGTGAGCATTCGCATGGTCGAAACAATTCCGGGCAAGAGTTTTATGGCGCTGGAGTTACCCAATCCGAAACGCCAGATGGTGCATTTGTCTGAAATTCTCGGTTCGCAAGTGTATGCCGACATGGGCTCAATGTTGACCATGGCCATGGGCAAAGATATTTCCGGCAAACCGATTGTGGCAGACCTTGCAAAAATGCCGCATGTGCTGGTAGCGGGAACCACCGGATCGGGCAAGTCGGTCGGTATCAACGCGATGATTTTGAGCCTGCTGTACAAGGCTACGCCGCAGCAAGTGCGCATGTTGCTGATCGATCCAAAAATGTTGGAGCTATCTGTTTATGAGGGGATTCCGCATCTGTTGGCGCCGGTGGTGACGGATATGCGCCAAGCCGCTTCGGGCTTGAATTGGTGCGTGCAGGAAATGGACAAGCGCTACAAATTAATGTCCTCGCTGGGCGTGCGCAACATGGCGGGTTACAACCAGAAAGTGCGCGATGCTATTAAAGCGGGTACACCGTTAACCAATCCTTTTACCCTTACGCCGGAAAACCCTGAAGCACTCGAAGAGTTGCCGTTTATCGTTGTTTTTATTGATGAATTGGCGGACTTGATGATGGTGGTGGGCAAGAAAGTGGAAGAGCTGATTGCACGTTTGGCGCAAAAAGCGCGCGCCTCGGGCATTCACTTGGTGTTGGCCACACAGCGCCCCTCGGTGGACGTTATCACCGGATTGATTAAAGCCAATGTGCCGACGCGCGTGGCGTTTCAGGTATCCAGCAAAATTGACTCGCGCACTATTCTCGATCAGATGGGGGCGGAAGCATTATTGGGGCAGGGCGATATGCTGTATCTGCCGCCCGGCACGGGTTATCCCCAGCGCGTCCACGGTGCTTTTGTGTCCGACCAGGAAGTGCATCGCGTCATCGAATACATCAAACAACACGGCGAGGCGAACTACATTGAGGGTGTATTGACCTCAATGGATGAGCAGAGTGATGGTGGTGAGTTGGACGGTGGTGCGGATGCTGAAGCCGATCCGCTCTACGATCAGGCGGTCGCCATCGTGCTTAAGTCGCGCCGCGCTTCAATTTCTTTTGTGCAAAGAGATTTGCGTATCGGCTACAACCGCGCCGCGCGACTGATCGAGCAAATGGAAAAAGCCGGGTTGGTCACGCCCATGCAAAGCAACGGCAACCGCGAAGTGCTGGCGCCAAATCGGGACGGCTAGCATTTGGCGCATCTTCATCGCCCTGAAATTTAAATGTAACTAATTGATTAATATGACAATATTTAAAGCGCTCAGTGTTGCGCTATTTCTTTTTTCCGCCAATGTTTACGCTGCCGCCTCTGATAAGCTGAAAACCTTTATTACTGCCACGCATTCCGCGCAGGCCAACTTTACCCAGGATGTGTACGACAAAAAAGGTAACGCGATTCAATCTTCCTCCGGCACGATGCAGTTTGTACGTCCCGGAAAATTTCGCTGGGTTTATCTAAAACCGTATGAACAAATTATCGTGGGTGATGGTAAGAAATTCTGGCTATATGACGCGGATTTAAACCAGGTCACAGTTAAAAAATTAGATGCCGCGTTGGGCGGCAGCCCTGCGGCTCTACTCTCGGGAAACAATGAGATCGAGAAGGATTTTGCGCTGCAAAATCGGGGTGAAATAAATGGGTTGGACTGGCTTGAAGCCAAGCCCAAAACAGCCGATAGCGGTATTGAAAAAATGCTCATGGGATTCAACACAAAATCAGAACTGGTGGTGATGGAATTATTCGACAGCTTCGGACACCGTACCGTGTTGCGCTTTTCTGCATTAAAAACCAACCCCCAGCTTGCGCCTCATTTATTTAACTTTGTGCCACCCCAAGGTGCAGATGTGTTGGGCGAATGAAAAATCGCAATAATTTATGGATGTTTCGATTCTTAAATAAGAATTCCGACGCACTGCGCCGGAATCTTGATGTGATTATTTTCGACAAAAAGATCAAAGAAGATGACTGATCTCTTCACCCCCAACCAACCCGCCGCCCCACTTGCCGAGCGCTTACGCCCCAAACATATCGACGAGGTAATCGGGCAATCGCATTTGTTGGGCGAGGGTAAGCCGTTGCGTTTGGCGTTTCAGTCGGGCAAGCTGCATTCAATGATTTTGTGGGGACCGCCGGGGGTGGGTAAAACGACCTTGGCGCGATTGATGGCGTCGGCGTTTGATGCGGAATTTGTGCCGCTGTCGGCGGTGTTGTCCGGCGTAAAGGATATCCGCGAAGCCATCGCGCATGCCGAAGAAATTCTGCAACAAAATGGTCGGCATACCATTTTATTTGTCGATGAAGTACATCGTTTCAATAAATCCCAGCAGGATGCTTTTCTGCCTTTTGTTGAACAGGGGCTGGTTACTTTTATTGGCGCAACCACTGAAAACCCTTCGTTCGAGCTCAATAGTGCGTTGCTGTCGCGCGCGCAAGTATATGTTTTAAAAGCGTTATCTGAGATTGAAATGGCGCAGCTGGTGGCGCGCGTTAAACGGGAAGCTTTGCCCAATATTGCTTTTGATGCGGCGGCTCAGGAACGCATCATCGGTTATGCTGACGGGGATGCGCGGCGCTTGTTGAATGTCCTGGAGCAATTGCAAACTGCGGCAGAAACTGCGCAGGTTAGCAATATTGACGTGGCATTTTTGGATAATACGCTGGCACAAAAGTTACGCCGCTTCGATAAAGGCGGCGAAGCATTTTACGATCAAATTTCCGCGCTGCATAAATCGGTGCGCGGTTCCAATCCCGATGCGGCTTTGTATTGGTTGGTGCGCATGCTGGACGGCGGCGCAGATCCGCGCTATCTGGCGCGGCGCATAGTGCGTATGGCGTGGGAAGATATCGGTTTGGCCGATCCGCGCGCCATTCAATTATGCAACGATGCCGCCCAAACGTACGAACGTCTCGGTTCGCCGGAGGGAGAGTTGGCGTTGGCACAGGCGGTGATTTATTTGGCGGTTGCCGCCAAGTCGAATGCCGGGTACGTCGCGTATAATGCCGCCCGCGCCTTTGTCAGGCAGGATGGTTCGCGTGAAGTGCCGCTGCATTTGCGCAACGCCCCGACCAAGCTGATGAAGCAACTGGATTACGGCAAGGACTACCGTTATGCGCATAACGAAACAGACGGTTATGCAGCCGGCGAAAATTATTTCCCCGATGGGATGCCGGAAGTGAGTTTTTATCAGCCGGTTGCGCGCGGATTGGAAGCGAAGATTGCGGAGAAGTTGGCGCATTTGCGCGAGTTGGATGCGAAAGCAAAAAAATAAAGGTCGGGTTAGCGCAGCGTAACCCGACATGAAGTTGAGATTGAGCTAATTGTCGGGTTACGCTGCGCTAACCCGACCTACTCAGGGGTAAGAAGTGTTAGACATACAAACATTACGGAATGATTTGGCTGCGGTTGCGGCACGACTGGCGACACGCGGTTATGTGCTGGATACAGCGCAATTTGAATTGCTTGAAGCCGAGCGTAAAGTTATCCAGACGCGCACGCAGGAGCTGCAGGCAAAGCGCAATGCGACCTCCAAACTGATCGGACAAGCCAAGGCCAAGGGCGAGGATGTGACAGCGATTATGGCGGAGGTGGGCGCGCTGGGTGAAGAGCTGAAACAGTTGGAAACCAAGCTGCCGCATTTATTGCAGGAGATGGATGCTTTTCTAGCCGTTATTCCCAATGTGCCGCACGATGGTGTGCCGGTGGGTGCCTCGGAAGCCGATAATTTGGAAATACGCAAAGTCGGCGCAATTCCCACTTTTGCTTTTGCTGTACAGGATCACGTCACCCTTGGCGAGGGGCTGGGTGGCCTGGATTTTGAAACGGCCACAAAAATTGCCGGATCGCGTTTTTCTTTGTTGAAAGGCCCGCTGGCGCGTATGCATCGCGCCTTGGCGCAATTTATGCTGGACACGCACAGTACCGAGCACGGCTACACGGAAACCTATGTGCCATACATGGTGAATGCGGCATCGATGCGCGGCACCGGGCAATTACCCAAGTTTGAAGAGGACTTGTTTAAAGTGCCGCGGCAAATGGGCGAAAGCGGCGAGCAGAATTTTTATCTGATTCCAACAGCCGAAGTTCCTGTTACAAACATGGTGCGCGATGAAATTGTGCCAATGGAAAGTTTGCCGATGAAATTTGTGGCACATACACCGTGTTTTCGGTCCGAGGCGGGCTCCGCCGGACGTGATACGCGCGGCATGATTCGCCAGCACCAGTTTGAAAAAGTTGAATTGGTGCAGATGGTGCATCCGGAAACCTCCTATCAGGCACTGGAAGAATTGCTCGGCCACGCTGAAACGATTTTGCTGAAACTTAAGCTGCCGTATCGAGTGGTCAAATTGTGTACCGGCGATATCGGTTTTTCGTCCGCGACAACATACGATATTGAGGTATGGCTGCCTGCACAAAACACCTATCGGGAAATTTCTTCCTGTTCTAATTTTGAAGCGTTTCAGGCGCGGCGCATGCAGGCGCGTTTCCGTAATGCGCAAGGCAAGCCGGAGTTGCTGCATACACTAAACGGATCGGGGTTGGCGGTGGGGCGCACGCTGGTGGCGGTGTTGGAAAACTATCAACAAGCCGACGGCAGTGTGACTATTCCGGAAGTGTTGCGTCCGTATATGGGCGGACTGACGGCTATTACGGCGCGCTAGTTTTCTTTCGGGACCACGCGTAATAGCCGAAATAAGGCGTGGGAGGGAGAGACTTTTGCATCTCCTCTACTTCCAGTTGATTGAGAATGTCGTGATACAGGCGCACGGTTTCAACCAAAATCACAGCTTCCCCGCCGCGCGCCTGACCATACTTGGTTTGTTCGTAATAAGCCGGGCGTGCCAGCAGCGGCATCACTTGCCTAACATCCGACCAGATATCCGGATTAAGCCCTGCTTTTACCGCAAGAACCCTGGCATCTTCCAAATGTCCCAGTCCCTGATTGTAGGCAGCCAGCGCCATCCAGGTGCGCTCTTTATCGTTAATCCGTTTGGGCAGCGAATCTTTAAGGAGCTTCAGATATTTTGCGCCGCCAAGAATGCTGGATCGTGCATCCAAACGGTCGGTAATCTGCATGCGTTGTGCGGTGCTTTCAGTGAGCATCATCATGCCGCGCACATTGGTAAACGAGGTGGCCAAAGGATCCCAATGGGATTCCTGATACGCCAGTGCGGCCAGCAAATGCCATTCAATGCCGGTTGCGGCGGCAGCTTCATTAAACCATGGTTTATACTGTTGAAGCTCAGTGCGTGATTTGCTGATAAAGGTAAAAGAATCTATCGCTTCAAGGCGTTCATTGTGGCCGTAATGCCGGTCAATTAAATGACGCAACGTGCCGTTCGTTTTGATTTCATTAATAAATTTTTCGGCCTCGTCGAAAAGTACCGTGTCTACCTCCTGTGGGAAAGCCCAGGCCAGTTGTGACGGTGAGTGCAAGTCCAATCCATCGCTTAATTTTGGGTATAGATTACGTGCCAGAGAAATTTGCTCCTCATTGGCAACCGTGCAGTCAATCTCGCCGTCATTTACTTCCCGCAATAAACTTGATACAGATCTGCCACGCTGGGAATCCCACTCCAGCTCATTTTCTGCCGAAGCCACAGCCCGTAATACTTCCTCCTGCGGGGATTCGGCAACTACAACCAAATAGAGTTTTGCCAAATCTGCCCGGCGTTTGGGGATACGTTTGTTACACACAATTTGCTCTTGCAGGGTTTGATAAGGGGCGGAAAAACGTAGTGCTTGATTTTCATTAATACGCATGCCGGTGGCAGCCATATGCACTTGTTGTGTGGTTAGTGCATTAGCAACCTGGGCATAATCCATGGCAACCGGTTTGATTGAAACTTTTAGGCGTTGCGCGAAAAGCGTGGCCAACTCAAGCTCAAAGGCTAGCTCCACGTCAGCATTGGTGGGGGGAGTCGCCACGTACAGCACACCCTGCTTCCAATCGGGAGCAGGTTCAATGGCGACAAAAGTCACCCAAAACCATACGCCGATGGTGATAAGAGAAGCAATTTTCCAGGCGAATAAATTACGCATGGAAACATTTTGCCCGATTTTTGAGTTCAACTGTTAAAATGCGCACCGTTTTGTTTTACACGAAACTCCGGAGAGGTGGCAGAGTGGTCGAATGTACTTGACTCGAAATCAAGCGTACCGCAAGGTACCGAGGGTTCGAATCCCTCCCTCTCCGCCAATTTTTAATATTTCGACTTGCCGGGTTTTAATTTATTTTCTTTTAAAACAGCATGTTGCTTGTGAGGCTCGAAGTATTAATTGATTGTTTTCAAGCTCGCCAGAATTAATAGGGACATCAGTATGCAAAAATTTGCTGAATTTATTTTGCGCAGCAGTTGGAGATTTCTCTTCGTTATTTCATGTTTGTATATTTCCAACGCCTCCGCCCAAAGCAGCGAGGGCGGAGGTGCTGCAGGGTCGGCTATCTATCAGAAGCTTGAACCTTTTACCGTCAATCTGGCCGGAATGCAGAATGTTATACAGCTCACCGTTACCCTAAAAATCTCCAATCCCGATCTGGCCGCAAAAGCGAGCCTTTATGTACCGGCCATTCGCCATGAAATGATTATTCTGCTGTGCGAAAAAACGCCAGAACAAATCAGCAGCGCTGAAGGCAAGCATCAGTTGATGCTTGAAACCAAGGAGGCGGTCAACAAGGCCCTGCATT
The DNA here is from genome assembly GCA_041660815.1 of Gallionellaceae bacterium. Classification (GTDB taxonomy): domain Bacteria; phylum Pseudomonadota; class Gammaproteobacteria; order Burkholderiales; family Gallionellaceae; genus PALSA-1006. The sequence goes on along the minus strand of JBAZVN010000001.1, from coordinate 380,643 downwards.
TAGAGGCAAAAGATGGCATTTCCGACGTGCTGTTTGAGTCGATTATCATTCAGTAACCTTAATTTCGCTGAAGCGCATTAAAAGTCTTTCCAGTTTTTGTCTTTGCAGTATTTTCGCTAATTTTCCCGCGTAATTGAAATGTCATCCCCATCCTTTATTCACCTGCGTTTGCATAGCGAATACTCCATCGCCGACGGTGTCGTGCGTCTGGATACCGAGGTATACAAAACCGAAACAGACGGAACGCCATCAAAGGATGCGGAAGGTAACCCGATCAAAATGCATGTTTGTCCGCCGGTGGAAGCTGCGCGCGCCGATGGCATGCCGGCAGTGGCGTTAACCGACCTGAGTAATGTATTCGGATTGGTCAAGTTTTATAAAGCGGCACGCGGCGCAGGTGTAAAACCCATTATAGGCTGTGATGTTTTTGTCACTAATATGAGCGACCGCGACAAACCGTTGCGCGTCCTCCTGCTGTGTCAATCCAATGCGGGCTATCTGCTTTTGTGCGAATTGATTACCCGCGCCTATCTTGAAAATCAGGATCGCGGTCGCCCGGAGATTCGCAAAGAATGGCTCAAGGCGGGAACCGACGGCTTGATCGCGTTATCCGGCGCGCACTTGGGCGAAGTCGGCATGACTTTACTGAATGGCAATGCCGCCGCTGCGCGGATCGTGGCGAGTGAATGGGCGGGCATGTTTCCCGGCCGGTTTTATCTGGAAGTGCAACGCTGCGGTTTCGCGCGCGAAGAAGTGCATTTGCGCGAAACGGTAAAGCTGGCCGAGGAACTGGCGTTGCCGGTGGTGGCCACCCATCCCGTGCAATTTCTAAAGATTGACGATTTTAATGCACACGAAGCGCGCGTGTGCATTGCCGAAGGTTATGTCATAAACGACAAGCGCCGTGCACGAGCTTTCACGCCGCAGCAATACTTCAAAACACAAGCCGAAATGACGGCGTTATTTGCCGACCTGCCCGAGGCTTTGCAAAATAGTGTGGAAATTGCCAAGCGTTGCAATCTCACCTTGAAATTGGGCAAGCCCCATTTACCCGACTTCCCCACGCCCAACGGTGAGACGCTGGATGAATTTTTGCGTAGCGAATCGGAGCGCGGACTGCAAGCTCGATTGCAACAACTGTATCCCAATGAAGCCGAGCGCGCGGCCAAATTTCCCGAATATATGGCGCGCCTCGATTTTGAAATTAAGACGATCATCAATATGGGTTTTCCCGGCTACTTTTTGATCGTTGCCGACTTCATCCGCTGGGCAAAACAATTTCGCGATGAAAAATTTCCCAATGGCGTGCCGGTTGGGCCGGGACGCGGTTCAGGTGCCGGTTCGCTGGTGGCTTATTGTTTGCTGATCACCGACCTTGATCCCCTGCGTTACGATTTGCTGTTCGAGCGCTTCCTGAATCCCGAGCGCGTTTCCATGCCCGACTTCGACGTGGACTTTTGCCAGGATGGGCGCGAGCGTGTTATCGATTACGTGAAACAAAAATATGGCGCAAAGTGCGTTTCGCAAATTGCCACTTTCGGCACCATGGCTTCCAAGGGCGTACTGCGCGATGTCGGGCGAGTTTTAGACCTGCCTTATAATTTATGCGACCGTCTTTCCAAGCTGGTTCCCTTCGAGGGGGTGAAGCCGGTTTCGCTGAAAAAAGCCCGGCAGATGGAGCCGGAATTCAACGCTATTATAAATAGCGAAGAAGGTGTTGATGTATTGCTGGAGTTGGGCGAACGTCTGGAAGATTTAACGCGCAACGTCGGTATGCATGCCGGTGGCGTGTTAATTGCGCCGGGGAAATTGACTGATTTTTGTCCGCTGTATTGCGCCGAAGGCGGCGAAGGCGACGAGAAAAAGTCGGTTAGTCAATTCGATAAAGATGACGTGGAAGCCGTCGGGCTGGTGAAGTTTGACTTTCTGGGTTTGCGTACTCTGACCATCATCGACTGGGCTGTGCGCTACGTGCGCGTGTTGCAGGAAAAAGCAGCGCAGGAGAAGTCAGAAAAAGATATGCAGAAGGGTAACAGCGGCACGGAGGTTTCTCCCTTTCCCCCTTCCCCATTTTCTATTGAGACTATTCCCCTCGACGACAGGGGCGTTTACGACCACATCTTCAAAACAGGCAATACCACCGCAGTGTTTCAGTTTGAATCGCGCGGTATGAAAGACACGCTGGTGCAGGCTAAGCCTGACAGGCTGGAAGATTTAATTGCGTTGAACGCCTTGTATCGTCCCGGTCCGATGGACTACATCCCAAACTTTATTAATCGCAAGCACGGACGCGAGAGCGTGGTGTATCCGCATCCCAGCATGGAAAAAATTCTGGGTACCACTTACGGCATCATGGTGTATCAGGAGCAGGTGATGCAAACCGCGCAGGTGGTGGCGGGTTACAGCCTGGGTGGCGCGGATATGTTGCGCCGTGCGATGGGTAAAAAGAAGGCCTCGGAAATGGCCGAGCAGCGCGCGATATTTGTTGATGGATCGGCTAAAAACAATATCGGCGAAGCGGTTGCCAATGAAATTTTCGACACCATGGAAAAGTTCGCGGGCTACGGTTTTAACAAATCGCACGCGGCGGCCTACTCCTTGGTGGCCTATCAAACCGCTTATTTGAAACATCACTATCCGGCAGCTTTTATGGCGGCCACCCTCACTTCGGAAATGGACAATACCGACAAGGTGAGTTTCTTTTTTCAAGACACTACCAAGCAGGGGCTGCGAATTCTGTTGCCGGATGTTAATTCATCGGGTTACCGTTTCGCGCCGGTGGACGCCAAAACCATTGCGTACGGCTTGGGCGCCATTAAAGGGACGGGTGAAAACGCCATCAATAACATGGTGGCAGCACGCCAAGCCGGTGGGCCATTCCTAAACCTGTTTGATTTCTGTCACCGCGTGGACAACCGCATCGTTAACCGTCGCGCCATCGAGGCACTCATTCGTGCCGGTGCTTTTGACACCATCAGTGATCATCGCGCGCAACTGTTGGCCACGTTGGATTTGGCGTTGAGCAGCGCCGATCAGCAAGCGCGTGCCGCCAACCAGAATAATTTGTTTGGCGATGACCTCGGTTCCAGCATGCCGGTGGAAATGGTCACCGCCAAACGCTGGGGGCTGCGCGAACAATTGCAGCAGGAAAAAGTAAGTATTGGTTTTTATCTGGGCGGCCACCCCTATCAGGAATTTGCTGCTGAACTGGCAAACTTCATCAAAATTGGCCTGGCCGATATTACTCCGGCAATCGTTCCGCAAAACGGCCCGCACCGGCGCGCCGGCAAAGAAGTGTTGTTGGCCGGCATGGTCGGCGAGGTGCGCATTCAGCAAACCCGGCGCGGGCGCATGGCCATTATCAAGCTGGAAGACGGTAGCGCCCAACTTGAAGTCACCGCATTTAACGAGTTATACGAATCCAGCCGTACCTGGATTCGCGAGGGTGAATTGCTGGTGGTAAAAGGCAAAGCTAACTTTGATGAATATGCGGGGGGAATGCGCGTCACTGCGGAAGAAATTTTTGATTTCCCCTCCGCGCGCGCCGCGTTTGCCAAACGTTTGGAACTCACCTGTTCAATTGAACAGCCTGTTTCTATTAAGAAATTGGCCGAAACCCTCAAGCCTTGGTGCGGCGGAAAATGTCCGGTTGTTATCCATTACCGCAACCTGATTGGCAGTGCTTCGTTGCGTTTAGGAGAAGCGTGGAACGTCACTTTGCCGGATATGTTGCTGGGGGATTTGCGCGAAATGCCCGGAGTAAAATACGTGCAAATAAAGTACTCTGAATGAGACAAAAGCGTATTTTTAAGTTGTAGATTATTTTTGTGTCGGGTAGATTGTGCACCTGAAGTGCGGGCTATATTGCTGTCAATTTTTTCACATAAAGAAGGGGTATAAATATGTCCAAATTTAACATTGCGTTTTTAGTATCAGTAATTGCTTTGGGGTTGGTTGCTTGTGGATCAGAGCCTGTTAAGGTTGCAGCACCTGCCGAATGCAATAAATTTGCCGGTGCGCCCGGTTGGGTTTGTGACGAACCTGTAGAGGGAGTGGCAGTAGCTGCCGTGGGTGTCGCTGAAAAGTCAGCTGCAGGCGAAGCTTTTATGAAGCAAATGGCTGCGACTGATGCGCGCGTACAACTGGCGCAGCAGATGCAAATTCAAGTGCAAAATATGGTGAAGCAGTTTATACAAACCACAGGAGCGGGTAGTCAAGAGTCGGTAGATAAAGCGATGACGTCTGTAAGCAAGCAAATTACAAATGAGACTTTGGTAGGTAGCAAGGTTTATAAAAGTACTTCGAGCCCGGATGGTAAATTATATGTACTAGTTGGAATTGATGAGACCAATAAGGCTAATATCGTAAAAACAGCCGTTAAAAACAGCATGAATAACGACAATGCGTTATGGCAACAATTTCAAGCGGGAAAAGCCCAGGACGAATTGGCTGCAGAAATTGCAAAGCAACAATAGTCGTGTAACTGAAATTTAAAATTGTAGAATTTAGGAAAAAGCCTATGCCTTTACTTTGGGCATAGGCTTTTTACATGGAAAAATAATGAATAAAATATTTTTTGCAGTCATTGTTTCCTGGCTTGGAATTATTTCCGGTTGCGCAAATAATCCGCCTGTTTCGTCAGATTCGGTAGCTACCAAGGCAACAACACTCGATGAGGCGGAGAAAGCTCAAAGTGAGTTATCTTCCGCTGTAACTAAATAGTAATGGATAGATTTTTGCAGCTTTCCCAGGCTAGTTTGTTTTTGGCGGCTTTAGTGTGGGTGAATTTTAGTTTTGCTGGTAACGCTATTGATATCGTTAGAGCTGAAGGCAAAATTACAATCAGTGACACGCAAGAAGGGCAGCAGAACGCTGTTGGCCTAAATGGAAGATTACCCTCAAAAGTTGTACTGACGACGGGTTCAGATGGTCGAGCCGTAATTCGAGTGGGTAATACAGGATTGTTGGTGGTGGACAAGAGCAGTAAGATCGAAATTAATTTGGCAAATCACGCCGGTTTTTTTCGTCAAGTATCAGGAATAATTTTCTATGCCATTAACGCAATTAAAGATAAAAGTCAGGTATTGGAAATTAAAACACAGACTGCGACGATAGGTGTACGCGGCACACGTTTTGTGATTGTAGACATTCCCGGTCGCAATGAAATCGGGATGCAGAAAGGCGTGCTTAGCGTCATGAGTCTGAATGAAGAGTTTGAGGTTCATAGGCAGGTAGAGCTTGATGAGTTTGAAAAATACAAGCAAGCAGGCGAGAACGCGTTGCAAGTTGAAAAAGACGGGTTTGATGCGTTTAAACAGAAAAGTAGTCAAGATTTTGTCACATATAAGAAAGAGTTTACATTGGGTGCGGAGCGTATGGTTTCCTTCGCGGGCAAGAGAGTAGATGATCTTCCGTTAAGTGCAGAGGCTCGGCAAAACATAGCAAATCTGGAAATTTATGCTAGGGTGTGGCTAGATGAAATTAGAGATTAGTTTTCTGTTAAATGACAGATCTAAATATTTGGTCTTCAGTGCTGTCATTTAGTTAATTTCGGTAAATAAATTATTGGTGAGTCACACATGAAATACCACGATTTACGCGACTTCATCGCTCAGCTTGAAAAAATCGGCGAGTTAAAGCGCATCGCACACCCCGTTTCTCCCCATTTGGAAATGACCGAAATTGCCCAGCGCGTGCTAAATGCGCATGGGCCTGCTCTGCTGTTTGAAAATCCTGTTGGCCATAACATGCCGGTATTGGCCAATTTATTTGGCACGCCGCGCCGGGTGGCGTTGGGGATGGGCGAAGAAGATATTTTGGCGTTGCGCGAGGTGGGGAAACTGTTGGCCTATTTAAAAGAGCCTGAACCGCCTAAGGGACTGAAAGATGCTTGGGATAAATGGCCCATCCTAAAGCAAGTGCTCACCATGTCGCCCAAAATTCTGTCATCTGCCCCTTGCCAGGAAATTGTGTGGGAGGGTAAGGATGTCGATTTGGCGAAGTTGCCAATTCAGCATTGCTGGCCGGGTGATGTGGCGCCGTTGATTACCTGGGGCTTGGTGGTGACGCGCGGGCCGAATAAAGCCCGCCAGAATTTGGGCATCTATCGACAGCAAGTGATCGCTCACAATAAAGTCATCATGCGTTGGTTGGCGCATCGTGGTGGGGCGCTGGATTTTCGGGATCATTGTCAGAAGCATCCCGGTCAACCCTTCCCGGTGGCCGTGGTCATTGGTGCCGATCCCGCAACTATTTTGGGTGCTGTGACGCCGGTGCCGGATAGTTTAAGTGAGTACCAATTTGCCGGGTTGTTGCGCGGTTCCAAGACTGAACTGGTGAAGTGTCTGGGCAGCGATTTGCAAGTGCCCGCTTCCGCTGAGATCGTTCTGGAAGGCGTCATTCATCCCGATGAGACCGCGTTGGAAGGCCCTTATGGCGACCATACCGGATACTACAATGAGCAGGATCGCTTTCCGGTCTTTACCATCGAGCGCATCACCATGCGCCCCAAGCCGATTTATCACTCAACCTATACCGGCAAGCCGCCCGACGAACCGGCGATGTTGGGCGTGGCGTTGAACGAGGTATTCATCCCGCTGTTGCAGAAACAATTCCCCGAAATTATTGATTTTTATTTGCCACCCGAAGGCTGCTCCTATCGTATGGCGGTGGTGAGTATTCGCAAACAATATCCCGGTCACGCCAAGCGGGTGATGTTTGGCATTTGGAGTTTCTTGCGGCAATTTATGTATACCAAGTTTATCATCGTGGTGGATGACGATATCAATGCGCGCGACTGGAAAGAGGTAATGTGGGCAATTACTACGCGCATGGATCCGGTGCGAGATACCCTGCTCGTGGAAAATACACCCATCGATTATCTGGATTTCGCCAGTCCCGTTTCCGGTTTGGGCGGAAAAATGGGCATGGATGCCACCAACAAATTCCCCGGTGAAACGCAGCGCGAATGGGGCACACCAATCGTCATGGATGCTGCGGTTAAAGCCAAAGTTGATGCGATGTGGGGCAAGCTCGGCCTATGATATGCCCCGCGAAAATTGGGGACGGAGCCCGATTAATTTTTAATCGGGCTCCGTCCCCAATTTTTTTGTTGGTGTTTCTATCGGGGCCGTGTTTTGCGGTTTCCAACGCAGATTTGAAGGCAACGGCGGTGGTGGGGACGCTTTCGACCTGGGCATTTGCGTGGTGGCATGGCGCAAACTTGTCAGAATGTGCGGATGAGCGCTGGCGGGTGCGCTTGCAATATGGCAAGGATAAGGAGTTGACATCAAAAACCTTGGGCGCGGTGCAGGGTGAATGCAAGTTGATGCAAGGTTCAGATGCGTCACCTTTATTATCATTTTCGCCCAACTATAATGTAACGCTATGGTCAGCCGAGCGTTCTATAAAAGGAAGAATTAACGCTTGGGATGTCGCAGCGATTCCGATGTTGCATTGGCGCGCACCGTTTTCGCAGCGAATGACGGCAACCTTGGATTTTGGAATCGGTATTTCTTATCTGAGTGAGTCTAATATTGGCATGCGCATTAAAGGCACTAATTTCCAATTTTCTGATCACATCGGAATCGGGGTTGAAGACTTGGCAGGTAAGTGGCGTGCCGGCATCGGCTATCGGCATATCAGTAATGCCAATATTAGCAATCCCAATAACGGGGTGGATTTTGTGGGCGGGAGCGTTGAGTTTTTAATTCCCGGTCTGTGAGAAATACTCAAATAATCAACGGCAATTTAATCTAGTTTCGTCCCTCAATTTAATGTTTCTGCACCCATTCGATAAGTGCATCTTGCGCCGCCCCGGCGTGTTTTGCATTCGGATGGTTGATAAAAAACACCAATATCCATTCTTTGCCATTTTTGGATTTTACGTAACCTGCAACTGTTTTAACGCCTTCCAGTGTGCCGGTTTTGAGATGGGCATTGCGAGTGGCAGGCGAACTTTTTAAGCGTTTTCTGAGTGAACCATCCACGCCCAAAATGGGGAGTGACGCGGTAAATTCTGCATTCAGGGGGCTTTCGGTTGCACTTTGCAATAGATCAGCCAAATGTTTTGGGCTGATACGTTCCAGTCGGGATAATCCCGCGCCATTTTCTATAACCAGTTCGGGGAAATTCAATTTTTTTTGCGTCAGCCAATGCTTGGTTATTTGAATGCTGCGCGGGATTGTTGCTGCACTGTCTGCTTCACTTACAGGAGGTTGTGATGCGGGAGCGGGAGAGGTTAAAGTTTGGGGGGGATTTTGTCCGCCGGGTAGGCTCAGCGAAATAAATAATTGTCTGGCCATTACATTGTTACTAAATTTGTTGATGTCGCGAATGATCAACGCAAGCGGTTCGGAATAATGGGTGGCGAATAGTTTTGCCGACCCCGTTAAGTTTCCTTCGCGCGTGTTACCGATATAGGTTCCGCCCACTTCTTTCCAAATAGCATTAAACATCGAGGCGACGTAGCGCGTATGGGGCATTACGTTGATATTTTGCTCGCGCTCGCCGCATTCGCTTGGGTAACCGCCTTCAAATACCACGCTGTCGCCACGTGCTTTAATGCGAATAGTGTCATCCCAATTGTCGCAGTTGGGCGCCGTTTGCGGAGCAAGCTGGTTGATGATCTCAATATTATCCAGTGGCGGTGTACTGAAAACTTTCAGCTGATTGCCATCCGGCAGATAGCGTAAGCGCAGGGTATTGAAATTAAGCAACAGAGCATCCGGCCCCACGTTGTAGGCGCGCAGCGGATCGTTATCAAATTCTGCGGGGTTATGTGCGGGTAATTCAAACGCGCTGCGGTCGAGGATTAAATCGCCCTGAATGTCGCGCAGGCCGCGTGCGCGCAGTTCGCTTAACCATAACCAAAGTTGTTCGACGGTTAATTTCGGATTGCCGTACCCTTTTAAAATAAGATTGCCGCGCAGTACGCCGTTGTCTAATTTTCCATCCAGATAGGCTTCGGTTTTCCAAACGTAAGCGGGCCCGAGTAATTCCAGGGCGGCGTAGGTGGTGAGCAGTTTCATGGTCGATGCGGGATTCATCGACTGTTGCGTGTTGATTTGAATCAGGGGGGATTTTGCATTCACTTGGCGCACGACAATTCCCGTAGCGGTGAGCGGAATATTGGACTGCTTGAGGGCAGTTAAAACCTCTTTGGGTAAGCGCGCCGCATGCGCATTCGCGAGGCAAATAATAAATAAGGTAAAACCGGCAAAAATTTTCAGCATAAATTTACGTCAGTTGTTCAACGATGGTTAAAGTGCGTTGCAGCAGAAAATCCATTTCACTTTCACTAATAATATAGGGCGGCATGAAATACACGGTTTTGCCCATGGGGCGCAACAGGATTTCGTTTTCCAGCCCCAAACTAAAACAACGCTGTGCAAAATCGGGGTAAGGGGAATCAACTTCAAATGCCCAGATCATACCGGTGTTGCGGAAGTTTTTTACCTTGGGATGGGCGCGCAATGGCTCAGCGATGCGGTTTAAATGGATTGATAAATTTATGTTATTAATCAATACTTTATCTAATTTAAAAATATCCAGTGTGGCCAGAGCGGCGCGGCATGCCAGGGGATTTCCGGTGTAAGAGTGCGAGTGCAAAAAACCGCGCGCCATGTCGTCTGCATAAAATGCCTGATAGATTTTATCGGTGGTCATGACGATGGATAAAGGTAAATATCCGCCGGTAATGCCTTTGGAAATCAATAGAAAATCAGGTGAAATTTTTGCCTGCTCGCAGGCAAAAAAAGTTCCGGTCCTGCCCATCCCTACCGCAATTTCATCGGCAATTAAATGCACCTGATAGCGTTCGCACAATTGTTTGGCGAGGCTTAAATAAATCGGGTGATACATGCCCATTCCGGCGGCGCCCTGCACCAGCGGTTCAATAATAAATGCGGCAAGTTGCGCGTGATGTTGCTGCAAATGTGCTTCCAGTTGCGCGGCACAGCGCAAGGCAAATTGCTCGGAATTTTCACCCGCTTCAGCGAGGCGGCTATCCGGGCTGGGAACCGTGGCATTTTGAAAAATTAGTGAGCCATAGGCATTTTTAAACAGGGCGACATCCGTCACCGCCAGAGCACCCAATGTTTCACCGTGATAGCTATTTTGCAGGCTGATGAATTGTGATTTTTCCGGCTTGCCAAGATTGCGCCAATAGTGGGCGCTCATTTTTAAGGCGATCTCGGTGGCTGACGCACCATCCGAAGCATAGAAGCAATGACCCAAACCGGGCGGGGAAAGTTGGCTCAGCCGTTCGGAAAGTTGCACCACAGGTTCGTGGGTAAAGCCCGCCAACATCACATGTTCCAATTTTTCTAACTGGTCGGTAATAGCAGCGTTAATGCGCGGGTTACAGTGGCCGAATAAATTTACCCACCAGGAGCTAACTGCATCTAAATATCTTTTATTGTCAGCATCATACAGCCACACTCCCGCGCCGCGCGCGATGCCGACCAGCGGCAGAGTTTCATGGCGTTTCATCTGCGAACAGGGATGCCAGACGGCGGAAAGTGAGCGTTTGAGAAGATCAGTATTGTGTGTCATGGGTGAATGATAACGGAGATTGATGTGTGTCTGTAAAAGGCTGCGGATTTTCAGCAAAATGATCGCCTGTAAATTGATCAAGTGCTAATTTCTCTGGCCGATCGTGTAAAATTCATGCCGTGCAGTTGCATTAGTGATTCTTATTCAATCCTTCCGAAAACCATACCTGAGTGATGACTATCATGAGCGGAGATTTATTTATTGTTAGCGCGCCTTCCGGCGCGGGAAAAACCAGTTTGGTGAGCGGCTTGTTGAAGCAAAACAAGCAAATAGATGTTTCGGTCTCGTATACCACCCGGGCGCCGCGTCCCGGAGAAGTTGACGGCGTCAACTACCATTTTGTGTCCCGCGAACAATTTATGCTGATGGCCCAGCACGGAGACTTTTTGGAAAGCGCCGAGGTGTACGGTAATTTGTACGGCACTTCGCAAACCTGGATCAGTCAGGAAAATGCCAAAGGGCGCGATATTTTGCTGGAAATCGATTGGCAGGGCGCGGCGCAAGTGCGCGCCAAGTTTCCCGGCAGCATTGGAATTTTTATTTTGCCTCCTTCATTGGCGGCACTTGAGACGCGTTTAACCGGTCGCAAACAGGATAGTCCGGAAATTATCGCCAAGCGTTTAGATGCCGCGCGCGAGGACATCTCGCATGTGGCGGAGTTTGACTATGTTATCATCAACGACAAGCTGGACGAGGCGTTACAGCAACTAAACGCCGTGGTGGTCGCGACCGGATTGCGGCGCAATCGGCAACTCACCCGTCAAGCACGTCTAATCAATCAGTTGCACAAACAGGAGAATTAAATGGCTCGTATTACCGTAGAAGATTGCATGAAATTTATTCCAAATCGTTTTGAGTTGACTTTGGCAGCTGCCTATCGCGCGCGTCAATTGGCCAATGGCGCCAATCATTTGGTTAATGAGAGCAAGGATAAACCCACTGTGGTCGCCTTGCGCGAGATTAGCGAAGGCAAGGTTGGCATTGAAATATTAAATCGCGGTATGGCATAACCTGCCATCCCCGGATGGTGCCCGAAAACGGGCCATGCCCGCGATACCAGTTTGCGCGGTCATGGCCCGTTTTCATGATAATAATCCACTAATCGAAGTTCTTCCCGGCGGAATTCTACAAAATGGCCCAACTTGGTGCTCAAGCGCTGATCGATGAAGTTGCTAATTACCTCAAGCCGGAAGACGTTGCGGCGGTGGAAGTGGCACTTGCTTTTAGTGAGGCTGCGCACAAAGGTCAAACCCGCGAATCCGGGGATCCCTACGTTTCTCATCCTATCGCGGTTGCGCGAATTCTTACTCCCCTGCATTTGGATGCGCAGGCAATTATTGCCGCACTGCTGCACGATGTAGTGGAAGATACCGATACCAGTATTGAAGATATTTCCCAGGCTTTTGGTAAGCCGGTTGCCGGCATGGTGGAGGGGTTAAGCAAGCTGGATAAGTTGCAGTTTGAAACTCAGGAAGATGCGCAAGCGGAAAACTTCCGCAAGATGTTGATGGCGATGGCGCGTGATGTGCGCGTTATCCTCATTAAGTTGGCGGATCGTTTGCATAATATGCGCACACTGGGGGTGGTTGCTCCCGAAAAAAGTCATCGTATCGCGCGAGAAACCATGGATATTTATGCGCCGATTGCCAACCGTCTCGGCTTAAATACCATTTTTCAAGAACTGCAAGATTTGTGTTTTATGTATTTGTATCCCACGCGTTATACCGTGCTTTCCAAGGCGATTAAAGTGGCGCGCGGCAATCGCCGTGAGGTGGTGGGCAAGATTCTGGAAGCTATTAAAGTGCGCCTGGAAGAAAATAATATTAAGGCTGAGGTCAAGGGCCGCGAAAAACATCTGTATGGGATTTACCGCAAGATGCAGGCAAAATCCCTGGCGTTCTCGCAAGTTTTGGATATTTACGGATTCCGCGTTTTGGTCGAAGACACCCCATCCTGTTACCTCGCATTGGGGGCACTGCATGGTTTGTATAAACCTTTCCCCGGGAAATTTAAAGACTACATTGCCATCCCAAAAGCCAATGGCTACCAGTCGTTGCATACCACTTTATTCGGGCCGTTCGGCACGCCCATTGAAGTGCAAATCCGCACCGCAGAAATGAATAAAATTGCCGAGGCGGGCGTTGCATCGCACTGGCTGTATAAAACCAATAAAACGCCGATCAATGAACTGCACCAGAAGACCCACCAGTGGCTGCAAAGTTTGCTGGAAAGTCTGGCGCAAAGTGGTGATTCTGTAGAGTTTTTGGAACATCTCAAGATTGATTTATTTCCAGACGAAGTTTATGTATTTTCACCCAAGGGAAAAATTTTCTCTTTACCGCGCGGTGCTACTGCCGTCGATTTTGCCTACAATGTGCACACCGATATCGGTAACCGCTGCGTTGCCGTTAAAGTCAATGATGAGCTGGTGCCGCTTCGCACCGAATTGAGAAATGGTGACCGGGTGGAAATTACTACCGCGTCGCACGCGCACCCCAATCCATCTTGGTTAGGTTATGTCGTCACCAGTCGCGCACGCAGTGAAATTCGTCATTCGCTCAAGACTATGCATTTGGATGAGTCGGCCAAGTTGGGTGAACGTTTGCTGGGGCAGGCGCTAACGTCATTGGGTATTAAGCTGCATGATATTCCGGATGCCTGCTGGGAGCGGGTAATCAAAGAAACCAGCGCGAAATCCCGCCAGGAAATTCTTGCCGATATCGGCCTGGGCCGCCGCTTGAATATGGTCGTTGCACGCGCGTTGGCGCGCATCAGTGATATTCCCGGCAAGGATACCGGTAACGCAAGTATTGTTACGATTCAGGGTACCGAAGGCATGGCAATCCAGTTTGCCAAATGCTGCCGCCCCATTCCGGGTGATCCAATTATCGGCGTTATCAAGCCCGGTCAGGGCTTAATCGTACACACCCATGATTGCCAGTCGTTGCGTAAAGGGCGCGGTAATACTGAACAGTGGCTGGATGTGGCATGGGATAAAAATATCAATAAATTATTTGAGGTCAGCATCAAGCTGATTGTGGCAAACCAGCGCGGTGTACTGGCCAAAGTGGCCGCCTCAATTGCCGAGGCTGAATCTAATATCGAGAATGTGAATTTTAGCAATGAGGGAAACTACACTGCGCTGTATTTCACCCTGCAGGTTAGTAGTCGCCAGCATCTGGCGAACGTCATGCGCAATTTGCGGCGCATCACCGAAGTGGTACGCATTAATCGTGTGAAAAGCATTCCTACTTCTTCAAGCTGATAATCTCCGGCAAAAATACTTCCGTTACCAGCAGCGGGGCACCCTGTAAATAAAACAAAGAGCGGCGCGCCCACAAACTTTTCGGGGAGGCTTTAAGTTGCGCGCCAGCCTTGCGCAATAGCGGATGTGAGCCGTGCAATAATTTATAGTGCAGGGGATGGCGTAGCACCAGCGGATGCGTGAATAACAATTCTCCCAGCGGGCGATTGCCCAGTCCGCGCACCGCGCCCCACGCGCCGCGCAGATGCGCAAGTGCACAGGTACTGTGGGCAAATACTACCGGCTGCCCATCCGCAATTAAAAATACCTCGCGCGAAAAGGCCAAACGGTGGCATGGAATATTGAGCAAACTTGCCTCGTCATAAGCCACTTTTGCCAAACCGCTATGCACGGTTTGCACCGCAAAATGTTTGCATCGGGTTTGAATACGCCGCGTCAGCGAACCTGCGTCGTGCAGCCACGGGGCGAGTTCCGCGCAGCCGGGCGTTAAACTTTTCCAATAAATATCATGCATGTAAAAAATCCGGTTTGTTGGCCATCCAGCGCTGCAAATGCGCTTGGGCGACCGCTGGTGATTCATGTAGCAATTGATCCGCCAGAGAGCGGGCGGTTTCCAGCAAGTGCGCATCTTCATTGATGTCGGCGAAACGCAACATGGCTTCTCCGCTTTGCCGGGCACCCAATAGTTCCCCCGGTCCGCGCAACAATAAATCCTGTTGGGCAATGGCAAAGCCGTCGGTATTTTCATAGATAATTTTCAGGCGTGCCCGCGCCAGGTGTGACAGGGGATTTTGAAACAGTAATACGCACAAGCTTTCTGCCGCACCCCGTCCTACACGTCCGCGCAATTGATGTAATTGTGAAAGCCCCATGCGTTCCGCATGTTCGATCACCATCAGGCTGGCATTGGGCACGTCCACGCCCACCTCGATCACGGTGGTGGCCACCAGCAAATGAATCTCGCCACTTTTAAAGGCGGACATCACGCGCACTTTTTCGGCATTATCCAATTTGCCGTGCACCAGGCCGACTTTGAGCTCGGGAAATATTTGGGTGAGCGTGGCATAGGTTTCCAGCGCAGTCTGCAATTGCAGCACTTCGGACTCGTCGATCAACGGGCATACCCAATACGCCTGGCGATTCTGCAGGCAGGCGGCACGCACCCGTTCAAATACCTCCGTGCGGCGCGCATCGTTAATCAGTTTAGTCACAATCGGTGTGCGCCCGGGGGGCAACTCATCAATCACAGACACATCCAAATCGGCGTAATAACTCATCGCCAGCGTGCGCGGAATCGGTGTGGCGCTCATCATTAACTGATGCGGGTCGGCGCCTTTGCCGCGCAGTGCCAAGCGCTGCTGCACACCAAATTTATGTTGCTCGTCCACAATCACCAGTCCCAGTTTATGAAAGGTGACGGCTTTTTGAAATAGCGCGTGGGTGCCCACGGCAATTTGCGTTTCACCTTGGGCAATGTGTTGTATGGCGGCATTTTTTGCGGATTTTTTCAGGCTGCCGGACAGCCAGACTGGAGTGATTCCCAACGGTGTCAGCCAATCACGCAGCTTTAAATAATGTTGTTCGGCAAGAATCTCCGTGGGCGCCATAAAGGCCACCTGATGGCCGTTTTCGATTGCCTGCAGAGCGGCGAGGGCGGCCACGACGGTTTTGCCGCTGCCGACATCGCCCTGCAACAAACGTTGCATGGGATGCGCCTTTGCCAAGTCGTGACGAATTTCATTTAATACTTTTTGCTGCGCGCGCGTCAACGCAAAAGGCAGTGCCTGTAGCAGGGCGGGTGTCAGAGTTTCGAGTGATGCCAAACGTGGCGCAACGCGCTCATGGCGTTTTTGATAATGCACGCGCATAGAGAGTTGCTGCGCCAATAATTCATCGAATTTGATGCGGCGCCAAGCAGGATGGGCGCGCTCCAGCAAGGTATTTTCATCGGCTAGCGGGGGCGGGTTATGCAGCAGTTTTACGCTGGCGGAAAACGCGGGAAGCTGCAGTGTGGCGAGGAGTGTATCGGGCAGGGTGTCGGGTAATTCCAGCGTGTTTAGTGCGGCTAAAATATACTTGCGCAACGTGGCTTGCGGGAGTCCGGCGATAGTTGGGTATATCGGCGTAAGTTCTTGTTTTAATTGAGATTTATCTGTGACGCTGCGACACTTTGGATGCACCATTTCCATGCCGTAAAAACCTTCTCTCGCTTCACCCAGTGCACGAATTGTATTGCCGACGGCCAGTTGTTTTTGCTGGCTGGGATAGAAATTTAAAAAGCGCAAAAAGACAATTCCGCTGTTGTCCTGCAATTGGCAAATCAAGCTACGCCGGGGACGAAAGGTAACTTCGCTATGAATAATTTCACCCTCCACCTGCGCCGTTTCACCCGTCAATAAATCATCCACACGGGTAATTCTGGTTTCATCTTCATAGCGTAGCGGCAAATGCAAAACCAGATCAAGCGGTGTGTGAATGCCCAGTTTGGTGAACTTGCTTTGGGTGGCAGGTGGAATTTTGACAGAGGTGTTCAACGTATCCCAAGCCGGAACAAAAGAGGGCGCCGTATTCAGGTTTAACTTTTGAGAAACATCACGCCATCCGCTTCGACTAATGCATTGCGCGGCAAGGATGCAACGCCTACTGCGGCACGTGCCGGATAAGGTTGCTGAAAATAGGTCGCCATAATTTCATTAACCTTGGCGAAATGACCGAGATCGGTGAGGAAAATATTGAGCTTTACCACGTCATTCAACTCGCCACCGGCGGCGAGCGTTACGGCACGCATATTTTGAAATACGCGGTGGATTTGCGCTTCAATGCCGTCCACCATTTGCATGGAAGTTGGGTCCAAGCCGATTTGGCCTGACAGATAAACGGTGCGGTCAACTTTCACCGCCTGAGAATAGGTACCGATTGCTGCGGGAGCATCGGCGGTTTGAATAATGGTTTTGTTGGACATAACGCTCTCCTGAATTTGGATGAAAGTATTTTACAACAGCCTGCTGTATGAGGAATTAAACGCAATGCATTCTCTGGCAAATTTCGAAAATTAATTCTCCAGCGCGGTATTTCGCGTTTCCGGCAAAAAGAAATAGCCAATGACAAACGCCATGCCCAATAATCCTACCGGATACCAGATGCCCGCCAGTGAATCTCCGGCTTTAACGCTCACCAGTGTCACCATGAAGGGCGACAATCCGCCAATCCAGCCGGCACTTAAATTATGCGGTAACGCCACTGCGGTATAGCGGGTGCGCGCCGGAAATAGTTCCGCCAGCGTGACGGTTTGTGGCCCGGTAATCAACGCCACTGCGGTAACCGGAATCAAAAGTAATAAAAAAATCATCCAGCGATTAACTGCAGAGGGATCCGCTTTTTCCGGCCAGCCCGCACTGATGAGAGTCTGTTTGAGTTCACCGGGTACATAACCCGCGACCATCGTCTCTTTGCCAATTTTAATGCTGTTGCTCTCAGCCAGATGCAGCGTATAAGAAACCCCCAGCTTGGAAAGTAGTTCCTGATTACGTTCGCAATCATTGCGTGTAGCGGTGAAAGGGCCGTAATCGCATGACGCGCCATAGAGTGTTACCGGCACATCGCGGTTAAAACGCTCCAACGCGGGATTGCCAAAGTGTAGCAAGCCGGTAAATACCGGATGAATAGTCAATACACCCAGCAGCAGTCCGGCCAGTAACACCGGTCTGCGCCCCGTCCGATCCGACAGCCAGCCGAAAAAGATGGTGAGGGGAAACAATACCAGCGTGCTTAACATCACCAGCATCCCCGCAACTTGCGGATCCAACTTGACCACACTTTTCAGGAATACATTGGTATATACCTGCGAGGAAAAAAATAACAAAGAGCCGCCGGCAGAAATACAGAAGAATAGTAAGGCCATGCGGCCCAAGGTATGGCGGTCGGATAGACATTCGCGCAGTGGCGCTTTGGAGAGCGTCTTGCTTGCCTGCATTTCCAGAAATACCGGAGATTCGATCATATTCATGCGGCTTTTCAGGGAAACGAGCAGTAGCACAATCGACAAGATAAACGGAACGCGCCATCCCCAAGCATGGAAGTCTGCGTCACTCAACCAGGCTTGCAGTAAAACTACTTGCAGGGTCGAAGCCAGGATGCCGAGTGGCCCCATCAACTGCAACACGCTGGTGTAAAAGCCGCGCCGATTGACGGGGGAGTGTTCCGTTAAATATACCGCAGCACCGCCGATTTCGCCGCCAACCGCAAAGCCCTGTAGCAGGCGCAGCAACAGTAGTAATGCCGGTGCCAGCATGCCCACTTGCGCATAGGTTGGCAATAATCCGACCGCGAAAGTGGTCACACCCATTAATACAATCGTGGCGATAAATATCGGGCGTCGTCCGTATTTGTCGCCCAGTGAGCCAAATAAAGCCGCGCCCAGCGGGCGTACCAGCATGCCTACGCCAAAGGTGGCCAAGCTGGCCAATAAGGCCGCCACCTGATTATCCGGCGGAAAAAATAGCACACTGAAATACGTCGCCAAAGAGGCAAAGGTCAGGAAGTCATACCATTCCAGAAAGGTGCCGAAACAGGCGGCAACCACCACTTTACGTTGGGTGGGAGTAATGGGTGCTACAGGTGCCGGAGTATTCATTAAAACGCCTCGTCGTCGCGCAAATAGCGCCACTGGCCGACCGGCAAATCACCCAGCTTGACCTTGCCGATGCGCACGCGTTTGAGTCCGCTGACTTTAAGTCCGACCAGTTCGCACATGCGGCGAATCTGGCGTTTTTTACCCTCACGCAAAATGAAGCGCAATTGATCGTCGTTTAACCAGGTGACTTTTGCGGGCTTCAATTTTTGTCCGTCGAGCGACAGACCATGATTGAGCATGTTCAAGCCGTTGCCGATTAAATTTCCGGTGACACGCACTAAATATTCTTTTTCAATGGGTGAGTCTTCGCCGATAAGTTGTTTGGCGATACGCCCGTCCTGCGTCAAAATCAGCAAGCCCTGGGAATCAATATCCAGACGGCCTGCCGGTGCCAAGCCGCGCAGATTCAGAGCGCTGAATTTGTGCGGTGAAGTGTCGTTTGCCCAATGCGCATCGGGCTTGATCAGCACAACAGCAGGTTGATAGCCGTCCTCTGCCTGACCGGAAACATAGCCGATGGGCTTGTTTAATAGAATAGTGACAAGTTTTCCCTGCTGGCTTTGCGCGGATTTATTGAGTGTAATTTTTTGATGGGCATATATTTTTGTGCCGAGTTCACTTACCGGTTCGCCGTCCACCAGCACCCAGCCTTTTTCGATGTAACTGTCCGCTTCACGGCGCGAACAAATTCCCTGCGCCGACATGAGTTTTGAGAGCCTGATCTTTTCCATTTGAATTTCCGTGTTTAATATACTGATTATTATGTGATTATTGGTGCCTCAAATTAGCCCAGTGCCGGGAATAAGCCGCGTATTCCCCCGGCGATAAATTCCACGGCAATCGCGGCAAGCAGCAATCCCATCAAGCGGGAAAAAACACTGCTGCCGATACGTCCCAGTCGTTGCGAAATCCATGGCGCAATCAGAAAGGTAAGCCAGACGGTAAAGCCCAATAAAACTATTTCCAGACTCATCACCGCGTAGTGACCGAAACCCTGCCCGATATGTGCATCCAATATGACGGTGCTGATCGCGCCGGGGCCCGCCAGCAGCGGTGTGGAAAGCGGCACAATGGCAATCGACGAGCCCGTGTCGTTCTCGGCAGACTCGTCCGGACTCGGTGCTTCTTTTTTGTCGAACAGCATGCTGATAGACATTAACAGCAATAAAATTCCGCCCGCCACGCGAAACGAGTGAATGCTGATTCCGAAAAATTCCAGCATCGCCTCACCGACTACCAAAGCGACCAGCAGGATCGCAATCACCGAAAGGGATGCCATGCGCCCGATACGCGCGCGCCGTTGGGGCGTTAAGCCTACGGTAAAAGCGATGATGATGGGAATGATGCCGATTGGATCGAGGATCGCAAACAAGCTTAAAAATAATTTAAAGTATTCGGTAGCGTCGAGCATAAGCGTAATGCGCAGAATTAAATTTTGCGGAAGTTACACCGTATAATCGCCACAATCAACTTTAAGATGAATCATTCAGTGAACCTGTTACGTATTAATCCCTATGTTATAGCCGCATTAAGCGGTGTTTTGGCGGTGGGCGGATTTGCGCCCTGGGGGATTTTCCCATTGGCAATTGTGTCGCTCGCAATATTGTTTGGGTTGTGGAATAAACACACGCTTCCGTGCACTGCATTTTTACTCGGCTTTAGTTTCGGCATGGGATTTTTTGTCGCCGGAGTGGGCTGGATTTATGTTGCCCTGCATGAATATGGGCACATGCCAATGTTGCTGGCGGGCTTGGCCACCGGGTTATTCGCGGCATTTTTGGCGCTTTTCCCGGCTGCGGCAGGCTATCTTCAATCACGGCTACCGTCTTCAATGCAATGGGTTAAATTGTGTTTGATGATGCCCGCTATCTGGGTGGGTATTGAGCTGGTGCGCGGCTATATTATGACCGGTTTTCCCTGGTTGACACTGGGTTATTCTCAAGTTCCCGCCAGTCCGTTGGCGGGTTTTGCGCCGGTGTTGGGGGTGTACGGGGTGACGCTGCTGGTGGCGCTGAGCGCCGGTTTAACCGTGTTGTTTGTGCAGCATCCTAAACATCGTCAGGGGAAAGTTGCCGCCGGTCTGTTTTTAATAATTTGGCTGACGGGCGCGGCTTTGTTGCGGATTGAGTGGACGAGCCCGCAGGGGGAGCCGTTTAAAGTAAGTTTGCTGCAGGGAAATATTGCGCAAGATGAAAAATTTGATGCGCAAAGTCGTCGCGCCACCATGGAAATTTATTACCAGATGTTGTTGGGCAGCGACGCGCGCCTGATCGTTTATCCCGAGACTGCGTTGCCTCTGTTGCGCAGCCAGTTGCCCCAGGATTACACGGGCTTGCTGCGTGAAGTTGCACAGCGTCAGGGAAGCGATATTCTTTTGGGAGCTTTTGAAAGAGAACAGGGGTTATTTTATAACTCTATGTTTTTATTTGGTATTTCTGGCGAGCAGGCCTATCGAAAAAATCATTTGGTACCGTTTGGTGAATTCATTCCGGTGCGTTCGGTATTGGGTTGGTTTATCAATAACGTTTTGAATATTCCCATGTCCGATCTGAGCAGTGGCGGGGAAAATCAGCCGCTGCTAAAGATTGCCGATCAGCAAATCGCGGTGAATATTTGCTACGAAGATGTGTTTGGCGAAGAGATTATTCGCGCACTTCCCGGCGCAACCTTATTGTTGAATACCAGCAACGATGCCTGGTACGGCGAGAGTTCGGCGGCCATTCAGCATAATCAAATTTCGCAAATGCGTGCATTGGAAACCGGCCGTATGATGTTGCGCGCCACCAATACCGGCGTGACTTCGGTGATCGACCGAAACGGGAAAATTTTGGCCATGTTGCCGCAGCATCAGCGTGCTGTTTTGACCGAGCAAGTGCAGGGGTATAGCGGGGCAACGCCCTATGTGCGCTGGGGAAATACCGCGATATTCGGGCTGTTGTCGGGGATTTTTGTGCTGCTAGGCTGGCTGCATTTCGCAACGCTTAAAGCGCGTAAATCTTGAGCTGGTTTTGTTACATTCTGCAGTGCGCCGATGCGACGCTGTATTGCGGTATCACCAATGACCTTGAGAAAAGGCTGGCCGCACACAATGCCGGAGAAGGGGCCAAATATACGCGCGGACGAATTCCGCTAAGCATGCTTTATCATGAGGCCTGTGCGGATAAGTCTGCCGCTTTAAAACGTGAAATTCAAATTAAGCGTTTATCGCGAACCAATAAGTTAATGCTGTGTCAAACCGCTTTGTAATAAATTTGCGGCTTGAATAGCACTTTGTTTTGCGCTCTAATGCGCGCCAACAATTTTTGGGAGAAATGAGTATGAAACGTATAGAAAGCCTGTTTGAAGGTGGCTTGTGGAATAGCCGATTTGTAATATTGGCGGCGGTATTGGGTAGTTTGCTGGCCGGTTTTGCCATTTTTTATATGGCGACGGTGGATGTCTGGATTCTAGTGAGTCACGTGGTGCATTATGGTGATGCAAGCATGACGGACGAGGCGCGCAAGGTGTTGCATGATAGTACCGTGACTCATATTGTTGAAGTGGTGGACGGCTATTTACTGGCTACCGTGATGTTGATTTTTTCATTGGGCTTATACGAACTGTTCATTAGTGATATCGATCAGGCGCACGGCAGCAAGTCATCCAGTAAAATACTTGTAATCAATAGCTTGGATGACTTGAAGGCGCGTTTGGCCAAAGTGATTCTGATGATTTTGATTGTGACTTTATTTGAAGAAGCGTTGAATTTGCATATCGAAAATCCGCTGGACTTGCTATATCTGGGTGGAAGTATTGCGCTGGTAGCGTTGGCGCTGTATCTGTCGCATGCAGGTGAAGCGGCCGGACATGCGCTTAAAAACCTGGAGGAGATCAGCCCGGTAGAAGAAATCGGTGCAGAGCATAACGAGAAAAAGGCTCATCACTAATGAAATATTGGCGTGCGTTAATAATTGTCTGCCCGTTGTTGTTTTGCAGCACGGTGCAGGCGTTTACCATGAAAGATATGCAGGGCAATACCCTGAAAATTGCCGACTATAAGGGCAAGTGGGTGCTGGTAAATTTTTGGGCGACGTGGTGTCCTCCGTGCGAGCAGGAAACGCCGGATTTGGTGGCACTGCACAATGCGCGTAAAGATAAAGATTTGGTGGTAATCGGCGTGGCTCTGGATTCTAAGCCTGCCGGAATTAAACAGTTTGCCGAAAAACATTCGATTTCATATCCGCTGGTGTACGGCAGTTATACCATGGCTGAATATCAGGTCGGCCCGGTTGAAGCTCTGCCGACTACTTTTCTCTACGATCCAACCGGGAAATTAGTGAGTTATCAGGAAGGCTTGGTAACGGCCAAAGATATTGAAACCTACATTATGTTGAAAGAAAAACATAAGTCTAAAAAAGTGCCCGCTGCTCAGTAAACAGAAAAAACATTAGCTGGAATGATCGCTGGATGAACTTGCCGTGCGTAGCGGATTCGTCCAGTGATTTTGCCAGGCCGCTTTGACCAGATTCGGATACTCCGGCTTGCCCAAGCTGCCGTTGTAGCGACCTAACGCCCTGTATAGATTGCCTTTTTCTATATCCAGGTAGTAACGCAAAATGGTGCAGCCGTAGCGCAGATTGGTGCGTAAATGAAACAGGTTATGTTCGGGGGCGCGTAATGCTTTTGTCCAGAATGGCATGACCTGCATATAGCCGCGTGCGCCTACACTGGAAACCGCGTATTTTCTGAAACCGCTTTCCACTTCGATTAAACCCAAAACCAGGTGTGGATCCAGTCCCGCCCGGGTCGCCTCGTAATGCACCGTATTCAGAAAATCTTCACGGTACTTTTTGTCGGGTAATCGCTTGGACAGGCGTTGCGACATTTCGCCCAGCCACGCTTCAGCTTCCTGGCGCGAGGCAAAGGCCAGTTTGGGGGCGGCCTGATCGGACACGGCACGTTGCAATACCGCCTGTACGCTGGCAGAAAGCGCCTCTTCAGACTGGGCTCCGGCGTTTACTTTTCCGGCAATGGTCAGCCCAAAAACAAGCAACAAAGTCAGCGCGGGGAGGCGGTTTACACCTGCCCCGTAGTGTGCATTCTTTTTGCCTGTTTTAGCAGTTTTCATAGTTTGGATTGTACGAGCTTTACTACATCTTGAAAGGCAACCACCTGCGCGGCGGCATCGCGGCGCCCCTGATATTCCACATTGCCTTCTTTCAAGCCACGATCGCCGATAACGATGCGATGCGGGATACCAATCAGCTCCAGATCGGCAAACATCACGCCGGGACGCTCGTCGCGGTCGTCCAGTAAAACTTCAATGCCCAGTGCGCTTAGTTTTGAATAAAGTTGGTCGGCCGCTGCGCGCACCGCTTCACTTTTCTTAAAGCCAATGGGTGCAATGGCCACTTGAAACGGTGCCATGGCGGTAGGAATGGTAATGCCGCGCTCGTCAAAATTTTGCTCGATGGCGGCGGCCACAATACGCGAGACGCCAATGCCGTAACAGCCCATTTCCATTACTTGCGTCTTGCCTTGCTCATCCAAATAGGTGGCACTTAACGCTTCCGAATATTTGGTGCGCAACTGGAATATATGGCCGACTTCAATCCCGCGACACAGCGCCAGTGTACCTTTGCCGTCGGGTGAGGCGTCGCCGGTTACGACATTGCGCAAATCAAATACATTGGCCTCGTCCAAGGGTACGTCGCGTCCAAAATTGACCCCGCTAAAATGGAAGCCGTCGTCGTTTGCGCCGCAGATAAAATCGCTCATCGCGGCTGCGGCACGATCCGCCAGCACGCGCACTTTGGCGTTGACCGGGCCGATGTAACCGGTGCGACAGTTCATATTGCGGTGTACTTCGTCCTCGCTGGCAAAACGGAATTCGCCGAGCACTTTGCCCACCTTCACTTCGTTGAGTTGATGGTCGCCGCGCAGCAGCAGCAGGGTAAATTCACCTTCGTGATTGACCACTGCAATGGCTTTTAGGACGTTGCCAGCTTCAGTATTAAAAAAAGTTGCCACTTCGGCGATAGTTTTTTGTCCCGGCGTAATCACTTTTTGCATGTCCTGCGTGGCCGCAGCGCGCGACATTGCGGGTGCCAGTGCTTCAGCCAGCTCCACGTTGGCCGCATAGTCGGAATCCGGGCAAAATGCCAGCGCGTCCTCACCCGAATCCGCCAGCACATGAAACTCATGCGAACCGCTGCCGCCGATGGCGCCGGTATCGGCCGCCACCGCGCGGAACTGTAAACCCAGCCGGGTAAAGATGCGTGAGTATGTTTCGTACATCACGCGATAAGTTTGCTCAAGGCTGTCAAAGTTGGTGTGGAAAGAGTAGGCATCTTTCATGATAAATTCGCGCGCGCGCATCACGCCAAAACGCGGGCGAACTTCATCGCGGAATTTGGTTTGGATCTGGTAAAAATTGAGCGGTAACTGGCGGTAACTTTTGACTTCGCGGCGCGCAATATCGGTGATCACTTCTTCGTGGGTGGGGCCAAAGCAAAATTGATTATCGTGGCGATCCTTGATTTTCAACATCTGCGGGCCAAAAACTTCCCAGCGCCCGGTTTCCTGCCACAGCTCAGCGGGCTGCACGGCCGGCATGAGCAATTCTATGCCCCCGCTGTTATTCATTTCTTCGCGCACCACCGCCTCAACTTTGCGCAATACGCGCAAGCCCAACGGCATCCAGGTATACAAGCCGCTGGATAATTTGCGGATGTAACCGGCGCGCAGCATCAGGCGGTGGCTGGGCAATTCAGCTTCGGCAGGGGCTTCTTTTAAAGTGGAAATAAAAAATTGTGAAATACGCATGGTTAAGTCTCTTGGATTGGGTTAATTCGAGCGCAATATTCTACCGTAAGGGGGCGGATAAGTGACTTTGTTCTTTCCTGATGGCCTGAAATATGGAACAATCCGCCCTATCGAAGAAAATTGATGGGGGCGAAAATGATAGACCGTGACGGTTATCGCCCAAACGTCGGTATTATCTTAACTAACGCAAAAAATCAGGTGTTTTGGGGTAAGCGCATTCGTCAGGATGCGTGGCAATTTCCGCAAGGTGGAATTCAACACGGCGAAACGCCCGAACAGGCAATGTATCGCGAGTTGCATGAAGAAACGGGCTTGCTTAGCTGTCATGTTGAAATTCTGGGTCGTACCCGCGATTGGATGCGTTATGAGGTGCCGCAAAGTTGGGTGAAGCGCGAAGCGCGTGGCAGTTATAAGGGGCAAAAACAAATCTGGTTTTTGCTGCGTTTGGTGGGCCGGGATGTGGATGTTTCGTTGCGTGCCACCGGCCATCCGGAATTCGACGCTTGGCGCTGGAATGATTACTGGATTGAGATGGAGAGTGTGATCGAATTTAAGCGTGATGTGTATCGCATGGCGCTAAATGAGTTGGTGCGTTATCTACCCGCGCTGAGAAACAAAATACGTAAAGCGCCGGATGAGAGGATTGTTGCGGCGGGCGATTAATATTTTATGCTTTATAATCAAGGAGATGCAAATGAACAAGAGTTTTGCGCCGTTGGCTAATCATCCGTTTAAAGCAGCCTCAAGCTTTTGCCGTCCCACTCAGGTTCTTCCGCAAAATGTGAGATTAAATGATCCGGCCATCAATGTCATGACGGATCTGAAAAGTGTGTCCGTAATTAATGTGCGTGCCAAGACCTCCATGGAAAAGGCCAATGCAAAAATGATTCGTTATGGCGTGCGTGCTTTATTGGTGTTGGATGATGCGGATAAAGTGACCGGTTTATTGACATCGACCGATATTCTGGGCGAAAAACCGGTGCGTTTTCTGCAGCAAATGGGCGGAACCCATGCGGATATATTGGTGCGCGATGTAATGACGGTGCAGCGTGATCTTGAAGTGCTGAATTTGGATGACGTGTTAACAGCCAAAGTGGGCAATATTTTGGCCACTTTGAAAGTCGCCGGACGTCAACACGCAATGGTAGTGGAAGAGGGTGCCGACGGCAGTCAAACAGTTCGCGGTTTATTCTCTGTTACCCAAGTTGCCCGTCAATTGGGCGTGCAGTTAAAAGTAGCCGAAGTGGCTAAGGTGTTCGCGGAAATTGAGGCTTCAGTTAGTGCGCACTAATTTGTTAATTAGTGCGGGAGCATTGAGGGTGTTTCTTTTAAAATTCATTGCTCCTGTAGCGCTTTTATTCGGCTTATCAGGCTGTGTCAGCTTGCTCAGCAACGAGATTCCAGTCGGTCAGAGTAAACTCTCATCAACTCCTTTGGCCGCCTATCCGGTTAGCATTCGCATGGCAGGATATGAGGATAAGCGCGCTGCGATGTCGCCTAAAAAGATCGGGATATCAGATCAGCGCGTGTCCGGAATCGTGGGAAGTGAATTGATGCTGGATCAGGGCGTGGCGGAGTTTGTCGGCAAGTCAATGCAGCAGCGTTTTCATGATGCGGGCTATCAGATGGTAACGGATGCAAACGCAAGCGCATTATTTGAACTGCGCGGAGTCATTCAGGAACTTACCTATAATGTTTTGTCCAGGGACGAAATTTTTATTTCACTTGAGACTACGTTGACTGAAGTTTCGACGGGCCAAGTAGTCTGGTCCGGTGTTGTAAAAGAACGCCCTGCCAGTCGTTACGCTGGAATTTCCGGAAACAACACAGCCGACATTGCCAAGTATTTAAAGAAAGAGCTTGGTATCGTTACGAAAAAAACCATGGAAGCCGTCAGTGCAACGTTAATGGCATCCAGACCGGCGTTGTTTAATTTAACGCCAGGCACACAAGCCATTTCCGGTATCACCATGTTGCAAGCGGCTTCAGGAGTAAGTGCAACATCTGGTGTGGCGGCAAATGTATCCAGCGGCAAGCTGATTTTGAATACCCAACCGGTACGAGCCAAGGTTTACTTGGATGGTGTGTATTTTGGTTTGTCTCCCTTGGATACCGAGATTGAAGCAGGTGTTCACCAAATCAAAGTTTCACTGGAAGGATACAAATCAGTTGAAGAAAAGGTGTCGGTGCGCAAAGGTGCGAACACCGAGCTGGAATTGATTCTGGATAAATAAGTAATTACAGGTGTGAATTAAAAAAGCCCGCATTGCGGGCTTTTTTAATATATTGATTTTATTGATATTTTTAGCCGCTACCGAGCGTTCGTCCGGAAAACGCCACGCTGGTTTGTCCGTCCCGGCCATACAATCCCGCCGCACTTTTGGCCGCGCCCAGCAAGGCAGTAAGTGCCTGCTGATTACTGCGTAATTTGAGTTGAATCACTTCACCGTTGTTTTTATTCATTTGATGGGCCGCCTCGGCTATTTTTTTAAGCTCGTTCCAGGCAGCCAGGCAGCTTGGCGCGAATTTTTTAATCCATTCGCCGGTATCAATCGCAGAATTACCTATTTTTGAATTCAAAAATTGGCGGCGTACATTGGTCAAATCGGTGAGTTTTAAAGCGGCTTGCGTTTTGGCTTCTGCCAGCGTAAGCAGAAGATCGTTTTCTTGTTGCAGCAAGGCTTGCTGTTCTTTCTCCAGCAAAGCCACAAAGTCGCGAATCGCATCGCGCTCCTTGTTCAGTTGAGAGAGAAATTCTGCCTGAGCGGCAGGATTAAGTTCGCTCAACGCTGGCTCGCGCTAATAATGTCGCGTACGTTATTGATCAAACCGTCGGCAATAGCGGACGAATTGATTTGGAAGCGTCCTTCGCTAATCGCCAACTTGATTTCCGCAATTTTCTTGGAATCAACCATGGGAGAGCTGGCAATATTGGCTTCAATGCCGCGCAGTTGGCTGGATTTGGAGCCCAGACTAACACTCACCCCTTGCGGTTGCACAGAAGAACTATCCGTCGCTTTGGATTGAGGCGCGCGCGCATTGGGTTCTTTCGTAGAACTTGTCGGTAACGGGTTGATATTTTTATCAATTTTCATTTGGATCACCTTTAAACTGTCTTGGTCATGTATTTCATCGGCAAGTTATCGGGAAACTTTAGGGTGAAGCAATAAATTTATTAGCGCGATCTCTAAAAATGTAATTTGCGAAGCTAGGCAACGCAGCACAGCGAAGCAAATTTAATTTTTAATTTAAGGTTCGCACAATAACGCACTGTTGAGCCGTAGTAAATGGTAACTATGGCCGAACTTCAACAATGCCGTTTCCCTTCACAAAACCGTTAATAATTTGCCCGGATGGCACCTTCACCTGAACGGCCTGTCCATCGGCCGCATTACTTAACACCAGCCCTTCGGTGCGCAATTTAAACCCGCGCCCCTCGGAGATGATCTGTACCGTTTGCCCCTGTAATACCGCATACGGATCGCGCAACATATTCTGTTTTAACGGCTGTCCGGCATTAATGCTGAACTTTAAAATCTTGCCCAACGCCGCATTTTCATCGCTCACAATGCCGGTTTGGTTAAGCTCGCCCGGCTGCACGCTAAAATCATCCGCTGTTAAGGTATGTCCCTGCGTCAGCGGCCTGTTTGAAACCAGTATGTTAATCGTGACAATAATCGTCGCCGGAATAAATATCGACCATTTAGTGTTGCCATTACAGCGCACCCCGATATTGGTTTTTCCGTGCAACTGGGCGCCCTGCGGTAAATAAGCCTCCAGTTGCGGGCAGGCCGGCAGCGCAATACGTTTATCAATATTATTTACCGTAATAACCACTTTGCCAGACAAGCCTGCAGTTTGAGCCTGAATAAATTCGCTTGCGACTTTGCGTATTTCAGCATGACTTTGCTTGGCCTCGGCCCAAACGCCCGGCGAGTACAAACTTAGCAGACAGCAAATTGTAATAAGTCGTTTTTTCATGGCAGTGGTCTTTTTCACGGTGCCATTATTATTCCACCCCGTAAAAAGTAAAAAGGTGAAAAGAGGGTTTTTTTGCCTTCTAATCAAATGATGTCACTCGATGGAGAGTGGATAGTATGCACGACATGAGAAAAGTGGCTGGTTAAGAGGAGGCGAAAATGAGCAGTCGTATTGATAGCATGTTTCAATTTCATCAGGCCGCGCTGAATTTACGCGCTGCCCGTCAGGAATTAATGGCATCCAATATTGCCAATGCCGATACCCCCAACTATAAAGCGCGCGATATCGATTTTGCCAGCGCCTTGCAGGGCGCCATGTCGGAAAGCGGGCCGAAGCTGGCAATGGCCGGCACCACGAACCGGCATCTAAGCGGAGCGACCGGTGACACCGTGCTGGGCTCACCCGTCCTGTATCGCACCGTGGTACAACCCAGTGCGGACGGCAACACAGTGGATATGGATGTGGAGCGCGCGCAGTTTGCGGATAATGCATTACGTTACGAGGCCAGCGTCAAATTTGTCAGTGAAAAAGGCAAAGACGTTTTAGCTGCTTTACAAGGATAATTATCATGTCATTGTTTAATATCTTTAATATCGCCGGATCGGGCATGACTGCCCAGTCACAGCGGCTTAACGTGGTGGCGAGTAATCTGGCCAATGCGGAAAGTACCACCGGCCCGGACGGACAACCGTATCATGCCAAGCAAGTGGTATTCAGCACTACTTCTTTTGAGGGGCAGCCCGGCGCCGGTGTTAAAGTGGATTCCGTGGTGGAAGATGCTTCGCCGATGCGCATCGTGTACGACCCCAAGCATCCCATGGCAGATGCAAACGGTTATTTAACTCTGCCCAACGTCAATCCGGTGGATGAAATGGTCAACATGATTTCTGCCTCGCGCTCATATCAAAACAATGTGGATGTGATGAATACATCCAAAGCACTATTACTTAAAACGCTCACCATCGGGCAATAAGGAGAATAACCATGGTTAATTCCGTTCAAGGCACAAATAGCACCACTGCGGCGACACAGACCTCTGCCACCACCGGTGCAAATTCAGCTGCCAGCTCTCAGGATCGATTTTTAAAGCTGCTGGTCACCCAGATGAAAAATCAAGATCCGCTGAATCCGATGGACAACGCGCAAGTCACCTCGCAAATGGCGCAACTTTCCACGGTAAGCGGCATTGATAAACTCAACGCCACCGTACAAGCGTTGAGCGACAACATGACGGCTGCGCAAACCCTGTCGGCAACCAGCATGATCGGTCACGGCGTATTGGTCGCCGGAAGCAGCATGTCCCTGAATAACGGGCAGGCAATTGCCGGTCTGGATCTGGCGCAGGGTGCTGATTCGGTGAGTGTTTATATTAAAGACGCGGCCAAAAATGTTGTTAAAACGCTGCAATTAACCAATCAACAACCGGGCATTATTCCGCTGGCCTGGGATGGTACGGATGATGCGGGCAAAACCATGGCGGACGGCGAGTACAGTATTAGCGCCGAGGTTAAAGTTGCCGGGGTCGCTTCGACGGCCACTACCTTGTCGTTTGGCATGGTGAATGCCGTCACCTTGGGCGGCGCCGGCGCCAAACTGGATATCGGTCAAATGGGTGAATTTAATCTATCCGCAGTTAAGCAGGTTATGTAGTTTTTTTAGCAACTATATGATTATTAGGTAATAAATAGGAGAACATCATGGGCTTTCAACAGGGACTTAGCGGACTTAATGCGGCATCCAAAAATCTGGATGTGATCGGTAACAACGTGGCAAACTCCAACACGGTGGGCTTTAAAGCTTCACAAGCGCAATTCGCCGACGTGTATGCCAGCGTCACCGGCGGCGCGGTAGGAACGGCGATCGGTATCGGTACTAAATTATCCACGGTAGCCCAGCAGTTTACCCAGGGAAATATTACCAGCAGTAATAATCCCATGGACATGGCGATTAACGGCACAGGTTTCTTTCAATTGTCTGACGCAGGCGGCAGTGCCGCTCAATATTATTCGCGCAATGGCCAGTTTCAGACTGATAATCAAGGACATATCGTCACCAGTGATGGAAAATGGCTGATTGGTAAAACAGCTTCAACCGGGGGAACTGGTGGTGTCGTTGGCCCGATTATTATTCCGACGGCAGATATTCCCGCGCGTGCCACGGGTGATTCTACCCTGCCCGCAGCGCTTAAACCGGTACAAGTGGGGCTTAATTTGGACGCGAGAAAGCCGGTAACCACGGTGGATGCGAATAATGCGCCGCAACTGGTCGACCCCAATCAGGCCTCAACGTATAACGATTCGACCTCCACCACCGTGTTTGACAGCTTGGGCACACCGCATATCGCCACCATGTACTTTCAACGCGGCGTGCCTGCGGCGGGTGAAAACCCCTGGAAGTTTTCACTTGCCATCGATGGCATGATGCAGCCGGACATGATCAGTGGCAACACCGTGACACCGTTAACGTTTGACACCTCCGGTAAGGTGAGTGCGGGCGGCTTGCAGACCATGTCGCAACCGTTTCCCAATGCGACGGTCTTAGCTGCCCAGACTGCTTCCAAAGCAGTATATGATGCTGCTTATCAGGCCACTGTAGCGGGAGGCGGTAATGCTGCTCAAGCAGCTGTCGATGGTGCAAATGCGGCACTTGCGGATATTTCGGCGGCACTGAAGGCCTCCGCAGCGGTAACTGATGCTCAAGCCGCCGTGGATGCGGCGATTACGGCGATGGGCGGAACGCCTACTACCGACGCGGCTGTATTAGCATTAATAGCAGATGCGGCTCAGGCAGCTGCCGATGGCGTGATTGCACAAGCCGGACCTCAACTGACCACCACCTCTGTCAATGCGGTTGCAACCCAAGCTGCGGCTGCAGCCAAAGCCGCCGTTATCGCCCAAGGCGGTTCAACTTTCCTCGCGCAAACCGTTGCCGCTGCGTTAAGTTCGGCCACCAACGGGGCAATCGCCAATCAACTTACGCTATCTTTTGATTTTGCAAACCCTCTTAGCCCCACCACTCAATATGGTTCTTCTTTCGGGGTGAATACGCTGGTGCAGGACGGCAACTCAACCGGTCAACCCACTGGAGTTTCAGTCGACCAAAATGGCGTGGTACAGGGACGTTATTCCAACGGACAAACTCAACCCTTGGGCGTGGTTGAGTTAGCCACCTTTAAAAATCCTCAAGGTTTACAACCACTTGGGAATAACCGCTGGGCGCGTACCGCGCTTTCCGGTGATCCTTTGGTGAATCCGCCGGGCGCGGCAGGCGTGGGCGTATTGCAAGCTGGTGCGGTGGAAGATGCCAACGTGGATTTAACGGCGGAACTGGTTAACATGATTGTGGCGCAGCGGGTGTATCAGGCCAACGCGCAATCGATTAAAACCCAGGATGCGGTGCTGCAGACTATTACCAACTTGAGATAATCTTCGGAAAATAGCATAGGATTTTTGTAGGTCGGGTTAGCGGTTTTATCGCGTAACCCGACGAAATTTGACCAACGTCGGGTTACGGCGCAAAAAACCGCGCCTAACCCGACCTACGAAAAACACAACCTTATCAAGGCATCACGCGCAACGGAGGGAAAAATGGATCGGCTAATTTATACCGCAATGACCGGCGCCTCGCACATTTTGCAGCAGCAGGCCGCCGTGTCGGAAAATCTGGCCAACACCAACACGCCGGGATTTCGCGCCGCCATCAATACCTTCCGTGCTGTCCCGCTGGTGGGCGAAGGCCTACCGACCCGTACTTTCGTCGTCGACTCAACCGCCGGCGCAGACTTTACCCCCGGCTCGATGGAGCCTACCGGTCGCGACTTGGATGTGGCGATTGACGGCAAAGGCTGGATTGCGGTGCAAACGCCCGACGGCAACGAGGCGTACACCCGCAACGGCAGTTTTAAAATTACAGAAAACGGCATCCTGCAAACGCGCAGCGGCTTGAATGTGTTGGGCGATGCCGGGCCGATTACCCTGCCCCCCAACGAGCATGTCACCATTGCCAAAGACGGAACGATTTCCACGGTTCCCACTGGCGCAAAACCATCTGAAGTAATTATTGTGGGTCGAATAAAACTCACCAACCCGCCGGAAGAGCAGCTCGTCCGGGGTGAAGAGGGTCTGTTTCGTCCCCGCGATGGCGCACCTGCCGAAGCGGACAATCAGGTCACCGTGGTAGTGGGAAATTTGGAAAGCAGCAACGTCAGCACCGTGGAAGCCATGGTGAATATGATTACCCTGGCCCGTCAATTCGACACCCAAATGAAAATGCTGCAAAGCGCTGATAACAATGCCAAAGCAGCCAGTTCTATCCTGAATATTAACGCCTAAACTGAATTAATTTGGAGTGCAGCGGCATACCGAATTCTCCTGTGGTTTTTATGGAGTGCGGCGGCATGACGCCGCTGGTGTCCGTGGCGGACTCAAACTTGTGTTGTGTGCTTGGTGATCAGCGCAGTCATGACTGATACAACTTCTAGCCATTCGACTAAGGCTGGCAAAAGGCGCCAGCCAAGTCGCTGGTTATGCGCACTCCAAAATGGGGGCGGTGGTGCGTAACAAATGGCGGCAGGTTTGCGAGCCCGGTTGGCCGGGATATCCATAAAAAACAAGGAAGACCGAAGCACCTGCGGTTTGATATGGAGTGCGGCGGCATGACGCCGCTGGTGTCCGTGGCGGAGTCAAACTTGTGTTGTGTGCTTGGTGACCAGCGCAGTCATGACTGCGCACTCCAAAATTGGGGCGGCAGACTTTAGACGGGAGGGCTGTGCGCAACAGGTTAGGAAGTTTGCTTGCCCAGATTTGCGAAATAAAGCACAAAAAACAAGGGAGACCGAAGTCTCCCTTGTGGTGTTACAGCACTTTTGTTGGGTGGGGTTCGCTAAATTGAACCCTTCCTACGCGAGTGTTAACTTACCATGCTGTTTCCAGCAAGAGTGTTGTCATTGAATCGCCAGCAGCTTGAGTGGTTTTATACTTGTCGCCACTGTAGATACTGTGCGTTACTTGCAGGCCTAAGTTTTG
This sequence comes from Gallionellaceae bacterium, assembly GCA_041660815.1. Classification (GTDB taxonomy): domain Bacteria; phylum Pseudomonadota; class Gammaproteobacteria; order Burkholderiales; family Gallionellaceae; genus PALSA-1006. Next base: position 346,382 of record JBAZVN010000001.1, on the reverse strand, counting down.
AGCTAGGTCATAGGTTGCATTGGCTGATAATGCATTGTCAGATTTGCCACCTGCACTGCCCATACGGAAAGCTCCGCCTACATGCAGCAAGTGAGGCATAACAGACACTTCACCGCCTACAGTAGCTGCCCACTTAACATCGGTAGTGCTTGAGTTATAGGCATTTACAGCTGAAGAAGTTGATTTACCAGCGCTTGCATAGGTTGCATACAAGCTAGTTGGCATGCCAGCGATCTCACCTTGAGCCTGAGCGGTAGCGCCCATCGCACTGTAGTCAGCGCCATTAACAAAAACATCTGTTGCTGAATAAGTTGCTACTTGACTTGTTCCAGAAATGAGCTCACCGGTGATTACCATGTCCCAGCCAGCGATAGTTGGAGTAAAGCCGGCGTGAATCATGTTCAAAGACAATTTTTGGTCATTCATTGGGAAGTTAGGCGTCCAACGAGTTTCGGCCACATAACCAATTTCATGTTTAGCAAATACTGTTAAGCCGGATGCTGCGCCAGTAGCTACACCCACAAAGCGATGAGCAGAAATATCAGCGTGGTGTTCATTCCAACGTACCGCACGGTTCAGACCAGTGCTGGACTCAGTATAGCCATAGAAAGGACCCAAGGCATCTGTCAAGAATGGAACAGCTGACACTTTAAGGCCGGCAATTTCAGTAACCATAGGGATACGGAAGCCAACGATATTGTCCATGCTGTGCTCAATCATGGTGCCGACCTTCAGGTTGTCGGAAGCGGTTAAGCGACCACCGAAGAACAGGCCGAATTCATCAGGAACTGCCCAAGCGCCATCATTGGTGCTAACAGTTTTAGCATTACCGTTAGTCATGCGATAGCGTGCTTTCAGCAAGATACCGGCATTCAAAGTAGAAGGCAGAGAAATGTGCTCTTCTTCGATCAGCGCTTGTGAACCCATCATGGTGAAGCCGTCAGCCTTAAATGCGCGACCAAAACCGTTCAAAATTGGAAAGTGTTGTTGATGGCAAGCATTACATGCCATGCCGGTTTGACGAGCAAAAGCTGGAACAGCAGATGCTTCTGGTGCAAACACGGTTGCTGCTGCAACTGCTGCGAGTGATAGCGCTACTTTTTTCATTATTTCTCCTCGAGGAAAAGATTTTAGGTTTGGTTTGTGCTGCTATAGCTGAGATTTCCTAGCAGCTACGGAGACGCAAGATACTGATAGTGAATGCCTGTGTCAAAACGTTCTGTGATAATTGTTGCAATTTTGCAACAAATGGTTTTTTTGGTAGGAATGCGATGTTTGATAACTGGATTTAGTTTGGGCAGGTGAGCAGTCTTTAATGTTGACATCTGTTTATGATGTTGGCACTTTCGCCAACATGAAAGCACAAATTTTAGTGGATGTTTTGAATCAAGTAGGGTGACAACTCTTTTGCTGAATTGCATAAATGGAAGGACTTGCATAAAGTTCTAGTGAATTGCATACTTCGCTAGAGCTTTTTTATTTTGCGGAGGCATCATGACAGCAAAAAATACAATTGATACCGCACTTGCCAAGCGCATGGTTGAAGCACAGGTGATTCGTAGTGCTTCAATTATCGGACTTCAAGGGGGGTGGTCGGTGACGGTTAAGGTGGGTGTCCAGGAAAAAACACTCGGTGCACAGCGGACTGATAAACCACGATTGTGGAAATCACTGGATCGATGTGTGGATTATTTGAAAAATGAGTTACATATTGCGCGAGTTGAGCTGCTTGATGCGACTGATTTTAGTGCGGCACCTTCCGGCGATAATAAGAACAAGGCTGGTGAAAGAATGCGCCAGGCACATGCTGCGGCAGCTTATGATAAATGGCTAAAGACGGAAATTCAGGCTGCGATTGATGATCCACGTCCCAATGTTGAGCATGACGAGGTGATGCGCAGGGCAAATGAGCGTATTGCTGCAATTAAATTGCGCCAGTCGTTCAATGTATAAAATAGTATGGAAGCTGGTTGCGGAAGATGATCTGTCGGGTATTATCGATTTTATTGCAGAAGGTAGTGTGCTCAGGGCTGAACAATTTGTTGCCACCATTCGTGCTAAAACAGAAACTTTGCGGGAGTTTCCCAAAATAGGTCGCGAAATAAGTGCCGATACCCATGTTCTGGTTGTGCATTCAAACTACATTGTTGTTTATCGTGTTTACGCGAGACAAAAGATTGTTGAGATACTGCGGGTTAAACATGCCGCTAAACAGTTCCCGGTGATTTCGGGAAAAACATGACAAACTATTGTAACATAATGTTTATTAAAGATAATTAAATTCAATCATGGCTCTATTACAAATCTCTGAACCCGGCCTGAGTGCCGCCCCGCACCAGCACCGGCTGGCGGTGGGAATCGATCTGGGCACGACCAATTCGCTGGTGGCGACGGTGCGCAACGGCATTAGTTTGGTGCTGAACGATGCGGACGGGCGCGCGTTGTTGCCGTCGGTAGTGCGTTATGCGGCGGACGGCAGCGTGCAGGTGGGCGAAGCGGCGCAGGCGGTGCAAAGCGAAGATCCGGTCAATACCATTGTTTCAGTAAAGCGCTTTATGGGGCGCGGTTTGAATGACGTGGGCGATGTGGCGAATCTGCCGTATCGTTTTGTGGATGCGCCGGGCATGTTGCAGCTGCGCACCGTGGCGGGGGTGAAAAGTCCGGTGGAAGTGTCCGCCGAAATTTTGCATGTGCTGCGCATGCGAGCCGAACAAAGTCTGGGCGGCGAATTGGTCGGGGCGGTGATTACTGTGCCTGCCTATTTTGACGATGCGCAGCGTCAGGCAACCAAAGATGCCGCGAAGTTGGCAGGCTTGAATGTGTTGCGTTTGCTGAATGAACCGACCGCGGCGGCAATTGCCTATGGGCTGGATAACGCCTCGGAAGGCATTTATGCTGTTTATGATCTGGGCGGCGGCACCTTTGATATTTCGATTCTAAAACTCTCCAAAGGGGTGTTCGAGGTGCTGGCAACCAACGGCGATTCCGCGTTGGGCGGTGACGATTTTGATCACCGGATTTATTGCTGGTTGCTGGAAAAAAATTATCTCTCCGCGCTGGGCGTGCACGATACACGCATGCTGCTGACCCGCGCCCGCGCGGCCAAAGAGGAGTTGACGGATCGCACTGAGACGCGCATTACCGCCGTGTTAAGCAGCGGCGAGATGCTGGATAGCGCGCTGACTCAGGAAGATTTTTACAGCATGTCACAGAATCTGGTGGCGCGCACGCTGCAGCCGATGCGCCGCGCCTTGCGTGATGCGGGGCTGACGGCGGGCGACATCAAAGGCGTGGTGATGGTGGGTGGTTCGACGCGCATGCCGCAGGTGCAGCGGGCGGTGGCGGAATTTTTTCAGCAGACGCCGTTGACCAATCTTGACCCGGATAAAGTGGTGGCTTTGGGTGCGGCGATTCAGGCCAACGTGTTGGCGGGCAACCGCAGCAGCGACGACTGGCTGTTGCTGGATGTCAGCCCGCTGAGTTTGGGGGTTGAGACGATGGGCGGCCTCACGGAAAAAATTATTCCGCGCAATAGTACGATTCCCACGGCGCGCGCTCAGGAGTTCACCACCTTTAAAGACGGTCAGACGGCGATGAGTATTCATGTGGTGCAGGGCGAGCGCGAGTTGGTGAGCGATTGCCGTTCGCTGGCGCGTTTTGAATTGCGCGGTATTCCGCCCATGGTGGCGGGTGCGGCGCGTATTCGCGTCACTTATCAGATCGATGCGGATGGTTTATTAAGCGTCACCGCGCGCGAGCAGAGCAGCGGCGTGGAGTCGCATATTGTGGTGAAGCCTTCGTATGGATTGAGCGATGCGGAAGTGGCGGGGATGCTGCAAGATTCCGGCTTGCATGCCCGCGAGGATATGCAGGCGCGGGCACTGCGTGAGCAAATAGTTGAAGCAAATCAATTGCTTGAGGCGGTTGGAAATGCGTTGCAAACGGATGGCGAAATGCTCTTGAGCAAAGCCGCACAAGCCACAATTTTGACCAGCGTGGAAGCCTTGCGCAGTGTTTTGCAAGGCACCGATCATCTTGCGATTAAACGCGCAATTGGCGCATTAAACGAGGCGACCGTGGCATTTGCCCAAGCGCGCATGGACAAGAGTGTGGCGCATGCGTTAACTGGCCATAATATTTCGGAACTGGATAAATAAATGACGCAGATTATTGTATTACCGCACGTTGAATTATGTCCCAAAGGCGCGTTGTTTGAGGCCGAGCCGGGCACGTCTGTTTGTGATGCACTGTTGCAGAACGACATCGAAATTGAACATGCCTGTGAAAAATCCTGTGCCTGCACTACCTGTCACGTCATCGTGCGCGAGGGATTTAACAGTCTGGAAGAGGCCACGGAACTGGAAGAAGATATGCTGGACAAAGCCTGGGGCTTGGAAGGCAATTCGCGTCTGAGCTGTCAGGCTTTGGTCGGCACACAAGAGCTGGTGATCGAAATCCCCAAATACACTATCAATATGGCCAAGGAAGGAGTGCATAAATGAAATGGACCGAGGTGCGCGAAATCGCGATTGAGCTGTCGGAGAAACATCCGGACATCGATCCCAAAACTATTCGCTTTGTGGATTTGCATAATTTGGTTGTCGAGTTGGAAGATTTTGACGACGATCATCATCGCGGTGGCGAAAAAGTGCTGGAAGCAATTCAGGCCGCGTGGATTGATGAGTTGGCATGATTGAAATAAAAAAACTTTATCGCACAATTTCCAATCGCTGGTTATATCTGGCGGGTGCAATTGTGGTCGGTTTAATGTTTTGCGCGGCCTTGTATTTGCAATACATGTTGCGTCAGGAGCCCTGTCCGCTGTGCATGGTGCAGCGGGTTATTTTTATGGCCATCGGCGTGATGTTTTTTATTGCGGCGCTGCACAACCCAAGACGAATTGCCGCGATAATATATAACTCATTGATTATATTGCTTAATATTGTCGGCGCCGCGGTTGCGGGACGGCACATCTGGATTCAGCATTTACCCAAAGACCAAGTCCCCGGCTGCGGCCCCGGTCTGGATTACATGCTGCAAAACTTTCCATTGTCCGAGGTGTGGCAGGAGTTGCTGCACGGTTCGGGCGAGTGCGCGGAAAAAGGCTGGACTTTTTTGACGCTGGGCATTCCGGAGTGGTCACTCCTAAGCTACCTCATGCTGGGAAGCTGGGCGTTGCTGATTGCGCTACGCCGCCGTTAATTCACCGGCAGCACCAATTCTGTTTGACTCCCTGAAGAATCTTTTCCCCTGATAATAATTTCGCAGGCCGCGACATTATTAGCGCAGGGCGTTGCATTGCGCGTCAAAATAAGATGGTCGGGGCGGGGGTAGCTGGCACTGACAAACGTTACTTTGGGATTGATCTTGCCATAGTATTGATAGCGTTGTCCGCTATACATCACTTCCGCATTGCTGCCGAATCCGCCGCTGACTTGAACGCTTAACGTTGAACCCGCAACGTCACTCACTTTGGGTGCAGATGGCAATAATTGCAGCGGGCTGGCTTTGCGGGTGGTAAAGCTCCACCCCAGCGAAAATGCCTTGCGGTTCAAGCTGCCTTGCGCTTTTGCCTGATATCGGGCTCCCGCATTCAGTGCTTGGAGCGGAATCCAAAATGCATAGCTACCCAACGGTTTGCCGTTGTCGGTGCGTGAGGTAATCAAACGTCCCGTGACACTTTTACCTTCTACATCGCTGAGCGTAAAAGCATCAATGTGCAGCGTGTCGGTCAGGTCGGCGGAAATACTGATCGGATAACCAACGCGCTGTCCATTTAAATCAGGCACGGGATTCGGGGATTCATTGGCAATCCAGTCAAATGGTGCATCTATTTGATTATTAGTGGGATAAGTAAATAATCGGGTGCTGTTATCAGTGATGCTGCCAATGCCGCCAAAGTTAATTACGTAAATATACTGCAGAGGATTGACAGAATTGGGCGGTGCAGGCTGGGTGCTCATACACACACCGGCTTCTACAAAAGCACCCAATTGCGCCTGGCGGTGATAAGGTGCATCAATCAAATTATCCGTGCCTAACGCGCCCAGTGGATAGCTGATCAGCGCCATATTTTCCGAGGTGGTCGGGTCGGTATATCCTGCTGCTGATATGCGTTCTGCCGGGGTATTTCCGGTGAAGCCGGGACGCCCCGCGCTTTCGCCATGCCCTTCGGTATTCAGCGAATTATTTTTAACCAGATAGCGACAGTGCGCGGAAGCGGAATCGTCCAAAGTTGCATTGCGCTGCAAAGGATTTAACCCGACCAGCATGCGGCGATGATTTAATCTTTCGAACGCTTCGGATGCCATGCCGGCAAGGGACTGCGGTGTTTCGGCGTAGGCGATGCCGCTCAGACAGAGCAAGCTGATGGTGACGAGGTGCTTGAGGTACTGCAATGGGAATATTTTATAAAGTTGCATATCGTTCCGTTTAAAAATTATCCTAGCTAGCGGGCAACATTTTTGCGGCAATCGTGTCGGCAGATAAATCAGCGCCACATTCCCATTCGATAAAATATTCACCATTTTTAATTTTCATGAATTGGTCGATATCCTTCAATTCCTCGAAGGCCTCAAAGTGCAGGTAGGGGCGAATGTCGAACCTACCTGATCTCCCATCGTTAGCCTTGACTAACAATGTCCAATCAGTCTGCGGAGTGACTTGCGTAATTCTCATTGATCAAGGCCTTTTATAGGAAAAGGTTTTTTACCATTGACGGCAAGTTCCCAGTCGGCAAGAAGATCCTCTTTGTGAATTTCGATCCAGGCAACAACAAGTTTGTGTTTGTTTGGCGGCAATTCACCGGCAAGTAATGCACCATCTGAAATGGCATAAGTTCCGACCCGCCCTGATATTCCGCATGAATATGGGGTAAATGATGTCGCTCAATGTCGTTAAAAAACATTCGAATTAGAATTCCATAGAACATCGAGATGGTCGGCATAAATATCCTTCAGTTATTTGACTTGATCGAATACTGCTATTTGATCCGCATCCCCGGCTGCGCACCATCATCCGGTGACAAAATATACAGTCCCGGCTCACTTCCCGAAGCTGCCAGTACCATGCCTTCCGACATGCCGAATTTCATTTTGCGCGGCGCGAGATTGGCGACCATCACGGTCATGCGTCCTTTTAATTTTTCCGGGTCGTAGGCGGATTTAATGCCGGCGAATACGGTGCGCGGTTGTGCCTCGCCGATATCCAGAGTTAGCTTCAATAACTTCTCCGCACCCTCGACGTGTTCTGCGTTGACGATGTGCGCGACGCGCAGATCGATCTTGCTGAAGTCGTCGATACTGATGGTGTCGGCGATGGGGGCGATGGCGTGTTGCTGTGATTCTGCGTGTCGTGCGGGAGAATGCGATTCGGTCATGGGTTTTAAACTTTCCTGATTGGCGGCAACCATTGCCTCGATAAGCTTGGGGTCGAGGCGCACGGCCAAATGTTGATAGGTATTAATCGTGTGTCCGAGCAGAAAGGTTTGAGCGTCATTCCATTGTAGGGGGGCGATATTGAGAAAGGATTCTACATCCGCCGCCAGTTTGGGGAGTACTGGCTTTAGGTAAGCAGTAAGGTTTTTGAAGGCATTTAAAATGACGGTGCAAACTTCGTGTAATTCGACATCCTGCCCATCTTGCTTGGCTAATTCCCAGGGTTTGTATCGATCAACAAACTTGTTTGCGGTGTCCGTCAGATACATGATTTCTCTGAGAGCTTCGCTAAACTTGCGTTCCTCGTAGAGTCCAGCAATGTAAGTGGTGCGGCCACCATCAGAGACCTTCTCTTCTGTAAACCGACCTTGAATAAACCCCTCAGGGTCTCCAGAAATATCGACGGACAGAGTGAAAAGGCCTTTAAGAAAGCGCTCTCTTTCCGGTGAGAGGCTGGTTGAGAGTTTTCCGTCAAAACGTTTGGTGATAAAACCGGCAGCACGTGAAGCCAAATTGATGTATTTCCCGATCAAATCACTGTTCACCTTGGCTACAAAATCCTCAAGATTCAGATCAATGTCTTCCATCGAGCCGTTGAGTTTCGCGGCGTAGTAGTAGCGCAAATATTCGGTGTTTTTAATGTGGTCAACATAGCTGCGCGCGGTGATAAAAGTGCCGCGCGACTTGCTCATCTTTTCGCCGTTCACGGTGAGGAAGCCGTGTGCAAATAATTTTGTCGGGGTGCGATAGCCCGCGTGCTGCAGCATCGCCGGCCAGAACAAGGCGTGGAAATACAAAATGTCTTTGCCAATGAAATGGTACAGCTCGGTCGTTGAGTCGGGTTTCCAATAGTCGTCAAAATTGAGACTGCTGTTGGCGCAGAGTTGTTGGAAACTGCCCATGTAGCCCACTGGCGCATCCAGCCATACATAGAAATATTTGCCCGGTGCATCGGGGATTTCGAAGCCGAAATACGGCGCATCGCGCGAAATATCCCAGTCAGTCAGCTTGTGCTCAGGAGATTCTGTCCATCCTTCCGCCCCCAACCATTCCATCATTTTATTGGCAGCCTCAGGTTGGAGAGGCGGTTTTTCAGATAGTTGACCAGTTGTCCATTTGAGAAGAAATTCTTGGCACTTTGAAAGTTTAAAAAAGAAATGATCCGAGTTGCGCAGCTCAGGCTTGGCACCGGACACAGCGGAATAGGGATTGATCAGTTCAGTCGGCGCATAGGCCGCGCCGCAAACTTCGCAGTTGTCGCCATACTGGTCTTTGGCGTGGCACTTGGGGCATTCGCCTTTGATGAAACGATCCGGCAAAAACATGTTTTTGACGGGATCAAAATATTGTTCAATCGAGCGCACTTCGATCAGATTGGCCGCTTTAAGTCGGCCATAAATGGTCTCCGCGCAGAGTTTATTTTCGCCCGAATTGGTCGAGCCGTAATTGTCGAATTGGACATGGAATGCGGCAAAGTCATCATAGTGTTCTTGCCAGACGCGCGCTATAAGCTGCTCCGGGGTGATTTGTTCTTTTTCTGCGCGCAGCATAATCGGTGTGCCGTGGGTGTCGTCGGCGCACACGTAGTGACAGCTGTTGCCGCGCATTTTCTGAAAGCGCACCCATATATCTGTTTGAATATATTCAACTAAATGGCCAAGATGGATGCTGCCATTGGCATACGGGAGGGCGGAGGTAACGAGTATTTTTCTGGACATGATGTGCGTGGTTCCTTGAGTAGGGCGCGATTGTATCAAACACGGCACGCCCCGCCATAATTGGGTAAAATCGCGGCTTGAATTTTTTGACCTTTTGGAAGAGAAAAAATATGAGTTTTATCGAAGCGGATGTGCAAGGTGCGTTAAAGCAATTAATCGATCCCAATACCAAAAAGGATTTTGTGGCGGGCAAGTCGGTAAAAAATATCAAACTAAATGGCAGTGACGTGTCGCTGGATATTCAGCTGGGTTATCCGGCCAATAGTGTCCGGGCAGAAATTCAATTACTCGTGGAAAATCATCTGCGCAGTTCCTTATTGGGCGTGGGTAAAGTCAACGCCAATGTCACCAGCAAAGTGGTGCCGCATGCCGTGCAGCGCGGGGTGAAATTGGTGGACGGGGTGAAAAATATTATCGCGGTCGCTTCAGGAAAAGGCGGGGTCGGTAAATCGACCACGGCGGTCAATCTGGCGCTGGCGCTGGCTGCCGAAGGTGCACGCGTCGGTATGCTGGACGCGGATATCTACGGCCCCTCGCAACCCATGATGCTGGGCCTTAGCGGCCAACCCGAATCGGCTGACGGCAACATGATTGAACCGTTGCAGGGACATGGCATTCAGGCGATGTCGATCGGCTTTATGATCGCCGGTGACGATGCCCCCATGATCTGGCGCGGTCCGATGGCGACCCAGGCGCTGGATCAATTGCTGCGCCAAACCCGCTGGGATAATCTGGACTATCTGGTGATTGATTTGCCGCCCGGTACCGGTGATATCCAACTTTCGTTGGCGCAAAAAGTGCCGGTGACCGGTGCAGTGATCGTGACCACGCCGCAGGATATCGCGCTGCTGGATGCGAAAAAAGGCCTGAAAATGTTCGAGAAAGTCGATGTGAAAATCATCGGTCTGGTGGAAAATATGAGCACGCATATTTGTTCGAATTGCGGCCATGAAGAGCATATCTTCGGCGCGGGAGGCGGGGCTAAAATGTGTGCCGATTACAACACCGAATTGCTGGGTTCGTTGCCGCTGGATATTAAAATTCGCGAGCAAGCCGATTCCGGTACGCCGACGGTGGTGGCTGATCCGGATGGGGCAATTGCCAAAGTGTACAAACAAATTGCGCGGCGCGTGGCGGTGCGCGTAGCGGAGATGGCGCAGGATCACAGCGCGGCGTTTCCAAAAATCGTAGTGCAAAACACGTAAAAGGAGAAGCGGGAAGGGGGAAGAGGGAAGGGAGAGGGGGAAACCGGCGAGCTGCCTTTACCCATCTCCCTTTACCCACCTCCCTTCTCCCAAAAACATGAGTATCAAATCTGACAAATGGATACGCCGCATGGCGGAGCAGCACGGCATGATCGAGCCGTTTTCACCGGTGCAAGTGAAAGAGGTGGATGGCAAGAAAATTGTGTCTTATGGCACTTCAAGTTACGGTTACGACATTCGCTGTTCGCGCGAATTCAAGTTGTTTACCAATATCAACAGTACCATCGTTGATCCGAAAAATTTCGATCCGAATTCTTTTGTCAATGTCGAAGCCGATTATTGTGTGATTCCGCCCAATTCATTTGCGCTGGCGCGCACGGTGGAGTATTTCCGCATCCCGCGCAATGTGCTGACGGTGTGTTTGGGGAAATCCACCTATGCGCGCTGCGGCATTATCGTCAACGTCACCCCGTTTGAGCCGGAATGGGAAGGCTACGTGACTTTGGAATTTTCCAATACCACGCCGTTGCCCGCCAAAATTTACGCCAACGAAGGCGTTGCGCAAGTGCTGTTTTTTGAAAGCGATGAAGTGTGCGAGACGTCTTATAAAGACCGGGGCGGTAAATATCAGGGCCAAGTTGGCGTTACTCTGCCGAAAATCTAACGGGCACTTATAAAATTAAATTTACTTCGCGATGCTGCGTTGCTCACAAAAAATTACTCCTTACATATCATGCATATGCTGCATCCTAATTTTTTATTCGCGTCTTGCCTAGCTTCGAAAATTGAATTTTTTGAGGCGCCCTAATGCCGCATCGCAAGCAAATTATTTGGCGTTCTCCCGCGGGTGAGGTGATTGCCTGCGTGGAGAAAAATAAAGTACTACGGGAAAATCTGATTGAAATCAATCAGATATGCATGGATGCATTAGACGATGCGGTGTTGATGGGCTGCGATGAAAAACAAGTGCGTGCGGTGCTTATCGAGCTGATCAATGCGCTGCCGAATCGTTATGCGGAAGACTGATTTTAATAATTGGATTTACTTCGCTATGCGGTGTTGCCCACACATCGAACACTGACCATCCCGACTTAGTTTGATCGTACGTATTTCCATGCTGAGTGCGTCCACTAATACTAGTTTTCCGGTAAGCGTGCCGGGAATATCCAGAATTAATTTCAGGGCTTCAGCGGCTTGCAGGCTGCCGATGATGCCGACCAGAGGTGCAAATACGCCCATGGTTGCGCAACGAATTTCTTCGCTTTCCATTTCTTCGGGATACAGGCAGTTGTAGCAGGGGCTGTCCGCGCGGCGAAAATCAAACACGCTAATTTGCCCGGAAAATTTTATCGCGGCTCCCGATACCAGCGGTTTTCCCATTTTTATGCAGGCATGGTTTAGCGCATAGCGCGTGGCAAAATTATCGCTGCAATCCAGAATCACATCCGCTTGTGCTACGAGTTCCAGCATTCGTTCAGCGGCAATCCGTTCTTGCAGCGCCACGACTTTAATTTCCGGATTAATTTCCAGCAGCGTTTTTGCTGCCGACCTCACTTTGCTGTCGCCGACGCTGCCGCTGCGATGCACAATTTGGCGTTGCAGATTAGTCAGATCAACGCTGTCGTCGTCGCACAGGGTAAGTGTGCCCACGCCACTGGCGGCCAAATATAGCGCGGCGGGAGAGCCCAAGCCACCCGCGCCGACAATGAGAGCATTTGCCCCATCTATTTTTTGCTGGCCGTCGATGCCAATTTCCGGCAATAAAATATGCCGGCTGTAGCGCAGCAGTTGCTGATCGTTCATACGGGGTTATTTGTATTCGCGCAGGTCTTTGGGCGTGTCGTCATGATTGCCGTGAGGATGATTGTCGTACACGTTGGCGAATACGCCGGATTCATTTTTCTTGGTGGCATGTTCCGGCGTGCTGAGATTGTGGTATTGCACATCTTCACAATAGTGCACCAGATGCTTGTGAATTTTGTCGAAAAAGCTTTCTTTGAAGTGGAAGCCATCTTTGAGTAACGCGTTTTCCAGCCCTTCGTGGGTATAATTTTCCAGGCTGTAATGAATAATTAAACTGTTTGCCTGAGCGCCTTTTTCGACTTTCAATTTTTCCATGCTACTGAGTAGCAAATAGGCTTGCTCAACCTCGTTGGGTGAGTCTTCCGCGAAAATAAGTTCACGCGTTTTTAACAGTTCAAAAGGGTTCATAAGCTTGCTTTCCCGTTCACTTTCCACTCAAAATATTCATTCCCTTGAGTAGGTTAACTGCTTGATTTAATTGATAATCATTTTTTGAGCCAAATTCGGTAGCTTCAACTTTTGTGTTATCTCCGGGTTTTGCTTTAGGCGCAGGCTGGGTATCCGGTTTAACGCCGGGTTCTTCAACCTTCTCTCCGGATGGGCGATCATTGCTCAAATGATGATCAAGATCGGCTTCGCGCAAACGGAAGGAGTTATCCATTGCGGCGGTGGCCGGATCTTCCACCAGAATATCGGGAACAATTCCTTTGGCTTGAATCGAGCGTCCCCCCGGGGTGTAGTAACGCGCGGTTGTTAATTTAATGGCCGTGTTATTGCCCAGCGGCAGAATGGTTTGTACCGACCCTTTGCCAAAAGTTTGCGTGCCCATAATGACGGCACGTTTATGATCCTGCAAGGCACCCGCCACAATTTCGGAAGCCGAAGCCGAGCCGCCATTCACCAGTACCACCATGGGGATATTTTTATACACGGCGGGTATATTTTTCAGGTAGTCATTGGCAGTATCGCCGCGCAGGTAATTTTCCGGGGTAGCAGTCAGGCGCATTTTTGCGTCAGCGGTGCGACCTTCGGTATATACAACCAGCGTATCTTTGGGCAGAAAGGCGGCGGATACGCCCACGGCGGCCGTTAGCAGGCCGCCCGGATCGTTGCGCAGATCCAGCACGACTCCTTTGAGATTGCCATCGCTTTGTTTGAGCAGGTTATCCAGTGCGGTTGCCAGACTTTCACCGGTGTGCTCTTGAAATTGTGTAATGCGTACAAACACATAACCGGGCTCGATCAGTTTGGATTTTACACTTTGCACTTTAATGACGGCGCGCACGATGCTGATAACCATCGGCTTGGGTTCGCTCTTGCGAACAATCGTCAGATTGATTTTGCTGCCGGGCTTGCCGCGCATGCGTTTGACCGCGTCATTCAGCGACAGGCCTTTAACCAGCGAATCATCCAGTTTGATAATCAGGTCGCCACTTTTAATTCCCGCGTGGTACGCGGGCGTATCTTCGATGGGGGAAATCACTTTAATCAGGCCGTCTTCCATGCCGACTTCAATCCCCAATCCGCCGAATTCGCCCTGCGTTCCGACTTGCAGTTCTTTAAAGCCGTCCGCGTCCAAATAGGAAGAGTGCGGATCAAGTCCGCTAAGCATGCCGTTAATCGCTTCGGTGATCAGTTTTTTATCGGTCACCGGTTCCACATAATCGCTTTTGATGCGTCCAAAAACTTCTGAAAAGGCGCGCAACTCTTCCACCGGCAGCGGGGTAAGTGTGTCTTTTTCCGCGATGGCGGAAATATGCAAGCTAATGAATACACCCGCAATCAGGCCGACGGCCACTAGTCCAAATTTTTCAAAACGACGCTGCATGGTGTTACCTTTCAAAAAGTTCTGTCGCTAGTTTTTAGGGCGTTCTTAAAATTTTAATTTTTCGTAAACAACGCCGCATAGCGAAGTAAATTCAATTTTTAGCGTAATCTGGCTACCCACTTTAGAGGGTCCAGCGGTTTTCCTTCATAACGCAGCTCAAAGTATAAACCGGATTCTTCATTGCCGCCGCTGTTGCCGACCGAGGCGATGGTTTCTCCGCCGCGCAATGTGTCGCCAACCTGTTTTAGCAAGGCTTCGTTATTGCCGTATAAACTCATATAACCCTGACCGTGGTCGATAATCAGCAAATTACCAAAACCACGCAGCCAATCGGCAAATACCACCCGGCCGGCTGCCACCGATTTTACCGACTGACTCGCATTCGCGCGTAAAAACAGCCCTTTCCACAATACCGTGCTGTCCGGGCGGGTGTCGCCAAACTGGTTGGTAATATCGCCCTGCACGGGAAGTGCCAGTTTGCCTTTTAAGGTCGCGAAGGGTTTTTCATCAAAAGCGCTGTCCGGCAATCTTTCATTGCGCGGGATATTTTTTCTTTGGCTCTTCGAGAGTATTTTGGACAATCTCTCAACCAATTGTGACAAACGATTTTCATTGCGCTGCAAACGTCCCAAATCGCGGCGTTGTTGCTGCAGTTGCTGGGCAATTTTATTCAGCGTTTTTTGGCGCGCATTTTTTTCGTTATCCAGATTGTTGCGCTGCGTACGTTCTTCGATTTGCAGTGCGGCAATTTCCCGGGTTTTTTCCAATGTTTCTGCCGCCACCGCTTGCAACTGTGACAAGTTGCCGCGCAGGGTATTTAACCAGTCGGCGCGACTGCGGGCGATGTAATCGTAATAACGCAGCTCGCGGGTAACCTGGTTGGGGTCATGATTATTCAGTAGCAATTTCAGGTATTCCTGCTTGCCACCCAGGTATTGCTGATACAGCAATTTGCTGAGTAGCGTTTGCTCATTGCGCATATCTTTTTCCAACTGCAGCGATTTTTTTTGCAACTGATCAAACGCGTGACTGGCTGCGCCCTGCTGAAGTGCCAGCTCTTTTAAATGGCGGTTGCTGTTGCTAATCGAGCGCTCCGATTCGCGCAGTGCATCGGAAGCTTCGGTTTTTGATTCGCTGGTTTTCTCAAACTCTTTTTGCAACTCATTGATTCTATTGCGTAAATTCTCAAGCTCATCCTGCTTGGAGGCGTGGGCAGAGTTGCCCGCGCCCGGAAAGAGCCCAAGACACAGCAATAAAACAAGTAAGCGCAAAAAAACGCTCACAAAATTTCGATGAGTGAAGTGCCGGTCATTTCTGGCGGCTTGGGCAAACCCATCATGTTCAACAGGGTTGGGGCGATGTCCTGCAATGCACCGCTTGCGGCAATGTTGGCCTTGCGCCCGATATAAATGAGCGGAACCAAATTCAGGGTATGTGCGGTGTGAGCTTGTTGGGTGGCGAGATCGCGCATTTGTTCGGCATTGCCGTGGTCGGCGGTAATGATGACTTCCCCGCCTATTTCCAGCATGGCTTTAACCACGCGTCCCACGCACACATCCAATGTTTCGATGGCTTTAATTGCCGCTTCCAGATTACCGCTGTGTCCCACCATGTCGCCGTTGGCGTAGTTGCACATAATGGCGTGGTATTGGCGGCTGCGAATGGCTTCTTCGAGTTTATCGGTCACGGCAAAAGCGCTCATCTCGGGCTGTAAGTCGTAAGTGGCCACTTTCGGTGACGGAACGAGAATACGGTCTTCGCCCGGGTTCGGTTGTTCGATGCCGCCATTCATAAAATAGGTGACATGCGCGTATTTTTCAGTTTCGGCAATGCGCAATTGCTTGAGTCCCAAATTGCCCAGATATTCGCCCAGTCCATTGTGAATTGAGGTGGGCGCGTAAGCGGTGGGCAGGGTAAATTCTTCGCCATAGCTACTGAGGGTGGTGAAGTTGCTCAGTTTGGGAAAGTGAGCGCGTGCGAAGCCGTCAAATTTTGCATCGGTCAGCGCGCGGGTCATTTCGCGTGCACGATCGGCACGGAAATTCATGAAGACTACCGCATCGCCATCCTGCATCGGCGTTGCCGTGCCGATGATCGTGGCCTGCACAAATTCATCATTTTCCCCGCGCGCATAAGCTTGCTCCAAGCCTTCGGCTGCACTGCCGGCGGTACAGGGCGCAGTCCCCAAGGTGAACATATCATAGGCAATTTGTACGCGTTCCCAGCGATTGTCTCTGTCCATGCCGAAGAAGCGCCCGCTGATGGTGGCGATGTGGCCCACGCCCAGTGCGTTACATTTATCCTGCAATAACTGCAGGGATTGCGCCGCGCTGCGGGGCGGGGTGTCACGTCCATCCAAAAACGCATGCACGGCAATTTTTTTCAATCCGGCCCGCGCAGCCAATTCCAGCATGGCAAAAATATGTTGTTCGTGGCTATGCACGCCGCCGGGGGAAAGGAGCCCGAGAATATGCAGGGTGGAATTTTGCGCGAGTGCGTCTTGCACGGCTTTATTCAGCGCAGGGTTGCTGTAAAAGCTGCCGTCTTCAATGGCCACGTCGACCCGGGTTAAGTCCTGATAAACCACCCGTCCCGCACCGATATTAAGATGCCCCACTTCGGAGTTGCCCATTTGTCCGCGCGGTAAACCGACGTGCAATTCCGATGCATTGATCAGGGTGTGCGGATAGTCGTGCCAGCAGTTGTCCCAATTGGGTTTTTTTGCGGCGGAGACGGCGTTGTAGTCAGTATCTTCGCGGTAACCAAAGCCATCTAGGATGAGGAGAAGAACGGGCGTGATTTTCATTCTGGTTTAACTTTCTTGGGAAGGCGGCAAAATATTCAATATTAGCTATTGCTAATCTATCGTTAAATCTTCAAACTATGGGGTGCGCATTTTAGCCGATTTCAAGAATTTTCGATTTCAAGAATTTACCGCTCCCAGCTAAACAAGGATAGAGACCCATGAGTGACCATTTAATTGATAAAGATGAAGATATTACACAAGCAGCTTTGGCAATGAAAGCCATGGCGCATCCGCTACGCTTGAAAATATTATGCGTCCTGGCGGCGGATGAGTTAAGCGTGCAAGATATCGTTAATTATGTGGGAACCTCACAGAGCAATATTTCACAACATTTGGCTATTTTGCGCGACAAGGATGTGTTGTCCACACGTAAAGAGGCGAATCGGGTAATTTATCGAATCAGTGATCCGCGGACCTTAAAGCTGGTGAGCATGATGCGCGATGTGTTTTGCTCGGTTTAGTGCGACCGCCGCGCACTTCGGGGTGTTCTCCGTGGCCTGATTTTAGGTTAAGCCCAGATCATTCATTAAGTGCGCAGGTCGGGATTCATCCCGACGTTTCTGCGTTGTAATCCGGCACCGTCGGGATGCACCCGCAAGGAGTAGGCCGTGGCTGTAAAGGGCTAAAGCCCCAACAGTACACGCTCAATCCCGACTTTCAACACCTTGATTTTTAGGCTCACCAATCTCTAATGGATTATTTGGGTTAAAATCGCCGCCCATGCAATTTTGTCCAACCCAATTTAGGTTTTAAGCCGTTGTTAAGCAAATTCTCCCTGCGTTCCATTTCTTTTGCCCATATTAGCCTGCCCATTGTCGGGTTAATGTGGGCACTGCCATTTCTGTATTTTCATCATGCTTACCCCATAACCACGTTTTATCAGGAATGGGGAGCCGCCCTGCTAAGTTTGTGTGCCATGCCACTTTTGGTAACCAAGCGCTATTGGCAGCAGCCCGAAATTCCGCGCATTGTATTGTTGCCGGTGGGTATGATGATGCTGTTGCTGCTCCAGTATTTTATGGGCAAGCTGCTGAGTTTTGATCAAACATTGCTGTTCACTTTATATTTGCTGTGGTTTGCTTTGCTGGTTTTGCTGGGACAGCGATTGCGGTTTGAGTTGGGATTGCCCCTGGTGGCAACGGTGCTGGCCGTGTTTTTGACCTTGGGCGCCGAACTGAATGCCGTGGCTGGAATTATTCAACATTATCGCTGGCACACTTTTTTGGATACGGTGGTCACGGTTAAGACCTCTGCGGCGGTGTATGGCAATATCGCGCAGCCCAATCATTTTGCCAATTACCTTTCGCTGGGATTGGCCTCCATCGGTTTGCTGCAAATGCGCTGGTCGTTGCGCATTTGGCAAACTGCGTTACTGGTCACTCCGCTGCTGTTTGTGCTGGTGCTAAGCGGTTCGCGCAGTACCTGGTTTTATTTGCTATTTATGGTCGCGTTGGCATTCTTCTGGCAACGCCGCGATAAAGCCTTTTTGCCGCTGCTTAAATATGCAGCATTGCTGCTGGCAGGTTTTGCGCTGATGCAGCTCGTGGTGCAAATTCCCTGGTTGGCCGGTAGCAGCGGCTCGGTTACCACCGTAGAGCGCATGTTTGGTGATGAAACAGGCAGCGGCGGGATTCGCCTGTATCTGTGGAAAGAGGCGCTGTTGATTTTCGCGAAATACCCGTTCCTCGGAGCGGGTGTCGGGCAATATGCCTGGCAACATTTTCAGATGGGCGCGCAGCTGCAAGATTTGCGCATTGTCGGTCTGTATAACAATGCGCATAACCTGGTGATGCAAATGGCGGCCGAAACGGGTTTGGCCGGGCTGGCAATTTTCTTCGGCACTCTGGGGCTTTGGTTACGCCAAGTCTGGGTTGCGCAACGTACGATTTATCATTGGTGGGGATACAGCATATTGGCCGTGCTGGGCATTCACAGTCTGCTGGAATATCCGCTGTGGTACGGTTATTTCATCGGCGTGGCTGCGGTGGCTTTGGGGTTAATGGAAAATAAATTTTATCGTCTGGAATTGCGCAATTTGGGGCGCATCTCGCTGGGCATGATGTTATTGCTGGGCGTATTGTCACTCGCGCAGTTGTATCAGGGTTATAAAAAGCTGGAAGTCACTCTGGCGATGCGTCCCTTGTCCAGTGTCGATGCGGGGTACGCGCAACGTTTGCGTGAAAGTCTGGTGGCTGTGCATCAATATACCTTGCTCAGGCCGTACGCCGAGCTGTTTATGACCGGCATGATCGATGTAAGTCCCGATCATTTGGCGGATAAAATGATGCTTAACGAGCGTTCCATGCGCTTTATTCCGATTGCCCCGGTGGTTTATCGTCACGCGTCGCTGCTCGCCATGGCAGATCGCTTGCCGGAAGCGAAGCTGCAGTTACATCAGGCATTGTGGTCCTATCCGGCCGAATTTCGCGGTGCTTTGACCGGTCTGCAGCAAATGGCGCATAAAGATCCCGCGCACTTTTCCGCTCTGTTAGAATTCGCAACCCAAAAAAATGAGGAGTATCAGCGTGCAGTTCTTGCTAAATAATTTGTTAATGGTTGTAATTTTTATTACCAGCGGTTTTATGCTGTTCTGGTCGTTTTTCGGCAATAGAATTCGCGGTATTCAAGAGGTGGATACGATTGGCGCTTTGAATCTGATCAACCATAAAGATGCACTGGTTCTGGACGTGCGCGAACAGAAAGAATTCGACGAAGGACATTTGCTGCGCGCAAAATTAATTCCTTTGGGCAGTCTTAAAGAGCGAATCGGCGAGCTGGAGAAATATCGCGACAAACCTATTTTGCTCATGTGCCGCAGTGGCGCGCGCTCGCTAAATGCCACCGTGATGTTGAGCAAACAGGGTTTTTCCGATGTAAGTAACTTGGCGGGCGGAATCAACGCATGGCGCAAGGCCAATCTTCCGGTGGAGCGTTAATATGCCAAAGATTGTGATGTATTGCACGGCAGTGTGCCCGTATTGCATCAATGCGGAACGCTTGCTAAAAAGCAAAGGGGTGGGTGAAATCGAAAAAATTCGCATCGATTTGCAGCCGGAGCAAGGCAAGTTAATGATTGAAAAAACCGGTCGCCGTACTGTGCCGCAAATTTATATCGGCGAGAGGCATGTGGGCGGTTTTGATGATTTGGCCGCGCTCGATAGGCAAGGCGAGTTGGACGGTTTATTGTTGTAAAATTGGAATATTTATAACTATTTGATTTTTAAGGGAAATTTACCATGACGGAAGCGCAGGCAGCACAGGCAACAGCGGCGGCAGATCAGCAGGCATTGTTTAATATTGAGAAGTTGTATGTAAAAGATTTATCGCTGGAAATCCCCCATGCGCCGGGAATATTTCTGGAGCGTGAAAACCCGCAAATTGATTTGCAATTGCATACTCAAGCCACGCCGGTAGAAGAGGGCGTATTTGAAGTGACGGTGACGGTGACGGTGACTGCCAAGCTGACAGAAAAAGATAAAGTCATGTTTTTGGTGGAGGCCAAGCAAGCCGGAATTTTCCAACTGCGTAACATTCCTCCCAGTGAAATTGAGGCGGTTTTGGCGGTCGTGTGCCCGAATATTTTGTATCCGTATTTGCGCGAAGTCGTTTCCGATGTGGTGGTGCGTGCAGGTTTTGCCCCGGTAATTTTAAGCCCGATTAATTTTGACGCGCTTTACCAGCAGCAAAAACAGCAGGCCACGGAAGTTAAGCACTAAGTGATAAAATTCTTTAGGGCACCTCTAAAAATTGAATTTACTTCGCGATGCTGCGTTGCTCATAAAAAATTACTCCTTACATATCATGCATATGCTGCGTCCTAATTTTTTGTTCGCGCCTTGCCTAGCTTCGAAAATTGAATTTTTAGAGGCACCCTTTAATGTTTGACTGCTTGTGCCGGCAAGCCCAAAGCATACTTTTTTGCGGATTGCTGGGGATTGCTGCGGGAGCAAATGCGTTTGATTTTGTTTCGGTGGCGACTCCGGCTATTTTGTACGATGCACCTTCGCTAAAAGCGAATAAACTTTTTGTGGCAACACGTTATTTGCCGCTGGAGCAAATTGTATCGCTGGATAATTGGGTGAAGGTGCGCGATAGTTCGGGCAAATTATTTTGGATTGAAAAGCGTGCCTTAAGCAGCAAACGTTATGTGACCGTCATTCTGATCTTTGCCGCAGTGCGTGAAAGTCCCGATATCAACTCGGCCATTGTATTTCAGGCTCCGCAGCAGTTGGCGCTTGAATGGCTGGAAAAAGCAGATGACGGTTGGCTCAAAGTGCGTCATCTTGACGGTACGACCGGCTTTATTAAATCAACTGAAGTTTGGGGCGGACAATGAAGATTTCCGTATTGGGTGCGGGAGCCTGGGGAACCGCGCTGGCAATCAGCCTGGCACCCCGGCATGAGGTCAGCTTATGGGCGCGCAATGCCCGGCAAGTGGCAGAAATGCAAGCGGCGCGCTGCAATCAGCGTTATTTGCCCGATCTAATTTTCCCGCAAGCACTGCAAATCACGGATGATTTCAATACCGTCTTGGCTGGCGCAGAGTTACTCATTGTCGCTGTTCCGGTTTCTTCATTTCGCGGCATTCTCGCGCGTATCGCCGCCGCTTCTGTCGCGCAACCGGTTATCTGGTTATGCAAGGGCTTCGAAGCACAAACCTCTCAACTCCCGCATCAAATTGTGGCAGAAATGCTGCCGCTAACGACCCCTCGCGCGGTGCTCTCTGGCCCCAGTTTTGCGCAAGAAGTGGCGCGTGGTCTACCCACTGCATTGACGCTGGCTTCCAACGATATCGGTTTTGCACAGGATATTGCCCAAGCCTTGCACCATTCGCGTTTGCGTATTTACTCGAGTGCGGATGTGGCCGGGGTTGAAGTGGGCGGAGCTATTAAAAACGTGCTGGCAATTGCTGCCGGCATCAGTGACGGATTGCAGTTGGGCTATAACGCGCGGGCCGCTTTGCTTACCCGCGGTTTGGCTGAAATGACACGCTTGGGTCTGCAACTCGGCGGCAAGTTTGAAACCTTGAGCGGTTTGTCCGGCGCGGGCGATTTAATATTGACCTGCACCGGTGATTTGTCGCGCAACCGGCAAGTGGGCATGTTGCTGGCGCACAATAAAATGTTACCGGATATTTTGCGTGAATTGGGGCATGTGGCGGAAGGCGTGTACACCGCGCGCGAAGTGCACCAACTTGCACAACGTGTGGGTGTGGCCATGCCGATTTGCGAAGCAGTTTATCGCGTGCTGTATGAAAATCTTCCGGCGGATAAAGCCACTGAAAGTTTGCTGAGTCGGCAACCGAGCGACGAGTTTGCTTGAATGTGTTTTTAACTTCAAACGACAATTCAAGCCACAGAGAGCACAGAGAGCACAGAGAGCAACAAGGAATTCTTGGTTTTTACTTTTTTTCTAAGCGTTAGCAAGAAAAGCATAGGCAAGCTACGGCTTTTTCTCTGTGAACTCTGTGTTCTCTGTGGCAAATGTATTTATTAAGTCAAATCCGCACTGGCGCCAGGCTTCATACACGGCAATCGCCACGGTGTTGGACAAATTCAGGCTGCGATTGTTGGGCAGCATGGGCAGGCGCAATTTTTTTTCGGCGGGAAGCGAGTCTAAAACATCGGCAGGAAGGCCGCGACTTTCAGGGCCGAAAATAAATGCATCGCCGGCTTGATAGCTAACTTCGTGGTAAGGATGCGAGCCTTTGGTGGTAAAGGCGAACAGGCGCGAACCGGGCAAAGCGTGCAGGCAGGCAGCCAGATCATCGTGCACTTTTATTCGTGCATATTCATGATAATCCAGCCCCGCGCGGCGCAGCTGTTTGTCGTCGAGCTCAAAACCCAATGGCCGGATCAAATGCAACTGCGCGCCACTGTTGGCGCAGAGTCGGATAATATTGCCGGTGTTGGGTGGAATTTCCGGTTGAAACAAGATGATATTAAACATGGTATCGGGTTGGCAGCTTTAAAAAATATATTAACGCGGCGGGGCTTGTCAGCTCTCCTGAAACGCGCTAATTTGCGCTTTCAATAAGCGCCTCCAGTGCGCTCGCAAAAGGTGATACAAAAATGGCACGTCCAGAAAAAATCCGGTTGGGCGACTTATTGGCAAAGAAGCAACTCATTACGCTTGAGCAGTTGCAATTTGCACTCGGCGAGCAGCAACGCAGTGGACGAAAACTGGGGCGCGTGCTGGTGGATAGCGCTTTCGTTACCGAAGATCAGATATCAGAGACGCTGGCCAATCAGCTGCATATTCCTTTCATCAACCTCAAATATTATAACGTCAATCTGGAAATTGTCCGGCGTTTGCCGGAAAACCAGGCGCGACGTTTCCGTGCAATTGCACTGGAAGAGCAAAACGGTGCATTGCTGATCGGTATGACCGATCCGACCGACCTGTTTGCCTTCGATGAAATTTCGCGCATTCTTAAACGCGATATTGATTTGGCGGTGGTGACGGAAAGTCAATTACTGGAAACCATCGACCGGGTGTACCGGCGAACCGAGGAAATAAGCGGACTGGCACGCGAATTATCGGAGGATCTGGGAGATTCGTATATTGACTTTGGTGCCTTAAGCGATTCAGCCGGATTGGAGGAGGCGCCGGTCGTTAAGTTGCTGCAAACGATGTTTGATGACGCGACCCAGGTGCGCGCCTCCGACATTCACATTGAGCCGCAGGAAACGCGTATGCAGGTGCGATTCCGCATCGACGGCGCCCTGCATTTGCAGACCGAGGCGGATAGTAAAATTGCCCCGTCGCTGGTGTTGCGTTTGAAGTTGATGGCGGGTTTGGACATTTCCGAGAAACGCCTGCCGCAGGATGGGCGTTTTAGCATACGGGTGCGTGAACAGGCGGTGGATGTGCGTATTTCCACTCTACCCATGCAGTACGGCGAGTCGGTAGTGATGCGATTGTTGAATCAAAGCAGCGGTATTCTCGGGCTGGACAAGCTGGGTATGGCGCCGGAAATGTACCGGCGTTTTAAGGAAATTATCAGTCGCAGCAGCGGCATGGTTCTGGTGACAGGCCCGACAGGGAGTGGTAAAACCACCACGCTGTATGCCGGTCTGGCAGAAATCAACACCATCGATTTAAAAATTATTACCGTGGAAGACCCGGTGGAGTACCGGCTACCCGGCATTATTCAAGTGCAGGTGAATGACAAGATAGATTTTACTTTCTCGCGGGTGTTGCGTGCCGCGATGCGCCAAGACCCGGATGTGATTCTGGTGGGCGAAATGCGTGATGCGGAAACTGCACAGATCGGGTTGCGTGCCGCAATGACCGGTCACCTGGTGTTCTCCACACTGCATACCCGCGATACTGCCGGTACCCTGTTCCGTCTGGTGGATATGGGTGTGCCGAAATTTATGGTGGCGTCTTCGGTGCAGGCGATTTTGGCGCAGCGTTTGGTGCGGCGCGTTTGTGAAAGTTGCGCCGAGCCGCATGTGCCCAGCGTGCAGGAAGTTGAGTGGCTGGCCAATGAAGGATTGCACGCGGACAACTGGGGTAAGTTAGTGCAAGGCCGGGGGTGTTCGCACTGCAACGGAAGCGGTTATTTTGGCCGAATGGCAATTTATGAAATGCTGGAAATGAGTCAGGCCATTGCGGATGCTGCAGCACATGAGAAATCCAGTCACTTTATGGAAGTAGCGCGCGAGCATCTGAAAGGCAAAACCCTGTTGGACGACGGGCTCAAACAAATGAAATTGGGCATTACCACGATTGCCGAGGTGATGCGCATCACCAATCAGGTTGAAGACTAATGCCGATATACGCCTATCGCGGACGCAGTCAAAGCGGCGAACTGGTGCAGGGCACGCTGGAAGGAATTGATACCGGAGCCGTCGTGGATCAACTGTTTGGCAACGGTATCACCCCGACTGAAATCAAACTTTCAAATAAGCTCCGCTCCGAAGAAAAATCCGACAAGTCTGCCGGCCAAAAATCCGACTGGTGGAAAAAGCTTAATGAAAAACCCGTCACTCCGATGGATTTAATGCTGTTTAGCCGGCAAATGCATACTTTGTTAAAAGCCGGTGTGCCTATCATGCGCGCGCTGGCCGGATTGCAGGAATCTACCCAGAGTCCGGCTTTTGCAGCCATGCTGCAAGATTTGCGCGAAAGCCTGGATAGCGGGCGCGAGTTGAGTTCGGCCATGCGCCGTCACCCCAAAATATTTTCCTCGTTTTATTTGAGCATGATTCAAGTAGGGGAAATGACCGGCATGTTGGACGAGACGTTTATGCGTTTGTATGATCATCTTGCCTTTGAAAAAACCATGAAAGAAAACATTACCAGCGCATTGCGTTATCCGACTTTTGTGTCGGTTGCTATGCTGCTGGCAATTGTCGTGGTCAATATTTTTGTGATTCCCGCATTTACCAAAGTTTTCTCCGGGTTTCATACGGAACTGCCGCTGATGACCCGCATATTGCTAAATTCATCTGGTTTTTTTGTGAATTTCTGGCCGCTGATATTGGCGCTGGTTATTGGCTCAGTCGTGGCATTTCGCGCTTATACCAATACGGTGGTGGGGAGGTTGGCTTGGGATCAATATAAATTTAAACTGCCCATTGCGGGGCCAATTATTTTGAAATCAACGCTGGCACGCTTTGCCAGAAGTTTGGCGCTGGGCATGAAAAGTGGTATTCCCATTGTGCAGGGATTAAATGCGGTGGCACTGGTGGTTGATAATGAATATATGCGCACCCAGGTAGAAAAAATGCGCGACGGCGTGGAGCGCGGGGAGAGTATATTGCGCACTGCCATTGCCACCGGTGTGTTTAATCCGGTGGTGCTGCAAATGATTGCGGTGGGCGAGGAAACAGGTGATCTGGATGGTTTGATGTTTGAAGTAGCCGGGATGTACGAGCAGGAAGTGGAGTATGAAGTAAAAACCCTGAGTGCGAAAATTGAACCGATCATGATCACGGGGCTGGGTATTCTGGTGCTGATATTGGCGCTCGGTATTTTCTTGCCAATGTGGGACCTGGGTAAAGCGGCGATGCATAAATGATAACAATAGAGGCAAGATTGCCGGCCCAAAACTTGGGGACAACCTCAAGCCACTTGACGCAGGCACTCGGCAACTTTAAAGGTTTTTCACTGATCGAATTGATCATTGTTATTGCCATTCTAAGTATGTTGATGAGTGTGTTTTTAGACCGGGTCTGGTATTTTCAGGAAATGGCGGAAAAGGCCGCGATGGAAGAAAATGTCGGGGCGATTCAAAGTGCACTGACGATGCTGCATGCCAAAGGTTTTGTGAGAGGCACCCCGGAAGATGTAAATCGTCTGGCAAGAGAAAATCCGGTAAAGTGGTTGCAAAAGCCGCCAAGAAATTATGCAGGAGAATTTTTTAATCCCACTATTCATTCCGTTGCTCCCGGGAGTTGGATTTTTGATCTTAAAGCGCGTGAATTAATCTATGTCCTGGATCGATCCGATCATTTTGTGCCGGGCAAAGATGGCATTAAATGGATTCGTTTCCATATTAATTTGCAGTATGAGCCGCTCTCGCAAAGCGGAGTTCAAGATGAGGAGCTAGAGTTGGTCGGCAGTATATTTGAACCCAAAGAACACGTTAAATGGTTTTAGAGGCGCCCTTTAATTTTTGAATTCATTCTGAAAGCAAGCCGTATGGGCGCCTCTAAAAATTCAAGTTGCGAAGCTAGGCAAGGCGCGAACTAAAAATTAGGACGCAGCATCTGCATGATATGTAAGGAGTAATTTTTTATGAGCAACGCAGCATCGCGAAGTAAATTTAATTTTTAGAGGTGTCCATTATGAGTATCGTTGAAAATATTTTGTTGCACTCCCTGCTTAATTTTCTCATGTTGGGAAGTGTTATCGGATTGATAGCCGGTGGTATTTTGATATTTCGACCCCACTGGCTTAATTATGCAAACGTGATATCCGGTAGTTGGATTTCTACCCGAAAATTAAATCATTCTATCGAGCGCAGCATTGAATTCGACCGCTGGTTTTATCAGCACCGTCAATTTACCGGAACGATTATTTTAATTGGCGCAGTGTATCTGTTGTATTTTTTTGGCATTCAGTTCGATAAGCCTGCTGTGATTATCGGTTTATCCCGGCAATTTCAAGTGCCGACAGCCTATATTGATTTGTTGATTGATCCACTGGTATTGATCGCGCTTATGGGCGCGACTTTTGCCTTGTTGGTTAGTCTGTTCGTGTTGTTTCGCCCCAGTCAAATCCGGGAATTTGAGCGCATTGCCAATAAATGGATCTCGATGCGCAAAACACTTAAGCCTTTGGAAATATCACGCAAAGGTGTTGATGAGTTTGCCATGCGCCATTCACAAAAAGTTGGCATTATTTTAATTATGGGCAGCCTGTATAGTTTGGTGATTTTTACATTTTTTGCGGGCTAGGTAAAATATGCAATACAATCAATATGTTGCAAGTATTGCTTGCGGCTTTTTGGTATTGAAATTACTGTTAATTTACATGAGAAAATCGTTGTTTCAGGTTGAATATATTGAGTTTAATTATTTTTTGTGTAAAGATATTTCTTGCATCCGCCACGTAACTGCCTTACATTGTGAATTGGTCTAATGCTAAAAAGTGCTGCGGCACTTTGGAAGTTGGATCGATACGAAGCACTTAACGGAGCTGCGGCTCCAAACTTTAGGAGAATTATCATGAAACAACAACAAGGTTTTACCCTGATCGAATTGATCGTGGTGATCGTAATTTTGGGGATTTTGGCGGCCACGGCTTTGCCAAAATTTAGTGATTTGTCCGGTGATGCCCGTGTCGCAAAAATGAACGCGATTTATGGATCAATGAAGTCGGCGGCAATGATGGCGCACGGTTCTTCATTGGCGAAAGGCAATCTGCCGGCAAGTTCAGTTGAAGTTGAAGGAGTCACGGTCGTTATGGCGAATTATTACCCTGCTTCCTCAGTAGCCGGGATTGGCGCTACTTTGGATCTGGGTGATTTTTCTTCTGCAGTAGGCGCTACTGGATTTGAAGTCTATCCGGATGCAGGTCGTACGGCTTGTAAAGTAGTTTATAAAGGAGCCGCAGCCTCCAATGTTGCTCCTACTTATGATATTGCGGGTATGACCGCGGCAAATTGCAAATAATGATCTGTAGGGCGCATTTCATGCACCAGGGTGAGTAAAACGCACCCTACGAGGTGAATAAAAACAAGGGAGACTTCGGTCTCCCTTGTTTTTTTGAACAGCGATCAGGACTTTTGCCGGGTGAGTTTTATGATGTGCTGCATTAGGCTACGCGCCACGCTCAACTTGTCAGCACGCGGTAGCGGATGCTCGCCGGTATCATCGAACAAAATGAGTTCGTTTTGATCTGAACCAATCGCGTCTTGTGCCAGATTGGCGGCAAGCAAAGGGAGTTTTTTGGCGCGTCGTTTTGTCTCGGCATAGTCACGCAAGTTTTCACTTTCCGCTGCAAAACCCACACAGAACGGAGCATTGGGTAAGCCCGCCACATAGGCCAAAATATCCGGATTGGGAATTAATTCCAAAGTTAAATTTGCGCCGGATTTCTTAATCTTTTGTTCGCTGGGCTGTGCAACGCGATAATCCGCCACCGCCGCGACACTGATAAATATATCAATTAAATCAATATGTTGTACAACTTCCGTAAACATCTGCGCGGCGCTGGTCACGCCGAGGACGGCCACGCCTTGCGGGCGAGGCAGCGCCGTGGGACCGGAAATTAAGGTGACCTCAGCGCCCAATTCCCGGGCGGCCTGCGCGATGGCATAACCCATTTTACCGCTGCTGCGATTGGTGATGCCGCGCACCGCGTCAATCGCCTCATAAGTCGGGCCGGCGGTGAGCAATACTTTGACGCCCTTTAGTGTGTAAGATTGTGCAGAAAGGTCTAGCCAGGCTTGCAGGTCATCGCACAATGTTTGAACTTCTCGCATCCGCCCGAGGCCTTCTTCGCCGCAGGCCTGCATGCCGTTTTCCGGCCCGAGCACAATCACGCCGTCTGCGGCCAGTTGTTGAGCATTGCGTTGCGTCGCCGCGTTTGACCACATTTGCTTATTCATTGCCGGGGCGATTAGCAGCGGACAATCGCGCGCCAAACACAGTGTTGAGAGGAGGTCGTCCGCCAAGCCGTGCGCCAATTTGGCGATAAAGTCGGCGGTTGCCGGTGCAATTAAAATAGCATCGGCGCGGCGGCTCGCGTTGATGTGAGTAATCCCTGTTTCGTTTTGCCATTGATTCAATAAAACGGGATGGCCGGTAAGTGTTTGCAGCGTGAGCGGGGTGATGAACTGAGTCGCCGCTTCGGTCATGGCAACTTGTACCGAGTACCCGTGTTTAATCAGCAGGCGCGCCAACTCGGCAGCCTTATAAGCCGCGATGCCGCCGGTGATGCCGAGCAGGATATGTTTTGATGATTTAGTCATGGGCGCATCTTATCAATAAATTTTGCCGGATGGCTATTCGCTGCGACTTAACCTAGGATCGAATGCGTCGCGCACGGCATCGGCAAACAGGTTGGCGGCCAGCACCAGTACCAGCATAAAACTGAACGCTGCGGCCAAAGTCCACCATACCATCGGCTCACGTCCCATTTCCATTCTGGCGGCATTGATGAGCGTGCCGAAACTGATGGTGGAGGGATCCACGCCTACGCCCACATAAGAAAGCACCGCTTCCGCCAACACCAGTGCGCTGAATTCCATCACCACGGCAATCAATACAATGTGCATCACGTTGGGCACAATGTGGCGCGTCAGAATACGCCAGGACGAAACGCCGAAAGCTTGCGCAGCCTGAATATATTCAAGCTCGCGCAATTTGAGTGTTTCACCGCGTAACAAGCGGCATAGTCCGGTCCAACTGGTTACGCCCAAAATAAAACACAGGCATAGCAAGCGCACATCGGCGCGCTCGGCAGAAGTGGTAAACCAGTCGGCATGTTTTTCGATTAATACCTGCATCATCAATACCGCTGCGGCAATAAGGAGCACGCTGGGAATGGAGCTCAGCACGGTGTAAACGTACTGAATGACATCGTCAACCCAGCCGCGCAGGTAGCCCGCAGCGATGCCGAACAGTAGCGCAAACGGCAACATCACCAGGGTGGTTACGGTGCCGATCACCAAGCCGGTGCGGATGCTTTTGAGGGACAGGTATAAAACATCCTGCCCGACTTTATCGGTGCCCAGCACATGATAAACGCTCGCCAGATTGGCCACGGCGCCGATCAGCATCGCCAATAGCAACACCGCGATAATGATCGATTTGTTGAGTCGGGAATGATTTTTGCGCCGATTAATAAAGACGTGATGGTCGCTCGAAGCTTGAGAATTTTCACGGGGCGTGTTGCGTCGCTCCACCTTGATCATCCGTCGCTTGGCTTGCTTTAAAGCCACAATAATCAAGCCGCCCAGTAGCAGTCCGAAAAGGGCTCCGATGCTGCCGCGCTGCACCACATCGGTCTTCCATTCGGCTTGCGGATTTTGCAAATGTGCCCCCCCATAAGTTAGGCGCGGATAGTCGCGAATTTGCTTGCCTGCCGCTATTTCGATACTTTCTTTGGCATATAAATGCGTAGCCATGGGCGCCGAATAGGTTTTTTCGGTGCGCGTGCGCAGGCCTTGCACCATGATGTCGAAAACACTCAATACTTCGGGAGCGTAAACCGTTTGCCCGTTGTTTTTTTCGGGTAAGGCGTCGCGAAAATGCAGTGAGTCCAGAATGCCGATCAGCACAAACAGTGACAGCATCAGTAGTGACACCATGCCGATGCGGCTTCTGCCAACGCGTGTCCACGGCAGCACCAAATGTGGTCGGCGGCGAATCCAGACGGCGCCTGTGATGCCCACCGCGATGAGCAAAAGTACCATGGCATCCGTCCATAAAATAACCGGCAGGAAACTCATTGAAACCTCACGCGCGGATCAACCACGGTATAGGAGAGATCGGTCAGGATCAGTCCCAGGATGTACAGCAGAGAACCTAAAAATACCATGGCGCGCACCACGCCAAAATCCTGTGCATTAATCGCGTCGATGGTGTAACTGCCCAGACCGGGAATGCCGAAAAAGGATTCGGTAAGCAGACTGCCCATAAACAGCAGGGGAATGACCACTACAACGCCGGTCAAGATGGGGATCATGGCATTTTTTAATACATGCTTGAACAATACGCGCAACTCGGACAAGCCCTTGGCACGTGCGGTGCGCACATAGTCCTTGCCCATTTCTTCCAGAAAAATGGTGCGATACCAGCGACTGCTGGCACCGACTCCGCCTGCCACACCGATTAACACCGGTAACACAATAAAACGGATGCCGTCCAGACCGCCGGCATAACCGGAAATGGGTACCCAATGCCATAATTTACTGGCAATAAATTGTCCGCCGATAATGTAAAACAAGCTGGAAATTGACATCAACATCACACACAGCGCCACCCCTGCGATGTCCAGTGCGGTGGCACGAAACATCGTCATGAGTAAAGCAAAGGTTACATACAACAGCAGGCCGATAAAAAAAGTGGGTAACGCAATGGCGAGACTGGGCAGCATGCGGGTTTGAATTTCGCGGGAGATATTGCGCCCGTCATCCGAAAAACCAAAGTCCAGCAAAAACATGCGAGCTGATTTATCGAAGAAAATGGTGTTGGTTATGCTCTGCGGGATTGATAAATTATTGTTATAAAACAATGGCTTGTCATATCCATGATGCTGTTTCCATTTGTCGATAGCGTCGACAGTAACGCGCTTGACCCCCAACTGCATGCGCGCCATATCGTCCGGTGTGTTCACCACAAAAAATAACGCGAAGGTCAGCAGATTCACGCCGATGAGAATCGGCAGTGCGTAGAGAATGCGGCGAATCAGGTAGGCGATCATGTGCGGGACTCGTTAATTAAATCCAAATCGCTGCAGACTAATTAATACCTGAAAGAGGAGGGCGTGAATAATCCGCCCAGTTGTTTGGCGTTTCATACAGACGCACCCGCTCCAGTCGCAGATCATTTTTGAACACATCGGTGTAGGCATTGTCCAGCAGTTCAAAGGCAACTTTGGCCAGATTCTCTGCCGTGGGAATAACATTCAGTACCACGGTCTTATGTTCGGGCAAGGTGCGTAAAAAATCCAAGACAACCCGGTCCCCGTAATACACCAGAAAAGCATGATCCCAGACATCAACCACCTGTTGCTTGGCGATACGTTTAACATCCGAAAAGTCCATCACCATGCCCTGTTCGGAAGCGCCTTCAATGGTGATCACCTTGCCCGACAGGGTAATTTCGATCGCATAACGATGGCCGTGCAAATGCTTGCACTGGCTGGTGTGGTTGGGAATTCGATGGCCGGCATCGAACTCAAGGCGGCGGGTGATTTGCATGATGTTCCGGGTGGAAATTGAATTGGCGCGGATTATCCTATAAAAATGCGCAAGCTAGAAACTTCAATGTGTCGCCGATAAGTGCAGATTTTTACCGATAGGTGATGGTAGAGAATTTTTAATCGAATTTTCGCACCGACTGCTTAAAAGTTTTCAGGGCATTGCTATCCGGCAAATTTTGATAGCGCAGGGCAATGTATTGTCCGGTAATGTCAGCAATACCGGCGGCTAATTCAGGTTTCAGACGTGTTGCGCGTTGTGCGAAATCTTGAGCACCTTCATGCGCCGCGCGTATGACACCCTGCTTGGCCAGCTTCCTGCAAAATTTTAGATAGTAAATTTGTACGGTATCTGGGCTGCCTCGTCTTAATTTACGCAGCATCATAAAACTAAAAATTCCGACCAGAATGGACGTGCCCAGCATCATGTAGGCCGACATGGATTGCCAGCTTACTTCCTGCATACCCAGTCGTGTCAATAAGGCGAATTGCGTTTCCGTGTTGTAGCCCAACACCCATTGATTCCACTGGTTGGTGAGTGCATCCAGATTGTAGCGCAGCTTGATTAAAAAAGCTGAATGGGTGCGAGCCAAAAATGGCAGAGCAGCATTGTCGGAAAGTGCGGCGCTTAACCCGCTTTGAATACGCGAGGGGGCGATTGTGGCGGTCGGGTCAATTCGCACCCAGCCGCGCCCGGCTAACCACACCTCAGCCCAGGCATGGGCATCGGATTGACGCAGAATATAGTAGTCTCCCAGCGCATTGTATTCACCGCCCTGATAGCCGGTGACTACCCGTGCCGGAATGCCTGCTGCGCGCATTAAAAACACAAAGCTGGAAGCGTAATACTCGCAAAAACCCTGGCGCGTAATAAACAAAAAATCATCCACACTATTGATGCCCAGTGGGGGAGGTTCCAGTGTGTAGGAAAATTCATTGCGATTGAAGTGATTGAGAGCGGCCTGAACGATAGCCGCATCATCAACGTGCTGCGCACGCCACTGTGCGGCAAGTTGGTGTGTCCTCGGGTTGTATGCAATTGGCAGCGTGAGGGCGCGTTGTTTTTGCAGTTCTGTCTCCTGCGGATTGGCGCGGTAGCTTAACCAAGAGCTTGCCGAATACTGTAGCCTTGAATTAACTAACGTCTTGTTTAGTATTTGAAAATCTGCCGTTTGAAAATGTGAAATTGAGATTGAGCGGGGCATATCCAAAGCGAATAGCCAGGGTTTGTTATGCGGTTCCAGCGTCACTGCATACTCAACGGTGGCACCGGTCTGGTCGATTTGCGGGGCTTGTGAAATTGGGTTTTTTCCGCGCGTCCAGGTACGCCCGTCAAAATCCCAGAACACCGGACCGCGCCAATACATCTGCTCGCGCGCGGGAACGTTGCCGTTGTAGCTAACGCGGAATGCGACGGCATCGGACAGGGATAGTTTGCTTAAACTTCCCGGTGACATGCTATCGGAAAGACCGCTGCTGCCGTAAGCGTCTTGTGGCATCCCCCAGAGCGGCCCCTGTACGCGCGGAAATAACACAAAAATCACCAGCGTTAACGGAATGGCTTGCAGCAGAATAATGCCGGCAATGCGCAGGCGCGGTTTGAGCGTCAAACTACCCGTTTGCATGTGTAACCAGGTGCTCAAAATCACCAGCAAAGTGAGCAACATGAAAAGGGCGGTTGCGATGCTTTGCGAGTAGAAAAAATTGGTAATGATAATGAAGCAGGCCAGATAAATTAGCACGGTGGCATCGCGCATGGCACGCAATTCGAGCAGCTTTAAAGAGGCTAAAAGAATGAGCAGCGCAACGCCGACTTCGCGTCCGAATAGGCTATGAAAATTGAGGGCAATGCCGGCAATACAGGCTAAGGTAATGAGCATCAATAAAGCGCGAGCGGGGAGAGGGTTGCCGCTAAATGACAAATAGGCGCGCCAAGCCAGCAGGACCAAACTGAGTGTGCTTACCCACAACGGCAAATGCGCCGCATGGGGGGCGCTAACCAGCAGGATGCTGGCGATCAGACCGTAGATGAAAGGCGCGGAAAGTTTCATGTTTGCCCGGAGCCATAAAGTGCCAGCGCGCGCAAGCAGGCAGCGCGATGCGCCGCTCCCAGCGCGGGAGCCAAGTTAAGTCCGGGGATGCGCAAGCCATAATGCAATCCGAGTGCTTCGGCATCCAACACCCAGCGCGCCAGCAATTCCAGTTTGCGTTCGGTGGCAATGTCGGGCAGCTGCATCCAGTCCAGCCAAAGGTCATTGCCTTGTTGTGCCGAAAATTGTTTAACCTGCAATCCCTGTTCGCGTGCCAGTGCTTTCCAGACGATGCGCGGCATGGCATCCCCGGCTACATAATTGCGTAAACCGGAAAAGTCTTCATCCCCTGCGGTAGGTGTTTTTCCGCTGCCATATTCGGCGCTGCCGGCGGGAAGCGCTTGTGACGATGCAGGTTTCGGGTAAACCAGGCACGGGACATTGAAGTGAATATAAGTCCAGGCATGAAACAATCCCAGCGGATATTCGGTGAACAGGGTTAAGCGTCCACTATCCATCCAGCCGCGCCGGGTGGCGGGGAGGGCGATTGTCACCGGCGTTGCGATGTGTGCGGGTAAATCGAAAATACTTTCATGCCCGGCATCATCGCGCAAATGAATTTGATAGCGTTGCATGCCAGCAAGATTGTTGAAATGAAATACAAAGCATGCCTGCTCGCCGGAAAATACGGGCTCAACCTGTCCCGCATGAATTTCCAGTTGTGCCATGTTGCGAAACGTGTGAAACATGCTCATGCCGCCTGCCGTGGCGAGTAAAAATGTCAGCGTGTAGCCCAAACTTAAATTGTAGTTAATATCACCCAGTAACATTAACAGTAGTACACCGGCAAAACCCAATCCCTGAAATGTGGGAATAATGTAGATGCGCCGCTGATTGAGCACAATGGTGCCGGTCTCAACGTTGCGGCGAAACGCCCAGTTGCGAAATTTTTGGCGGAAACGCTTTAGCATAATTAATCTTTTAAAATTAATATGTTGTAAATATGCATGAATGGCATGTAGGTTGCCTCGAAAAATATACATATAAGTTGCGCAGTGCGCTATCGGCAGTAAAAATTAAGTGCTAGCACGATTGTCGCAAGTATTGCAGTAAGCGGGAAATGCGCAAAATGGTTTTTTCAGGTGTAAGATTGCGCCTCTTTTTGGCGAGTCAAAAATAATGATCAAAAAACGTCCGAAGCATCTCGCGATCCATCTTATTAAATTACCTTTGGCCGGTTTCGTTTCGATATTGCATCGCGTCAGCGGTGCACTGTTGTTTATAGCGCTGCCATTTTTGTTATGGATGCTGCAGGATAGTTTGCGCAGCATCGAAACTTATACCCGCCTGATGGAAGTCCTGCAGCACCCAATCAGCAAGCTTGCTTGCCTGACTTTACTCTGGGCGTTTTTGCATCATTTTTGTGCGGGCATTCGTTATCTGGCCATTGATTTACATCTGACTTCCACCTTGGCCCGGGCGCGCTCCAGCAGCAAATGGGTAATGCTGGTGAGTTTGCTGTTAACTGTTTTGATTGGAGTAAAACTATGTTGAATCGCGTGGTGACAGGCGCGCATTTTGGTTTGCAAGACTGGTTAATTCAGCGCGTCACAGCCGTGCTAATGGCGTTATTTTCATCGGGTGTGGCGGTGTACTTGTGGCTGCAGCCCCGGGTGGATTACGACGTTTGGACGGGATTATTTTCCGGCAATCCGATGCGTTCTATTTCGCTTTTGTTTTTGCTGAGTGTGTTTTATCACGCCTGGATCGGCGTACGCGACATCGTAATGGATTACGTCAAGCCTGCCGGCGTTCGACTGCTTATTCATGTGTTAGTCATTTTGACCCTGATACTGTATGTGATCTGGTCTGTGCAAATATTGTGGGGAATGTGATGTAGGAGCGGGCCCTGCCCGTGAATGAAAAATAATCGCGGGCAGGACCCGCTCCTACATGGAGAAAATAATGACAGTTGCTAAAAGAACATTCGATGTGGTTGTGGTGGGCGCCGGTGGTGCCGGCATGCGTGCAGCCCTACAACTTTCCCAAGCCGGTTTAAAGGTGGCGGTGTTATCCAAAGTGTTTCCAACGCGTTCGCACACGGTCGCGGCACAGGGTGGAATTGCCGCGTCGCTGGGGAATGTGAAAGAAGACAATTGGCTGTGGCATATGTATGACACGGTGAAGGGCTCGGATTATTTGGGTGACCAGGATGCCATCGAGTATATGTGCCGCGCCGCGCCGGAAGTGGTGTATGAATTGGAACATTTCGGCATGCCGTTCGACCGGCTGGATAACGGAAAAATTTACCAGCGCCCCTTCGGCGGGCATATGCAGGACTACGGCAAAGCGCCGGTGGATCGGGCGTGCGCGGCGGCCGACCGCACCGGACATGCGCTGCTGCACACCCTGTATCAGCAGAACGTGCAGGCCAACACCAACTTTTTTGTGGAGTGGATGGCGCTGGACTTAATCCGTGATGAAGACGGAGATGTCTTGGGCGTGGTCGCAATGGAGATCGAAACCAGTGAGGTGATGATTTTACATGCGCGTGCCACTTTGTTTGCCACCGGTGGCGCAGGGCGTATTTTTGCAGCGAGTACCAATGCGTATATCAACACCGGAGACGGTCTGGGGATGGCGGCGCGCGCCGGTATCCCATTGGAAGATATGGAGTTTTTCCAGTTTCAT
Organism: Gallionellaceae bacterium; assembly: GCA_041660815.1. Classification (GTDB taxonomy): domain Bacteria; phylum Pseudomonadota; class Gammaproteobacteria; order Burkholderiales; family Gallionellaceae; genus PALSA-1006. The sequence continues at coordinate 309,484 of JBAZVN010000001.1, read as the reverse complement.
CCAACCGGCGTGTACGGTGCGGGGGTGTTGATTACCGAAGGGGTGCGCGGCGAGGGCGGTTATCTGGTGAATAAAGACGGTGAGCGCTTCATGCCGCGTTATGCCCCCACTGCCAAAGACTTGGCCAGTCGAGATGTGGTGTCGCGCGCGATGGCTACTGAAATAAAAGAAGGGCGAGGTTGCGGTCCCAAAGGCGATCATGTGCTGCTTAAATTGGATCACTTGGGCGACGATGTGATTCGGCATCGACTGCCGGGTATCCGCGATATCTCTCTTAAATTTGCCCATGTCGACCCGGCCAAAGCGCCGATTCCTGTGGTGCCGACCGCGCATTACATGATGGGCGGCATCCCCACCAATTATCACGGCCAAGTGGTTGCGCCGCATCGCACCGCACCGGAAGATGTGGTGCAGGGTTTCTATGCGGTGGGCGAATGTGCATGTGTGTCGGTGCACGGTGCAAACCGTCTCGGTTGCAATTCACTGTTGGATTTGATCGTGTTCGGACGTGCCGCCGGTCGGCAGATTATCGAGGATTTGAAACTCAATCCGCACCACAAACCGCTCCCCGCTGATGCGGCAGACCGTCCGCTGGCGCGGCTGGCGAGACTGGAAACGCAGAAGCAGGGCGAACGGGTAGCGCATGTGGGGGCGGATATGCGTCAGGTCATGCAAACCCACTGCGGCGTGTTCCGCTTTCCGGATTTATTGGCCGAGGGTGTCACCAAGATTCGTGAAGTGGCCGAGCGCGCCAAGAACACCGTTATTAACGATCAAAGTAAAGTATTTAATACCGCACGCGTCGAGGCATTGGAGCTGGATAATTTAATTGAGGTTGCGCAAGCCACCATGACCGCCGCCGCTGCCCGTGAAGAAAGTCGCGGCGCACACGCCCGCAATGACTTCCCCGAGCGTGACGATAAAAAATGGCTCAAGCATTCGCTGTATTACAGCGCAGACCAGCGCCTTGACTACAAACCCGTCAGGTTAAAACCGCTGACTGTGGAATCGTTCCCATTGAAGGCGCGGGTGTACTAGAAGCTTGTCCGCATCTGCGAAAAATAGAAGTTAGGGTTTAACTATGAAATTTAAAATTTACCGCTACAACCCCGATACCGATGCTGCACCCTATATGCAGGAATACGACCTTAAATTGGAAGCGGGCGATGCGATGTTGTTGGATACGCTTATGCTGTTGCGCGAACAAGACGACAGTATTGGTTTTCGCAAGTCCTGCCGCGAGGGAGTGTGCGGATCGGATGCGATGAATATCAACGGGCGCAACGGCTTGGCGTGTGTTACACCGCTGTCTTCGCTAAAACAACCCATCGTGATTCGTCCCCTGCCGGGCTTGCCGGTGATCCGCGATTTGATCGTGGATATGTCGCAATTCTTCAAGCAATATCATTCAATTAAACCGTATTTGGTGAACAATGACCCGCCCCCGGAAACGGAGCGTTTGCAATCGCCGGTGGAGCGCAAAGAATTGGATGGTTTATACGAATGTATTTTGTGCGGCTGCTGTACCACCTCCTGCCCATCGTTCTGGTGGAATCCGGATAAATTCGTCGGCCCGGCCGGATTGCTGCAGGCCTACCGTTTTATTGCCGATACGCGCGATCAGGATACGGCGGCGCGTCTGGATAACCTGGAAGACCCATACCGATTATTTCGTTGCCATACCATCATGAATTGCGTGGATGTGTGTCCCAAGGAACTCAATCCGACCGAGGCGATCGGCAAAATTAAAGACATGATGTTAAAGCGCATCGTATGACGAACGATAGTGCAGAGATGGCGCGTTTGCGTTGGCGCTGCAGGCGCGGCTTGTTGGAATTGGATATTGTACTGGGACGCTTTGTGGAAGGTTATTACGCAACCTTGGACGAGTCGCAAAAAGTAGTATTTGATGTGCTGTTGGATCTGCCGGACACCACCTTGTGGGATAGAATTACCGGCAAGGAGTCCGGTGAGGATTTGGCTCAAAAGAATTTGTTGAATTTAATTAATGCAGCTTAATTTGCAAAGGTGAGTAAACATGGAAAATAAACGCGTGGCAACACTGACTTTGGATGACGGGCGCACTATTGAGCTGCCTATCTTGTCGGGTACGCTGGGTCCGGATGTGATTGATTTGCATAATCTGGTTAAGCTGGGCTTGTTTACCTACGACCCCGCTTTTTTTTCCACGGCAAGCTGCTCTTCAAAAATTACCTATATCGACGGCGATATCGGATTGTTATATTACCGGGGCTATCCGATCGAGCAATTGGCGGAGAAATCCGATTTTCTGGAAGTGTGTTACCTGCTGCTGAACGGCGAATTGCCAAGTGCGACGCAGAAGCAAGAATTTAGCAGTCTGATCACCCACCATACGATGGTTCACGACCAATTGGCGCGATTTTTTAACGGCTTCCGGCGCGATGCGCACCCGATGGCAGTAATGGTCGGTGTGGTTGGCGCGTTGTCTGCGTTTTATCACGATTCTTTGGATATTAAGAATCCGCAACACCGCCAAATATCCGCGCATCGTTTGCTGGCCAAGGTGCCGACCCTGGCGGCAATGGCCTACAAATATAATGTGGGTGAGCCGTTCATGTACCCCAAGAACAAGTTTAGTTTTGTTGAGAATTTTTTGTACATGATGTTCGGCACGCCGGCGGAGGATTATGTGCCCAATCCGGTGCTGGTGAACGCTCTGGAACGCATCTTTATTTTGCACGCAGACCACGAACAGAATGCATCGACCTCCACAGTGCGTCTGGCCGGATCAAGCGGCGCCAATCCATTTGCCTGTGTGGCCTCGGGAATCGCCGCGCTGTGGGGGCCGGCACACGGTGGCGCCAACGAAGCCGCGTTAAAAATGCTGGAAGAAATTGGCGATGTGTCGCGCGTGGAAGAATATGTGCAGGGGGTGAAAGACAAAAAATATAAGCTCATGGGTTTTGGTCACCGTGTTTATAAAAATATGGACCCGCGCGCCGCCGTGATGCGTCAAACCTGTTATGAAGTTCTTAAAGAACTGAAGCTTGAAAATAACAAACTGTTCGAGTTGGCGATGGCCCTGGAGAAAACGGCCTTGAGTGACCCGTATTTTATCGAGCGCAAACTTTATCCGAATGTGGATTTTTACTCCGGCATCGTATTGCGCGCCATTGGCATTCCCGTGAATATGTTTACCGTAATTTTTGCCGTAGCGCGCACCATTGGTTGGGTGTCGCAATGGAATGAAATGATTGCCGATTCCGAGCAGAAAATCGGTAGGCCGAGGCAGTTGTACTTGGGAGAAGCCAAGCGGGATTTTGTGGTCGTGGATGCACGGTAATTTTGGTGATGAGATTTTTGCAGAAAATTTTTTTCTCCGGCGTTGCGCGAAGTTTGTTTTTCTAAATAAGGAATAATGTCTAGGTAGAAAATATGGCTGAAAACATGAATTACCGGCAAACCATGCAAAGCAACTCTCTGTTGTACGGCGGCAACAATGTGTTTGTCGAAGGGCTGTACGAGGATTTTTTGCGTAGTCCCGCCAGTGTATCGACAGAGTGGCGCGAGTACTTTTCCAGTCTGGCGACGGCAGATCAAAAAGCCGACGTGGCGCACAGTGTTATTCAGCGTAATTTTGCCGCGTTGCCCGGCAGTCATGTACCCCTTTCCGAACAAACCGACGAGATGCGCAAGCAGGCGTCGGTTTTGCAGCTAATTAATGCGCATCGTTTCCTCGGGGTGCGTATTGCGAATCTAGATCCGCTGAATCGCCATGCCAAACCGGAAATTGCCGAACTAAATCCGGCGTATTACAACTTGGATGAGGCCGATCTCGATACTACTTTTAATACCGGTTCATTGGTGGGCGGTGCGCGCATGACGCTGCGCGAAATCATGCAGCGCCTGCGCCGGATTTATTGCGGCAGCGTTGGCGCAGAGTACATGTACATCAGCAATGTGGCGCAAAAGCGCTGGATACAGGCGCGCTTGGAAGGTGCCGGCGGCGAGCCTAATTATTCGATCGATATCAAAAAACGTATTTTGGAACGCCTCACTGCCGCCGAAGGCTTGGAGCGTTATTTACACACCAAATACGTCGGTCAAAAACGTTTTTCTCTGGAAGGAGGCGAATCGCTCATTCCTTTGTTGCATCACCTGTTGCAGCGTGCCGGTGAGCAGGGGGTTAAAGAGACGGTTATCGGCATGGCACATCGCGGGCGCTTGAATGTGCTGGTGAATACGCTGGGAAAATTGCCGCAAGTTTTATTTGAAGAGTTTCAGGGCATACATCATGAGCATTTAACTTCGGGTGATGTGAAATACCATCAGGGATTTTCATCCGATATCGCCACGCCGGGCGGAACGATGCATGTGACCTTGGCGTTTAATCCTTCACATCTGGAGATTGTGAATCCGGTCGTGGAAGGTTCGGTGCGCGCGCGCCAACATCGGCGCAAGGATCATAATGGCAAGCAGGTTATGCCGGTGTTGCTGCACGGAGACGCCGCGTTTGGCGGGCAGGGGGTCAATCAGGAAACCTTTAATCTGTCGCAAACACGCGGCTACCGCACCGGCGGTACGGTACACATTGTCATTAATAATCAAATTGGTTTTACAACCTCCGATGCGCGTGATACGCGTTCTTCATTGTATTGCACCGACGTTGCCAAAATGGTGGATGCGCCAATCTTTCATGTCAACGCGGATGATCCGGAAGCCGTGTTGTTGATTACCGAATTGGCGCTGGATTACCGTATGCAGTTTGCCAAAGATGTGGTGATCGACATGGTGTGCTTCCGCAAGTTGGGGCACAACGAACAGGATGAGCCGCTGGTTACGCAACCCTTTATGTATCGATATATTAATCAACATCCAGGCACCCGTGCGGTGTACGCAAAACGTCTGGTTGATCAAGGTGTGCTGCAGGCCAGTGAGCCGGAAGTAATGATTGCCGAGTATCGTCGCGCCATGGATGAGGGGCGCGATCCCTTGCAGTCTGCGCTGAGTAAAACCAGGCATGAGCATGCCGTAAGTTGGGCAAAATACACGGGTGATGTTTCGTGGAATATGCCCATAGATACCAGTTTATCCCGTGCCCGCTTACAGGAGTTATCCGGGCGTCTGACTACAATTCCCGAAAACTTTAAACTTCATTCGCGCGTCGAAAAAATTATCGCGGATCGAATTGCGATGGGTAAATGCGAATTACCTTTGGATTGGGGAATGGCGGAAAATCTGGCCTATGCCAGTCTGGTCACGGAAGGTTATCCGGTGCGTTTATCCGGTGAGGATTGCGGACGCGGTACCTTCTTTCACCGCCATGCAGTTTTGCACGATCAAAATCGCGTGGTATGGGATACAGGCAATCACATTCCGCTGCAAAATATTGCGCCGGATCAGGCGGATTTTATCGTCATTGATTCAATCCTGTCGGAAGAGGCGGTGCTGGGTTTTGAATATGGTTACGCTACTGCCGAGCCGGATACCTTGACGATCTGGGAAGGCCAGTTCGGTGATTTTGCCAATGGTGCGCAGGTCGTTATCGACCAATTTATCACCTCGGGTGAAGCCAAGTGGGGCCGTTTGTGCGGACTGACCATGTTGTTGCCGCACGGCTTCGAAGGCCAGGGCCCGGAACACTCTTCGGGGCGCATCGAGCGCTATCTCCAGCTGTGCGCCGATTACAATATCCAAGTCTGCATACCGTCCAATTCAGCGCAGATTTTTCATCTGTTGCGTCGCCAAATGTTGCGTCCGTTGCGTAAACCACTCATCGTGTTCACACCCAAGAGTTTGTTGCGCAGTAAGGATGCGGCATCGCCGTTGACTGATTTTGAGCAAGGCGGTTTTAAGGCGGTGATCGGCGAGGTGGATGTAGAACTTATCGAGGCGGGGAGTGAATCGCCGGTGCGCCGCATCATCGCGTGTAGCGGCAAGGTCTATTACGACTTGCTGAAAGCCCGCCGCGAACGCGGCATCACTGAAATGGCTATTATCCGCATCGAGCAACTTTATCCTTTCCCGCATATCGATTTTGCCGCGCAACTCGCGGCGTATCCCAATGCAAGCGAAGTGCTGTGGTGCCAGGAAGAGCCGGGCAATCAAGGGGCGTGGCATCGCATTCAGCATTATCTATTGCGTCACATGCGCGCCGGTATGAAGTTGGGATACGCCTTGCGTCCCTCGTCGGCATCGCCCGCAGCGGGCTATCTTGCCGTGCATAACGAACAACAGAAAGCGGTGATCGATGCGGCCTTCCGTCCCGATCTTGATGTGAAGAACAAACCAGGAGTGAATAAACATGAGCATCATTGAAGTCAAAGTTCCGCAACTTTCCGAATCCGTTTCCGAAGCTACGCTGCTCACCTGGCATAAAAAAGTGGGTGAGGCGGTGAGCGAGGGTGAGAATCTGATCGACATTGAAACCGACAAGGTTGTATTGGAATTGCCCGCCGTCAAAAGCGGTGTGCTGACCAAAATTATCAAGGCTGACGGCGCGAAAGTGGCCAGCGAAGAAATTATTGCGCAGATTGATACGCAAGTGCTCGCACAGGCAGCGCCTGCAGCTGTAGCAAAAACAGAAAATGCCCCCGCTGCGACGCCTTCCGCGCGCAAGTTGGCGCACGCTCTGGATGTGGACGCCGCAAGCTTGCAAGGCAGTGGCAAGCACGGTCTGGTGACCAAGGATGACGTGCTGAGTGCGGTGCAATCCGCAGCCCCGGTAGCGAATCAAGAGGCCGAAGCGCCCATAGTCGCACCCTCCGGTCATCGTCCGGAGCAGCGCGTGCCGATGACGCGCATCCGGCAGCGCATCGCCGAACGGTTGCTGCAATCGCAACAGAATGCAGCGATTCTGACCACCTTCAATGAAGTAAATATGCAACCCGTGATGGATTTGCGCAATCATTACAAAGACGCGTTCGAGAAAAAGCATGGCGTAAAGTTGGGCTTCTCCTCGTTCTTTGTAAAAGCGGCAGTATTGGCTTTGCAGAAATTCCCCATCGTGAATGCCTCGGTAGATGGCACGGATGTCATCTATCACGGTTATTTTGATATCGGCGTGGCGATCGGCAGCGAGCGCGGTTTGGTGGTGCCCATCATTCGCGACGCGGATAAACTATCTTTTTCAGATATTGAAAAGCGCATTGTGGATTTTGGCGCGCGCGCCAAAGTCGGCAAGCTCAGCATGGAAGAGTTAACCGGCGGGACCTTTTCAATTTCCAACGGCGGCGTATTTGGTTCCATGTTGTCCACGCCGATTATCAATCCCCCGCAAGCCGCAATTTTGGGGATTCACGCCACCAAAGACCGTGCCGTTGTGGAAAATGGCCAAATCGTTATTCGCCCGATCAACTATTTGGCGCTGTCTTACGATCACCGCATTATTGACGGACGCGAAGCGGTGCAGTTTTTGGCGACTATAAAAGAAGCGCTGGAATTTCCGGGGCGTGTGCTGCTGGATATCTAAATGAATAGTTTCCACGCCTATCGCATCTTCGACGAAACCGGCAAGTCTGCCGGGCGTTTTGTTGAACTGTCGCTGGATGATTTGTCTCCCGGCGAGGTAGTTATTCAAGCCCGCTATTCCAGTGTGAACTACAAAGATGCGCTGGCCGCGACCGGTGCTGGCAAAATCATTCGTCGCTTTCCCTGTGTCGGGGGAGTGGATGTGGCGGGTGTGGTGGTCAGTTCGTCCGATGCGAGTTTTAAAGCCGGGGATGAAGTGCTGGTAACCGGTTATGACATGGGGGTGGCGCATGACGGTGGTTACGCCGAATTTGTGCGCGTTCCTGCTGCCTGGGTAGTTCCCTTACCGAGCGGTTTGAGTTTGTTTGAGGCGATGGCGCTGGGGACTGCGGGATTTACCGCAGCGCTGGCCATTTATCGTTTGCAGCAAAATGAACTTTCTCCGGAAAAAGGTAAAGTCATTGTCACCGGTGCGAGCGGCGGGGTAGGCTCGCTGGCGGTGAATATGTTGTCGCAACTGGGTTATCACGTTGTCGCCATGACGGGTAAAGACAGCGCGCATGACTATCTAAAATCAATTGGCGCGAGTGAGATATTGGCGCGCAGCGGGATTGATTTTGGCGGCCAGCGCGCGCTGGAAAAAGCACAGTGGGCGGGCGCGCTGGATAGCGCGGGTGGCGATACTTTGGCTTGGTTGTTGCGCGGTATGCAACCCAACGGTGCGGTTGCCAGTTTTGGTAACGCGGGCGGCGTTGAGCTTCACACCAGCGTGTTTCCTTTCATTCTGCGCGGGGTTAAATTGCTGGGGATTGATTCCGCCGCTACGGCAATGTCTTTGCGTAAAAAGATCTGGCGAAAATTGGCGGATGATCTTTTTCCAAGGCAAATTTTAGAAATTGTGACGATCGCGGAGTTTTCTCAACTTCCTGAATTGTTTGATAAAATAATCCATGGCAAGATGCGCGGGCGAGCGGTGGTAAAAATTTCTGGCGGCTAAAGCGCGCTCGGTTATAATGCGCGCCCTTCGCGGTTTGTTCTAATTGCGAATCTGTTTGGAATGCCCTGGTGGCGGAATTGGTAGACGCACCAGATTTAGGTTCTGGCGCCGCGAGGCGTGGATGTTCGAGTCATCTCCAGGGCACCAATAAATACCATTTAAATCAATATGTTGTAAGAAGTGTTCGAGGCGTCGGCGGGAGCCTTGGCATTGCTAAGCTCTGCCTATTCGCTCCGGCGAATGACTTCACCCTCGATGATTTCGCCTTCCTGAGTTGTGTCTTTTTGCCGGGTTTGTTCAGGCATATTCTTTCGCAGATTTCGTGTTTTCCAGCGCCAATAGCCGAATATTAATAGCGCGGCGATAGCAAGGTAGACAAAGAGAACGGTGGCGAGAATCACCACCAAACTAATCAGAATTAAGGCAACGATTGTTTTGAAAATCCTAGCCAGCAAACCGGACGGTTTGCTGTTGGAATGAGTGATAAATTTTTGATACATTGGCTCGGTTACTGCCCTTCTAATATCAGCACATATCGGGACTTAAGTGCGTCGTAGAGATCATCGCGCACATTGGCCGATTCCAAATCGGCGCCTTCCAATACTTCAACCAGATGTTCGTTATCCTCCCGACCATTCCAAATTTTGATGTAGGTGCCCGCTTTGTAGCCATGGTCCTGGCGAAATACGTTGAGTACGTTTTTGCCCACGTACTGTTTGAATAGGTCATTCCACTCCATTTCGCAGTCATGCAGTACCGATTCAAATAAGGCCAGACTGCTGCGTTTGGCGGCAGCCAATCCGACCATGAGGTCTAGCTTTTCCAGCAAAGTTAGCTGGGAGAGTACGTAGTATTGATTGTCAAATTGCACCGATTTTTGACGCAAGTGAAGCTCGGCTTGCATTTCCATTTTGCTCAGTGCAATGTTTCCATGTTTAAGTTGAATGGCCGCAGAAAGGATGAAGTGCCAAATGTCGACCAGTTCCATTCAGAGTTGGGCCAAGTCACAGTCCTGCTTTTTCCACCATTTCCAGCCGTGATGTTCTATTGCTTCAACGCCTTCCACCTGAATTGCCCGATACCAGTCGTTGTTTGCTGCCACCCATTCGGGGTTTACTTTGGCGTTCATGCTGTCTTGAAGTTCCAGCATGGCGATAAGTTGGATTTCTGAAATTGTCATAGTGCGTGTTTGATTTAAGAAGGCGCGCATTTTACAGCAAGCAAGATAGGCTACGTAGCGTAGTTTTAAGCCGGGTTGGCTGTGGGGTATTTACCGCTTAGGGCAATATTTTCCAGCCGATCAATATATAGCGTTCCAGCAAAAACAGCACGCCAAATACCAGCAATACAAGCGCGATCAAGCGCACGACTTGCCAGGCGAAACGCAGATAACGGGGATTGCGGGTGAAGAGATACAGGCCGCCCGACAGGACGATGGTGAGGGCTGACAAAATGAGCAGAATTCGCAATATCAGCATGTTTATGCTTAAGTATTCACGGGTTGAAGTTGCAATTGCAGATAATCCGGTGCGTCCTGCGGATTGTCGAAAGTAACAAATTCCCAAGCATCTTCATCCGCCAGGAGGGCGCGAATGAGTGCGTTGTTGAGCGCATGTCCGGACTTAAAGCCGGAGAATGCGCCGATGAGCGGATGGCCCAGCATGTACAAATCTCCGACGGCATCCAACACTTTATGCTTAACAAATTCATCATCGAAGCGCAGACCGTCGGGATTAATCACGCGGTATTCATCCATCACAATGGCATTATCCAGATTGCCGCCCAGCGCCAAACCCTGCGAACGCATGTATTCCACATCCTGCATAAAACCGAAGGTACGCGCGCGGCTAATTTCTTTGATATAGGAGTCTTTACCCAGATCAAGGCTGACGGTCTGTTTGGTATTTGCAAAAACCGGATGCGAGAAGTTGATGGTGAAATTTAATTTATAGCCATTAAAAGGATCGAAGCGCACCCATTTATCACCCTCTTTAACCTCGATGCTTTTCTTTATGCGAATAAATTTCTTGGGCACGGATTGCTCGGCAATTCCGGCTGATTGAATTAAGAAGACAAACGTTCCGGCGCTGCCATCCATAATCGGCAATTCCGGGCTGCTGAGTTCGACAATCAGGTTGTCAATTCCCAAGCCGGCTAAGGCGGACATTAGATGTTCCACGGTTGCCACCCGGGTGCCTTTGAATTCGAGACAGGTGGACAGCCGGGTATCGTTTACGGCATAGGCATCCACACGAATATCCACCGGGCGGGGAAGGTCCACGCGGCGAAATACGATGCCGCTATCGGCTGGCGCGGGTCGCAACGTTAAATACACTTTTTCGCCGGTGTGAAGCCCAACGCCGGTTGCCTGTACGAGTGTTTTTAAAGTGCGTTGCCTAACCATAATTTTTTACCAAGCCGCGAAAAATCAGGCGCGCAGTTTAATTGATCAGGGTGCGCGGGGCAAGGAACATAAGGGGTTTACCCAAATGAAATCAAGGCTTGATGCCGCTTGTGAGGCGTCGCAGCGTTTTTGATAAAACAGCGGGGAAAGATTTACTTTGTTAAAAGGTGAAACGAAATAATGCACGGGGCCGCGAATACTTTGCAAGTATTCGCGGCCCCGTTACAGCTTACTTTGTTTCTTAGTCCGCCTGTTTACGCAGGAACGAGGGAATGTCGAAAGTATCCACACCGGATTGCTCCAGCGCTTTTACCGTGGCTTCGCGATGACGTCCGGAACGGATAACCGAAGGAATATCCAGCTCGGCGTAATCAATTGACGCAGGACCGTAGGTGCCGGTGCCCTTTTGTTGAACCAGTACCGGCTTCTGTTGCTTGGCTTTCATCGGGGCGCCCAAGCCGGTAGCCACGATGGTGACGCGCAACTCATCGCCCATTGATTCATCGAACACAGAACCCACGATCACCGTCGCTTCGGTGGCGGCGAACTGGAAGCAATGCATGACTTCGTGCAACTCTTCCAGCGTCAGGTTGCTGCTGGAGGTGATGTTAACCAGAATGCCGCGCGCTCCGGACAGATCCACGTCTTCCAACAGCGGGCTGGCGATGGCTTGTTCAGCAGCTTTCTTGGCACGGTTTTCACCGGTCGCGGTAGCGGCGCCCATCATGGCCATGCCGTTTTCCGACATCAGCGTGCATACGTCGGCAAAGTCCACGTTCACCATGCCGGGAACATTAATCACTTCGGCGATACCGGCAACGGCACCTTGCAATACTCCGTTCGCTGCTTTAAACGCGGCGGGCAGAGTGGTTTTGCCACCCAGTACTTCCATCAATTTTGCGTTTGGTACGATGATCAGCGAGTCAACGTAGGAGGCCAATTCTTCAATACCGTCCTGAGCCAAGCTCATGCGCTTGCCTTCAAAAACAAAAGGTTTGGTAACCACGGCAACCGTCAAAATACCCAGTTCTTTTGCGACCTGTGCAACGACCGGTGCGGCGCCGGTTCCGGTTCCTCCACCCATGCCGGCAGTGATGAAAACCATGTTTGCGCCACGAATAATATCTGCAATGCGCTCGCGGTCTTCTTGCGCCGCTGCTTGACCTACTTCGGGTTTTGCGCCGGCGCCCAATCCCTTGGTGAGGGTTACACCAATTTGCAATTGCATTACCGCTTTGCTGCGTTTTAACGCCTGCGCATCGGTATTAATGGTGATGAATTCGACACCCTGTACGCCTTGTTCGATCATGTGATCAACTGCATTGCCGCCGCAGCCGCCCACACCGATCACTTTGATAACTGCCCCTTGAGGTTGCGCATCCATTAATTCAAACATCATTTTCTCCTTATAAAATTACAAACCTACACCCTGAATTAAAATACGAAATATAACATATTGATTTTAAAGCTAAAAATTACCCTGAAACCATTCTTTCATGCGCGTCATCACATCTTTAAAAGATCCTGAATGCATGCGAGTCACTTCATGTTTTTGCTGCTGCTCCAAGCCGTACAACAACAGCCCCACCCCTGTTGCATAACGCGGTGTTTTAACCACATCCGCCAAGCCGCCGATATAGCGCGGCAATCCCAGTCTTACCGGCAAGTGAAATACTTCCTCGGCCAGTTCCACCATGCCGCGCATATCACTGCTGCCGCCGGTTAACACAATTCCCGAGGACAATAAATCTTCAAAACCGCTGCGGCGTAATTCCGCCTGTACCAATGAATACAGCTCTTCAACGCGCGGCTCAATGATGTCTGCAAGTGTTTGGCGGGACAGCGTGCGGGCATCCCGGTCGCCTACGCCGGGTACCTCAATCGGTGCATCGTCCGCCAACTGGCGCAGCGCACAGCCATATTTGATTTTGATATCTTCGGCGTCTTTGGTCGGGGTGCGCATCGCCATCGCGATGTCGTTGGTGATCTGATCTCCGGCAATCGGAATCACGGCAGTGTGACGGATGGCGCCGCCGGTAAAAATGGCCACATCGGTGGTGCCGCCGCCAATGTCAACCAGACACACGCCCAATTCTTTTTCATCATCGGCGAGTACAGCGCGCGCCGAGGCCAGCGGTTGCAAAATCATGGCGTTGACTTCCAAGCCACAGCGATGCACACACTTCATAATATTTTGCACGGCGGCCACCGCACCGGTCACGATGTGCACTTCAACTTCAAGTCGCATGCCGCTCATCCCCAGCGGTTTTTTGATGCCTTCCTGGCCGTCGATATTGAATTCCTGTTCCAGGATGTGCAGAATTTGCTGGTCGCCCGGCAGACTGATGGAGCTTGCAGTTTCCACCACACGATCAATGTCGGCCTGAATGACTTCTTTCTCTTTAATTTTGACCATGCCGTTGGCGTTCGAACTGCGAATATGCCCGCCGGCAATGCCGGTATACACTTCGGAGATCTTGCAGTCTGCCATGAGCTCCGCGTCGCCCAGCGACCGTTGTATCGCGCTGACCGTTGCATCAATGTTCACCACCATGCCTTTTTTCAAGCCCGATGATTCGTAGCGTCCCACCCCGATCACTTCCAGCATGCCGTCAGATTTCACCTCGGCCACGATGGTGACGATCTTGGAGGTGCCGATATCCAGCCCCACGATCAAATTTTTGGCTTCTCTGTTTTTACTCATCACATTACCCCTTAAGCCTTATTTCCTGAATTTGTTTTTTCCTGCAAATTTGCTCTGTTCGGCAAGTGCGCCGTAAATCCATTTCGATAGCGCAAGTCCACCTGCATGGGCGGCGGAGAAATAGTCGCCAAGCTGTAGGAATATACCTGCGCAAAACGCGCCATGCGGAGCTGCATAAGCTCTCGGCCCAATTCCAATACCATGCCATCGCTTAGTTTTACCTGCCAGGAGAAGCGCGGCGACAAATTGATCTGCGATATTTCCTGTTGCAACGGTTGTATCTGTTTGCTTAACTCAAAATACATATCCACGACTTGTTTGGCGGTATCAGCTTGGCCGTTAAAAGTCGGCAGCAATAAATCTGTTTCCGCGTCGAACACTTCACCGTGCGTGTTCACCAATTCCGCGCCGTTCCAGCGCGCCAGCGCTTCGTGTTCTTCCAATTCCACTTCCAGACTCCAGGGGAACTGTCTGCGTACATTCACTTTGCGCACCCAGGGAAGTTGCTCAAATGCCTGTCGTGTGCGCTGCAAATCCACGGAGAAAAAATTGCCGCGTATCTGTTCGTCTATCACGCGCTCTATCAACTCAACCGACACTTGTTTGGGCGCTGTTTTCAGCTTCACGGTATTCAACGGAAAGTAGGGTAAATTCAGGGAATACCTTACTCCGCCAATCAGCAACAGCAGCATGCTGATGCCGAACAGAAAATTTGCCGTGCTGCGCAGCAGAGGGACGTTATCCCACATGGGCAGTCTCCAGAATCTGCACGACCAGCTGTTCAAAACTGATTCCCGCCTGACGCGCTCCCATCGGCACCAGGCTGTGGTCGGTCATGCCGGGCAACGTATTCATCTCCAGAAAATACGGCTGACCGCTCTTGTCGATGATGAGATCGACACGTGCCCAACCGCTGCAACCCAGCACATTGAACGAACGCATCACAATATCGGCCAACTGTTTTTCCGCTTCTGCAGGCAAGCCCGGGCAGGTATAGCGCGTATCGTCGGCCAGATATTTGGCGTCGTAGTCGTAGAACTCGTGCGGCGTTTCGATGCGTATCGACGGCAGCACGCGGTCGCCCACGATGGGGAACTGCACCTCCTGCCCGTCGATAAATCGCTCCACCAGCACCAGACTGTCGTATTTGGCGGCCTCCTCATACGCACCCTGCAAATCTTCAACACGCTTAACTTTGCTGATGCCGACGCTGGATCCTTCATTGGCTGGCTTCACGAACAACGGTAATCCCAAACGCTTGACCACGCCGCTCCAGTCACTGTCCGCTGTCAGCAATTCAAAATCCGCGATGGGTAATCCGGCGGCTTTCCACACCAGCTTGGTACGCCATTTATCCATCGCCAGCGCCGAGGCCATCACACCGCTGCCGGTGTAAGGAATTCCCATCAACTCCAGCGCGCCCTGCACCGTACCGTCCTCACCGTAGCGCCCGTGCAATATAACGAACACGCGATCGAACTTTTCTTTCTTGAGTTCGGACAAGTCGCGTTCTGCCGGATCGAACGCATGCGCATCCACCCCGCTGCGCAGCAGCGCGGCCAGCACAGCAGCACCGCTCTTTAGCGACACCTCGCGCTCCGCCGAACGCCCGCCGAATAGAACCGCTACTTTTCCAAATTTACTCAAATCCGCTCTCCTACGATTCTCACCTCGGGATGCAACTGCACCCCGGTCTTTGCCATCACGATTGATCGCACTTCGTTAATCAAATCTTCAATATCTTGCGCCGTTGCATCACCCGTATTCACGATAAAGTTGGCATGCTTTTCAGACACTTGCGCACCGCCGATGCGCTTGCCCTTCAAACCGCAACTCTCAATCAGCTTTGCCGCATGTCCGTCCGGCGGATTACGAAACACCGAGCCCGCATTCGGCATATGCAAGGGCTGACTGGCGCTGCGCCTTTCCATCAATGCTTTGATTTCTTCGCGCGCCGCATCGACATCGCCCGCATCCAGCTTCAGCCATGCGCCGACGAAGAACTCTTCATCCGCATTACTCCGCGCTACATGCCGGTAACCAATCTCGTACTCCTGCGGCGTGCGTTCCAGCAATTCGCCGTGCCGCGTTAACACTTGTGCGCGTTGTACTTTTTGCCAGGTCTCGCTGCCGTAGCATCCGGCATTCATCGCCAGCATGCCGCCCAGCGTGCCGGGGATGCCAGCGAAAAATTCCGCGCCGCACATCCGGTTCGCGGCAGCAAAGCGCGCCAGCTTTGCACCCGCCACCCCCGCTTGGGCATAGATAAGGTTCTCGCCATCCGTGCGCAACTCACTTAGCGCCCCGTGCATTAACAGCACCGTGCCGCGCAAGCCTTTGTCGCGCACCAGCAAATTGCTGCCCAAGCCCACGGCTAGCAATGGCTCGTCCGTTGGCACGAGCCGCAAAAAACATTGCAGGTCGGCGAGATCGGCTGGCCGGTACATACGCTGCACCGTGCCGCCGGCACGCCAACTGGTATGGCGACTCATGGGCACGTCATAGCGCATTTCCCCGCGCAATTTTTCAGCACTGAACTGTAAGGGTTCGCTCATATTCATTTGCTGGCCAACTGTTTGACTAAACCGGCTACGTTGCCGATTGAACCGGCGCCCATGGTCAACACCACATCTCCTGCGCGTGCCATTTGTAAAATCGTTCCGGGCATCTCGCTGATATTTTCCACAAACACCGCATTGCTTTGTCCGGCCACGCGCAAGGCGTGCATGAGTTCTCGGCCATCGGCGGCGACGATCGGCGCTTCGCCTGCCGCGTAAATTTCAGCCAGCGCCAGTACGTCCACACCGGACATGACTTTTACAAAATCCTCAAATAAATCACGGGTGCGGGTGTAGCGGTGCGGTTGAAATGCCAGCAATAAACGCTTGTCGGGGAAAGCACCGCGCACCGCCGCCAGCGTGGCTTTCATTTCCACCGGATGATGGCCGTAATCATCGATCAACGTAAAAGTGCCGCCATCGGGCAATTCAATTTCGCCATAACGCTGCATGCGTCGTCCCACTCCTTCAAACTCGGCCAGTGCGGCGACAATCGCTCCGGGCGCCACGCCCACTTCCAGGCCGACCGCAATCGCGGCCAATGAGTTGAGTACATTGTGCAGTCCGGCCAGATTCAGCGTGATGTCTAAATCCAGCGGAATAGTGTTGTGGCGGCACACGGCGGTAAAGTGCATTTTTCCGCCTTCGTGGCGCACATTGACTGCGCGAATATGCGCATCTTCGCCAAAGCCGTAGGTGGTCACCGGTTTGCTGATACGCGGTAATATTTCACGCACATTGGCATCGTCCACGCACAACATGGCACGCCCGTAAAACGGCAGGCGCTCAATGAAATCGACAAACGCCTGTTTCAGTTTATTGAAATCGTGGCCATAGGTTTCCATGTGATCCGCGTCAATATTGGTGACGACGGCGAGGATCGGGGTGAGATATAAAAAAGAGGCATCCGATTCATCCGCTTCGGCCACAATAAATTCGCCGGTGCCCAAGCGTGCGTTGGCACCGCTGCTATTTAATCGTCCGCCGATGACAAAGGTGGGGTCGTAGCCCCCCTTGGCCAGCACGCTGGTGACCAGAGAAGTCGTCGTGGTTTTGCCATGCGTTCCCGCCACGGCAATTCCCTGGCGCAGGCGCATAAGCTCGGCCAGCATCACGGCGCGCGGCACCACGGGAATGCGTTGTTCGCGTGCGGCCAGCACTTCCGGATTGTCGGCTTTCACCGCGGTGGAAATCACCACCGCATCGGCATCGTGCAAATTTTTCGAGTCATGTCCCAGATGAATAATTGCGCCCAAGGTTTGCAGACGCTGGGTTACGGCGCTGTCGGCCAGGTCTGAACCGCTCACCTGAAACCCCAGGTTGAGCAACACTTCGGCGATACCGTTCATGCCCGATCCGCCGATGCCTACAAAGTGAATATTTTTGATTTTATGTTTCATATTTCACCTTTAACAAGCCAACTCCACGCACACATTGACCACCGACTGCGTGGCTTCCGGTTTGGCCAAGCTGCGCGCTGCCTGAGCCATCGTTGCTAATTTTTCACGATTGAGGTCGCGTATGAGTTGCGCCAGTTTTTCCGCGCTTAGTTCAGGTTGCGGCAACAGCACCGCTGCGCCGTGTTCGCTTAAAAAGAGCGCGTTGTGTGTTTGGTGGTCGTCCACCGCAAACGGGAAGGGAATGAGGATGCTGGCGACACCCGCGGCGGCGAGTTCGGCAATAGTTAGCGCACCGGCGCGACAGATCACCAAATCGGCTTGGGCATATTGCTGCGGCATATCTTCTAAAAATGCGCGAATATCGGTGCTTACGCCTGCATTGGCATACAACTTTTGCACGGCCTCAAAATGTTTCTTGCCGGTTTGGTGCAGCACATTGGGACGCTCGGTTTCGCTCATGGAGGCAAGCGCTTTCGGCAAGGTTTCGTTTAGTGCCTGTGCACCCAAGCTGCCGCCCAGCACTAAAACATTCAATTTGCCGGTGCGCTGCGCATAGCGAATTTGCGGTTCGGCCAGGGCGGCAATCTCTGCCCGCACCGGATTGCCAGCCCACAGGGTATTTTTTAACACCTTGGGGAAGCCGCTCAGTACCCGAGTTGCCAGGGCTGCCAACACTTTATTGCTCATGCCGGCAATTGAATTTTGTTCGTGAATAATCAGCGGGCGGCGCAATACAGCAGCCATCAAACCACCCGGCAGCGTGATGTAGCCGCCCATGCCCAACACCACATCGGGACGGTGCTGGAATATTGCCACGGCACTTTGCCCCAGCGCGCGTAACAAGGTAAATGGCAGGCTAAGCAAGCGCGTCAGTCCTTTGCCGCGTACCCCGCTAAAATTTACCCAGGCAATCGGATAGCCATGTTTGGGAACAATCTCCGCTTCCATGCTATGCGGAGCGCCCAGCCAAACCACATGCCAGCCTTGCGCATGCAAAGCATCGGCCACGGCCAGTCCCGGATAAATATGTCCGCCTGTGCCGCCCGCCATAATCAGGATGGTGCGGTTCATACCGGCAGCCCCCGCGCAACACGTCTGTTTTCATAGTCAATGCGCAATAGCACCGCGATGGCGATGCAATTCACGACCACGCCGCTGCCGCCAAAACTCAGGAAGGGCAGGGTTAGCCCTTTGGTGGGTAATACGCCCATATTGACGCCGATGTTAATCATGGCTTGCACGCCCAGCCACACCGCGATGCCTTGCGCCACCAGTGCGGGAAATAAGCGTTCCACCATGGCGGCTTGACGACCGATGGCAAAGGCGCGCACGATCAACCAGCCGAATAAAACAATGACGACGCATACGCCAAAAAATCCCAATTCTTCGGCGATCACGGCCAGCAGAAAATCGGTATGTGCTTCGGGTAAATAAAAAAGTTTTTCCACGCTGGCGCCCAAACCCACGCCAAACCATTCACCCCGCCCGAAGGCAATCAGTGCATGGCTCAACTGGTAGCCCTTGCCATATGGATCAGACCAGGGGTCCATGAAGCCGATCACGCGTTGCATGCGATACGGCGAGGATAAAATCAGCGCGGCAAAGGCCAGCGGGAGGGCGATGGTTAAGCCGCTAAAAATTTTAAGATTAAAGCCGCCCAGCCATAACGTGCCCATGGCGATGGCGCAGATCACCACAAACGCGCCCATATCCGGTTCCAGCAACAGCAGGGTGCCGACCAAGGCCATCACGATAAACATCGGCACAAAAGCTTTGGTCAAGCTGTCTTTGACTTCTCTTTTTCTAATGGTGTAATCGGCTGCGTAGAGTACGGCAAATAACTTCATTAATTCAGATGGTTGCAGATTGAATATGAGTAGTGATAACCAGCGCTGACTGCCGTTTACCGAGCGTCCGACGCCGGGAATCAAAACTAAAATCAGCAATACCACACCGAATAAAAATAAATAGGGTGACCAGCGTTTCCAGGTTTGCGTCGGCACTTGAAAAGCGATCATTCCGGCGAGCAGGCCGATCATGATGAAGACGCCATGACGGAATAAATAATAGGCGGGCTGATAGCCGGTAAAGCGTCCGGCTTCCGCGGTGGCGATGGACGCTGAATACACCATCACCAAACCAATCGACAACAGTGCCCCGATGATCCACATCAGAACGGTGTCGTAGTTGGACATTACGCGGCGCGGGGCATTAAGGGCGGCGCTGTTCATTTGGCTTGAGCCTCCAATTCACGAACTGCCTGCACGAACACTTCGGCACGCTGCACATAATTTTTAAACATGTCGAAACTGGCGCATGCGGGCGAGAGCAGCACCGCGTCGCCAGGCTGCGCTTCCTTGCCGGCAATCCGCACCGCATCCGGCAAATCACGCGCCATGATTAGCGGCACGCCGCATTCGTGCAGTGCTTCTTCAATTTTTCCGGCATCGCGACCGATTAACACGGCTACCCGCGCATGTTTGGCCACCGCATTTTGCAGCGGGGTGAAGTCCTGCCCTTTGCCTTCGCCGCCCAAAATGACTACGCAGGGTTGGCCCAGGCCGTTGATGGCTGCCACGGTTGCGCCTACATTGGTTCCTTTGGAATCGTCGTAGTAATTTACCCCGTTGATCTCGGCTACTTTTTCCACGCGGTGGGGCAGACCTTTAAATTCGCGCAGCGCATTCAACAGCGGCGGCATGGGCAGTCCCACCGCGCGGCACAGTGCAATCGCGGCAAGCGCATTGGCAAAATTATGCAGGCCGGTGACTTTTAACTCGGCTGTATTGATCAGGCGTTTGGCACCCGCCACGAGCCAAATTTCATTCCCTTCACGTTCAATTCCCAGACCGTGATTGCCCAGCGGGGGAGAAGCAATACCGAAGCTTTCAATCAGACGTTCGCGCAAGCCCATCGCCATGCTTTCAGGATCGTCACG
This sequence comes from Gallionellaceae bacterium, assembly GCA_041660815.1. GTDB lineage: Bacteria > Pseudomonadota > Gammaproteobacteria > Burkholderiales > Gallionellaceae > PALSA-1006. The sequence goes on along the minus strand of JBAZVN010000001.1, from coordinate 289,031 downwards.
ATTTAAGATTTGCACGCTGGCGCGATCATCGCTGCGGAATATACGCGCTTTGGCGGCGATGTAATCCGCCATGTCGCTGTAGCGATCCAGGTGATCTTCACTGATATTCAGCACGGTGGCTGCATCCGCGCTCAGGCTGAAAGTGGTTTCCAGTTGAAAGCTGGAAAGTTCCAGAACCCATACGTCGGGATGTTTACCGTGTCGTTCGGCCAGCACATCCAGCACAGCGGGTGAGATATTGCCGGCAACTTCAGTTTCCAAACCAGCCGCGCGGCACATCGCACCGACCATGCTGGTCACGGTGGTTTTGCCATTTGATCCGGTAATGGCGATGACCTTGGGAGGATTTTCTTGCGGAAGCGAACGGGCGAATAGTTCAATATCGCCAACCACTTGAAGTCCCTGGGCCAGCGCCTTGCGCACCAGAGGCTCGCTCAGACTAATGCCGGGACTGATTGCCACCAGTTGCATACCTTCCAATAATTCGCCGCGGAATATGCCGCAACGCAGCTCAACTTGCGGATATTGAGTCTGCATCGTGGCCAGGGACGGTGGGGCATTACGGCTATCCGCTACGCGCACCCGTGCGCCCTGAGCCAGCAACCAACGCACGAGTGATAACCCGGTCTCTCCCAGACCCAGCACTAGCACTGATTTGTCAGCCAAACTGTTCATTGCGTCTTTCATGTGCTTATCTCAACTTCAGGGTTGCCAGACCCAGCAACACCAGCAGCATGGTGATAATCCAAAATCTCACGACTACCTGAGTTTCCTTCCAGCCTTTTTGTTCAAAGTGATGGTGCAAAGGCGCCATTAAAAAAATGCGTTTGCCCTGGCCATGGAATTTTTTGGTGTACTTGAAATACGAGACCTGCAACATCACTGAAACCGCTTCCACCACAAACACGCCGCCCATAATGAACAGAACGATTTCCTGGCGCACGATCACCGCCACCACACCGAGCGCGGCGCCCAGTGCCAGTGCGCCCACGTCGCCCATGAAGACTTCTGCGGGATAGGCGTTAAACCATAAAAATGCCAAACCGGCACCGGCAATCGCCGCGCAGAATACGGCCAGTTCGCCCGCCCCCGGGATGTAGGGAACCCCCAAGTATTTTGAAAACACGGCATGACCGGCAACATAGGCAAAAATCGCCAATGCACTGCTGACCATCACGGTTGGCATAATTGCCAGACCATCCAGGCCGTCAGTGAGGTTAACAGCATTGCTGCTGCCCACGATCACCAGATACACCAGCACGATAAAGCCGAATACCCCGAGCGGAATGGCAACGAATTTAAAGAAAGGCACAATCAATTCGGTATGCGCGGGGGTGCTGGCGTGCGACCATAAATAAGCGCCCACGGCAAAGGCAATCAGAGATTGCCAGAACATCTTGGCCTTGGCGGAAAGTCCGTCAGAATTACGTTTGACGACTTTGCGATAGTCATCAACCCAACCCACGGCTCCCACGCCGAGTGTGGTGAGCAATACCACCCAGATGTAGGGGTTGTGAAAGTCGCCCCATAGCAGGGTGGTGATGGTGATCGAGGTTAAAATCAGCGCTCCGCCCATGGTAGGCGTTCCGGATTTAATCAGGTGCGTTTGCGGGCCGTCATTGCGCACCGATTGGCCGATTTTCATCTGTGTTAATTTTCGGATCATGGCCGGACCGACTAAAAACGAAATGAACAGTGCGGTCATTGCGGCGAGAATGGCGCGCAAAGTGATGTAGTTAAATACGCTGAATGCGCGAAAATCTTCGGCTAACCATTGGGTGAGAGCTAATAACATGGGTTCTCCTATTGCAGCGCCGTACAGTGATGCACGACGCGTTCCATTTTCATAAAACGTGAACCTTTAACCAACACCGTGCTGCCGACACACAAGTGCTGGTTTAAGCTTTCCAGCAAATCTTCCAGACGTTTGAAATGCGTTGCCCCGTCACCGAATTCATCCACGGCATAGGTGCTTAAATCCCCTAGGGCAAAAATTTTCTGAATACCCAATTGGCGCGCTTCGGCACCAATGTCTGCATGCAGTTTTGCCGCATCCGCGCCGAGTTCTCCCATGTCGCCCAGCACCAATATCTTTTCCCCGTCCTCATTGGCCAGCACTTCCAATGCCGCATGTAATGAGGCCGGATTGGCGTTGTAGGTGTCGTCAATTAACACCGCGCCGCGCAAGGCAGTCTTGCGTTGCAGGCGTCCGGCTACGCCGCTGAATTCGGATAAGGCGGCAGCTATGGTTGTCAGCGGAATGTTCAGTGCCAGTGCGGCGCCGGTGGCGGCCAATGCATTGCGCACATTGTGCGCGCCGGGTATCTGTAGTTTTACTTCAACTGCTTGATTATTAAAAGATATTTTTACTTCCGCGCCGTGCTGATACGGCTGCCATACGGCTTTTAGTTGTGCTGCCTGATGCAAAGCAAAATCAATAACGGTGTGTCCTGCGGCAAGTTCACGCCACAAATCCGCATGATCATCATCCGCGTTAATTACGGCGATGCCGTGCTCACCGAGGCCGGCAAAAATTTCCCCTTTGGCGCGGGCCACGGCTTCCACATTGCCCAGACCTTCAAGGTGGGCGCTGCCGGCATTGTTAATCACGGCGACATCCGGACAGGCCAGGTGCGTCAAATATTCGATTTCACCGGGGTGATTCATGCCCATTTCAATCACGGCATAACGGTGCGTGGCGCGCAGTTTGAGCAGGGTAAGCGGCAGGCCGATGTCGTTATTTAAATTTCCCTGTGTTGCCAGGACGAAATCGGCAGCGCCGGTATGTGCGCGCAGAATACTGGCGAGCATTTCTTTGACGGTGGTTTTTCCGTTGCTGCCGGTAATGCCCACCAGCGGAATATTGAACTGCTTGCGCCAGTGGGCGGCTATTTTGCCCAGCGCCAAGCGGGTGTCTTCCACGATCAGAATTGAAGATTCGGGGGCAAGAATTGCCGCAGATTTCGCGTAGCTGTCGGCATTGACCAAGCCAGCGACTGCGCCGAGTTGAATGGAACCGGCGACAAATTCAAAACCGTCAAAATTATCCCCGCGTAAGGCGATAAATAAATCCCCCGCTTTGATTTTGCGGCTATCGGTAGAAATGTCGCTGAACTGCGCATCTTTTCCAACCAGACGGGCATCGAGCAGTTGCGCGAGGTGTGAAAGCAGCATCATGCTGTGGCTCCCGCAGTTTCCTGTTGGGTGTTTCGCCAAGAGGCGAGGGCAGCTTGTGCATACTCGGCGTCGCTGAATGGATATTTGATTCCGGCAATTTCCTGATAGGTCTCGTGTCCTTTTCCGGCCAGCAAAACAATGTCTTTTGCGCTTGCCAGGGCGATACCCGTTGCAATCGCTTGGGCACGATTTTCAATCACCCGATAGTCGCCGCGCATATCGGCGGTGATGGCCCGGATAATATCGTGTGCATTTTCGCTGCGCGGATTGTCGCTGGTGACAATGCTTACGTTGGCATATTGGCTGGAGATGGCGCCCATCAACGGACGTTTGCCGCGGTCGCGATCACCGCCGCAACCGAATACGCAAATAATTTTTCCGCCGTCGGAATCGGATACTTCATGCAGCGTTTGCAATACTTTTTCCAGCGCATCGGGAGAGTGCGCATAATCAATCACCACCGTGGGTTTATTGTTGCCGCCGAATGTTTGCATACGACCGGACACCGGCGTTTGCACGGACAGCTCGCGTAAAGCCTCGGCAAGTCCTGCGCCGCTCACCAGCAAAACAGCCAGGGTTCCCAGCAAGTTCGCCACATTGAAACGCCCGATGAGTCCGCTGGCAAAGTCTGCACCGCCCCAGCTGGATTGAATTTTGAGTTTAATGCCGCTTGCATCCATGCTCAAGTCGCGGCCAAAAACCATGCGGTAACCGTGACGCTGCGCGTACAACATAGCTTCCTGTCCGAGACCATAGCCGGTGATCTCTACCCCGCTACTGTGCAATGCTTCGGCCAGTTCTATGCCAAACGGATCATCCAGATTTAATACCGCGTGCTTTAAATTTTCCCAAACGAACAGGCGCTGTTTGGCTGAGGCATAGCCCTGCATATCGCCGTGATAGTCGAGGTGGTCGCGCGTTAAATTGGTGAAGAGCGCAACATCAAAATTAACGCCATTTACGCGTCCCTGTATTAGCGCGTGCGACGACACTTCCATTGCGGCAGCTTGCGCGCCCTGCTGTAAAAAATCCGCCAGCAAGCCGTGTACGCTTAGCGCTTCGGGCGTTGTGTTCAAGGTGGTTTGCAGCGCCCCAGCGAAACCGTTGCCCAGCGTTCCCAGTACGGCGGTTTTGCGATTCAGTGCGCTCAGACTGCGGGCAATCCAATGCGTGCAGGTGGTTTTGCCGTTGGTGCCGGTGACGCCCACCATCCATAATTTTTGCGAGGGCGCGCTATATACATGATCGGCAAGATATCCGGCTTGCTCACGCAGGTTGTGAATGGGCAGATTGGGAACTTGCCAAGCTTGATCCCAGACGAAATTGTCCGCCTCCCAGATGACCGCGTTGGCCCCTTTGGCAATCGCCTGGGCAATATATTGGCGTCCATCAGCCTGCGTGCCGGGATAGGCAACAAAGGTGTCGCCCGCGTTAACCAGACGGCTGTCGGCGACCAGATGTGAAATTTTCACCCCCAGTGTAGCGAGTTGCGCGGCCGCGGCAGAATGCTGGGTTGAAGTGGTCGCGCTCATACTTCTTCCCTGATGAATTGTTCGGGGGTGGGTTGCATCACATTATTCAGCGGTGCATCGTTGGGTACATTGAGCAGGCGCAATGCGGCACCCATGACATTACTAAAAGCGGGTGCGGCTACCTGGCCGCCGTAATATTGCGCGCCGCTTGGCTCGTTAAGCATGACTGCCACAATCAGGCGCGGATTGGAGGCGGGTGCCAGACCGACAAATGAGGCAACATATTTATTCACATAGCGTCCGCCTTCAAGCTTGTGTGCGGTGCCGGTTTTTCCAGCCACGCGATAACCGGTGATCTGCGCAAGCGGCGCGGTGCCGCCCGGTCTGACGACAGATTCCAGCATGTCACGCACGGCATGTGCGGTGGCAGCCGAATAGACTTGCGTTCCCAGTCCCGGGATGTCTTTCTTCAACAGCGTTACCGGCTTTAATTCGCCTTCGTTGGCAAACACGGTATAGGCGCGCGCCAGTTGCAGTAAATTCACTGATATGCCGTTGCCGTAAGACATGGTTGCCTGCTCAATCGGCTTCCATTTTTTGAAGTTGCGTAACCTTCCGGCCGCCTCCCCGGGAAATTCGCAACCGGTTTGAGTGCCGAAACCATTGTTGCTTAAGCTCTGCCAAAACTGCTCGGGTTTCATCGACAACGCTATTTTGGCGGCGCCCACATTGCTCGAAACCTGAATGATTCGGGCCACAGACATAGTGCGTTCGGGATGGGTGTCGTGAATCTTGCGGCCACCCAAAGTATAGATTCCGTTTTCTGTATTGATCACTGTGGCGGGTGTCACTTTACCCAGCTCCAAAGCGGCCGCCACGGTAAACGGTTTCATGGTTGAGCCCGGTTCGAATAAGTCTGTAACAACATGATTTCTAAGTAGTTCTATACTTGGCTTGCCGCGAATATTGGGGTTGTAACTGGGCCAATTGGCCAGTGCCAATACCTCGCCGGTCTTTGCGTCCAGCACCACAATTGAACCGGCTTTGGCGTGATGTTTCTCCACTGCCTGGCGAATTTCGCGATGCGCTAAAAATTGAATTTTATTATCCAGACTGAGCGCAATATCGCTGCCTTCTTTGGGTGCGCGCACACTGGCAACGTCCTCGATAATTTGACCGCGTCGATCTTTGATGACGCGCTGGCTGCCTGCTTTGCCGCTTAACTGTGTTTGCATCGCCAGCTCGATCCCTTCCTGGCCGTTGTCGTCCACATCGGTGAAACCCAGCAGGTGTGAGGTGACTTCACCGCTCGGATAATAGCGGCGATATTCGCGTTTTAAGGACACGCCGGCGATACCAAGACGAATCGCTTTTGACGCCTGTTCGGGGGGAAGCTGGCGTTTTAGATAAATAAAGTCATGTGACGTATTGGATAAGCGTTTTTTTAGCTCGTCGCTTGGCATGTCGAGGATTGTTGCCAGTTGTTGCAGCTGTTTTGGTGAAGCCTCAACATCCGCCGGACTGGCCCAAATGGATTCCACCGGGGTGCTAATCGCGAGACGTTCGCCGTTGCGGTCGCTAATCATGCCGCGGTGCGCATGAATATCGATTATCCGGTCATAGCGTGCCGAGCCTTTTTGCTGCAGGAAGTCGTTGTTGATTCCCTGCAAATATACTGCGCGAACCAGCAATCCCGCCAATCCCGCAAGTAGCAGCACGAACAGAACGCGCGAACGCCAGGAAGGCAATGCCAACTGGCCGTTAGTTTGAATGTTGCGGGTGCGGCGCATCAGGGACCTTCCTTATGCGAGTCGATGCGGATAAATTGAATTTGATCGCCCTGTGGCATTTGCATCTGTAGCTGGTTTCCGGCAATTCTTTCGACGCGGGTGGGCAGCGCCAAGGTGCTGAGTTCCAATTGCAATTGCCCCCATTCAACTTCCATTTGACGCGCCTTATCTTTTTCGCTTTGCAATTCAATAAATAATTTGCGCGCCTTATGTTGTGAAGTGACCACAGCCAAGGCGCAGGCAATAACAATTACCAGCAGCAACAGGTTTAACCTAAGCACTTAAACCACCCGTATTAACGCCAACTCTTAACACTGCGCTGCGCGCACGCGGATTTTGCGCCAGTTCTTGCGCGGATGCCTTGATGGCTTTTCCCACAATGCGTAATTTCCCCGGAGGAATATCCGCCGCACGAATCGGCAAATTGCGCGGCAACTTGTCTCCCTGTGCCATATCGCGCATAAAGTGCTTAACGATGCGATCTTCCAACGAATGAAAGCTGATCACGGCCATTATTCCGTTAATCTTCAAACAATCCATGCACTGCGGGAGCACGCTTTCGAGCTCCTCGAGTTCGCGGTTGAGATAAATCCGTATAGCTTGAAAGGTACGGGTCGCCGGATTTTTGCCGGGCTCGCGGGTGTGTACCACTTTTGCGATAATTTCACTGAGTTGCCGCGTGGTGAGGATGGGTTGTTCTTGGCGCGCATCAACAAGCGCTCTTGCAATCTTCCTAGCAAACCGTTCTTCGCCGTACTCACTAATCACCTCCGCTAATAAACTCTCTTCGGCTGTTGCCAGCCACTGTGCCGCAGTCAAGCCACGGCTGGTATCCATGCGCATATCCAGCGGCGCATCAAAACGAAAACTAAAACCGCGTTGCGCATCATCCAGTTGCGGTGAGGACACGCCTAAATCCAGCAGGATTCCATCAACTTTCTCAATATCCAGCGTGCGCAAGACATCGCGCAAATGCTCAAAGCCGCTATGAATTATTTGAAAGCGTGTGTCCTGCAGTGTTTGGGCTGCCGCAATCGCCATTGGATCTTTATCCAGTGCGATCAGGCGGCCTTCTGAGCCCAACTTTTCCAGAATCAAGCGGCTGTGCCCGCCGCGACCAAAGGTGCCGTCAATGTAAATACCCGCAGGTTTGATATTTAAGGCATCCACTGCTTCGTGTAACAAAACTGTGTCGTGGCTAAAGCCTACGCTCACAGCGAGAATCCCTCCATGCCGGGAGGCAATATGCCATCACCAAAACTAATGGATTCTTCACTGAGTTGTGCCCATCGTTGCTCGTCCCACAATTCAAATTTATTTCCCTGGCCGACCAGAACGACTTGCTTGTCGAGCTTGGCGTAGCTGCGCAGGGAGGGGGAGATCAGTATGCGGCCGGTGGCATCCATTTCTACCGCTTCGGCGTATCCCAGCAGTCGCCGTTGTAATTGACGTACTTGATTGTTTAAAGAAGGCATTTTCCGCAGCTGCTCGCTAATCGGCTGCCATTCGTTTTCCGGATAAATCAACAGGCAGGCATCCTGATGGTCGGCAGTCAGGATCAACTTGCCGGAACAGTGCGCAAGCAACACGTCGCGATGCCGTGCCGGTATCGCGAGACGCCCTTTGCTATCCAGATTTAGTTGAGTTGCCCCCTGAAACATCCCTGAGATCCTGATTACGTTTTCCCACAAAAACCCACTTTCCCCCACTAAGCGCCACTATATTGAAAAAAATATGCAAGGTCAAGCCTATTTTTGGGATTTTTTCTTTATAGGACAATGAGTTAGCGAATATTTGTCGAAAATGAAATATGCTTAAAAAGCAATGGATTGCGTAAATTGGCTAAAGCTGTTTATTACGACAGATTTGTTTGAGCAAGTGTGGAGGGGGAAATTGTGAAGGCGAGGGAAAAAGTCTGCCAAGTTGGGCTTGCTATCAGCTAAAGATAGAGCTGATATGGCTTCCGGGGGAATTATCGAGATGCGGCAAGTTACTAATGTCGTTGTCGTCGCGCATGAGACATGGTGGACAACAGCGCAATGGCGAGTATCGGCACGACAGTCAAATTCAAAGTGACCCAGCCAAACCGTTCATACAGCCATCCGGCGGAGAGTGTAGCTAGCGCCGCCAATCCGAACACGGTAAATTCATTGATTGCCTGGACTTTCAATTGCTCGGATGGGCGATAGGTTTGCGTGAGTAAGGTTGTCCCGCCGATGAAAGCGAAGTTCCACCCCACCCCCAGCAGGATAAGTGCCGACAGGAAATTGAGGAAATCAAACCCGAGAAGGGTAATGCCAACGTGGCCCAGCAGCAGGACGAAACCAATCTGCATGATCTTGATTGCGCTGTAACGCTTGATCAGCGAACCGGTGAAAAATGAAGGCGCGAACATGCCGACAACGTGCCACTGAATCACCGGCGTGACGTTTGTGCCCGGCAAACCGCAACCCAGAATGGCCAGCGGGGTTGCCGTCATCACCATAATCATCACGGCATAGCCGATGGCCGCACCCAAAATGGACACATGCAATGCCGGTTGGGCGAGGATTTCGCGCAACGGGCGCGGAAGATCAGTGTGGTGTACCGCGACTGGTTTCAGCCGAACCTGCGCGAGCAAGGCAAGTGCGCCCAGGCTGAGCGCCGCCTGCGCAAGATAGGAACCGACAAACAGGCTGCCCTCGATCCAGTCCCGTCCCCACTGCCCGAGTTGCGGCCCGAGGAACGCGGCCACAACGCCGCCCGCGACCACCCACGAGATCGCCCGGCTCGCATGACTGGTATCGACAGCCTCCACGGCGGCAAAGCGATAGTAATTGGCAAACCCCTGATAGCTGCCCAGCAGCAAATGCCCGGCGATAAATAGCGCGAATGAATGCTGCAGGAGCGCGAACGCGCACAGCAAACTGCCGCCCAGCCCGAGACCGGCGCCGATCAGAAACCCCGAGCGACGCCCGAAGCGGCGCATCAAAATGGATGCCGGCAACGAAGCGATTGCCGTGCCGATCACCATCACGACAATCGGCAACGTCGCGTAGCTTTTGTCCGGGGCGAGGACGCTGCCAAGAATGGCGCCGAGCGCCATCGACATCACGATGGCGGAAAGCATCAGGGCCTGGCTGAGCGCCAGGAGCAGAACATTGGGGCGACCTGAGAACATAATTATTTGTAGAGTTTCAGATTTGATCTGAGATGCATTGTGCGATGATCGGCCTTGTACCGTTTCAGTTTCCTGAGTCATTGTCTGCTGCTGCATTCATTGCAGAAGTTCTAATCTCTTCGGGTGCGCCCGAAGAGATAAATCTGGGCACTGGAAAGTGGTTATTTTACTGTCTTAACCACCTGCTATCGGCCGCTCTGAACAGACTCTATTAGTTCGTGCACCACTGGCTCTCACAAGGAATACCATTGGACTGCCCTCCATCCATTTTGACTCCAGGGCAGTTTTGTAGAAAATAAGTCGCCTCCTCGCATGATGTCATTTGAGAACAATAGATTCTGCCATCACATTTGAAGCTTTTTGCTGACGAAATACCCTCCATTGACTCATTACGCAAAGGTGCTGTTTGATAGTTCTCGATTTTCTGAGGGGGGTGTTCTGTAAATGGCACGCTATCGTTTGACGCCTCTTGTTGTTCGTTAGCTGACGCCGAGCCTTCATTCTGCAACTTCATGTAAACGTTCCATGAAATGATACTAATTAGCAGAAGAACAATTATCTTTTTCATAAATCAGTCTCGAAAGGCTTAGTAGTTGATTTGCCCATACTACCGCACTTGTTTTACGGAGAACCTAATGATTGCTTATGACCTATTAAAGTCTGTCGCGCCCGAAGAGATAAAACAGGGCACTGGGAATTGGTTGTTTCACTTCCAAAGCTGCCCATTCAATAGATGCCATTACAATTCAGGCTTAAGTCCTGCCGCCTTAAGCTCTTTAATGAGAGAAAAACCAATCTCTTCAACATTACTATCAATTTTTTTGTAAATGAGTCCACTTAAATCAGACGGTATTGCCACGTCGCCTTTGTGGAGAACGCAAACTTTTTTTCTGCCCAGCTTGGCAACAAAATAGCCAAATTCAAAAATTACATTAGGCCTAGCTCTATTCTCCTTTTTGCGTTCTTCATCTTTAAGGTTGAGTTGGTCAATTGTGTAGGACACTTCATCTGGGGTAAGTAAAACATATGCATACGAGACATCACTATTTGCTTCGAATTTTTCGATTATGGTTTGTCCGTCATCAATTTCTCGATGAAGAACAATAGGCTTCAATCCAATATGCGCAAGAAATACTTCTAGCTCAACTTTTAATGCATGGTCATGCCCATGAACAATAAATACTTTCTTGTTGCTTTTCTCCAAAGCTGTATCACTATCCTTTTTATTAGATTTTTTCGGTAACTCAGGAACCTCAGAATTCAAAAGGTCACCGAATACATCCCCCTCTTCTAATAGTGAATTTAATATATTCAAAGCCTTTAGGTAATTCTCTTTGGCATATTCGAATTGGTCAATATGGTTGCCATCTATTGATGTACGATTTGCTTCATTAAAATAAACGAAAGGTTCTGAGTCTGACTTTACTGCTTCTTGCAATAACTTCTCCACTCTGCCAACCCAAGTAACCCATACTGGCGTAGCTCTTCCATAAGTATCTTTATGCTCAGAATGATAATAGCTGCATTCGTTCCAGCTAATTTCTTGCCCTGCCTTTTTCAACTTAACAATTTTTTCTTTTAAATTCATCAATTATTCTGGCTCGTTATACGTCGTTTTCTTAGACATTCCCCCCGCCCAAGTAACACGGGGGTCTCTAAATACATAAAACCGAAACGTAACACTAAACCCGGCATAAAACCATATGCCAAAATATATAGGCCTCGTCAAGTATCGAGAGGATTGGTTATAAACCAAGAGGTAGGAGCACAAAAGTGACATCGGATGATGCCTGACAGATGAAATCTTCTCAATCAGGTGGATGTGAAGTATCGCGAATTTCAATCATTATTTTTCTCTGTTGCAGGATTAATTCGCGGGTGAGTCTCTTCACCGAATACCCAAAGTAATCCGCCCGAGAGAAACATTGAGATCGCGACGAACCAGAATGCCGCTTCGACCGAACCGCTGAAGTGTGCGGCGATTCCCAGCCCGAGCGCCCCGATCCCGTAACCTAAATCGCGCCAGAAGCGGTAGATACCGATGGCCGAACCGCGCCAATTAGGATGGGAGATGTCGGCCACGGCAGCGGATAGATTCGGATACAGCAATGCCATGCCCAAACCGGAAACGGCGGAGGAGAGCGACCACCATGCCATGCCCTCCTGCAGAAGCATCATCGCCACACCCGCACCGCATATCCACATGCCCCACACATTGGGTTTATGGCGACCGATATGGTCGGACAGTTTGCCGGTGAAAAATTGCGAACCGCCCCAGACAAAACCATACACGCCGACGATCCAGCCGATGTCCGGCAGGCTCAAGCCGCGCTGATAAAGAAACACCGGGTAGAACACCCACACCAGTGCATCGACGAACTTTTCCACCAAACCTGCCTGACTGAGGGCTGCCAATCGTTTGTCACGCCAAGACACCAGCGTGAACACTTCCCATGTGGTCGGCTGTGCACTGATGTTGGCCGGATAGCGCGGCTTGATGGCTGTAGAAGGTGCGGCGGCGTGTTTGGCTGCTTCCAATTTTGCCCAGGGCAAAGTGTCTTTGACCCACAGCAGGGTTAAAAGGATAGCGAGCAACACTGTCGTCATGCCGAACAGCAGCAAGCCGCTGCGCGCGCCGAGCATGGTGGCCAGATACGCGGTGATAATGCCCGCCAGTGCCAGTCCCACGTAGCCGGAAAATTCATTGAGCCCGATGGTTAGGCCACGCTGATCGGCGCGGGTGATGTCCAGTTTGGAAGTTTGCGTCATCGACCAGGTTAAGCCTTGATTAATGCCGAGCAGGACGGTGGCGGCCACGATCCAGCTCCACGAGGGCGCAAAATACACCATCAGAGGGATAGGGAGTGCCGCAGCCCAGCCCAGCAGCAAAACCTTTTTGCGACCGATGCGCTCAGACAGTCGTCCCGCAACGAAATTCAGCGAGCCCTTGACCAAGCCGAATGCCACCACAAAAGCAGTAAGCAGCATGAAGGAATTTTTAGGTACGCCGAATTCAGATTCTGATAATGCGGGCACCACCGTGCGCATCATGCCGATGGTGAAGCCCACCAGCATGACTTGCAGCAGTTGATGCATGAACTGATTGAGATTGATTCGAATGCCGTGTTGCATCTTCATCAGCCTGCAAGGTTGGCAGCAACCATCTTGTCCATCTCGGCGGGGCGCGGCGGAATTTCTTTGACCAGGTTTTCGATGAAAGCTGCTTTATCCATCGACAATGCCGGATTCCAGTGCTTCTCAAATCCGATGGTTGAGGATGGTTTGCCGGATAATCCTGCGCCGCAAACGCTACCTGCCTGATGTCCGGGATAGATTTCGACTTCGTTGGAAAGATGCAGCAACTTGGTGTGGATGCTGTCAAATAGTTCCCCGGCCATCTCGCGCTCGTGGCCCAAAAGATCAGGTCGGCCAATGGCACCAACGAACAGCGTATCACCGGTAATAACGAACCATGGCAACTCCCCGCGACGCATATCGGTCACCAACAGGCAGATGCTGTCGGGCGTATGTCCGGGAGTGTGCAGCACTTCAACATTAACGTTGCCGAGATTAAGCGCTTGACCATCGCTTAATGATTCAAACTCGAATTTGACCCGCCCGGTGTTTGATTCATGTAGACAATACGGTGCACCGACCATTTGTGCGAGTTTTCTGCCGCCGGAATAGTGGTCGGCATGCACATGGGTATCGATCACAAAATTGATCGACACGCCAGCTTTCTTCGCCTCCTCGATGTACCACGCCTCGTCGCCGGCAACCACATCCACCGCCATGGATTTTCCCTTGGTGCCGCAGCCGAAGAAGTATGACAGCGACGACTCTTTTGTTGCCAGTTGTTTAAAAAACATTACGCTCTCCCTTTTGAATTAGAACACCAGAACTTTGTCCGCCCACACCGTCCATTCGGCCAACTCGGCCAAGGTGCTGCGATGTGTCTGGTCGGCGATATCGTTTTCGCCCATGCCGCGTGCATCCATGCAGGTGCCGCAGATGCCAACCTCGCCACCGTGCCGGATCACGTTGCCGAGCATTGTTTCGACGTTGTAAAAGCCTGCGGGTACTTTTTGATTGCGGTGCGCCGCTGATGCCGCATCGCCGATCAAAAAGACCCGTACAATATTGCCTTCCATTTTGGAAACGGCGCCCGCCAAACGCAGAGCGTTATAGGTGCGTTCACTTCCATATGGGCCATCGTTGAGGATATAAAGATGCTTCATGGCGCTCTCCTTGGGCTAACTTTCATTCTAGTAAATACTGGAATGATTAGATTATATCTTTAAATTTATGTCAAGATAATCTATAGTTAACGCCATACACTCTAATTATTTGTGGATTAATGTTATGCAAGATGCGCGCAAGATCAAAGACCTACTGTATGAGCAGGTGTCACGGATAGGTAAAGTATTTTCCAGTCCAAAGCGCCTGGAGCTGATCGAATTACTGTGTCAGGGGGAGAAGACGGTAGAGACGCTGGCGAATGAGGCCTCAATCAGTGTGAAACTGACCAGCTCACATTTGCGCGAATTGCGCATGGCGCACTTGGTTGAAACCGAGCGCCAGGGTAAGAATATTTATTATCGTCTCGCCGATAAATCGGTCGCTGATATGTGGGTGCAGATTCACACTTTGGCGGAAGATCGTTTGATTGAACTGCAACTGGCTTTGCAGAAGATCGCCGCGCAACCGGATGATCTGGTACCGAGCGATCGTGAAAGCCTGATGAAAGCGGCACGCAAAGGCGAGGTGGTGGTGCTCGACGTAAGACCCTCCGAGGAATACCTGAATGCACATTTGCCGTTTGCGCGGTCGATTCCAATCGAAGAGTTGCGCCAGCGCTTGAGCGAACTTCCCAAAGACCGTTCGATCGTTGCGTATTGCAGAGGGCCTTACTGTCTGATGGCGGCGGATGCGGTTGAGCTGTTAAGGCAAGAGGGATATTCAGCCATCCATCTGCGGGAGGGAGTTGCCGAGTGGGCGGTTGCAAGTAAAGCGGCATAACGAATTTGGCTTTAACGTTTGCCATAGCGCAACACCAGCCAGATTCCTTCAAGCATCAATATGGTTGTAAATTCCCACTTGCAATAGTTGAAAATTTCCTGCTTATTTAATAGCTTATCTGTCATGATGCGGCACCTAACCTTTAGGCATCACAGGAGAATCAGATGAAAAGCAAACAATCAGGCTTCACCTTAATTGAAATTGCCATTGTATTAGTGATCATCGGTCTGCTGCTGGGAGGGGTGCTTAAAGGACAAGAGCTGATCAATAGCGCCAAAGTAAAAAATCTGGCTGGGGACTTTAAAAATATTCCGGTATTTATTTACGGCTATCAGGATAAATTCAAAGCGTTACCGGGGGATGATAGTGCGGCGGTAACCCATGTTGCCGCGACCGCCAATGGCGGCGGCACGGGAACGATCAATGGTAAATGGAATGATGTTGCCGGTGAAACTTTTAGTTTTTGGCAACATGTGCGTCTGGCCGGATTGGCAGCCGGAGCAACCGATGTTGCAGCCGCTGATTATCTGCCGGTGAATGCAGTGGGTGGAAAAATTGGTATCACCAATTCCGGCGCAACCGATTCGCCGATTACCTTGCCTGCTCCCGGAATTAAGGGAGCCTATATCGTCTGTTCGAATGGCATCGCGGGAAAGTTCGTTAAACAGCTGGATGTCACAATGGACGACGGTAATACGGCAACCGGCTCGTTGCAGGCCACCGCTCAAGGCACTTCAAGTGGTGGAACAGCAGTGGCAACTGCCGCGATCATTGACGACACCACTTATCTGGTATGCATGGGAGTTTAGTTTTGCTTAGCCTGGGGCACTTAGTGTGCCTCATCCCAATTCGCACCTTCGCCTATGCCCACTTCCAGCGGGACTTTCAAGGCGGCGACGTGGCACATTAAATCGCGTATTTTTTCTTTAACGACGGCTAATTCCGATTGCGGTACTTCCAGTACCAATTCGTCATGCACTTGCATAATCAACTTGCTTTGATATTTTTCTTCCTCCAGCCAATTTTGTACCTTTACCATGGCCAGCTTGATCAAATCCGCTGCCGTGCCCTGCATCGGCGCGTTAATTGCGGCGCGTTCCGCCGCTTGGCGGCGCATTCCGTTGGCACCGTTGATTTCCGGTAGCCATAAGCGGCGACCGAACCAGGTTTCAACGAAACCCTGACTTTTCGCCTGAGCGCGGGTGCGATCCATATAATCTTTGACGCCGGGATAGCGCGCAAAATACAAGTCGATATATTGTTGGGCGGCACTGCGTTCGATGCCGAGCTGCCCCGCCAAGCCGAAAGCCGACATGCCGTAGATCAGGCCGAAGTTGATGACTTTGGCATAACGGCGCTGCTCGCTGGTGACCGCGTCCAGGGGCGCGCCAAACACTTCGGCAGCGGTGGCGCGATGGATGTCTTCGCCGTTGGCGAATGCTTCGAGCAAGCCCGCGTCCCCCGAGAGATGCGCCATGATGCGCAGTTCAATTTGTGAATAGTCGGCGGAGACGATGCGCGAACCTTGCGGCGCAATAAAGGCCTCGCGGATGCGCCGACCTTCCGCGCTACGGATGGGAATGTTTTGCAAGTTGGGATCGTTGGAAGCCAGGCGTCCGGTCACCGCGACGGCCTGCGAATAATTGGTATGCACCCGCCCTGTTTGACGATTTACCATCAGCGGCAATTTGTCGGTATAGGTGGATTTGAGTTTAGCCATACCGCGATATTCCAGCAGTAACTTGGGCAGCGGATAATCCAGCGCCAGTTCTTGCAATACATCCTCATCTGTGGAGCGCGCGCCGGTGGGGGTTTTCTTTTTGGAGGGAATGCCCAGTTTGTCGAACAGAATTTCTTGGAGTTGTTTGGGCGAACCCAAATTAAACGGCTGTCCTGCCAGCTCATGGGCTTGCGCTTCCAGAGTCAATAATTTCTCTCCCAGCTCGCGGCTTTGAATGTTGAGCAGTTTGCTATCAAGCAGCACACCGTTGCGTTCCATGACGAACAAGGCTTGGCGCGCGGGCAATTCGATATCGCGATAAATTTCATTCAACCGACCGTGCAGTTGCGGTGCCAAAGTTTGGTGCAATTGCAGCGTGATGTCGGCATCTTCCGCCGAGTAGCGCGTGGCGGACTCCAGATCCACTTGATCAAAGCTTATTTGTTTGGCGCCCTTACCCACGATGTCGGCATAACTCAGGGTACTTAAGCCAAGATGACGTTGCGCCAGATTGCCCAAGTCATGCGGTTTATGCGACTCCAGCACGTAGGATTGCAGCAGCGTATCTTCGGCAATACCGCCCAGCGCGATGCCGTGATTGGCAAAAATATGCTGGTCGTATTTCAGGTTTTGTCCGAGCTTTTTATGCTGCGCGCTTTCCAGCCAGGGCTGAAGTTTTTGCAGTGCCTGTTCCCGGTTAAGTTGGGTGGGTGCGCCGGGATAACAGTGCGCGAGCGGCAAATACACAGCGCGAATAGTGCTTTTTTGCGGGGCGCTAATTGCGGCGAAGAGCTCCGGTTGACGTGGCGTGTCAGGTTCAGAAATGGCCGGCTGCGCGAAGGCAAAGGAGATGCCAACCAACTGCGCGTTCATGGTATCCAGGCCGGTCGTTTCCGTGTCCACACTGGTTAATTTTGATATCAATAAATTATCAATTAATTCAATAAGTTGCGATTCTTTCGTGATGCATTCATAGTGCGAAGTATCATTGTTCGACAGGGGTATTTCGCTGTCGGAAGTCGCTGTTGCATCGGGAAATAAACGGGGGGTGCGCTCGTTTTGTGCAGCAGTGTTTGAAGTGCTTGAGCTGCCGTCAAGTTCGCGCAGCCAGCTTTTAAAGCCAAACTGTTCCAAGAGTCCGCGTAATTTTTCCGTGTCTTGTTGCGGCGCAGTCAGTTGATCAAAACGTGCCGGTAATTCCACATCACATTTCACCGTAACCAAGCGTCGCCCCTGCGGCAACCATGCCAATGCGGCGCGTAAATTCTCCCCGACCACGCCGCCAATTTCGTTGGCATGTTCAATCAGATTGTCCAGCGTGCCATATTGGGTCAGCCATTTCACGGCAGTCTTCGGGCCGCATTTGTTAACGCCCGGCACGTTATCCACGGTGTCGCCCACCAGCGTTAAATAATCAACAATACGTTCCGGTGGCACGCCGAATTTTGCCAGTACACCGGCCTCGTCCAAGGTCTCGTTGCTCATGGTGTTGATCAGTTGCACTTGGCTGTTGACCAGTTGCGTGAGATCTTTATCGCCGGTGGAGATAATGCTGCGCGCGCCACCCAGTGTTGCCTGTTGCGCCAGGGTACCGATCACGTCATCCGCTTCCACCCCGTCCACCATTAAAATATTCCAACCGTACGCGGCGACGGCTTCATGCAAAGGCTCGATTTGGGCGCGCAATTCTTCGGGCATGGAGGGGCGATTCGCCTTATATTCGGGATACCAATCGTCGCGAAAGGTTTTTCCTTTGGCATCGAATACACAGGCGCTATAATCTGAAGGGTAGTCTTTTTGCAGGCGCCGCAGCATGTTGAGCACGCCCTGAATTGCCCCGGTAGGCAGACCGGCGGGACTGCGTAAATCAGGCATCGCATGGAAAGCGCGATACAGGTAAGATGAACCATCAACCAATAGCAGTGTTTTCATTTATTTTAGAGAATTGAGATGAACGATCAAGCCAAAATACCCCCCTCGCATTTGCCCGAGTTAACTCAGTCAAAGGAGGCATGGCGCGTATTCGGCATTATGTCAGAATTTGTCTCGGCGACCGAACGTCTACGCGATATTCAGCCGGCGGTGAGCATTTTTGGCAGTGCGCGCACGCCGCATGATCATCCCTATTACAAGCTTACCGAAGAGATTGCCAGGCTGCTTTCCGATGCCGGTTTTTCAGTCATTTCGGGCGGCGGCCCGGGCATTATGGAAGCGGCCAACAAGGGCGCGTTTTATGGAAAATCGCCCAGCGTAGGGTTGAATATTCAATTGCCCCACGAACAGCACAACAACCCCTATCAAAATATCAGCCAGACTTTCCAGCATTTTTTTACGCGCAAAGTGATGTTCGTCAAATTTGCCAGTGCGTACGTGGTGATGCCCGGCGGTTTCGGCACGCTGGACGAACTGATGGAGGCGCTGACGTTGGTGCAGACGGGCAAGACGCGTCGCATGCCGATTATTTTAGTCGGCAGCAAATTCTGGGGCGGCATGCTCGACTGGATTAAGACCAGTCTGCTGGAAGAGAAAATGATTGGCCCGGATGACTTGAATTTAATCCGCATCATCGATGAGCCGTCGGAAGTGGTCAGTGCCATATTTCAGCATTATGAAACGCGCGGTTTTGAGCCTTCAGCTTCCGAAAAAGAAATGCAGTTGAATTTGTAAAATTTCGTGGGGGCGAATGCATTGTGCCCCCATTAGTTTCCATCATCAGTATTGAAGATAAGGCAATTATGGTTCCCCATCTCACCACAGCATTAAAAGGCCCGTTGTTGGAGCTTGAGCAGCGTATTCTCAGTGCCCAACCGAGCATCGAGCATTGGTTTCGCAAGCAATGGCTGGAGCACACGCCGCCGTTTTATTCTTCCGTCGATTTGCGCAACAGCGGCTTCAAGCTGGCGCCGGTGGATACCAATCTTTTCCCCGGCGGCTTTAATAATCTGAATCCGGATTTTTTACCGCTGTGTGTGATGGCCATGCAGTCCGTTGTGGAAAGAGTTTGCCCGGAAGCGCGCGGCGTACTGCTGATTCCCGAAAATCACACGCGCAATCAATTTTATTTGCAGAATGTCGCGCAGCTGGTCACCATCATCAAACAAGCCGGCATGCGTGTGCGGGTGGGTTCTTTGTTGCCGGAAATTACCGAGCCCACGCGAATTGATCTGGCCAACGGGGCATCCCTAACCCTGGAGCCGCTGGTGCGTCGGGGGCGCCGTCTAACGGTGGAGAATTTTGATCCCTGCGTTATTTTGCTGAATAACGATCTGTCTGGCGGTGTGCCGGAAATTCTTAAAAATCTGGAACAAACCGTTTTGCCGCCGCTCGAATCAGGTTGGCATTCGCGTTTAAAGTCTGAGCATTTTTCATTTTATAAACAAGTTGCTACAGATTTCTCGCAATTGATCGGTATCGATTCCTGGCTGATCGACCCGTATTTTGCGGTGTGCAATCAGATGGATTTTCAGGCCCGCGTCGGGGAGGAATGTCTCGCCACTCAAGTGGATGCCGTCCTGCAACAGATTCGCGTTAAATATGCGGAATACGGCGTTAAACAAGACCCGTTTGTGATCGTGAAGGCCGATGCCGGAACTTATGGCATGGGCATCATGACTGTGAAAGATGCCAGTGAAGTGCGCGACTTAAACCGCAAGCAACGCAACAAAATGGCGGTGGTCAAAGAAGGTCTGCAAGTGTCGGACGTGTTGGTGCAGGAAGGTGTTTATACCTTTGAAAATATCAACGATGCGGTGGCCGAGCCGGTCATTTACATGATTGACCGGCACGTGGTCGGCGGTTTTTATCGCGTCCATACCGACCGAGGCGTCGATGAAAATCTCAACGCGCCGGGCATGCGTTTCGAACCGTTGGCTTTCGAAGCCTGCTGTACTTTGCCGAACCCGGATTGCGCGCCGGACGATGTTCCCAATCGTTTTTACGCCTACGGAGTCGTTGCGCGTCTGGCGATGTTGGCCGCTTCATTAGAGCTGGAAGCGTTGGTCGAGTGATTCACTATTTTCGGGCAATGTATTGCCGTTTGTTCTTTCTAATATTTACTTTATTGACGCTCACTGCCTGCGGCCCAGAACCCTTGTATCAGGAAGAAAGTTACGTATTCGGCACGCGTGTCGAGGTCAGCATTTATGGTGCGGATGAAGCCCAAGCCCGCGCCGCAGCAGCGGCAGTCATGCAAGAATTTCAACGCCTGCACGATTTGTTGCATGCATGGAAACCTTCCGAGCTGAGTGCGTTAAATGCGGCAATCGCGCAGGGAAAAAGTCGCAGCGTACCGTCTGAAGTTGCCTATCTGTTGCGGGATGCGGCAAGGTTTTCCGGCCAATCTGAGGGACTGTTTAATCCGGCTATCGGTGGGTTGATTCATTTGTGGGGATTTCAGGGCGAAGAATTCAAAGCGGAACTGCCGGATGCCAATAAAATTGCGACGTTAGTAAAAGCTGTGCCGCAGATGAGTGATTTGCTGATTGAAAATACCCTGGTGAAAAGTGCCAATCCGGCGGTGCAGCTTGATTTGGGCGGTTATGCCAAAGGCTACGCGCTGGATCGGGCCGCAGTTATTCTTAAACAGCGGGGCATGCAAAATGCGCTGATCAACATCGGTGGTAATGTGTTGGCGCTCGGACAACATGGAAAACGTCCCTGGCGTGTGGGCATTCAACATCCGCGCAAGCCCGGCCCACTGGCTACTTTATCTTTAAAGGATGGGGACGCCATTGGTACCTCGGGCGATTATCAGCGGTTTTTTGAGCTAAACGGCATGCGTTATTCGCATTTGATTGATCCGCGCACGGGTTATCCCGCGCAGGGAGTGCAGGCAGTCACAATTGTCACGCACGGTGAGAATGCCGGTTTGCGCTCAGACTGCTCTTCTAAGCCATTGTTTATTAATGGAATTAATGGCTGGCGCGAGGCGGCAAAAAGCCTGCAAGTGGAACAGGCGATGTTGATTGATGCAGCGGGCGTTGTTCACCTTAGCGCAGCGCTGCAGAAACGGCTAGAATTCACAGACCGGTCTACGATCAGAAAAGTTGAGCCATGAAGCCAAGTCAAGAAGATGAAATGCAGGAAAATATTCGCCGCACGGCGAGTGTGCATGCGCTGCATAAAATTCAAAAAATTGTTGAAGAAGAACGCAACACCGAAGCGGTTGTGGCGCGCGTGTTGCACGCCTTTTTACTGTACGGCTGGGTGGTGCTATTACTCATTGCCGGAGTTGTCGCACATTTCATGGGAGTATTTTAAGTGGTCGGAGTTTTGTTGGTTACGCACAACGGGCTGGGCGACTCGCTAATGGATTGTGTACAGCATGTGATGGGCAGTGTTCCCACGCAACTTAAGGCATTGTCGGTACTGGCGAGCGATGATCCGCAGGCTAAGGAAGCCGAAGGTCGGGCGCTGGTCGGGCAGTTGGATAGCGGAAAAGGCGTGTTAATTTTGTGCGATGTATTTGGTGCTACACCGAGCAATATTGCGCAACGTTTGTGTCAAATGGACCGGGTATTGGGCATCGCCGGGGTAAATTTACCCATGTTGCTGCGCGTGACCGTGTGCAGCCGTGACCGGTCGCTGGAAGAAATGGCGCAACGCGCGTATGAAGGCGGGCGCGAATGTATTGTGTATATGAATTCTGAAACGAAAGGCTGCAATGTTGCAACAAGATGCTCTGATCATAAATAAGCTTGGGCTGCATGCGCGCGCATCCGCCAAATTAACTCAACTGGCTTCAAAATTTCCCTGCGAAGTATGGATGTCACGTAACGGCAGGCGCATCAACGCCAAAAGTATCATGGGGGTGATGATGCTGGCCGCAGCCAAAGGAACAACTATTTCTATTGAAACCAACGGCGAGCAGGAGCTGGAAGCGATGACCGCGTTGCAGGCCCTGATTAACGATTACTTCGGGGAAGGCGAATGAGTTTCGCACTGCATGGACTCCCGGTTTCGCATGGCATTGCCATCGGGCACGCGCATCTGGTTTCACATACCAAGCTGGAAGTTTCGCATTACGTCCTTCCCAAACATTTGGTGCAGGAAGAAGTTGCCCGTTTCGATGAGGCATTGGAAACCACCCGCAAGGAATTGTCCGGATTGCGCGATTTTCGCCCGCTGCAGGCTGCCGCTGAATTTGACGCATTTCTGGATTTGCATTTGATGATTTTGGCCGATGTGCACATTAGTCAGGCGGCGCGTGAAATGATCCTTCGCGAGCAGTGCAATGCCGAATGGGCGCTCAAAACACAGATGGAAGAACTGGTTTCGCAATTTGAAGCTTTTGAAGACGCTTATTTGCGCGAGCGTAAAACCGATGTGGTACAAGTGGTTGAGCGAATTCTCAAATCTTTGAGCGGCCAACCGGGGCATGTTCCTCCCAGTGGCCAGCACAATACTGATTTAATTTTAGTCGCACACGATGTCAGTCCGGCTGACCTGATTCAACTCAAGCCGCACCAATTTTCCGCAATTTTGACCGATGTCGGCGGGGCAACTTCGCATACCGCCATTGTGGCGCGCGGCTTAAATACCCCGTGCGTGGTCGGCTTGCATCATGCGCGCGAACTGATTAAAGACCACGATATGCTCATCGTGGATGGCGAGCATGGTGTCGTGCTGGTCAACCCCGACAAGCAGTTGCTTGCCGAATACAAATTGCGCCATAGCCAGCTGGATTTGGAGCGGCAAAAATTAAAGCGCCTCAAAACTGCGCATGCCAACACGCTGGATGGTACGCACATTGAACTGCATGCCAACATCGAAATGCCCGGCGATCTTTCTGAAGTCAAAGAAAATGGTGCAACCGGAATTGGTCTGTTTCGCAGCGAATTTTTGTTTTTAAATCGCGATGCATTGCCGGATGAAGAGGAACAGTTTGAAGCGTATCGCACGGTCGTGGAAGGCATGAACGGATTGCCGGTCACGATTCGTACCTTTGATCTGGGTGCCGACAAGCAGATCAATAATGCGGCACGGGTGGCAAGTAATCCGGCACTCGGCTTGCGCGCCATTCGATTGTGTTTGGCGGAGCCGCAACTGTTCCGCGCGCAACTGCGCGCCCTGCTGCGCGCCTCCAGTTTTGGTAATTTGAAAATTTTGGTGCCCATGTTGTCGGGCGTCGGCGAGATCAATCAAACGCTGAATTTTATTAAGATGGTGAAGCAGGAATTGGCTGCCGAAGGCATTGCGTTTAATAATGCAGTCCCCATTGGCGGCATGATTGAAATTCCGGCCGCCGCGCTAGCGTTGAATGCGTTTGTGAAAAAGCTGGATTTTTTATCAATCGGCACCAACGATCTGATTCAATATACCCTGGCCATTGACCGTACCGATGAAGAAGTTTCGCATCTGTATGATCCCTTGCATCCCGCGATACTGCATTTATTGGCACATGTTATTAGCAGTGCCAATAAAGTCAATATCCCGATCTCGGTGTGCGGTGAAATGGCCGGCGAACTGTCTTATACCCGTTTGTTATTGGGGCTGGGATTGCGTCAATTTTCCATGAACCCGGGGCAAATTCTCGCAACGAAACAGCGCGTACTCACCACCAGCCTTCCGGAAATTTTGCCGCTCATCCTTAAAATTGTACGGTCGGATGACCCGCTTAAGATTCGGGATCTGCTGGCCAGACTTAACGCATAAATAAAATATCTCTTAAAATCAGTGCATTGTGATATTTCGGGAAAGCGCAAAAGCTGACAAAATTTTGCGATGACATTGAGACATCCTCACGCACTTGTTATACTGCGCAACACTTTTTTATTACAACAATCCAAGGGAGTCGGGAATGAATAACGTGGAACAAGCTCGCTTTAATATGGTGGAACAACAAATACGTCCTTGGGATGTGCTAAATCCTGACGTCTTGGAATTGTTGAAGAAGATTAAACGCGAGCAATTTGTCCCGCTTGAGCAGCGCTCTCTGGCGTTTATGGATATGGAAATTTCCATAGGGCATGCCGCAAAGATGTGGCAGCCAAAATTGGAAGCACGCGCGCTGCAAGCCCTGGCGTTGAATCCTGAAGATGAAGTGCTGGAAGTGGGCACCGGGAGTGGTTTTTTGACGGCATTGATTGCGCAATTGGCAGCCCATGTCACCAGCGTGGAAATTGTTCCTGAACTCAGCGCGCAGGCTGAACGCAATCTGGCGGCGCAGCACATCGAGAATGTGACGTTGGTCGTGGGCGATGCCGCCAATGGTTGGGGCGATAAGCAGTATGACGCGATTGTGTTGACCGGTTCGGTGCCCATGCAACCCTCCGCGCTGTTGAATAGTCTGAAAGTCGGCGGGCGTTTATTTGCGGTGGTTGGCGATGGCCCCAGTATGCATGCCTGCACCTTTACGCGCACGGCGGCTGGTGCGGTGGAGAGCAAAACCTTGTTTGAAATCAGCGTTCCTCCCTTGGTTAACGCCCCTCAACCGCAACGATTCGTATTTTAATTGGTAAGTCGGCAACATGTCGGACTTGAAGCCGGCGTGATTTGCATGTAATATTAGATTATTCTAATATTCAAATTTGGTGCAAACAATGAAACTCTTCAAATTATCTAAAATATCTTTAGTTGTGCTGGCGAGCTTTGCTGCCGGTTCGGCTTCGGCGATGGATTTGATGGAAGCTTACCGCGCAGCGCAAAGCGAAGATGCGGCATTTGCTTCCGCTAAAGCAACACAGTTGGTCGGCCAGGAAAAAAAGTCACAGGGGCAGTCATTATTGATGCCGACAGTCAACTTGACGGCAAATGTGACGTATAACGATACCAGCTCCAAGTTTGCCAATTACAAATCTGATAGTAGTGGTTTCGGTGTTAATTTAAGGCAACCGCTGTTTCAACAACAGGCTTGGATTGCTTTTACCGAATCTGAAATTCAAGTGGCTATTTCTGAGGCGCAATTTGAATTCGCCAAGAATGATCTGATGTTGCGCGTCGCACAGGGTTATTTTGAGGTGTTGGTTGCTCAGGATAATGTGCAATTGACCGATGCGCAAAAGAAAGCAATTTCTGAGCAATTAGAGCAGGCAAAGCGCAACTTCGAAGTGGGTACTTCCACCATTACGGACACCTATGAAGCGCAAGCGCGTTATGACCTGATTAATGCGCAGGAAATAAGTGCGCAAAGTAATCTGGAAGTGAAACGTCGTGCGCTGCAGCAGATGACCAATAAAGATCCGGGCCTGTTAAACTCTTTAAATAAAGAGATCGCTTTGGAAGTTCCGCACCCTGCTGATATTGAAAAATGGGTGGCGGATGCTCAGCAGCAAAATATACAGATTACCATTGCGACCGCAGCTGCTGAATTGGCCGAAAAAGAAGTAACCCGAAATTTGGGTGGGCATATGCCCACCTTGGATTTTGTGGCCAGTTATAACAAGAACACGAATAATCCAACCTATTTTGGTGCCACGAATTTTGGTTCCACAGATACAACCGTTAGTTCATTTGGCTTGCAGTTCAATATGCCGTTGTTCCAGGGCGGAGCTACCCAGTCCAGATATCGTGAAGCGGAAGCGAATCGTGATAAGGCCAAGCAAGATTTGGAAAATGCGCGACGTACCGTCGGTGTGCAAGCACGTCAGGCTTATTTGGGCGTGGTCAGCGGAATTTCCCAGGTCAAGGCGCTGCAGCAAGCATTAAAGTCGAGTGAAAGTTTGCTGGAAGCCAGTAAATTGGGGCAGGGCGTGGGAGTACGCACCAACATCGACGTGTTGAATGCCCAGCAGCAATTATTCTCGACACGCCGTGATTTATATCAGGCGCAATACAATTACCTGCTGAGCCGTTTGCGCCTCAAAGCCGCTGTGGGTACGTTGAGCGATGACGATATTGGCGGTGTGAATCAGGCGTTGCGCCCATAAGCTGTGCGTTTTGGGGGCGAATAATCATTCGCCCCTCTCATTCGTAGTTTCAGGTTCAACAGTTGCAGAAGGAGCTTCTTGCTCAGCGGGCAAACTCCGCTTGCGGTTTTTACTCTCATCAGCAAAGCGGAAACGCCCGAACAATACGCAGCCTTTCATACCGATGTCGCAAGGGAGATTCAGCACCTTTTGGCATTTACCCTCAAATTCGTGCGGACATCCCCAGCCACCCATGGAAATTTCTCCAGTCAGGCTTTTTTCACGAACTCGGATTTCAACTGCATCGCGCCAAACCCGTCAATTTTGCAATCAATATCGTGATCGCCATCCACCAAACGGATGTTTTTCACTTTCGTGCCCACCTTCACGGATGAAGATGAACCTTTAACCTTTAGATCCTTGATAATGGTGACGGAATCTCCATCCACCAATACATTGCCAAACGCATCTTTAAACACGCGTTTTTGTTCGCCCGTTTCAGTAGGCGCATCTTTAGCCCATTCATAGCCGCACTCGGGACAGATATACATATTGCCGTCTTCATAGGTAAAAGCGGAACCGCATTTGGGGCATTCGGGTAAGGTACTCATAAAAAATCCTAAAAATTAAAAAATTGGTTAATGGCAAGCTTTGAAAGGGCTTACAGCTTGTACCCCCGATGTACTGCCACTACGCCGCCGGTCATATTGAAATACTCGACGCGTTCTAGCCCCGCATCCATCATCATCTGTTTTAATTCTTCCTGTCTGGGATGCATGCGGATGGACTCGGCAAGATAGCGGTAGCTGTCGGCATCACCCGCAATGAGCTCGCCCATTTTGGGGAGCAGCTTAAACGAATACAGGTCGTAAGCTTTTTCCAGCGGCTTGGCGACTTTGGAGAACTCCAGCACAATCACCCGGCCGCCCGGTTTAAGCACGCGGTGCATTTCGCGCAGCGCGGCATCTTTGTGGGTGACATTGCGCAGGCCGAAGGCGATGCTCACGCAGTCGAAATAATTGTCGGGGAAGGGCAGGTGTTCGGCATCGCATTGCGTGGTCGGGGTGGCAATGCCTTCGTCGAGCAAACGGTCGCGCCCGACGCGCAGCATGGCATTGTTAATATCGGTTAGCACCACTTGGCCGCTGCTGCCGACTTTTTTCAGAAACAGGCGCGACAGATCGGCGGAACCACCGGCCACGTCCAGCACGCGATTGCCCGTATGCACATTTGCCAGTCCCACCGCAAAGCGCTTCCAGATGCGGTGCAGTCCGCCCGACATCAGATCATTCATCACGTCATATTTGCTGGCAACCGAGGTGAATACCCCCGCAACTTTTTTTGCCTTTTCAGTTTCGTCGACGGTTTGGAAGCCGAAATGGGTGTTTTTGCTCACTTAAAAACTCCTTAATATTCAATGAGTTGCATAATTACTGCGTGTTGTGCTGTTCGCCAATTCACATGGGGGGCTAGCGGCTCAATCCGGCAGCTTCGAGTTTATGCAAATAATCGTGCCACATGGCATCCTGATATTGGCCTAATTCGCGCAAGTATTCCCAGGTATAAAGCCCGCTATCATGACCGTCATCGAAGATCAGTTTGAGAGCATAGTTTCCCGCCGGTTCAACTCCAGTCAACAGCACATCGCGTTTGCCTGTCTGCAAAGTTTCCTGACCGGGGCCATGCCCGCGCACTTCGGCGGAAGGGGAAAATACCCGCAGAAACTCGAAAGGTAATTTGAGGCGCACATCATCGTCGAAGGCAATCTCAAGCATTCTGGATTGCTGATGCAAGATAATTTCGGTAGGTATCATAGTGAGCGAATTTTTTTAAGTAATGCGGTGGTGGAACGTTCGTGCAAAAAAGGGATGCTGTGCACAGAACCGCCCCAGCCAAGCACTTCATTGCTACCAACAATATTTTCAGGTTTCCAATCGCCCCCCTTCACCAGAATATCCGGTTTGCAGGCGAGAATAAGTTCCAGTGGTGTATCTTCCTCAAACAGTGCTACCAGATTGATCGACTCCAGCGCGGCCAACACCGCCATACGATCCTGTTCAGCATTGATAGGGCGATCATCTCCTTTGCCCAGACGCTTTACGGATGCATCGCTATTTACGCCGAGAATAAGTGAAGCACCCAGCGCGCGGGCTTGTGCCAGATAAGTGACATGGCCGCGATGCAAAACGTCAAAACAGCCGTTGGTAAATACCAGCGGCCTTGGGAGTTGCGCAACGCGTTCAGCAAGTTCGGATGCGCTGCAGATTTTTTTTTCAAAATAAGGTGTTGCGTACATTATTCGGGATCAATCAATATAGTCAAAGATGCGTACAACTTTTAATACACCGGGAATGGCGCTGGCAGTTTCCGAGGCCGCATTGGCTTCGGCGCGGGTGACCAGTCCCATCAAATAAACGTTACCTTTGTCGGTCACGATGCGAATAACGCCGGCATTCACCGACTTGTTTTTAGTAATTTCATTTTTAATCGAGTTGGTAATAAAGGCATCGGTACGACGCGACGTTGAACTGGCCAAGGCGCCTTCAACAATCAAATTATTGATTTTCTTTACGCCGGGCACCGAGTAAATTATGCGTTCAATTTTGGTTTTAGTGTCGGCACCGATCACTTCGCCGGTGAGTAGCACGGCACGGTTGTGGCTGGTTACCGTCACCTGCGCATTGCCTTTATGTTTTTCATAAATGCGCGCGGTGGCTTTTTTCTCGATATTGTCATCATCCAGTTGTGTACCGGCGGAATATAAATCGGTTGTATTGGCACCCGCCCGGGCACCGGCAGTTCCGGCGCAGCCCTGCAAGGTGAAAAGTCCGGCCGCAATCAGCAATATCGTTAAATAGCGCATTATTCTCCCCCTAGTAATAAATGATCGATCACGTCGCACAAACAATGCAAAACCAGCAAATGAACTTCCTGAATGCGCGCGGTATTTTGCGTGGGCACGCACAGATTAAAATCGTTATCAGTGAGAAGCGCAGCCATCGTTCCGCCATCGCGTCCGGTGAGTGCAATCACCACCATGCCGCGCTCGTGCGCCGCGCGAATGGCTTCGATTACATTGGCGGAATTGCCGCTGGTGGAAATGGCGATTAACACATCGCCTGCCATGCCAAGCGCACGCACCTGTTTGGAAAAAATCAGTTTGTAATCGTAATCATTGGCAATCGAAGTGAGCACTGAGCTGTCGGTAGTCAGTGCGATGGCAGGTAAGCCGGGGCGTTCCACTTCAAAGCGGTTGACCAGTTCAGCTGCGAAGTGCTGCGAATCCGCTGCTGATCCGCCGTTACCGCAGGCCAATACTTTGCCGTCATTGAGCAGGCAAGTCACCAGAGCCTGGGCAGCCCGGGCGATGGGTTCGGCCAGAACGGTTTTGCTTTGAAGTTTGATTTCTGCACTGTCGTCAAAATGTTTGCTGATTCTGCTGGCTAAGGTCATGGTAATAAATTTTTTTAGGGGTAAATTGTTGTGGGGGCGAATATTACCCGATTCACGCGCCAAAGGCATTCTTGACCCACTCGATATGGTTATTTGAGTTTAGCAAAATTGCATCAAAACGGCAGGGCGGAATCTGCTTTAAGTGCTGCAGATAATGTTGCGCGGTGCGAATGAGTTTGGTTTGTTTGCGCTGGTCAATGCTCGCGGCGGCACCGCCAAAATTCTCACTGCCGCGCTTGCGTACCTCCGCAAAAACCAGTGTGTCGTTATCCTGCAAAATCAGATCAATCTCCCCGCAGCGGCAGCGATAGTTGCGCGTGATTAGTGTCAGGTTGCGCTGCAGTAAATAGTGCAGCGCAAGGTCTTCCGCCTGCGAGCCGATTATTATTTTGCTGTTGATGGTACGCCACTCGCAGCATCGGGAAAATTGCCCTGCAATTTTTCTGCGGCTTTGGCCGCATTCAGCGCGGCCAGGGTTGCTTTGGTGAGTCCCATGCCCTGCTGGAAAAATGCCGGTTTCGGTTCGCGTAAAAATTGCTGACTATGCAATTGAATGGTTCCGGTCACGCCGTCCAAAGGTAGCGCGGTTTCGAGGCGATTGGTCAATAAAACATACATCAGGCGATAAGCATCTATGCCTAATGCGTATAGCCGATCCACGTTTGCATCCAGTTGTTTGGCGGCGCGCGGATAACTCATCACGGCCGGATGGTCGGGCTCAACCAGCCAGGGCATATCAACAAAATGGATATCGTTCAAATCGAAATTGGCCAATTTCAGCGTGTTATTTTTAAACAGCTGCGAAGTCGCGTACACCGGTAAAGAAGGATTCAGGTAGGGGCGGATCAAGCGCGCGGTGTCATGATCGGTCGCCAGAAACACCATATTTCCCGGGGCAACCGGCGGTGGCAAAGGTCGGCTCAGTTCAATGACTTCGCCGTCTGGCGATAACTGCGGCTCGGGTTTGGGCTGCGTTCCTTTCGGCCAAGGGGCCATCGGAAGATTACCCAGAATCTCATAATTTTTATTGAAAATAACTTCTGCGGTGATACTCCCGCCGCGGTTTTTCCACTCATCGGTAAAAGCGCCGGAGAGGCGTTTGGAAAAGGCCGAGCCGGTACTGATAATAGTGGCGTGATACAAGTTGGCATGGAGTGCATTTTGCGCAACCTGGCGCGCTTCATTTTCGACTGACAAGCCGAAAAAATACATCCTGGTGGAATATGCCGTGGGCTCAATCAAATTTAACGCAAGGGTGGGAATTCTGATGTCGGGATAATTGGCCAGGGCCGCAACACCGTTACGGGTCAGCGGGCCCACCACGCCGATTGCGCCGTTGGCGTGCGCCTGGCGAAATAAAGCAACGACTTCTTTTGCCTCATCCTCGCTTGAATACAGGCGCACCTGAATGCCGCGCTGCACGTCGGCTGCCGCGCTGAACCCCTGTAATACCGCATCGGCGGCCAGCACCAATTCGCTCGACTTGGATTTGAGGGGGAGCAGCAGCGCAATATGCGGCCCCGGATTTTCCGGGACGGGAACAGTGATCGTCAGCACGGGCTCAACCGGTGTTATTTCCACGGAACGGACATTCGTTATACTCGGCACCCCGGATGCGGCGGGCACAGCAGAAGCTGGAGCCTCGGGCAGGCTGGCAGGTTCCGTGCTGGCATTGGCGGGAACGCTCACGTATAGTGCGCACAGTAAAAAATAACTTAAGGAAAAACGTTGCATAGTGGCCAAAAACAAAAAATGGAGTGCGCATTATATGTAGTCGGCACGCCGATTGGGAATTTACGTGACATCAGTTTGCGTGCGCTGGATATTTTAACTTCCGCCGACACGATTGCCGCCGAAGATACGCGCAACACCTCGCACCTGCTCACCCATTACGGAATTACGGCAAACCGCCTTCTGGCGCTGCACCAGCATAATGAACGCGGCGCCGCGGATAAAGTCATAGCGCTGCTGCAGCAGGGGCAGTCTGTGGCGTTGGTGACCGATGCCGGAACGCCGGCAGTCAGCGATCCCGGGGCGGTATTGGTTGAGGCGGTGTTGTCCGCCGGATTTCGCGTGGTTCCGATACCGGGTGCCAGTGCCGTGGTCAGCGCCTTATCTGCTTCCGGACTGGCGCGCCCGCATTTTTTATTTTACGGCTTCTTGCCGAATAAATCCGCCGCGCGCCGCAGTGTTTTACAGTCAGTAGTCGATCATCCCTACACCCTAGTTTTTTACGAGGCACCGCACCGGATAGTGGAAAGCGTGGCGGACTTGCAGGCCGTGTTCGGCGATGAGCGAGAGATTGTGCTGGCGCGCGAATTGACCAAGCTATTTGAAAATATTCACCGCTGTAAATTGGGCGAGGCGCTCACCTGGTTAAACAGCGATGCCAATAATCAACGCGGCGAATTTGTCGTGCTGGTGGCGGGAATAGACGCAAAGCAAAATGAACTTTCCCCGGAGACTGAAAAAACATTGGCGATCCTCTTGGAGGAGCTGCCGTTAAAACAGGCGGTGCAGTTGGCGGTCAAAATTAGCGGTGCCAACAAGAACGAACTTTATCAGCGCGCGCTTGAATTGCGCAACGCCGCAGTGCCGGAAGAGTAGTGCTGTGCATTTGTAACTTATTGTATACATGGAGTATTTTTACGCACGCCTCGGCGGGAGCTCAACTCAACCAGCGTTTTTAGGTTTGTTTTGCCGTCAACAACGCTTCAAATTGCTCAATTGGCAAGGGCTTGCTGAAGAGATAGCCTTGATAGTGAGTGCAGCCCTTGTTTAGCAGGTGAGCGCGTTGTTCTTCGGTTTCTACGCCTTCCGCGATGACCTCCAAACTCAAGCTGTTCGCCATGGCAACGATGGTGCGAACGATGGCTTTGTCGCTGCTGTCACTGGCTAAATCCCGCACGAATGATTGGTCAATTTTGAGCTGGTCGAGCGGCAGTTGTTTGAGATACTGCAAAGAAGAATAGCCGGTTCCAAAATCATCCAAGGAGAACTGCACGCCGAGTTCATTTAGGTCGTTCATTGTGGCGATGGTCTCGTTGATAGTTTCCAGCAATAAACTTTCCGTCAGCTCTAACTTGAGTAATTTTGGATCGATGGCATGGCGTTGAATGACGGCTTTGACCTGGGCTACAAAATCGTCCTGGCGAAATTGTTTGGCGCTGACGTTTACTGCCAATACCAGCTCGCTGGTGAGTGGATTTTGTTGCCAGCACTTTAATTGCGCGCAAGCAGTTTCCAACACCCATTGACCGAGCGGCAAAATTAAACCGGTTTCTTCCGCCAACGGAATAAATTCAATCGGTGATATTAAACCGCGTTCCGGATGCATCCAGCGAATTAAGGCTTCCGCACCGAGAGGACGGTTTGAGCTGCCCACTTGAATTTGGTAATACAGCTGAAACTCATGTTTAACCAGCGCATTGCGCAAGGAATCTTCCAGAGAGGCGTGGGCGTTAATGCGTTCCTGCATTTGCGGGTCAAAAAAACGCAGCGCATTACGGCCGGATTTTTTGGCCTGGTACATCGCAATATCCGCCTGTTTTAATAATTCCTCAATGGATTGCTGATGGTTGCCAAATAAGGTGGCACCAATGCTGGGCGTATTTTGATAGAAGTGTGACGCCAGTTGGTAGGGCTGATTAAGTAGCGCGAGAATCTTATTGCCCACCACTTCGGTTTGTGCCGCGGCTTCAATTGCCTGGTGGCTGAGCTCATTGAGCATGACCACGAATTCATCGCCGCCTAAACGCGCCACCGTGTCGCCTTCGCGTACGCAGGATTCCAGCCGTTTGGCGACTTGCTGTAACAGGATGTCGCCGATGTCGTGCCCCAGAGTATCGTTTAATGTTTTGAAATTATCGAGATCAATAAACATAATCGCGCCGTAATGACCGCTGCGTGTGCATGAAGCCAAGGCCTGTTTAAGACGATCGAGTAATAAGCGCCGATTGGGTAACTGGGTTAACGAGTCGAAAGAAGCCAGTGATTGCAGCATATCGTTCATGGCTTCCAACTGTTTATTGGCCTCGTTGAGACTGATACGGGAATGATTGAGCTCGGTAATATCGCGCCCCACCGACAAAACTGAAATGACTTTTCCCGATGAATCATGTTCTGCGGTGAGCCGGATGTGGCTGCAAATCGCTTCTCCCCGAATGCCGATCCAATTCAACTCAAAGCGGGCATCCTGCCCGCTTGCCAAAACCTGTTTAATAAGTGCCTCGTAATGTCCCGCACTGGCACCGCCCGGACATTCAGTGGGTGTGGAGCCTAGCAACGCGGCTGCCCCTCCTTCGGTCGCGGCGGCAAAAGCCGGGTTCACATAAATCCGCCGACAATCAGGGCCATAGCGGGCGATGGTGTCGGGTGTATTTTCAAGAATGGTACGCAACTCGGCGGTGCGACGTTTCACCTCGTCTTCAAGCCGGTCCCGATGCAGCGACAAATGCGCATCACGTTCCTGAATTTCCCCCAGCATTTCGTTAAACGCCATCACCAGATCGCCGATTTCATCACGGGTACGCTGCGTTACACGCAGGGAGTAGGTTTTGTTGCGCGCGATGGTACGAGCCGTGTCGGCGAGTTCTTTGAGGGGGCGGGAAATAACAAACTGTAAGCGCGTCGCCAACAGGAAAACAATTAACAGCGCCACCCCGGTGCCAATCAAGCCCTGCTGTAAGACGGTCAGCTGACTGTGCCAGCGTTCGGTGAAGTCTGCCTGCAACACGACATAACCGATGTGTTCTTTGTCGCGCGTGACGGGCAAATAGAGCAGCGCGCTACGCTTCCAATAATTGTCGCGGAGTTGACGGGAGGTGACTTTGTAATCGCCGGGAGGTGTTCCAATTTTTCCGAGACGATCCCAGGCGGCTAGCACTTTATCTTCTTCGGTAATGATCCAGCCCGCATCAATTTCATGGTGGCCCTGTAGCGATTTCAGCAACCTTTTAGCTTCATTCTCATCGGAAAAAACAAGGGCTGCTTGCGCGTTTTCCGCCAGAATATCAGCCAGACTCGACAGTTGTAGTAGCGAATTTTTATGCCGGTTGTTGACCGAGCTGACGATTAAAACACAGAGGGTAAGCAGCAGGCACACCACGCTTCCGAGCATGATGACGGAGACAATTTTTTTTCGCAGCGACCAGTCGGTCATACTCGGCAATAAGCGCATGACGTTATCTTTCATAAACACGGGAAGCGAGGTTGAGCAATTGCCCGGGCAGATGCAATTTTGATTTTTGCAGGGCAGCCCAATTGACCTCAAACCCGATTTTATTGTCATGCAGTACCAGTCCAATGCTGCCGCCCTTTTCGGCAAAATCCTCACTATCCGAAATCGTTAAAATCGGCGCGTCACCCAGTGTTTTGAAAATGCCGCCCAAGCGTCGCTGCTCTGTTTCCCCAATGAACAGGAGATGGCAGGAATTGAAGGTATCAGCGTTATTGGGATTGGAAATGACATGCAACGCGCGCCCGCCAACTTTGCGTCCCTCCAGTTCGAACAAAGTTCCGCTCAGCGTCTTGCTGCCCAGCACGCACAGATTGATTTTGTCAGTGTCTAAAAGCGTCCTTGTCGGCCACTCTACAAATTTGGCAAAATTTAAAACGTAAGCCGATTTCACCTGATTTTCCGATACTTCTCCCGCCACGCTCGGCGCAAGCCAAAGTAGAAAAAACATCAAGCCAACAGACCTGAAAAAATTCATACGCTGAAAATTTTACTAGAGAACTTCATCGCTTGATTCACACTAAAACTTATACTGTGTTTGCAGCAAAACTTCGCGGCTCATGTCCGGCAGCGGCGCATGGTAGGAATTCATCGGGGAAATAAAATCCACTTCCTGGTTGAGCGCATTGTATAAACCCAGGGTGATATCCAAATCTTTAAGCAGCGCATTGTCCCAGCTTAATACGATATTCAACAGGGGCGTGGGGGCAAAGCTTTTGAGTTGCCCGCCATCACCGTTGATATTGGGCGCCACTTTGCCCCAGCGTGACCCCAAATAAACCAGCGTAGAATTTACCGACCAGTCGTCCGCCAATTTATAGTGCAAATTAGCGGTGAGCTTATGTGCGGGAAAGGCCAAATTCATCGTATCGTCCACTACCGGTGATTCAAACGGATCCCGCATGACTTTTATCAAAGTGGTATCCGTGCCCGCCGCGTTGTAATAGGAATAATTAACTTCGCCATATCCCCAGTCTTTGCGGATTTTATAACCGGCTTCCAATCCCCGCGTATGCACGGTTTGCATGTTGACCAGCACGAGCGTGTCATCCGTGGTGATGTCAAATATATTTACCGTAAACTGGGAATCCGCACTTAGACGATAGCCGGTTTCCATCTCCCAGGTTCGGGCAGTTTCCGGTTTTAAAGGCGTAATGCGTTGGGTGGCATAGCCTTCCATGGAGGGTGCCCGTTCAGCAACGCTGCCCATCAACTTAACATGCCAATCCCCAAAGATTTTTGTGTAGCCAAGTCTTTCCGCCTGCAACAAGCCGGAATGGCTGTGGTCGTCCAAGCGTGCGCTGACGGTGATATCGCCCCAATCATTGCGCGATAAAATTTCGCCATAGAAACTCGCAATCGTGGTGCTGTCAAAAGGAAGTGGTTTTAACGGATACAGACGTACTGACCCCTGATAATTTTCACTCACATATTCCAAGCCGCCCGATATATGCCACGCTGAACTAACCGCCCACGCAAGCGGCAGTTTGGTTTGCAAACGGTTAACGGACGTTTCACTGGTAACCGTGCCGTCCGGTTTAACGGTTTTGCGGGGATTCTGTTGCAGATACGTAACACTGGGGGTCAGGGTGAGCTCGGGAGTCGCCTGAAAAAGCTGTTGCACCAATAACGAGTCGCTCAAATAATAATTCTTGTAATCCGCAACCCGAATGTTGCTTGCGCTCCCGTCACGGTCATTGACCTGCGAGGCATCACGTAAATAGCGCGCGCTAAAATTACCGATCTGCAATCCGACATTTAGAAACTCCGGATAAATCGCATTGGCGGTTGCCATGTTAAAACTATTCCCGCTCACATCCTGATAGGTTCGGTCGCTACGCAAGGCTTGACCTTTATGCGCCATCACGGATAATTTTGCCGTGTCCCCTCGCAGTCCCCCCATCAGGCTGATGTAATCGCGGCTGCGCGCCCCTGAAGCGGCATAACCCAAGCCTGCGCCGACTTGCACACCTGCCAATTCCTCGGTACTTTTGCTAATGATATTGATGACCCCCAGCAAGGCTGTTCCGCCATACAGCGCCAAGCCAGAACCGCGGATAATTTCGATGCGGGCAATTTGCTCCACTGGAAAACCCTGGGCAAAGTTGGCGCCGCCATAGCGCAGATCGTTTACTTCAATGCCATCCACCAGCATCAACACGCGACCATCCGAACCGATATGGCCGCGCATACCCGGCGCGATGCCGTTGTTGACGGTCACTCGAAAATCCATGCCGGGTACTTGACGCAGAACGTCCACCAAATCACGCGCACCGCTTTGGCGGATTTCTTCAGCGGTAATGACCGAAACAATCCCCGGCGTTTTGCGCTGCGAAAGTGGCAAGCGCGAGGACACGGTCACCGGAATATTCATCAACTCTTCCAGGGATAAACTGTAAGGATCAATTTCCGCAAACGCAGCGGTGGGAAAGATTAAAAGCAACAGAGAAATTAAATGATACTTTTGCAAAATGTTGCCCCTTTAAAACACTTAAATTTTGACAAACTGAATAATTTTTTTAGATTGAAAAATGAGTGCGGTAAATCCGGTTTCATCTTCTTTGGAATTTTATCAGACTATGTAAAATTAACTTTGCGAAATCAATCGCTGGTCGGGACAGATTTGTTCTCTGGAATTTCTTCTTTAAAATAATGGGATGAGCTATTTATAGGAAGCAGTAGATAGCGGCGGGTGCAGCGTAATATACTGTTTTTAAAGATTGTTTTTCGGTGTCGCTACGCGATTTCATTTTCGATAAATCGTATTCAGGCTTCATGGTTGTTCGCCTCCATAGAAATTACTTTCACGTTTAGTTGTTTTGCGTGCCTAAATAATGCGGATCAAATTGCCAGCGTCCCTCTCACAGTGGCAGGCCGGAAGAAGTCTTGCGCCATGTAGCCATCAAGGCTAAGTCCAATGTTGACGAATACTTTGCTTTTTATGCGCAAGATCCGGTGGAGTGATGGGTTATGCGCCGTCGCGAACACGCTAGTTATCCCTTAAGTCCTTCTTTGCCGACTTGATGTATCGACCAAAGTCCCGATCCTTCTTTCTCTTCTCGACATAGGACATGTTGTTGAACTCGGACTCTTCCCTGAGTTTGAGGTAGTTTTCAAGGTGTTCCTGGTTGATTTCGCCGGCATGCACAGCCGCGAGGACAGCGCAGCCGGACTCGCCTTTATGGCTACAGTCTCGATAGCGGCAGCGAGACGAGAGGGCGGTGATGTCGAAATAGCTGCTCCCTATTCCACTTTCCGCGCCGAGAATACCGAATTCACGCATTCCCGGGTTGTCAACGACCAGTGCACCACCGTCAAGACGAATCAGCTCGCGACGAACGGTAGTATGCCGCCCTTCGCCTGTCCCGCTGACAGCCCCGGTTTCCAACCTCTCACGGCCAATCAACTGATTAATCAGCGTGGTCTTTCCAACTCCCGACGACCCGACGAAGCAATAGGTCTTTCCAGGCAACAGCAGTTGCTTGAGGTCATTCAGGCCTTCCCGCGTCACGTTACTCAACGGCACAATCGGTGCGGAAATACCAACAGACTTTATCTCCGCCAACTGCGTAGCTAGCACGGCAGGATCTACCAAGTCAGTCTTGGTCAGCAGAATGTACGGCTCGGCTCCACCATCCATAACCATGACGAGATAGCGTTCCAAGCGCCTCAGATTGAAATCAAAGTGGCAAGACTGTACGATGACCACATAGTCCAGATTCGCCGCAATCATCTGGTACTCAATGACGTTTCCAGGGGACTTTCTTCGCAGTGAGGTTCTGCGCTCAAGGAGTGCGTGGATCACCCCGAAGTCGTCGCTTGTCTGTTTTTCCACACACACCCAGTCACCCACACACGGCAGTTCATGAGGCAGGTGGTGGCGGTATAGATAGCTACCAGCCAGCTTTGCCCGGAAATGGCCGGCCTGATCGACGAGCAGTAATTGATCTCTATCGACAGCCGCAACGCGGGCGACAGTATCCGTTGATCCGCATTCTGCCCGTTGCTCGAACCAGTCGCTCCAGCCAAGTTCATTCAATTCATAGTGCTGATTTTTCATTTGTGTCCGCCCATTGAATCTCCTAGTCCCTGCTACGGCGCATAACGACGCTGTAGAAAAACTCGATTTTCACAAAAAATCTAGTCACAACTTGTTGATTTATATATGTACCAGATTTGCATTTTGAGTTTTCCTACAGCCTCAACGTGGAATTAACCGGCTCCGCGCTTTTGCGGAGTTCGGGTTGAATGTCGGGTTAGGCTGGTTTGCGGTTCTACAAGGCGTCCTGTGACATATTTATGAAGGACGCTAGCCATTAACGTCTGATAAGGAATCGCTTCTTCAGCGGCCTTGGCTTGAATGTCATCAAGATCACGGGAAGAGATACGAATGTTGACCCGCTTGTCTTTAGCCAGAGATGCCGAAGCCATTGCCGCAAAACGTGCAATTTCACTTTTGTTTTTTGGAACGGGTTGCCATTCGCCTCTTTCAAACGAGGCCAGAATTTCTTCTTCAAGTTTACTTTCTTTGTCCATTTCAATGCTCCTCATCAAGATAAATACGAGTGGCTTTTCGGCTCGGAATGATCGTTTTCAGGAAGACCTCTTGTTTCGTCTCCACAAACGGCACCAGATAGGCGTATCCCCGGATCCGAACCACAAACATGCGTTGGTTCGGATATTGAACTGTATTCGGATGGTCTAGCACGACAAGAAGGCCACCATTCGACATTGCTGATACGACCTCCTCAAAAGATACGCCGCGCTCAGCTTTGAGGCGGATATTTTTCTCGGTGTTCCAATTCACAGGTTTCATGCTGCGAATAATACACCTGTGTGCCTTATGGCATCAAGATGCCTAACGCACCGCCAGCGTTGATGTGAAGCGGGTTGAACCCGCGCCGGGAGAGCCTGATCAACTTTAGGTGAACGCAGCATACAACCGACTAACGAATGAGGCCCAGGCGCGCGTCTTTCATCAGAGGCCGGGCAATAACCCAACATGAGCGGTTGCAGTTTAGCAGTCCTTCACCTTCTCGCACGATGCAAGCAGCGCGACATGAAACGGAACGGAGAATGGCAATGAAATAGAAATTCAAAACCGCTTGCTAAATTGGGGAAGCCCTTGTAGTTAGGCGTTTTCAGGGTTTGTACCGGGAAACCATTCAGTATGATTAAGATTAATTTATTATGACGGCGCAAGATAATTCAAATACGGCATCAACTCCTCATCCTCCCAAGTTACTTGATGAAATGCGAAGCAAACTTCGATTTCTGCATTACAGTCTTCGCACCGAGCAGTCTTACGTAGGTTGGATTAGACGATGTATTTTGTTTCAGGGCAAGCGCCATCCCAAAGAGACAGGCGCGCCGGAGGTTGGAGCTTTTTGAGTAATTTGGCGGCTTAAATTGAAACCCCTTAATGCCGGAAGAATAGCGACTCTTCTTTTATAAGTGATTGAATATGTTGAGTATTTTTTGCATCATTAAGCTCGTTTAAATTGCCCCAGCGATAGCTTAAGCCCAGCGCGGATTTATCGTAAATAATTCCGTCGATCCAATAAGCCGAGGTCATGTAGGATGCGATAACGGTTTTTCTGGTTTCGGGTAACTCCGTCAAAAGTGTACCGTTTGCGTAAGTCGAAATATCTGCCGGCTTGCAGCCCAGCACGCGCGTCATCAAGGTTGGCACCACATCCTGATGGGTTGAAAAGTGTGTTTCCTGTTTGGCAGCAGTCGCATGGGCGGGTTTGATCAGCAGTGGCGGTTGGGTTTGCCAGCGCGTGTAATTGCTGCCGTGTCCCCAAAATCCCAGGCCATTTTCATTAAACTCTTCGGCGTGATCCGAGGTCACAATCACCCAAGTATTGTCCCATTGCCCCTTGGCTTTTAGCGCGGTTTCGATCTCGGCAAACAGACTATCCAGATAATTCAGGCTGTTAAAATAATCATTTTTTAACGGCACTGCGTCGATATTTTTATTCAGGAAGTGCGCGCTTTTATTTTCCGAGACGGGCATAAATTTCCGGAAATTTTCCGGGCTGGTATACGGGTAATGCGACGCGCCCAGAAACATAAAATCGAAACGGGGTTGCGTGTCATTCCCCGCCTGCCGGTAACTGTCAATCAATTGGTCAACCAGACGTCGATCATTCACGTCCATCGCTGCATCTTTTTCCAGATGCATATCTTCGGGCTTGGCCTTCGGGAAAAACAGCAGGCTCAGGTCAAAACGGCGCAGATCGGAATAACTAAAGACGCGGGTTTGATAGCCCTGGCGCGCCAAGGTTTCGGTAAATAAACTGGGATTTTGCGCGGGATTAACTTTAAACGCCTCGTAGTAAGTCGGGTGCAGACCGTATAACAAACTGAATAATCCCGGCACCGTGGCATTGCCACCGGAGATGTGCCGGGTGAATAGCCAGGATTGTTGGGCGAGAGTATTTAGCGTCGGCATCACCTGTGCATTCAGCGTATCGGCCTGCCAACTTTCCAGCACGATCATTAAAATATTGGCAGGTTTGTTTGACGCCGCGCATTGAATTTCACGCGGGTAATTTATATGTTCACCGGCGGAAAATTGATTGCCGGCGTCGCTGCTCATTCCGGGTGGAAAAAAGGACGGCAGGAGCCGGCTGATTTCCCTCCCGCTTTCTTCAGCAAGAATCGGGTAGTACAGCGGAAACAGCGGGGTATAGCGGGTAATTTTTGCGTGTTTATAACTGTCCGCCCAAATGTGAATCGTTTGATTGGCGGCAAAAATAACGACGCTTAGCAAGAAGAAAACTGCGCTAATTTTAAAGCCTCTGGAGCCCATTTTTTGCGCGAAAAACCACAGCAGAAATGCCAAGCCTATCAAGACTAAAAGAATCAGCAAGGCGCCCAACTGCATGGCCAACGTAAGGCCCATCCCCTTGAAATCCATGATAAACATTTGGATCAGGAAGGGGTTAATGTGGAAGCGGTAGATATCAAAGA
The DNA here is from genome assembly GCA_041660815.1 of Gallionellaceae bacterium. Classification (GTDB taxonomy): domain Bacteria; phylum Pseudomonadota; class Gammaproteobacteria; order Burkholderiales; family Gallionellaceae; genus PALSA-1006. Next base: position 247,181 of record JBAZVN010000001.1, on the reverse strand, counting down.
CGATGATGTCGGCAATTAAAAATACCAGCCATGCGGCGGCCAAAACAGGGATAAGCATTCTTGACCAACGCGACACCAGCAGCACAATTCCCGGGAGGGAAATGATCACTAGCAGCACCACATAATAGCTTGGCAAAGACAGCAGATAAATCAGCGAGATGGCATCGCTTGCGTGCGGCGCATCCCACACAAAGCGTGCCAGCGCCAGCAGCGTCACAAGGGTGAGCAGAAACAGAAAATTGGTGTAATGCATTAGCTGGAGCAACAGGGTTTTACCGACTAGCGAGATACGCTGCAATTGATAATGAGTTTTGCTGTTTTTGTGAAAAATGTTTAAATTCATTCTTAACTCTCATCCGAGTAAATAAGCTGTCGCTGATGCTTTAACGCCAATAAAACCACCTCGACATCCGAGTGTGCATAAAGCACAACATGATTGCCGATAATGTATTCCCGCAAGTTTGGCAAGCCGGCTTGAGCGGCCAGCTTCTGAACGGCCTCGGCTCTCAAGCGCGCTTGCACAGAGCGAGCAATCATAAAACGCGCAACATGCCCGCTGGCCGGTGACCAGCTCAAGATGCTGATCATTTCAAGTAGCCGGGTTTTCAGTTTGTGTAAACGATCTGTTGCCGTGTCTGCATCCTGATCAATAAAAAATTGATAAGCAGAGTCAAGATTGCTGAGAAAATTTGGGGCAGCATCAACTCGCGCGTTGACGGGCAAAGCCATTACGAAAGTGCAGCGATCAAATCGCCTGATGGCACACGCTGGCCTGCCAGAATTTGCCGCAAGCCTGTTTCAGCCTCATCCAGCAACATTAGACCCGCATGTTCTTCTTCAAGGGCATGGTAATAATCCAGTTTGCGCGCATCGACGATCGCCACAAAACTCGATCCATTTTTGGTCAGAATTTTTTCCGCGCCGCCAGCGAATACTTCGTCGGCAAGCTCAGTTAGTCGCGCCCGTGCCTCGCTAATGGGCACTACATCACTCGTTCTTAATCGCACGGCACGCTCCTTAATGAAAATATTAACGAATATTGTACAATAAAATCAGCGCGCTGAATTTCACACTGCCTATTGTTCAAGTATTGTTACTCGTTTCTGGAGTAAGCTCGGATGAATGCGCTAAACTTCAACGCGCTACTGCCGCCGGATTATCGACCGCAGTCTCCGTTCAGAAAGTATAAATTTTAAATAAACCATGCCTATTATCACTGCTACAAATTTAGTAAAACACTATCCCGGTGTACGCGCCGTGGATGGGATTAATCTGTCGATTCCGCAAGGAATTTGTTATGGCCTGCTGGGGCCGAACGGTGCGGGCAAGACGACTACCATCGAAATGCTGGAAGGTATTTACCAGCCCACTAGCGGCACCATTTTGTACAAGGGCGAGCCGCTGGGCAGCCGTTATCGGGAAGAAGTGGGCATTCAATTTCAACATACCGCGTTGCAGGAATTTTTAACGGTGCGCGAAACGCTGGCGTTTTTTCAGCGGCTTTATCAGAACACCCTGCGTCTGGATGAAGTCATCGAGTTGTGTTCGCTCGCGGAAATTTTAGATCGCGATACACGCAAACTTTCCGGAGGGCAGCGGCAGCGCGTGTTGCTGGCGCTGGCACTCATTAATGATCCCGATTTGATTTTTCTGGACGAACCGACCACCGGTTTGGACCCGCAGGCACGGCGTAATTTTTGGGACTTGGTGACGCTGGTCAAGTCGCGCAATAAAACCATTGTGCTTACCACGCACTATATGGAGGAGGCGTATGCGTTGTGTGACGAAATCGCTATCATGGATAAAGGGCGAATCGTCTCGCACGGCACCCCGGCGCAGCTGCTGGCAGAACATTTTAGCGACGTAATTTTGCAATTGCCGATCAGCGCAACGGCGGGCAAGCTGGAGTCGTCCGGGCTCGATTGTGTGCAGGCCGGAGACTTATGCGAAATACGTACAGGGCAGTTGCACCAGACCTTGCAGCGCCTGCTCGGGCAGGGCGTTAATCTCGACCAACTGCGCATCCGCGCCTGGACGCTGGAAGATTTGTTTATCAATGTCACGGGAAAGGCAGTTCAAGCATGAAAAAATTTCTGGCAGTGCTGCATGCCCGCAACATGGAATTTTTGCGTGACCGTTCGGCGTTGGTGTGGAATCTGGCCATGCCGTTTATGCTGGTGATTGGCTTGGCGTTTACCTTTTCCGGCAGCAACAAGGATATCTATAAAGTCGGTGTAATCGGCGGTATGGAACGCTTGTCCAGCATTGCGCCGGAGCTGCAATCAACCCGCTATATCTCATTTATTTCATATAATAATCAAGATGTTGCAATAAGCAAAGTCAAGCATCATCAGATGGATATGCTGATTGATGTAAGCGATATCCCCAGATATTGGGTTAATTCCAGTTCGCCCAACGGCTATTTATTGGAACGAATTGTGTGGGGAACGCAGGGTAATCAGTTTGCGCGCCAGGCAGTGGAGGGCGCCGAGATTCGTTATGTGGACTGGTTTTTACCCGGAATTCTGGGTATGAATATGATGTTTGCCTGTTTGTTCGGCGTGGGTTTTGTGATTGTGCGCTACCGTAAAAATGGCTTTTTGAAACGCTTGAAAGCCACGCCTCTGGGCGCTTTTCAATTTCTACTGGCGCAGCTTGTTTCGCGTTTACTGTTGATCATGGTGATCACCACGATTGTTTATGCGGGCTGTGATATTTTCATCAATTTCAATATGCAAGGCTCGTATGCGACCTTGCTATTGGTCGCCACCCTGGGGGCGATGAGCATGATTTCGATCGGCTTGCTGATCGCGTCGCGCACCGCCAGCGAAGAATTTGCCGGAGGGATTTTGAATGTGATGACCTGGCCGATGATGTTGTTATCCGGCGCGTGGTTTTCGCTGGAAGGCGCGCAGTCCTGGGTGCAACAAGTCGCGCAAATTTTCCCGTTGACGCATGTGATTGCGGCCGCCCGCGCGATTATGAACGAGGGCGCAACGCTGGCTCAAGTCATGCCGGAAGTGTCGGTGCTGGCCATCACCAGCGTGGTGTTCCTAGCCATTGGCGCCTGGGTGTTTAAATGGGAATGAATCTACAGGCAGTGCAGAATTTTGGAGTGCGGCGGCATGACGCCGCCGGTGTATAGCGAAAATTCAAAACGGCGCAGTCGTGCCTGATACAACTACTAGCCATTCGACTAAGGCTGTCAAAAAGCGCCAGCCAAGTCGCTGGTTATGCGCACTCCAAAATGGCACGCAGTTATTTAGTTTGAACCCAAGTCTGTGCCTCATCATATTCCGCAAATACGCAGATATCCGCATCGACAAACAGGCGTGACAGCCAGGCTTGCCAAGTGAGCCATTGGTCGTCGGTGACCACGGCAATTTTGTTGAAGTCGTGGTTGTGTTCGCGGCTGAAAAACTTGATTTCTTCCCACGCGACATCGGCGGTGTAGTCCAGCATACCGCGCAGATCAAACAGCAGGTTAATTTCCCCCGGAGATTTAAGTTTATACAGCGCGTTTTCTTCAAACTGTTTGAAGTCCGCCAGGGTAAATTCGCCCAATACGGCGACGTTTAGCAGGTTGTCGGATTGTTGCAGGGTAATCATAGTGTGCCTTTCTGAGCTGAGAGTCTGGGTGTTGTGCGGAAGCTTAACACACCGCTGGTGATGATGAGCGCCATGCCGACCCATCCTTCCACGGGTAAGGTTTCGTTCCACAAAATTATGCCAAAAATGCTGGCGAAAACAATGGTGCTGTAAGACAGCGTGCTGACGACCAGGGTGCTGCCGATGCTGTAGGCGCGTGTCAGGGCGAGTTGTGCCAGCGTGGCGCTGATGCCCAAGCCCAGCAGCAGCGGAATGCTTTCCACGGTGACGGGATGAGTGTCGGTGATGGTCATGCCGATGGCGCCGAACACCGAGGCAATCAGGCTGAAATAAAACACCACGCGCCATTCCGGTTCACCCAATCTGCCGAGCTGGCGCACGTTAAACATGGCCACGCCCGCCAGAAAGCCGGACGCCAGTCCCAGCAAGCCCGGGATAATCTGATCTTTTTGAAGCGTGGGATGCAGCAACAAAATCGTCCCGATAAATCCCAGCAGGATGGCCGCAACCAGCGGCAGGTGAAAGTGTTCGCGGAACAGCCAAACGGTGAGCAGGGTTAAGAACAGCGGCGAGGTATAGTTGAGCGTGACGGCGGTGGCGAGCGGCAAGACGGTGATGCAGTAGAAAAATAGCAGCAGCGCGATTGAGCCGGAAACGCCGCGCCAGGCATGGCTGCGCCAATGCGGGGTGCGCAACGAGCCGCGCTGCTGGCGGATGAGGGCATACACGACAAATAAGCCGATAAAAGAGCGGTAGAACACCAATTCAATATTGGAGAAATATGCCGCCCCCAGCTTGACAAATACGCCCATGCAGGCAAACAGCAAGCCGGCAATCAGCATCCATAAAGCACCGTGTTTAGTCATACAGGAATACGGGGAGCAGGGTGTTCGGTGGTTTTATTTGAGATGTGGATCAAGCGTGCGGCGCAAGTATTCATGAAAATGCAGCATGCCGTCCTCGGTAGGCGATTGATACGGCCCAGCGTCTTCAACTCCTTGTTTATAAAGCGCTTTTCTGCCTTGCTGCATGCGCAGGCAAATGATGTCGTCTTCCACTGCGGTTTCGTGATACGCCTGTTTCTCCGCCTCGATATATTCCCGTTCAAACAGCACGATATCTTCGGGATAATAAAATTCCACCACATTGGTGCAGGCATCGGTACCGCGAGGAATGATGGTGCTGACGACGAGCGTATTGGGATACCACTCAACCATAATATTCGGATAGTAGGTCAACCAAATCGCGCCGTATTGGGGCATCTTTCCATTGTTATAACGTAATACCTGTTCCGCCCATTTTTCATAAACTGCACTGCCGGGTTTGCGCAATTCGTTGTTGATGCCGACGGTTTGTACGCTGTAGGCATCACCGAAATCCCAGGCCAGATCATCGCAATTCACAAATTGTCCCAAGCCCGGATGGAACGGCACGACGTGGTAATCCTCCTGGTAAACTTCGATAAAAGTCTTCCAGTTAAACGCATATTCATCCACTTCGACGCGATCCAGCATATAGCCGGAAAAGTCGATTTCTTTGAAAGCCGGAACCGTGGCCAGGTCTTTGGCGATGTCGCGCTGCCCGGTGAACAACAAGCCGTTCCAGCTTTGCAGCGGCGTTTTATTCAGATGCAGGCACGGGTTTTGAGGAAAGTGCGGTGCGCCCAGTAACTCCCCGTCCATTTTGTAAGTCCAGCGGTGTAACGGGCATACGATATTTTTGGCGTTGCCGCGGCCGTTCAGCATGGTGGCTTGGCGGTGGCGGCAGATGTTGGACAGCAGCTCCACACCGCTCTCGTTGCGCACTAGCATCTTGGCGTTATCCATCCATTCAACGACGTGATAATCGCCCAAATTGGGCACCATCAATTCGTGTCCCACATATTTGGGGCCGGCATCAAACAATACGCGTTGCTCAACCTCCAACACTTGGGGATCGAAATACCAGCGCAACGGCGGTTGTGCGGAAACTAATTTGAATTGATCTACATTTGCAATATTGGACATACCCACAGCCTTATGCGAACTAATGGTGAATACGATTTTGAGGAGGCGCGGATTGTCCCTTAATCAAAAGGGGGGCGCAACCAAAAATTATGTGATGTGCGTGAATTATCGAATGATTTTAAAAGCCGGATAGGGCCGGTAACTGCTTAAATTGGCGATCGAATCGGGTGAATTGGCGAAGTAGCGGGCAAAGCAAAAAATACGCTGGCGGGTTAGGTCTGGAATGACCGTAACCCGCTATTTTTAAATTACTCTGTGCTTTTGGATGCGTACAGTGCCAAACCGCCTCCAATGATCACAGCACAGGCCACGACAATGAGTACGAAAGTCATATTCTTTCCTCCAGATTGATTGGTCAAAAGGGCAAAAAATCTACCCGATGAAAATTTATCATAATTTTTTGATGAAATAAATTAGCCGATGCGGAGTATCAGACTAATCTAATCGGCTATCAACTTTGGAGTTAAGGGGAGCGAGTTAGCTTCCGCTTACGCGAAACCAGCCCGCAATACTGCGCCGGGTAGCGTGGGATATGAGAACTTCGTGGGGAAAAGATTCGCTTAAGAAAATGATCATGGTGCCGAAGGTGGGATTGACCGTGGCAATCACAGAATTTCCCGTTGCCTCGAAGACCCGCAATTCCCCCCCGTCACCGGCATGCCAGTCTTCATTCAAATACAGCACCGTCGTGAGAATCCGGTTTTTCTTGCCCTGCAGTACATCGGAGTGTTTTGCATAACCGTCGCCTTTTCCATAGATCGCGTAATGGCATTCGTAATCAAACAATCCCAGAAAAAGCGCTTCATTCAGCCCCAGTCGCAGTACCTCCATGCAGGCCAGATAAGCCTGATCCGTGCTGTTGTCGGCATTCAGCCAATCGATCACATCGCCGCGTACCGAACCGCGTTGCTGTTTCGCGGCCCCCCGCCCGATGTGTGCGGCATGAAATCGCGTGGAGTCGTTGGAGTGACAGCGCTCGAATAAATCCGCCAATAATTTATCGACCAGCGGTTTTGTTAGAACGATGTAGCCGGTGTCTGCAAGCTGTTTAGAAATATTGGCGATGTCCATAAATGATTTTTAGTCGGCTCCTTTGTGCTTCAAATTTAAGTTGCATCTTCAGCGCGTCGCATCTAATCAATGCGCGGACGCTTCCAGTGTGCTGTTACATCAAACAATAATTAACCGGCTTTAAGGGTGACAGACCGTGCTGCTCGCCAAGCGAATCGCGCAAATTGATTTCAATGCCCCGGCAGATTGCATCCAGAGCCAAGTCGTTTGGCAGGTTGCCGAACGGTTCCTCAATCTCGTCGCCCAATGCATCCAAACCGAAGAAAGTGTAAGCCACGATACCCACCACAAACGGAGTCATAAAGCCGATCACATCCACCAGCCCGAAAGGCAGCAAGAAGCAATATAAATATGCCGTGCGGTGCAGCATCAGTGTGTAGGAAAAAGGGATGGGCGTGCTCTTGATTCGTTCGCAAGCTGCCGATGCCGCCGTGATAGAAGACATGGTTGCGTCGATGTTGGCGGCAAGGCAACCTTCAAGCCGCTTTTCGGCAATGCACAAGCGCAAATCATTACCCATCTGGTGCATCAGATAATCGGGGAGATTGCTGCTCTTGGCACTTTGAGCCCATTCCTGTTGCGTAAGCAGTGGCTTGAGTTCGGCACTTGCATCAGTCTGACGCAACAAATGACGTAGTGCGTGCGAGACGGCGATAGTGCGGTAGATCATCCTGATCCGCACGTCTTCCAGGCCCGCGCCAAGCTGCAACGGCGCGGCATGCTCAATGAGCGTCAGGCATTGGCGCGCGAAATTGCGGTTCTGCAAAACGATTTCACCCCACAGATTGCGCCCTTCACAGTAACGGTCATAAGCTGCGTTATTGCGGAAACCGAGGAAGATTGCCAGCGGCAAGCCGATTAACGTAAACGGAATCGCGGTGAGTGTGATCTTGTGGCTGAACAAGTCGCCGTGGGTCATTGTCACCAAAGTGGCGAGGGCAATGTTCACCACCAGCACGCCCCATATCTGATTTAACACCGAACCGCGAAAAATAAAGAACAGCCTTAATCCGGAGGGCCTACTGCGAACGATCATGGGATAACCTTTTGAGGTGAGTGAGTTGTAATGGCCGGATCATTTATCTGCTGGACACGCAACGAATTCGTTAATGAGCCAGTGCGGCCTTCGGACTAAATTCGTCCTGATTATGTCCCTTTTAAATGCACAATGCTTCTTTTGTTGGATTAACATTAATATTCAATATATTCATATAGTTACGAACAACCCTCTAAGTGCCCCGAATCAAGACATCACTATGCCGTTGTGCAGTTGCATTTGGCTTCGTGCTGAAAACAATGAAGCCCGCGTTTGCGGGCTTCATTTGATACCAAACACAATTGGAAAGTTAGACTTTGGGATTCCGGCAGGAAAAACTACAACCCCACCATTGATGCGATCGGATCGACTTTGCGAACCATCTGCAGGATAGTCATTCCCTCAATCGCGTCCGGATCGTACTTCACCATTATCGAATGCGGGTGCTGCTTGTGTTCGAATTCCGCACAATCAACGCCCACACGCCCCATCAGTTTTCTTTCCAAATCCGTTCTTATCTGTGTATCTAGTTCCGAATGCACGTGGATCATCATGTCTACAGTGTTCATGATCTTCTCCTTCACTCATTAAACGACAAGGATGGACAGGCATCGCCGCACCATCGGAATCGATTATATGCCTCCGGATTGACGATAAAAATGGGTACGGGTGGTAGGGTCTTTGGGGGATGAGGCAGGGGGTAGGGGGAGCAAACTTTGCTCGTTCTCTCATCACAAACATCTGCGCGATGCGGTTGTTGCATCAAGCAAGCCTGACTTGCTTGATGTGCTGCAAGAAGCGAAAGCTAACTGTTAGCAAATGGCGATATAGGTGCAAAACATATTCGACTCTGGCTCCTTTAGTACTTTTTGCGTCTTCTAGGATGTGTGTTTGCAAGACCTGACTCCGCGCATTTGCTTCCATTTCGCAAATCCTTGGTCGATGGTGCGGTGGCAATTTATACCAGAGCAGCTAGATGAGTAACAATGGAAATCGTGGTGCGTACACTATTGTTGTGTTCTTTGGCTCATCGTTGGCGACTCTATAGCTGTCGAGTCTTAAAGGCTTTCAATAAATTTCCCTACATCAGTTTCGGCAATGTCTTCCCAAGACATTGAATTTGCGATTCGCCAATTCTCAGCTTTTTTCCAGCCCAGTGGTGCATCCTCTAAACGCTCAAAAGTATTAAGGGCACGATATTTGTCGCCGATTACCTCTTTGACTGCCGCATCAGTCAAATAATTTTCAGTTGCCCTGCGTTCTGTCATGTGTACTTTGAAGCCGAGCTTGATGCACACTTCAAAAAAATCTTGCCGTTTTTTTGCGGGAGCGCCATTTTGGATTGTCTTTTCGCTATCAACTAGCACAGCGATATTCGTCGAAAGACGTTTCAGTTCGGCGAGCTCATGTTCGGCGTTCCCTGTACTCAATGAGTCTCCGCCCAAAGGCAGCACGACGATTCTATGATCCTTATTTTGCTTTCTGAGAAATTGCTGAATTGTTTTTACATCCGTGGTTCCTTCGACCAATAGCAATTTATCAAAACCCATTTCGCGATAAGAGGAGAAGCTCATTTCGCCCAAGAACTCGCTATAGCCGAATGTTTTTTCAAATGGAGAAACTAATACGTGATTATTGCTTCGCTGGAAGCTGTAAATATGCTCGGAGACTGATCTTGCAAGACCTATCGAATGAGTTGCCATTAAGGTGGCCTCTCTTGCATATTTTGCGAGAGTTGTGGTGAAGTCAATTTGTAAGGATGGATGAAGATTCAATTCAGGCTCATCAATCAGAATAATGTCTGGGTCGTTAATTAGAGCGCTGCCAAATACAACAATAAATTGAGCAAGCCCGGAACCAACCTCAGTCAGTTTGTATGATTTGTTATTGATATTTATTTGCAGTGTCTTTAGTTGTGTTGATGCAGTAATTTCTAAACTATTAAAGCCAAAAATATGGCGAATATCTTCAGTAATTTTGGATATGGCTAAATTTTGAAATTTTATGTGACCTGTCTTCCAGCTATTCCAAGTATTGATAAAACCTTCCCCAATTTGGATGTCGTAATAATTTGTAGCTCCGACATTGATTGCGTTTCGAAATGGGCCGATATAAAGGCTTTTATGTAGTGAGGAGAAAATGCTGGCTAATTCTTCGGTGAAAACCTGATGAATATTGCCTCCAATTGTGATTAGCAAAATATCGCCTGCTTGTTGCATGCGATTCTCATCTAGTGACAACAGCCCCTTCGTTTTTGAAAACAACTCTAACTTCCAAATCGATGGTTGGTTTCTTTCGGCAGATATTCTTAGCTTGTTGGAGAATAAGTGAGGTGGATCAAGGTTTAAGTTATCTGATTCGTTGGTTTCAATTTCGAACTCAATTGAAATTGCGCGACTGTTCGAGTCGGAAAATATTTCGAGTGGATCATTGATGAATTCAGTCGAAAACGATATGCGTTTTGAAGCTGCAAACAGGACGATTAATGCAGGAGTGGAAAGTTCCTGCCAAATATTTCTGAATTCCCGAAACATTTTTAGCAGAGATGATTTTCCCGAGTTATTAGGGCCGGTGAAGCTAATTATTCCATTATCAATTTCAATTCTGGCCGGGTGGGCATCATCAAAGCATCTATAGTTTTTGATAGTAATCTGAGTTTTTTTCATATCTTTTCCTATAAATGATTAATAGCGCGATCAGACTACATTAGCTTCTTCAATTGATAAATCCTCTCCAGCGCTTCCTTCGGACTCATCTCATCCGGCTGCAAATCGCGCAGCGCCGCAAGTAGCGGATGCTCTTCCGGTTCTTCTTCTTTAATAACAGGCCTCTGGTCAAACAAATCACCCTGCGGGTTCTGCGCGGCACTGTTTTGTTCCAGCGAGCGCAGTTGTTTTTTGGCAGTACGGATTACGTCGTTGGGCACACCGGCTAAGGCGGCCACTTGCAGGCCGTAGCTTTGGCTCGCCGCTCCTTCGTTTATGCTGTGCAGGAACACGATGCGGTGCTGGTGTTCGATGGCGGCGAGGTGGACGTTGGCGAGTTGCGCGAATTTATCACTGAGTCGCGTGGATATTCAGGGACAGACCACGATATTATTTAAGCCGCATACCTTTGAATTTCCACTTCCACATGTCGTCGCGCGGTCGCATCAGCATCGGCATACACGCGACTAGCGATGTGTTCACTCAGGTAATACTCTCCGCAGTTCTCACAGATTTCGGCAGGTACGTCGCGCATGACGACCACGCTGTTGTCGCGTTGCAGTGTGACGGTAGTTGTGCCGGGGTTGGTTTCTCCGGTCTTGCAGATCGTGCATTTCATCATGTTCTCCTTCGCTTGAACGTCTCGTCCCAAATCGCCGGATCGGGCCAGTAGATAGTGACCAGTTGGCATTCGCCATCTGCGGATCGCGCGACCACGGCATGTATCGCTTGTTTGCCATAAAAGCCCAGCAACAGGGCGCTGGGGAATGGCTTGTCATCTGGATATTCAATAATAACTTCCGCTTCTGCAACGATACGCGCAACTGCTGACGGCTCAACTCCACGCTGGAACATGCGCTCGAAAGCGTGACGGGAAAAGTGCAACGTATTACATTCCATATCGTTGATTGAGGCGGATAATTTGATGACAGTTTAGCACTGTTGTCCAGCGGCTTCGTTATATCAGCTTCTTCAACTGATATATCCTCTCCAGCGCTTCCTTCGGACTCATCTCATCCGGCTGCAAGTCGCGCAGTGCGGCAACCAGTGGATGCTCTTCCGGCTCTTCTGCCATCACCGCTGGCCGCTGGTCAAACAAATCCCCCTGCGGATTCTGCGCGGCGCTGTTTTGTTCCAGTGAGCGCAGTTGTTTTTTAGCAGTACGAATCACATCGTTGGGCACGCCGGCTAAAGCCGCGACTTGCAGTCCGTAGCTTTGGCTCGCCGCTCCTTCGTTTACGCTGTGCAGGAACACGATGCGGTGCTGGTGTTCGATGGCGGCGAGGTGGACGTTGGCGAGTTGCGCGAATTCATCACTGAGTCGCGTGAGCTCGAAATAGTGGGTGGCGAACAGGGTGTAGCTGCGGTTCTTTTCCAGCAGGTGACGCGCGATGGCGTAGGCCAAGGCGAGGCCGTCGAAGGTGCTGGTGCCGCGCCCGATTTCGTCCACCAGCACCAAACTCTTGTCGGTGGCGTTGTGCAGGATGTTGGCGGCTTCGGTCATTTCGACCATGAAGGTTGAGCGACCACTGGCCAAGTCATCTGACGCACCGATGCGCGTAAATATCTGGTCGATTTCGCCCAGCACCGCTGCTTGTGCGGGGACGAAGCAGCCGACGTGCGCGAGCAGCGCGATGATGGCGACCTGACGCATGTAGGTGGACTTACCGCCCATGTTGGGGCCGGTGATCAGTAGCGTGCGTCGCGCGTCGTTGAGCACGGTGTCGTTCGGCGTGAACTGTCCCCCGCCATTTGCGGTGACCTGCGCTTCCACCACCGGATGGCGGCCTTTGATGATGTTGATCTGCGCGTCGTTGCTGAATTGCGGTGCGCTAAAATTCAGCGTGGCGGCACGTTCGGCGAAGGTGGCGAGCACGTCCAGTTCGGCAATGGCAGTGGCGATGCGTTGCAGTTGCGGAATGTACGGTGCGAGTTGGTCGAGCAGTTGTTCGTAGAGGAATTTTTCGCGTGCCAGTGCGCGGTCGTTGGCGGAAAGTGCTTTATCTTCAAAGGCTTTCAGTTCCGGCGTGATGTAGCGCTCGGCATTCTTCAGCGTCTGGCGGCGACGATAATCGTCCGGCACATTGACTGATTGGGCGATGCTTACTTCGATGTAGAAACCGTGCACGCGGTTGTATTCCACTTTCAATGTGGTGATGCCGGTGCGGGCGCGTTCGCGGATTTCCAGTGCGAGCAGGAAATCGCCGCAGTTGGTTTGGATGCCGCGCAACTCATCCAATTCGGCATCGAAGCCATCGGCGATGACACCGCCTTCACGCAGCACGGAGGATGGTTCGGCTTTCAATGAAGTATGCAGGATGGAAACCAGATGGGCATCGGCGCGCAAGGCATCTGCGAGTATCGCAATGAGCGAATGGTTTTGTAGGTCGGGTTGTAACCCGACTTCATTATTTTCGTGTCGGGTTACAACCCGACCTACAAGTTCGGTATGCAATTGCGGCAAGCTGAGCAGCGTATCTCGCAGGCCGGAGAGGTCGCGCGGTCTTGAGCTGCGCAGGGCGATGCGGGCGGTGATGCGTTCTACATCCACACAGGGTTTGAGGTGGTCGTGTACGGTGCGAAATAGCTCGCCTAGCTTGTCGACCGCATCCAGTCTTGCTCTAAGCGTAGCGCGTTCGCGCAAGGGATGGTGCAGCCAGTTCGCCAGCAGACGGCTGCCCATGTTGCTGGCACAGGTGTCGAGCAGCGAGAGCAGCGTGGGTGCGGGTTCGCCGCGCAGGGTTTGGGTAATTTCCAGATTGCGCCGAGTTGACGCATCCATGCGCACATATTGGTCGGCGCTGTAGACCTGTAAAGCGCGGATGTGGCTGATGGCTTGGCCTTGGGTGAGCTTGGCGTAACCGAGTAATGCGCCTGCGGCTTCCAGCCCCACGCTGAAATCGTCGCAGCCGAATCCGGCCAGATCCAGTGTGGCAAATTGTTGGCACAGGGCGCGCCGCGCCGTGTCGAGTTCAAAATGCCAATCGGGTAAGGTCTTGATTGCCGCATGAATAGCGGTTTGGATTACGCTATTTTCCGCGTGGAGAATTTCACTGGGTTGCAGACGTTCCAGTTCGGCGGGCAGATTTTTTGCGGCGGTTTCGCATACAAAAAATTGTCCAGAAGCCAGATTCAACCATGCCAAACCCAGTGTGCCGCGCCGTTCATGTACGGCGAGCAGCAGGCTGTCGCGTTTTTCTTCGAGCAATGCCGAGTCGGTCACGGTGCCGGGCGTGACGATGCGCACCACTTTGCGCTCTACCGGCCCCTTGCTGGTGGCGGGATCGCCGATCTGTTCGCAAATAGCGATGGACTCGCCCATTTTTACCAGACGCGCCAAATATTGCTCGGCGGCGTGATACGGCACGCCCGCCATTTTAATGGGCTGACCGTTGGATGAGCCGCGCTGGGTAAGCGTGATATCGAGCAGCTTGGCCGCGCGTTCGGCATCGCCCATGAACAGCTCATAAAAATCCCCCATGCGATAAAACAGCAGCATGTCGGGATGCTCTGCTTTGATGCGGGAATACTGCTGCATCATGGGGGTTTGTTTATCGGTCGTCATGCGCTTGAAAGAGTGATGGTTACTTCAGATTTTTTACATTTTTGCGCTATCGTGATGGGTGCATAAAATGCACCCTACCAATGCATCCGGCCTTAGTTGCCCTTCAAGCTGTCGGTCAAATGCGGCCCGATGACTTGCAGGAGTTGCGCGAATATTTTTGGATTACCCGCGCAGATGTTGCCGCTTTTGAGGTAACCCTCGTTGCCCTGCAAGTCGCCGACCATGCCGCCGGCCTCGGTGATAATCAGGCATCCGGCTGCAATATCCCAAGGTTTCAGTCCGGTTTCAAAAAATGCATCGTAACGGCCCGCTGCAGTCCAGGCTAAATCCAGTGCGGCCGAGCCGGGGCGGCGCAAACCGGCAGTTTTTTGAATGACATCGCGCAGGATGTTTAGATACGCATCGAGGTGATCCATTTTGGAATAGGGGAAGCCGGTGCCGATCAGGCTGTCGGCGAGAACATCGCGTTTGCTGACACGGATACGTTTATCGTTGAGGAAAGCACCGCGTCCGCGCGTGGCGGTAAACAGGTCATTTTTGGTGGGGTCGTAAATCACCGCCTGGGTCAGTACGCCGTTGTGTTGCAGGGCAATGGATACCGAATATTGCGGAACACCGTGCAGGAAATTGGTGGTGCCATCCAGCGGGTCGATGATCCAAACGAATTCCGATTCGCCTTGGGTGCCGCTCTCTTCTGCTAAAATCGCATGGGTCGGATAGACATCCAAAATAGTTTTGATAATGGTGTCCTCGGCGGCACGATCCACTTCGCTGACATAGTCGGCGTTGTTTTTCTTGGTGACGGTGAGATGATCGATGTTGTCGGCGGCACGATGAATGAGATTGCCGGCGCGACGCGCGGCTTTAACCGCGATGTTGAGCATGGGGTGCATAAGAGCGAAACCTTTTTAATGAGCAAGAGAAATTCAGCGCGCATTTTAATGGGTATTGCGGTTTGAATAAACAGGAAAAATAATTATCCGCATAACCAGTCACTTGCCAGCTTGCCGGTTAAGTGACAAATGGCCGGTTATGCCGACAAATCTATATAAATAGCGATGCTAAACAACGTAAGAGTCATTCTCAGCCACACAACGCACCCCGGCAACATCGGTGCTGCGGCGCGCGCCATGAAAACCATGGGCTTGTCGCAACTCTATTTAATCAACCCGCGTTTATTTCCCGATGCGCAGGCCACCGCGATGGCGGCGGGCGCCGATGATGTGTTGGCCAATGCAATCATCTGTTCGACCTTGGACGAGGCGTTAACCGGCGTGGTCATGGTGGCCGGGATGTCAGCGCGGGTGCGTGATATTTCACAGGAGGTATTGGCGCCGCGTGCAGCGATGCCCTTGCTGATACAGCATTCACAGCAGCCGGTGGCGTTGTTGTTTGGCACGGAAATGTCCGGGTTGACCAACGAGGAATTGGCGCGCTGCCAGATCATGGTGCGCATTCCCGTCAGCCCGGAATATACTTCCCTGAATTTGGCGGCTGCCGTTCAGTTGGTCAGTTATGAATTGCGCTTGGCCTCGGAGCAGGGGGATTGCGGCGCACCGCAAACGCATCCGGCCTCGGCGGAGCATGTCGAAGCATATTTTCAGCAGTTGGAAAAAACGCTGGTCGAAATTGAATTTATCAATACCAAGCATCCGACCAAGTTGATGCACAAGCTGCGGCGTTTATATTCCCGCGCCCGATTGGAGCAGGAAGAGATAAATATTTTGCGGGGGATTCTGACTTTGACCACGCAATATCACGGGCAACTCAAAAAAGAACTGAAAAATAATGTTTAAAAACATAAAAGAAGATTTAAAAAGCGTTTTTGATCGCGATCCGGCTGCACGCAGTGTGCTGGAGGTTTTGACTTGCTATCCCGGCGTGCATGCGCGCATTTTGCACCGGATTTCGCACCGTTTATGGAAGTGGCGCTGGTATTGGCTGGCACGCCTGCTGTCGCACATCGCACGATTTTTAACGGGTGTGGAAATTCATCCGGGCGCGACCATCGGGCGGAGATTTTTTATCGATCACGGCATGGGCGTGGTGATCGGTGAAACCGCCGAGATTGGCGACGATGTGACGCTGTATCACGGCGTTACCTTGGGCGGAACTTCATGGAAAGAAGGCAAGCGCCATCCCACGCTGGGAAATGGCGTTGTTGTTGGTGCCGGTGCAAAAATTCTGGGGCCGATTCTCATCGGTGACGGTGCAAAAATCGGTTCCAACGCGGTGGTGGTTCGCGAGGTTCCGGCGGGGGCCACTGCTGCAGGCATTCCCGCACGCATTCTCGACGAGGTGAAAAAATCCGGTGGATTTAATGCCTACGGAATCGGCAATGATCAGAATGATCCGGTTTCCAAGGCATTGCACGGGCTAATCGGACATAGCGTCACGGTCGATCAGCGCATCGAACTTATATTGCAGCACCTGGAAAAAATGGGTGTGGGGGTGGCCGAAGAGCGTGCCACAGCCGATAAATTTGACCCCAATTACTTGAATAAAATTGTTGACTAAAAAAATGGGGTATTCTACTATTCATTCCTGAGAAATATATGAAGCGCAGCCGCGTTTCATCACCCGAAAGGAATGTATGCGTTTAACCACAAAAGGACGTTTCGCAGTTACCGCGATGGTAGATTTGGCAATTTGCGGTGGGCGCGGGCCGGTTACATTGGCAGGAATTAGCGAGCGTCAAAAAATTTCACTGTCTTATCTGGAGCAATTATTTGGCAAGTTGCGCAAAAATAATATTGTTGCCAGCGTACGCGGTCCCGGTGGTGGTTATTGTCTGGCCCGCCCCGCCGTAAAAATTTCGATCATAGACATCATTTTGGCGGTAGACGAACCTTTGGATGCGACGAATTGTTCCGCATTGGGCAACTGTAATGATGGCAAGCCCTGCCTTACTCACGATTTGTGGTTCGGGCTGAACGAAAGAATTCATGCTTATCTCGCCTCGATAAATTTGCAGCAACTGGTGGATGGTCAGGTAAAGTGCAGCTCCGATAGCGCTTCGATTGCTCTGCCAAAGTCCGTCAAGAAAATTCAAAAACACGCTTAATAAGCAGAGGGTTATATGTCAGTTAAATTGCCAATTTATTTGGATTATTCAGCGACTACCCCGGTTGATCCGCGCGTGGCCGAGCAAATGATTCCCTATTTAACCGAGAAATTCGGAAATCCCGCATCGCGTTCCCATCCATTCGGTTGGGCGGCGGATGAAGCGGTAGAGCATGCGCGCGAGCAGGTCGCCGCGCTGGTGAATGCCGATCCCAAAGAAATTGTCTGGACTTCCGGCGCAACTGAATCCAATAACCTGGCCTTAAAAGGCGCCGCGAATTTCTATGCAGGCAAGGGCAAGCATATTGTTACCGTGCAAACCGAGCATAAAGCGATTTTGGATACGGTACGCGAATTGGAGCGCCAGGGGTTTTCTGCCACCTATCTGGAGCCCGAACCCAGCGGTTTGCTGGATTTGGAAAAACTGAAAGCCGCGCTTCAACCCGACACGACCATTGTTTCGGTGATGTACGTAAACAATGAGATCGGTGTGATTCAGGATATTGCCGCGATTGGGGAAATTTGCCGCGAGCGTGGGATTTTATTGCACGTGGATGCCGCGCAAGCCACCGGCAAAATCGACATCGATTTGCAGAAGCTCAAAGTTGATCTGATGTCTTTTTCCGCCCACAAGACTTACGGGCCAAAAGGCATCGGCGCACTGTATGTACGCCGCAAACCGCGTGTGCGACTGGAAGCGCAAATGCACGGCGGCGGTCATGAGCGCGGTTTCCGTTCCGGTACGCTGGCGACGCATCAGATCGTCGGGATGGGAGAAGCGTTTCGCATTGCCAAGGAAGAAATGGCTGGGGAAAATGCGCGCATCCGTCAATTGCGCGACCGTTTGTGGTCCGGTTTGTCGGATTTGGAAGAGGTCTATTTGAATGGCGATATGGAACAGCGCGTACCGCACAATTTGAATGTCAGCTTCAATTTTGTCGAAGGTGAATCGCTCATCATGGCGGTAAAAGACATTGCGGTTTCCAGCGGTTCCGCGTGTACTTCGGCAAGCTTGGAACCGTCCTATGTACTGCGTGCGCTGGGGCGCAATGACGAGCTTGCGCATAGCTCGATTCGTTTCACCATCGGTCGTTTCACCACAGAAGAAGAAGTCGACTACACCGTGAAATTACTGCACGATAAAATTGGCAAACTGCGCGAACTGTCCCCCCTGTGGGAAATGTTTAAAGACGGCGTCGATCTAAATACCGTGCAGTGGGCGGCACATTAAGGAGAACATCATGGCATACAGTGAAAAAGTATTGGATCATTACGAACATCCGCGCAACGTGGGCTCTCTGGATAAAGAGGATGCTTTCGTGGGCACCGGTATGGTGGGTGCGCCAGCCTGTGGCGACGTTATGAAGTTGCAGATCAAGGTGGGCAAAGATGGCGTGATTGAGGACGCCAAATTTAAAACCTACGGTTGCGGCTCTGCGATTGCTTCCAGCTCTCTGGTGACGGAGTGGGTTAAAGGTAAAACAGTGGATGAAGCGCTGGCGATTAAAAATACGCAGATCGCCGAAGAATTGGCTTTGCCGCCGGTAAAAATTCACTGCTCAATTTTGGCGGAAGACGCGATCAAAGCCGCAGTGGCGGATTACAAAGCCAAGCATGGTGCAACCGTGGAAGCGGCGGCGTGTTCGGGCTCAATTGCATAACGTATTGATTTTGGAGAAGACGATGTCAGTTACCTTGACGGAAAATGCGGCTAAGCATGTGCAAAATTTTTTAAGCAAACGCGGTAAGGGCGTGGGATTGCGAGTAGGTGTGCGCACCAGCGGCTGTTCCGGCATGGCTTATAAATTGGAATTTGCTGATGCGGTGGATGATGCAGATTTGCAGTTCGACAGCAACGGCGTAAAGGTGTTGGTTGATCCGCAAAGCTTGCCATACATCGACGGAATGGAGCTGGACTACACGCGTGAAGGCTTGAATGAAGGATTTAAGTTTAATAATCCCAATGTCAAAGACTCTTGCGGTTGCGGTGAAAGCTTTAAGGTTTGATGCAGCATCTTGATTTTAAGGATAATTTTTTTATCCTCTTAAGCTTGCCGGTAGGTTTTCAAGTTGACCTGCAGCAGCTTGAGCAGAATTTTCGCGCACTGCAGGCGCAAGTCCACCCCGATAAATTCTCCCATCTCCCTGAAGCCGAACGGCGCGTTTCCATGCAATGGTCAACGCGCGTAAACGAGGCATACCAAACCCTGCGTAAACCGATTGACCGCGCGCGTTATTTGCTCTCGTTGCAGGGCGTGGATACGCAGGAAGAAACCAATACGGCGATGCCGATGGATTTTTTAATGCAGCAGATGGAATGGCGCGAATCCATCGAAGCGGCTAAAACAAGTGCGCAGTTGGAGGCATTGTTGGCTGAACTCAATCAGGAAATGAACCGGTTGCAGCAGCAGCTGGCACTCGCCATTGATGATCAGCATGATTATTTGGCGGCGGCAGGCATTGTGCGCAAATTGAAGTTTTTTGAAAAGTTGGCGGAAGAAATCGACGCGTCTTTTGATCTGATTGATTACTAAAGATAATTATTGTTTCGGGCGGATGCCGATAATTATTATGCGATACATTGAAGAATAGCGATGGTGTGATATATTTCGCATTTCAAAGTGAAGCTGTTTTGTAGTGCCCCGAGTCTTCCGGGGATTCCCCCCCTGACATTATTTATTTATTATTAACAAGGACAAAACGATGCAAAAATTTTCCAACATTGCCGCATTGGCGTTACTCGCGGCAATTACAGCTAATACTGTCAACGCTGCGGATAAAGTGGCCGATCAGGATAACAATGCTGCTGCAGTTGTCAACGGTGTCGTTATTCCGCAAGCGCGCCTGGAGATGCGTCTGAAAGCGGCCGCTCAACAAGGTCAGCAGGATAGCCCCGAATTGCGCAAAGCAGTTAAAGACGACCTGATCAATTTGGAAGTATTGGCTCAAGAAGCACTCAAGGGCAAGTTAGACCAGCAGAATGAAGTTGCGCAACAATTGGCATTGGCGCGTCAAAGCGTACTGGCCGGCGCTTTTGTGCAAAATTATGCCAAGACTCATGCAATTTCGGAAGAGCTAATCAAGAAAGAATATGACACGGCGATAAGTCGTGCCGGCAATAAAGAATACAAGGTTGCGCATATTCTGGTGGCGACTGAAGTTGAAGCCAAAGCAGTTTTGGCTGCCCTGAAAAAGAAGGGTGGCAAGTTTGATAAGATTGCCAAAGAAAAATCCAAGGATCCGGGATCAAAAGACAACGGTGGCGATTTGGGCTGGACTGTTCCTTCCAATTTTGTGCAGCCTTTTGCCGATGCGATTCCCGCTTTAGCCAAAGGCCAGGTTAGCGATCCGGTACAAACACAGTTTGGCTGGCACGTGATCAAGCTGGAAGACACCCGCGATTTGAAAGTGCCTACCTATGATGATGTAAAGCCGAATATCGAAAAGCGTTTGCAGCAACAATTGATTCAAGAGGCGATCAAATCATTGCGCGCCAATGCCAAGATAGAGTAATAATTATCTGTTGAGTAAGAAAAAAGCGACCCTAGTGGTCGCTTTTTTCATGCGTATATGTTTGGCAAATTACGCCAGCAAATTGATGAGTCCATCCAAACCCACAAAGTTAAAGGCAAAACTGGCCTGACTGCGCACGATCGGTTTGGCATGATAGGCAATGCTGGTGCCGGCTTGCCGCATCATTTTTAAATCGTTTGCACCGTCGCCAATGGCGATTACCTGTTCCGCGTGCAGATTCAGTTCGGTGCTAACATGATTTAACCAATCCGCTTTGGCTTGTGCATCTAGAATGTCTCCCAACACTTTTCCGCTTAATTTGCCGTCAATAATTTCAAGTTGATTGGCATGCGCATAATCCAATCCCAGTCGCTTCTGTAGCCGTCCGGTAAAGAAGGTAAAACCACCCGATACCAGCAGGGTTTTAATGCCGTGTTTTTTCAGCTCCGCCAGCATGATTTCCGCGCCCGGATTGAGCCGCAGCCGCTCGTCATAGACGCGCTGCAATGCGCCCTCTTCCAAACCTTCCAGCAGCGCGACGCGGCGCGTCAAACTTTCGGCAAAGTCGATTTCGCCGCGCATCGCGGCCTCGGTGATTGCCGCAACCTGTGGCTTCAAGCCCTGCATATCGGCAATCTCGTCAATGCACTCGATTGAAATCAAGGTTGAATCCATATCCATCACCACCAGCCTGAAATCGGGCAGGTGCAAATCGGGACGCACAAAGCCGTAGTCAAGTTGGTGTTCATAACAAAACATCGGCACCCCGTCGTGCGGCTTGGCTTCGCATAAACGGTAGGCATGCGGGGAAATTTGTTCGATGCGTGAGGCAAGAGATAAACTAAGTAAACGATCCAGATGATTGGCGGGAATACTATTTAGAGATTGAATAATAAGGTTCATGTTGGTGCAAGAAAATTCAAAGTTGTAAGTTGTACGAGTATTTTAGTGTTTTTTAGTAAAGTGATCATCCGCACGCACCGATGGCGCCGCAACTGGTACAAAATTCGCAGCCGTCTTTTTTAATCAGCGTGGCGTTGCCGCATTCTTTGCACACCTTGCCGGTTATCGGCCTGATGACCGTCGGCTTGATTTGTCCTTCGGGGATTTCCAGCACGCCCATTTGTTGTACCGGATAACCGTGCTCGTCGAGAATGCCCAGCATCGCGTAGCGGTGGATGATGAGCTTCGCGACATAGGAAACCGTCGAGGGATAACTTTCCATTTTCGTGCCACCCGGTATGCGTGCCATAAAGTCGCCGAGCGGCTCGCCAAAATTCAGCAGCTTGCGCAGTTTCATTCCGATCCAAGCCGGGTCGATCACGCGCATATCCAGACTTAATAATTTGCACAAGCCGTCCAGCGCGCGCGGGTACACGCCGGATAGCCACATCGAATAGGGACGGCGTTGTCCGTCGGGTAAGACCAGTTCTTTGAGTCCTAATACAAAATCGTCGCCGCTGCCCGCGTTGGCCACATCCACCGTCCAACTCATGGTGCCGTCGGTGCCGGTTTTTGGTTCTTTCTTAGCGAATAAGGCGTCCATCATCGGGGTGGTGACGCCCTCGGTAATTTCCAGCGCGCCCAATTGTTCGATGCGATACTTTAACAAGTAAGAAAACGCGGCAACCAGACTCGGCATGCGCTTAATTTCGCCGTCGGGTGGCATCGGCATATCAAACGCATCATCCCCAGCGGTTTTCATGAGCATTTCCAGTTTCATGCGGATCCACACCGGGTCTTGCGTGCGCATGTCCATGGATAAGGATTTTGCCAGCGCGCCCAAGCCGCGTGGTTGTTCGGAACCGTTTACCCACACTTCAAACGGATGGTTGCAGCCATTTGTGGTGTGGGAGACAAAGGCCACAAAGCTGCCCAAGGGATGTTTTACGAACTGTGAAACCCAGCCTTCGCTGCCCGCCAGAAGTTGCGGGCGACCGGGCCAGCGCAATGACGCCAGCGCGGGCTGCGGGGCGGCTTCCAATACAATGCGTCTATCCTGATCAAACACAAAGTCTTGCGGTTGTTCATCTTTTAGCGGTTCCGGCGTGACCGATAACACCGAGCCCAGCACGCTGTTGGGACGATAAGTTGCCAGCCCTTTCAAACCGGCTTTCCAGGCTTCGGTGTACAGGTCTTTAAAATTCTCAAAGGGATAATCGGCCGTAACATTGACTGTTTTGCTGATTGACGTATCGATAAAGGGGGCGACGGCGGCGACCATTTTCATGTGATCGATGGCGGAAATGTCCAACGCGGAAACGAACGCTGGCGGTAAATTATTAATATCGCCGCCCTGCCGTTTGAACAAACGCCAGGCGTGATCTTCCACCTGATAGTCTTTGCTGCTGCCGTCCATCATGCGTTTCTTGCGCGAATAAAACCACGAGAACGCAGGCTCGATTCCGTTCGAGGCATTGTCGGCAAATGCCAATGAAATGGTGCCGGTGGGCGCGATGGAAAGCAGGTGGCTATTGCGGATGCCGTACTGGCGAATATTGTTTTTCAATTCATCCGGCAGGCGCGACGCGAAGCGCGGTTCGGCCAAGTATTGCTTGGCATCCAGCAGCGGAAACGCCCCGCGCTCTTTGGCCAATTCTACCGAGGCTTGATAAGCTTCATCGCGCATGATGCGCGTAATATCTGCGGCAAACGCGCGCGCCTCCTCGCTGTCGTAACGCTTGCCCAGCATCACCAGTGCATCACCCAGTCCGGTAAATCCCAGCCCGATGCGGCGCTTGTTGTGCGCTTCCAGTTGTTGTTCCGGCAGCGGCCACGCGGTTACCTCCAGCACGTTATCCAGCATGCGCACCGCAGTGCGCACTAATTTTTTGTAAGGTTCGTAATCAAAGCCCGCATGATGGGTGAATGGATTTTTCACCATCAGGGTTAAATTGATCGAGCCTAAACAACAGCATCCGTAGGGTGGGAGGGGCTGTTCGGCGCAGGGATTGGTGGCCTCAATCACTTCGCAATAGGATAAATTATTATCGCGATTCATCAGGTCGATAAACAACACGCCCGGCTCGGCGTGGTCGTAAGTGCTGGCGATTATTTGCTTCCATAAATCGGCGGCACGCACTTTGCGGTAGATCCATTTGCCATCGGCACGTTGGGTTGCACCTGCCACTTTAAGTGCGGCAGCGGGTTCGGCGGCATGCACTAACTCAAAGTCCTGGTCGTTTTCGACGGCCTGCATCAGGGCGTCGCTTACCCCCACGGAAATATTAAAGTTGCGCAAATCCCCTTTGTCTTTGGCGCTGATAAATTTCTCAATATCGGGATGGTCGCAACGCAGCACGCCCATTTGCGCCCCGCGCCGTGCACCGGCGGACTCGACGGTTTCGCAGGATCGGTCAAACACGCGCATGTAAGAAATCGGGCCGCTGGCGCGCGAATGCGTGCCTTTAACGTAAGCCCCTTCGGGACGTATAGAAGAGAAGTCATAACCTACGCCGCCGCCCCTGCGCATGGTTTCCGCCGCCTGCTGCAGGGCGTCGTAAATCCCCGGTTTGCCGTCTACGGTTCCGGAAATTGCGTCGCCCACAGGCTGTACAAAACAGTTAATCAGCGTTGCCTGCATCTTCAGATCCGCCGCAGAATTAATTCTTCCCGCCGGCACAAAACCATTTTCCTGGGCAAGGAAAAACTCTTCTTCCCATTGGGCGCGCTGTTCCGGTTTTTCCGCTTGGGCTAAGCCGCGTGCCACACGGCGGCGAACATCCTGTACGGTTTTTTCATCCGTTTCCGCGTACTTTTCCAGGAGAACTTCAATGCTAATTTCTTGGGGTGTTTCTTGGTTCATGGCTCAATTACCCGGGATTACTTGACTATCTATTTGATTGTATTGTTTGTTTTGTGGCGGGCAGCTTGCCCGCACTCCCTAAAAAACGTGCCCACTTCAGGATTCTATATTCGCCGTTACGATGCCCAGAGCCTTGCGATGTGTTGCATGAAATTTTACAACCGGGTTTCGGGTTAAATCAGGTTATGCGGATTTTCAATCATCTGCTGATAAATCATGCTTTGCAGCACCACGCTGTCGTTGGGCTGCAGATTTTGCAATTCGATGCCATAGCGGATCAGCGCGGGTTTCGTGTCATTGACTGCATCGATGTTGGAAATGGAGCGAATGATGCCTTTAATCGAGAGCAATGCCTCAATTTTATGCAGCTGTAAACGGAATGCCAAGCTTAGTGTGTCGCCTTTTTCGCCCAATTGTCGCTTGGCATCCAGCGATAAACCTTTAGCGCTTATATCGCAAATAAGCGCGGATATTTGCTCGCCGGAGCCGGGTTTTAAGCTCTGCACGGAAACGATGATGCGGGTTTTAACGCGCGGTGCCTTGCGAATTGCAAGTCCTTGTATATTAACAGGAAAAGATAGGTGCAGATATTCGTAGGGCAACCTGCAGATGCGCATGACCGAACTGGAAAAGGCAAATGCATTTTGTCCCGAGAAAGAGCGAATGATGACGGTTTCATTCTCCAGTAACTGCAGGCGTTGCCCACTCGTTGCCATGGGGGTGGTTACCAGAAGACTTTGCCCTTTCAGAAAACCAATCACCTTGACCGGTAAACGATCAGAACCCAATTTTGCAGGTGGTTCAAGTAGCAGCCGGTCTTCAACTTTTAGCTTTAAGTCATCAAAGGTAAAACCTTTATTGTCGGAGTCTGTTTCGGCCGGTTCTGTTGATGCGCGCAGACTAACCTCAGTGTCGGAGCCGTTCGAGCCTTCCCAGGACATTTCATGACAGGCTCCGCTGGCAAGAAGTGTTTTAAGGTGGGTGTCGTCCCGGACAAGCTCGCCTTGGGCGAGCAGCGGGTTGCCATCAGAGTCCATCACCGGCCAGGGGGGGGATTTGCCAACGGTCAACTCGTTACGGTTAACTAAAATAAGACTCATGGCAGACGCGATGCGTGTTTAACCGCACACATTAGGTTCGTCAGTCTGCACGGTTTGTGGCGTTGGCTGTGTAATGTTTTGGGGTGCTTTATGCAGCAGGCGGTGCGCCACAAAACCTGACAACATGGCGGGCAGGAACACCCATAACTCCCAGTTCGGTGCGGCCAGCAGGGCGATGGCGGGGCCCGGGCAATATCCGCTAATTCCCCAGCCCACGCCGAATAAAATTGAGCCAACCAGCAATGGGCGATCAACGTGCTTTGCATCGGTTAAGCGAAATTTATCCGCAAATAATGGTTTGGGCAGTTTGCGAATAAAAAAGAAACTCACGAGCGTAACGCTTACCGCACCCCCGAGCACAAATAGCAGGCTGGGATCCCAAACGCCCGCTACATCCAAAAATCCCAAAACTTTTTCGGTGTGCGTCATTCCTGAAAGTGCCAAACCAAAACCAAATAGTAAACTGACCAACAGCGTGATTATGTTATTCATTACAGCACTCCAAAAACATGGCGCACCACAAAAGTGGTCAGTAAGCCGCTACTTAAAAAAGTCAGTGTGGCGATCAATGAGCGCATCGACATCAAACCCAGGCCGCATACACCATGGCCGCTGGTGCAACCGCGTGCCATAGCTGTGCCATAGCCCACCATCACGCCGGCCAGCCCCAATAACCATGCGGGGAAATTTTCGCGCGGCAGCGGGGCGGCTCCTCCCAGTAAATAATAAGCTGCTGCACCGGCCACTATGCCCAGCGTAAAGATGGCCGGCCACAGGCGCTCTTTGGAGAAAAATAGATTGTTAATGACGCCGCTAATGCCCGCGACTCTCCCATTCATCCACAAAAACAGGGCGGATGCGCCGCCGATCAAAATGCCACCGAGTAATGCATTGATAAGGTAATTTGTGCCCATTATTTATCTGCTCTTTAAGTTAGTATTTTTTGAATCCTGTAATTCTGCATGATGAAGATGCTAAAGCAAACTGATTTTTTCAGTTTCATTGCGCTACCACGGAAAATTCACCAATGGCATTGTTCAGGCGAGAAAATCCCGCATACCAGCTCATCTCCGCTTGAATAACTTCCATGCGCGCATTGGCTTCATTCGCCTGCGCGGAAAGCAGCTCCTGTAAATTTCCCACGCCGGCCTGATAGCGCGCCTGAGTGACTTCGCGCGCCTGGCGGGCACTTTGCATCAGCGCCTCCGCGCTCTCCATTGCCGCTACTGCGGTGTCCAGATCAAAATAGGCCTGCCAAACTTCCAGCTCTATTTGCTGTGCTATGCGGGAGAGTGACGCCTCCATCTGCCCGGCACGCGCGACTGCCTGATTGATTGTATTTGCAGTGCGATAGCCGTTAAACAGCGGCACGTTTAGATTGATGCCGATACTTGCGCTGTTGCTGCCATTGGCAAAGTTTGTCCCGGTAAAATTATTGAGAGTGTGTCCGCCATTAACAGACAATTCCAGAACCGGTTTGCCCGCCGCCGAGGCAGCTTCAATATTGGCCCGGGCGGCACGCGTTTGAGCTTCCAGTGCGGCCAAATCGGGACGCGAGGTTTTGGCTTTTGCCAAATATTGCGCAACGCCAAGCTGCATTTCCCGCGCCGGTGGGGGAGCATCCGCTTCGGCAAGCTCCAGTTCGGTATTCACCGCCAAGCCCACCGCGTTACACAATACCCCCTTGAATTTACCGGCCTCGCCCTGCGCTTTGCGCAATTGTAAGCGGCTTTGCGCCACAGCAGTTTGCGCCTGATACACATCGCCAATGGTTGCCATGCCGGAGCGGCGTTTCTGATTGGCTACGTCCAGGCTGAACTGTACCGTTGTTAAAGTTTTTTGTGCGGCGAGCACGGTTTGCCGGGCGGCTAATAATTGGTAATACGCCTGTTCGACACGCGTCACCACGGCTTGCAGAGTACGGTTTTGCGTTAAGTTGGCGGCCAATAAATTACTGCGCTCAGCCTGTTCGTTCGCCGAGCGCGCGCCGAAATCAAACAAGATGTAGCTCAGGCTGATGCCGGAAGAAAGTTGAGTTTGTGAGCTATCACTCCGGCCGGAAGAGAAGCCGCGCGTCAAAGAAACATTGGCGCCGATGTTTGGATATTTGTCCGCCTGCGCAATTTCCACGCTACTCATTTGCACTTGCACGGCAGACCACGCTTCGCGCGTGTCGGGATTGTTGCGCAAGGCCAAGTCGGTGAGTTCCTTCAGCGTCAGGCCTGCCGGGGATTTTTTTTCTGCGGGAACGGAAGAGGAGAAATGTGATTTTTGAACGGTGTCGGGAAGTGCTGAAAGATGATGATCAAGCAGCAATTCCGCCCGGACGGGCTGAGCAAGACAGCCCAGCATAAGAAGTGCGGGTAACTTTGAGGATTTTCGGCGGTTAGGTGTTTTGCTCATTAAGCCTACTATATTAATGGGCACCCTAACGAACTTGCGCGCAACGCAAGCCTAGTTGCAGTAACTCATCCCATACATTTCCGCTTCGCAACCCTTTGATTAATTTGTCAATTTGTGCAGCCTGACGCAGGGCGCGTTCGGCAAAGCTCGGGGTGAAACGGCGCGCGGCACGCTCTACCAATTTTTGTTTAATCCCCCATACCCGGGCATCGCGCAAGGAGTTAGCCAGATTGCCGCCGCTTTGCATGGCGCGCGTCACTTTGGCCATGGTGCGAATATCTTCCGCGATCGCCCATAACACCAGCACGGTGGCGGTGCCTTCGGCTTCCAAGCCTTCCAGAATATGCGCAAAACGTGCTGCATCACCAGACAGCATTGCCTCGGAAAGTTTGAAAACATCGTAACGCGCCACGTCCATCACGGCATCTTTAACTTGCTCAAAAGACAACGGGCCGGCGGGAAACAGCAGCGCCAACTTCTGAATTTCCTGAAAGGCCGCAAGCAGATTTCCTTCCACGCGCTGCGCCAGAAATGCCAGCGTATCTGCATCAGCCGATTGCCCCTGATTCTTCAATCTTCCGGCTATCCACGCCGGCAAAGCGGCGAGGGGGATCGCGTCCGCACTAATGACGATGCCATGCTGATCCAGTGCGGTGAACCACTTGCTTTTTAACGCGGCACCTTCTAGCTTGGGTAAGGAAATAAGGGTCAGAGTGTCGGGATTTAAATTTTCGCAATGATCGAGTAAGGCCTGCGCACCTTCTATGCCGGGTTTGCCGGAAGGAATTCGCAGATCGATGACTTTGCGCGAAGAAAATAAAGACATGCTTTGCGCACTGTTGCGTAACTCCGCCCACTTGAAATATTGCTCGGCGATAAAAACTTCACGCTCGCTATAGCCGGCGGTGCGAGCAGCCGCGCGAATAGCGTCGGCTGCTTCGATTGCCAGCAGCATTGCCTCGCCATGGATGACATATAAACTGCCCAGCCCTTTGGCAAGGTGACGCGGCAAATCTTCGCTGGAGAGGCGCATTATGGAGTTTGTACCTTAACGGGTTTGGCACGGCTTAAGCGGCGCAGTGCTTGAGTGACTGCATCGTCACGCATATTTTTCATTAGCAGCGCTTCTTCTTGCTCCTTGGCCAGCACCTGTGCATCGTCATACGTCAGCGTGCGCAAAATGAGCATCTCTTCTTCGGGTAGCCAGCTGTCCAGTTGCGCGTCATAGGCACGCAACACTACACGATAGCGCAATTGAAACTCGCGAATACGCCCCGCACCGGATAACGCCAAAATTTGCTTATCATACTGTTCGGAAATGATTTCCAGCGTGAGGGTGGCTTTTTTAGATGAATCTTCAACTAAAATTCCATTAAAAATCAATGAGTTGCGCAAGTCCGCCACAAAGGCGGTTTCGCTGCCGGCTTTTAGATAAACGCTACTGAAAGCCATTTCAACTTTATCTTTGTTGTGCCCGCGCAAGTAAAAGCCGCAGGCTGTTAAAGACAGGCTGATGAAAATAAGCAGCAATGAGGTCGAAAGTTTTATGCTCATGCGACGATATTCACCAATCTTCCGGGCACAACAATGACTTTTTTGGCCGGGGCGCCGGCGAGTTGTTTTTGCACTACCTCGTGTGCCAAGGCGAGCTGTTCAATGGCAGCTTTATCGGCGTCTTTTGCCACGCGCAGACTGCCGCGCAGCTTGCCGTTCACCTGAATCATCAGCTCGATTTCGTCCTGCTCCAGCGCGGACTCGTCCACTTCCGGCCAGGTTGTCGCGAGGATGTCATCGCCGTAGCCGAGCTCTTTCCAGAGGGTCTGCGCAATGTGCGGCGTGATGGGGGAGAGCAGGCGCAGCAGGATGGATAAGCCCTCGCCCAGCACGGCATGATCCGCACTTGCTTTGGCTTTTTCCAGTGAATTTAATATCTTCATTGTGGCGGACACAACGGTATTAAATTGAAAGCGCGAGAAGTCGAAATTGGCTTGTTTCAAAGCCAGATATATTTCGCGTCGCAGCGCTTGGTCTGACTCTGCTAATTTGCCTGAAATAGCTTTCTTGAGATCGTGATTCGCCAATTCGGCAGACAGATTCCACACACGGCGCAAGAAACGATACGAGCCTTCCACGCCCGCATCTGACCATTCCAGTTGCTGGTCGGGCGGTGCGGCAAACATCATGAAAAGGCGCGCGGTGTCGGCACCGTAAGCGTCGATGATGGCCTGCGGATCGACGCCGTTGTTCTTCGATTTCGACATTTTCTCCGTGCCGCCGATCACCACGGGTTTGCCATCGGCGATCAGCTTCGCGCCGATGGGGCGCGCTTTCGCGTCTATCTCAACTTCCACTTCGGCGGGGTTGATCCACAGCTTTTTGCCGGCGGGTAAGTCGCGATAAAAAGTCGGTGCGACCACCATGCCTTGGGTCAATAAATTTTTGAACGGTTCGTTGCCTGTCACCAACCCCTCGTCGCGCATCAGCTTGTGGAAGAAACGCGCATACAGCAAATGCAAAATTGCGTGCTCGATGCCGCCGATGTATTGATCCACCGGTAACCATTTTTGCGCCGCCGCTTTGTCCACCATGCCGGTGTCGCATTGCGGGCTGGCGTAGCGCGCGTAGTACCACGACGATTCCACGAAAGTGTCCATGGTGTCGGTCTCGCGCCGCGCCTTGCCTCCGCACTGCGGGCAGGTGCATTCATAAAATTCCGGCATCTTTGCCAGCGGCGAACCCGCGCCGTCCGGCACCACGTTCTCCGGTAGCTTCACCGGCAACTGCTCATCCGGCACCGGCACATCGCCGCAGGTAGGGCAATGGATGATAGGGATGGGGCAGCCCCAATAGCGTTGGCGCGAGATGCCCCAGTCGCGCAGGCGGAACTGGGTCTTCTTTTCGCCCAAGCCTTTGGCGGCGAGATCGGCGGCGATGGCATCCACGGCTTGGTCGAAATACAGTCCGTCATATTTGCCGGAGTTGACGGTGCGGACAATGGTATTTGACTTCCACTCGTACCATATTTTCCATTTTGTGGGGTCGAACACTCTTTCTTCAATTGAGGCATCATCCGTGGATGGGGCTGCGGTGCTTCTCTCGATCACCTGTTTGATCGGCAGGCCGTATTTCTTGGCAAAGCCGAAATCGCGTTCGTCGTGCGCCGGTACCGCCATCACCGCGCCTTCACCGTAGCTCATCAGCACATAATTACCGACCCATACCGGCACCTGTTCACCAGTAAGCGGATGGGTCACCGAGATATCCGTCGGCATGCCTTTCTTTTCCATGGTGGCGATATCGGCTTCCGCTACACCGCCGTGTTTGCATTCCTCGACAAAGGCGGCGAGCGCCGGATTTTTCTGCGCCGCGTAAGTGGCCAGCGGGTGTTCCGCCGCCACCGCCACAAAGGTCACGCCCATGATGGTGTCGGCGCGCGTGGTGTAGACCCACAGCTTGTCCTGTTTGCCGTCCAACTCATACGGAAACGCAAAGCGCACACCGTAGCTTTTGCCGATCCAGTTAGCCTGCATGGTTTTGACCTGCTCCGGCCAGCCGGGGAGGGTATCCAGATCTTGCAAAAGTTCATCGGCGTATTGCGTGATGCGGAAGAAATAC
Organism: Gallionellaceae bacterium; assembly: GCA_041660815.1. Lineage (GTDB taxonomy): Bacteria > Pseudomonadota > Gammaproteobacteria > Burkholderiales > Gallionellaceae > PALSA-1006. The sequence continues at coordinate 215,690 of JBAZVN010000001.1, read as the reverse complement.
ATCGGTATCTCACGTTTTTCCACCTGCGCGCCGGAGCGCCAGCCGCGCCCGTCGATCACCTGTTCGTTCGCCAGCACGGTATTGTCCACCGGGTCCCAGTTCACCGTGGAAGTCTTTTTATAGATCACACCTTTTTTGAATAGGCGGTTGAACAGCCACTGCTCCCAGCGGTAATAATCCGGTTTGCAGGTGGTCACTTCGCGCGACCAATCCACGCCCAAGCCCAGCGACTTCAACTGCTGCTTCATGTATTCGATGTTGGAATACGTCCACGCGGCGGGCGGCACGTTGTTCGCCATCGCGGCATTTTCAGCGGGCAGGCCAAAGGCATCCCAGCCCATCGGTTGCAGCACGTTGTAGCCCTGCATACGGTGGTAGCGGCTTAATACATCGCCGATTGTGTAGTTGCGTACATGGCCCATGTGCAACTTGCCCGAGGGGTAGGGGAACATGGACAAGCAGTAATATTTTGGTTTTTCGCTATTTTCCTGGGCGAGAAAAGCCTGCTGGCTGTCCCATTGCTGTTGTGCGGCTGATTCAATATCTTTAGGGGAGTAATTGGCTTGCATGATTAATTTGGGGTTCGTGGCAAAATTAAAACGGCATTATATCCGTCATTAATATTCAGACTGCTAAGCATTTAAGCTGTTAGCGGCATTTCTAAGGTTCTGCTAGAATACTGCAAAATAAATTTTAACCACCCTTCAGGAGAGACACAACATGTCACGTAAACATCCCGTTATTGCCGTAACCGGTTCATCTGGTGCAGGTACAACTACCGCCAAACGCGCATTTGAAAACATCTTCCGCCGCGAAAAAATTTCTGCTGCCGTAATCGAAGGCGACAGCCTGCACAGTTTGGATCGTATGGCATTCCGTGCCGCAGCCGCCGAAGCAGCGAAAGCCGGCCACAACACATTCAGCCACTTTGGCCCCGAGGCTAACCACTTCGACAAAATTCAAGAAACATTTAAAGTCTATGGCGAAACCGGCATGTGCAAACGTCGCTACTACGTGCATAGCGACGCAGAAGCGGTAGAGCACAATAAACACTTCAATCTTACTAATCTAACTCCAGGTGTATTTACTCCTTGGGAAGACATCGAAGCTAACTCTGACCTGCTGTTTTACGAAGGTCTGCACGGCTTGGCTAAAGATGAAAAACAAAACATTGATGCTGGTAAGTTTGTAGACCTGAGTATCGGTGTTGTGCCGGTTGTGAACTTGGAGTGGATCCAAAAAATTCACCGTGATAAAGCGGAGCGCGGTTATTCTGCCGAGGCCACTGTTGATACCATCATGCGCCGTATGCCGGATTACATTAACTTTATTGCGCCGCAGTTTACTTACACGGACATTAACTTCCAGCGTATTGCAACTGTAGATACTTCAAATCCGTTTATTGCACGCGACATTCCAACGCCGGATGAGAGCTTTGTGGTGATCCGCTTCCGCACACCAAAGGGTGTGGATTTTCCGTATCTGCTTGATATGATTCATGACTCTTTCATGTCACGCGCCAATACCCTGGTAGTTCCCGGCGGCAAGATGAGTCTGGCGATGGAAATTATTCTCGCCCCGATCATGCATGATTTGATCGCAAACAAGAAAAAGTAATTTAGTGTTATTGTACGAACGGGGAACTGAAATTCAGTTCCCCGTTTTTCATTTGAGGATTTATGGGCGCTTCTAAAAATTTAATTTTCAAGGCTAGGCAAGGCGCGAACAAAAAATTAGGACGCAGCATATACACAATATGTAGGGAGTAATTTTTTGTGAGCAACGCCGCATCGCGCAGTAAATTCAATTTTTAGAGGTGCCCTTATGAATATTCTTGCAGGACTCAATCCCGAACAATTGGCCGCAGTAACGTTGCCTCCCCAATCCGCCTTGATTCTAGCGGGAGCCGGTAGCGGTAAAACACGCGTACTGACCACGCGCATTGCCTGGTTAATTAGTAATCAGCAAGTGAGTCCGCATGCCATTCTGGCGGTGACTTTTACCAATAAAGCGGCAAAGGAAATGAGCACGCGCTTGTCGGCGATGTTGCCAATCAATACGCGCAGCATGTGGATTGGCACGTTTCACGGGCTGTGTAACCGCTTGCTGCGCGCCCATTTTCGCGAGGCGAATCTGCCGCAGACTTTTCAGATTCTCGATAGTGGCGATCAACTTGCCATGATTAAGCGCCTGATGAAGGTGTTGAATGTGGATGATGAAAAATTTCCGCCGCGTGAAATGCAGCAATTTATCAGCGGTAGCAAAGAGCAGGGCCTGCGCGCGCATGAGGTGGAAGCTTTCGATCCGTACACCCGCAAAAAAGTCGAGGTATTCGCCGAATATGACGCGCAATGCCAGCGTGAAGGGGTTGTGGATTTCTCGGAGTTGCTGTTGCGCTGTTACGATTTGTTGTCGCGCAACCAGTCGCTGCGCGAGCATTATCAGGAACGTTTTCAGCATATTCTGGTGGATGAATTTCAGGATACCAACCCGTTGCAGTATCGCTGGTTAAAATTATTGGCCAGTCGCAATAATGCTTTATTTGCGGTGGGCGACGACGATCAGTCTATCTATGCATTTCGCGGTGCCAATGTGGGCAATATGCAGGAATTGTTGCGCGATTTCCATGTCGAGAATGTGATTAAACTGGAGCAAAACTATCGCTCGCACGGCAATATTCTGGATGCCGCAAATGCCCTGATTCAAAATAACCGCAACCGCTTGGGGAAAAATTTATGGACCTCGGAAAATCAGGGGGAGTTGTTGCGCGTCTACGAGGCGCCGACGGATGCTGAAGAAGCCAAGTTCATTGTTGAAGAAGCCAGGCAGCTGAATCGCGAAGGAATCAATTACAGCGAAATGGCAATTTTGTATCGTTCCAATGCGCAATCACGCGTGCTGGAACATGCGCTGGTATCTGCGGGAGTTTCGTATCGCGTGTACGGCGGTTTGCGATTTTTTGAGCGCCAGGAAATTAAACATGCGCTGGCGTATTTGCGCCTGATTAACAATCCCGATGACGACAACGCCTTGCTGCGCGTTATCAATTTCCCCGTGCGCGGCATCGGTACGCGCAGCATTGAACAATTGCAGGAATCGGCGCGCGCGCAGAACATGACCTTATGGCAAGCGGCCTGCCAAGCCAGCGGTAAGGTGGCGGCTTTTGCCCAGATGATTCAGGCGATGACCGAGGTAACGCGCGAGTTGCCCTTGCCTGAAATTGTCGACCATGTATTGGTGCATAGCACGCTGGTCGCGCACTATCAAAATGAAACGGGTGCCAAGCAGCGTGAAGCGCAGGAACGTCTGGAAAACTTGAACGAGCTGATGAATGCGGCAACTTTATTCGTGCATGAAAACGAAGATGACAGCCTGACCTCGTTTCTCACGCATGCCGCGCTGGAAGCCGGCGAACATCAGGCCGGCGAGAGTGACGATGCGATGCATCTGATGACGGTGCATGCGGCCAAAGGCTTGGAATTTCACACGGTATTTATCAGCGGTCTGGAAGACGGTTTATTTCCGCACCAGAACAGCCAGAATGTGGATGGCGGATTGGATGAAGAGCGACGTCTGATGTACGTGGCGATTACCCGTGCGCGGCGCAGGTTGTATCTCACCTTTGCGCAAAGCCGTATGCTGCACGGGCAAACAAATTACAGCAGAGTATCGAGCTTTTTAAGCGAGTTGCCGGAAGAATTGTTGCAGTGGATTACCCCGCAAGTTGCCGCCAAGAAAAAGAATGAATTTTATGCGCCCGCATCGACCATTTCGCGCGCGCCGCGAGTGGTACAGCCCAAAGGGGGCGGTAGTTTGTGGCGTATCGGTCAGCGTGTGTTTCACCAGAAGTTTGGCGAGGGGGTGGTGACGGATACCGAGGGTGCGGGCAACGAGGGGCGTGTGCAAGTGAACTTCAAGCGTGCAGGAAGCAAATGGCTATCGCTGGAGTACGCCAAATTGGAAGCGCTTTAGGAGGGGGCTATTCGTCCTTGCGGAACGCATCTTTATCCGGTGTAAAAATATCTTCTTTGATCTCAGTTGGCGCACCGGTCAAGACTTCCGGTGTGGGAAACATGCCCCGGTAAGCGGCGTAGATCGAGGTGATCATAATCGGCAGCAGTACCAGCCAGCCGAGCATCATCGGTAGTGAAGCAAGCAACGCAAACAACATCATGATTGCGCCATACACCGATAAGGGTGCAAGATTTTTCCAGCAGCTGCGCAGGCTGATTTTCAGTGCTTGAAACGGTGAAATTTTATCGAAGGTCACCAGCATTGGCGCAAACTGCGTGGACATCAACAGTAGGGTAAATAAAATCATGCCAAGCAAAATCGCAAAACCCGCACCGCTCATGGCTTGAGCAATAAGCGAGGGATCTTCCACCGGCGTACTGCTCATTAAAATTCCAACCAGAGCTGCACCGCCCGCCAGCATCATGATGCCGAAAATGAGTAATTGTCCCACTAAGTTCAACCCGCCCAGCGTGACGAGTTGCTGGGTATTGTGCTGAAACCCGGCAAATAAATGCGCCAGTTCCAACTCCTCATCATTTTCCAGCGCCTTGCAGCCCAATAATAAACCGGAAAAAAGCGAGGGAAATAACAGGGTGGCGAGCGGATCGCCGATGACAGGAATGCTGGCAATGCCAATTAAACCCACGATGCCGATGATGGAAAGCACGACCCACAAAACCGGGCTTTTTTTGAATAAATAGATGCCCTGCTTAATCCAAAGCCAGCCGGTGCTGGCAGGCAGAATTTGCGCCCGCATTGTAATATTATCTTTATTATTCAAAGCCATGCAGAATTTGCTCCGTGTGTAATATGGTGCTGCAAGATGCGTTTAAATTGCTCCGGGTTATGCGCGTTGACCATCTCGCCGGGGCGCGGCAAGTGCAGATCAAATAAGCGTGAAATCCAAAAACGTAAGGCAGCAACGCGTAAAGCATTTGACCAGTTTTCAGCTTCTTGCGCGGTGAAGGGGCGCACCGTGTGGTAAGCACGCAGGAAAGCTCGGGCGCGCCCGGCATCCAATGCGCTCTGTTCGCCAATACACCAGTCATTCACGGTAATAGCAACGTCATACAGCAAGGTATCGCGGCAAGCGAAATAAAAATCAATGAGTCCGCCAACACGCTCCCCATCCATCAATACATTGTCACGAAATAAGTCGGCGTGAATCACGCCCTCAGGCAAATTATGCAGCGGATGTTGTTTGTGATAATCCACTTCGCTGTTCAGCAGAGCGGCATCTTGCGGTGTTAAAAATTGCATAACCTGCCTGGCGGTTGTGGCGCGCCATTCCGCACCGCGAGGATTGTCCATTTTTTCGCTAAAGCTTTGTCCCGCACTGTGCATTTGCCCCAACATAGCGCCCACTGCGGCACAATTTTCCACACTCGGCTGTGTCACAGACTTTCCGGGCAAGCGGCTGACGATGCAACTTGGCTTATCGTTCAGTGTGCCAAGAAAACGATTTTGCTTGTCCGCAACCGGGCAGGGGCTGGGGATGCCGTGGCGTGCCAAATGTGCCATCAGATTCAGATAAAATGGCAGTTCGTCGGTAGTCAGTTTTTCGAATAACGTCAGCACAAAGCGTCCGTTACTGGTGGTGACAAAGTAATTGGTGTTTTCTATACCGGCGGCAATGCCCTGTAATTCAAGCAAAGTACCCAGCGAATAATTGTTGAGCCATGCGGTGATATCCGCTGTTTCGACGCGTGTAAAAACTGCCATGCTTGGGAGCCCTGAAATTTAGAATTTGTGAATGATCCAGGTGGGAACACGCAGCCCGGAATCCAGGCTTTCCTGGCGGGCAAATTTGCCATCACCCCTATCATCAATCAAGTAGTAGGGGACGCCGTGCTTGGGGGTAATTTTGATCATATACAGCTTGCCATTGGCGCGAAACTCTTCAACCGTCTGTTCGCTTTGCTTGATAATGGTAATCTGCGGTTCATCAACCGCCTCGGTCGGGTCAAGTGCGGGCGGTTGCGGTACAGGCTTGAATTCAGCCGGCTTATTGTCTGCCGCGTGGGCGAGGCTGATGCTGAAAGTGAGTAACAACAAGGCTAGAATGCGCATGGTTTAAGTTCCCGAAATAATGGGGTGTATTTTAACCTGATTTGCGGATGAATTTGGTTTTACTATTGCTTGCTTTGAACCCAGTATTGAAAGATTGCATGGTCGCAAATTTCGATGACTTCGCTGCATTTTTCCCCTCTATAATAGTCCGTCATTGCTGTTTCGCTGCCATTTCATTAATTGTACTTTTAAGGAGATTTTGATATGCCCAATCAACTCGATCAATTGAAGTCCATGACGGCAATCGTTGCGGATACCGGCGACATAGAAGCGATACGCCGGCATTGTCCCGAAGATGCCACCACTAATCCGTCTTTGTTGCTCAAGGCGGCGACCCTGCCGGAATACGCCCCGCTGATTGAAGATTCAATTGTTTGGGCTAAATCGCAAAGCAAGGATCGCGAACAGCAGGCGCATGATGCGATGGACAAGCTGGCGGTCGATGTGGGCGTGGAAGTATTGAAAATCGTTCCCGGCAGAATTTCCACTGAAGTGGATGCGCGACTTTCATTTGATACTCACGCCACGCTGGCTAAAGCGCGTAAATTAATTCACTTGTATAACGCCGCCGGCATCGGCAATGAGCGGGTACTGATTAAAATTGCCGCAACTTGGGAAGGCATACGTGCCGGTGAAATTCTGGAGCACGAGGGTATCCACTGCAATCTTACCCTGATGTTTGGTTTCGCCCAGGCACGTGCTTGTGCAGAAGCGGGCGTTACGCTGATTTCCCCGTTTGTCGGGCGTATCTTTGATTGGCAAAAGGCCAAAGAGGGGCGCACGGATATCCCTACGGAAGAGGATATGGGCGTGTTGTCGGTGCGGCGCATTTATCAGTACTACAAAGAATACGGTTATCCCACCACGGTGATGGGCGCTTCGTTTCGCAACAGTGGCGAAATATTGGCTTTGGCAGGGTGTGATCGCCTGACCATCAGTCCGTCATTATTGGAAGAGTTACAAAAAGCGGAAGGTGTGTTGCCCAGACGTTTGCAGTATACCGGCAGCGTTAAACCCCGCCCTGCGTCGATGACCGAAGCCGAATTCCGCTGGGAAATGAATCAGGACGCCATGGCTACCGAAAAACTGGCGGAAGGAATTAGAGGTTTTACGGTGGATCAGATCAAGCTGGAAAAAACACTGGCGGAAAAGTTGTAAGGGGAATTGCTGAGATATATGTACTCTCTAAAAAATCGTGGGGCGGGCAGGGCATTAGCTGCCCCCCAACTGATGTTTATTTTTTCTCGCTATGCAGTTTCAACATCGCCGCTTCCTGTTTGCCTTCAATAATCAGGGGGGCAACGTCTTGAGCATGTTGCATGGCTTCGGAAATTAGAGTCTGTTCTTCTTTGCGCGGGGCATTCAACACAAAATTCACCACTTCGCTGCGATCGCCGGGATGGCCGACACCGATGCGCAGTCGCCAAAAATCTTTAGTGCCGAGATGGGCAATAATATCTTTCAAGCCATTGTGGCCGCCGTGTCCGCCACCCAATTTAAGTTTGGCGCTGCCGGGCGGGAGGTCGAGCTCGTCATGTACCACGAGTATTTGCGCGGCTTCAATTTTAAAAAACTGTGCCACTGCGCCAACTGCGCGACCGCTCACATTCATAAAGGTTTGTGGTTTGAGTAAATGGATTTCATGCCCGTGCAGCGCGGTGCGCGCAATCAGCCCGTGAAACTTGCTATCGGCTTTAAAATTTACGCTGTGTGTATGCGCAAATTCATCCAGCCACCAAAATCCCGCATTGTGGCGTGTGTCGGCATATTCGCGCCCCGGATTGCCCAATCCAACAATTAGTTTTATCTGGCCCATGAAATAAATATCAATATAATCAATACGTTAGAAATAAAAAAAGCTCCTCATGCGATTGCTGTGCATGAAGAGCTTTTTAAGATGTACAACCTTAACGCTTACGCGTTAATTATTTTTTTGCAGCTGGTTTTGCGGCAGCAGGTTTTGCAGCAGCAGGTGCAGCTGCAGGAGCGTCAGATGCCGCAGCTGCGGCAGCTTCTACCGCGCCGCGTGGCACTTGAACCGTGGCCACAGCGTCGCTTGCATGGTGGTGACCGGCAATTTCAACGCCCTTGGGCAATTTGACATCGGATACGTGGATAGAGTGACCCAAATTCAGGGAGCTCAAATCCACTTCGATGGCGGTTGGCAAATCGGCTGGCAAGCAGGCAATCGACAATTCGTTCAACACGTGGCTGATAATTCCGCCGCCGGTTTTAACGCCGGGAGAAACTTCAGCATTGATAAAGTGCAGTGGCACTTTCATATGAATTTTCTTGCCTGCGTCAACGCGCTGGAAGTCAATGTGCAAAACTTGCTGACGGAACGGGTGCATATGGAAATCACGCAGTAAAACGGATTCCTTTTTGCCATCCAAATCCAGTGTCAGCACTGAGGCATGGAATGCTTCTTTGCGCAACGCGAAATACAAAGTGTTGTGATCCAGGTCGATAGAGGTAGGTTCGCCGTTGCCATAAACGATGCCGGGAACACGATTTGCTTTGCGCAGACGGCGGCTCGCACCCGTTCCTTGCGCTTTGCGTGATGTTGCTGCGATTTCAGTTGTCATTTTTACTTCTCCACTTCAGGTGAAATCTTCCGCGACCAGAAGACTTCGGGTTGCGCGACGACCAACATGGTTGTCGCAAAATTTTTAGAGGCACCCAATAGGCTGCTTAAAGCTACGTTTTACTCCATGAAGAGTGAGCTAACCGACTCTTCCGCATTAATCCGGCGCATGGTTTCGGCCATCAGCTCTGCCACGCTCAGTTGGCGGATACGCTTGCAGTTGCGCGCATCTTCGCGCAACGGAATCGTGTCGGTGACGACTAACTCATCAATTGCGGATCTTTCCAAACGCTCAATGGCGGGGCCGGATAAAACCGGGTGCGTACAGTAAGCGATCACGCGTTCCGCGCCTTTTTCTTTCAAGGCATTGGCGGCTTCGCACAAGGTATTCGCTGTATCCACCATGTCATCCATGATGATGCAGGTGCGGCCGGCCACGTCGCCAATGATGTTCATCACTTTGGCGACATTCGGCTTGGGACGGCGCTTGTCGATAATCGCCAGATCGGATTCCAAACGTTTGGCCAGCGCGCGGGCACGTACCACGCCGCCCACGTCGGGCGAAACCACGATTAAATTTGGATAATTTTGTTTCCAGACATCGGACAATAAAATCGGCGCGGCGTAAATGTTGTCTACCGGAATCGAAAAGAAGCCCTGAATTTGGTCGGAGTGCAAGTCCATGGTCAGTACGCGATCCACACCCACACCGATCAGCATATCAGCCACTACTTTGGCGCTGATGGCCACGCGTGCAGAACGCGGGCGGCGATCCTGGCGGGCATAGCCAAAATAGGGGAGGGCAGCAGTAATGCGCGCGGCAGAAGCACGTTTCAACGCATCGACCATCACCATGACTTCCATCAGGCTGTCGTTGGTCGGGGCGCAGGTGGATTGCAGGACAAAGACATCGCGGCCACGTACATGTTCGAGAATTTCGACCATGACTTCACCGTCTGAAAAACGGCTAACGGTGGCGCGACCGAGGTGAATGTCGAGATGCTTGGCTACTTTTTCGGCAAGCTTAGGGTTGGCATTACCGGTGAATACCATCAAGTTGTCGTGAGACACGTTGAACCCCTTATCTTATAAAATTGAAAGGGCGCAAGCGCCCGGGCGATGTGGCTGGGGAGGTAGGGATCGAACCTACGAATGCCGGAATCAAAATCCGGTGCCTTACCACTTGGCGACTCCCCAAGAAAACTTTATGCGGCAAACTCCCGCAATGGATGCTGCTGTAAACCCCGCGCTACAAAACCGCGCATCGTGTCCGGCAGCTGTTGCAACACTGCTTGTGCTGCATCTTCCGTGGCGAACTCGGCAAATACACATGCGCCGGAGCCGGTCATTAAGGCAGGCGCAAATTGCGCAAGCCAAGCCAGATATTCTCCAACGACCGGATACAATTTGCACGCAACCGGTTGTAAATCATTGCCGAGAATTCCTACGCGGAAATCTCTCCCAATTGGGAGGGCGCGCATTGTGATGGAAAACGTATTTCGTGTCAATTCCGGATGCGTAAAAATTTTTGCAGTGGGGACATGCACGGGTGGCGTTAGCACAACATACCAAGTTTCGGGCATTTCGTAGGCTTGTAATTGCTCACCCACGCCCTCGGCAAAAGCATTCTGCCCGAAAATAAACACCGGTACGTCGGCGCCCAGCGTTAATCCCAGCTGCATCAAGCGTTCGCGCGGCAGATTTAACTTCCATAAACGATTTAAGCCCAGCAGAGTGGTGGCGGCATCCGAACTGCCGCCGCCCAGTCCGCCGCCCATGGGAATGCGTTTTTCCAGCAGAATATCCACGCCTGATTTACATCCGGATTCATGTTGCAATAATTTGGCGGCGCGCACGCACAAATCCTGTTCGGCGGGCACATCCGCAATATCGTTCACGCGCCGCACCTCACCATCTTCGCGCAAGGTAAAGGTGAGTGTGTCATTTAACTCTATGAATCTAAATAAAGTTTGCAGTAGATGGTAACCGTCCGTACGGCGTCCAACCACATGCAGGAACAGATTTAATTTGGCGGGAGCCGGGCAGGTCAATGAAGTCATGGCTGTTTCCATTCATCAATCAGGATAGTGATTGCTAGTTGCTCGCGTTGTAATGTTAAGCGCAACGGTAAACTATTCGCTGTTACAGCAACGTAACGGGAATAGTGAATTTTCCAGCCGTCTTGCGCGAGTGCAGTCATCTGTCCGTCTGCATTGTGTTGTATTGCGGAGGGCGAGGCCGGTGCGGGCAGTGCGACCACCCAGTAGCTCAAGCCGGACAGGGGGAACTGCCAGCCCAGTTCCTGTTCGGTTAATGTTTCCACACTGTCTGCGCGGTTAATCGTTCCGTTGGTTTCCAGGGTTACGCCGGAGCTGTTGCGTAGCAGTTTGGCAATGGTTTGGCCGAGCGGGGCGATTAACAAAATCTCATCTTCTGTCGTGTGATGCTTCCAGCTCAAACCGGCGGAAAAACGTTCGCCGTCATGCTTGATGGCCACACGACCGCGCAATTCAAATGGCGCATCAATTTGTGCGGTGCGCGGTGCAACATAATTGGCGGGAGGCGTGGCGCAGCCGCTCAGAGAAAGTGCAACAGCGAGCGCGAAGAGAAAAATAATCGCAGACTTCATCAGGGGAAATATTTTTTAATGGCAGCACGCAAAATTTCACTATCCGGAAAGTGTTGCAAGGTGTCTTTTAAAATTTTCTCCGCTTCAACTTTGTTGCCCTGCGCCCATAATACTTCGCCCAAATGACTGGCAATTTCCGGATCTGGATTCAGGATAAATGCGCGGTTTAAAAATTCTGCACTTTTGTCGAGTTTACCCAATCGAAAATACCCCCAGCCAACACTATCGGTAATAGCTGCGTCATCTGGCGCTAATTGATAAGCTTTCTCTACCAATAGCATGCCTTCATCCAGGCGAATATTGCGATCCAGCAAGCTATAGCCCAGCGCGTTATACGCCTGCGCATGATCGGGAGCCAGTTGAATCAGTTTGCGTAAATTTTGCTCGAATAACTCCAATTTGCCAAGCTTATCCGCCGCCATCGCCATTTCAAACAGCAATTGCGGGTGATTGGGGAGTTTTTCCAGTGCGTCAGCAAGTACTTGATATGATTCGATAAATAATTTTTCGTCGCGTAATAACTGCGCCTCGACCAGGGTCAGTGTCACGCGCTGCTGATTGCTGTTGGCGCTTACTTTTTTAAGGCTGCTGCGCGCTTCAGCAAGTTTGCCGGTGTTGCTTAATAAATAGGCTTCGCGCAGACGCGCCGAAAAAACAAACTCGCCTTCAAGCACCAATTGATAATGCCGCAATGCGGCAACATCGTCTTTTTTCGCCTCATTTAATTGCGCCAAATAGTAATGCACGGTACTGGCATCTCTCTTTTCCATTAGCAGTGTTTCTTGTAGTTCTTTTTCAGCGCGTTCCAGTTCGCCCATTTGCAGTGAAAGTAGCGCAACGGCGAAAGCAAGTTCGGTGCTGCTTTTGTTGGTATCCAATAAAATGCGGAATTGAATTCTCGACTCGGCATAGTGTTTTTGTTCCAATAAAGCGCGCGCATAAAACAGGCGCAAGTCTTTATTGTCGGGATGAGTTTCCAGAAATTTTTTGAGCAGCGCTAACGCCTTGGCCGCTTCCTGAGGGAGCAATAGTTGCGCTTCAAACATCACAGCCAAATCCCAGTGGGGCTGTAACTGGACAGCCTGTCGAATTTCGGTCAGCGCCAACATTTTATTGTTGGCCGCAGCGGCAATTTGCGCTACGGCCCAATGCGCCTCGGCCACTTGGGGGTAGGGTTGGGCGATTTCTTTGATCCACTCCAGCGCGGCGGTTTTATCGGGTGCGCGCGACAGGAGCGAATGAACCAGCATAAATCTCTGACCAGTATTTTGCGGATTGGCTGCCAGCATGCGTTGCACCTGTGGCTTTGCCTCGGCAAATTTACCGCCGCTTAATAGCAAAGAAACCAGCATTTGATTGGCGAGCGGCGCGGCGGGTTCCAATTCTTGCCACAGCGCAAAGGCTTCCAATGAACGCTCGATTTGGCGTGTCTCCAGTGCCAGCTGAGCCGCGCGTCTGGCTACGCGCGGATCGCGGGTGGCCTTGGCCAATTCCCAATAGGCTTGTGCCGCCAACTCGGGCTTGCCGCGTTGCACCGCGATATCGCCCAGTAAAAACTGAAATAGCAGACGCTCATTCAGGGCAACATTGGGCAGTTCTGCCGGGACTTCTGTGGCACTGGGGGGGGGTTGTGTAATATATTGATTATTAATGGTAATATTTCCAGCGGCAGAGCTGTTTGACGCAAGAAAAGCGGGGCGATGCCCCACGGAACAGGCACTGAGCAGCAGCGGAAAAACGAGCAGTGTGTAAGCAGATAATTTCATTATGCGATCGAACTTATGCAGTCAATTTTGGTATGAGCGCGCATATTAGGTTATATTCACCCCAACTAACAACCGTCACCCTACGCATGACCGAAGCGATTACTTTAAGCGCACACAACATTTGCCGGCATTACGGGCAAAAACAAGTGGTGCAAAATTTCTCCCTGCAACTGAAACGCGGCGAAATCGTCGGTTTGCTCGGGCACAATGGTGCCGGTAAAAGCACTGTGATGCAAATGCTAACCGGGACATTAATACCCGATTCCGGAACGGTGGAAATTTGCGGATTCGATTTGAAAATGCAACCCCGCCAAGCCAAAGCTTGCATCGGATACCTTCCTGAAAATCCCCCTTTGTATCGCGATATGCGTGTCGATGACTTTCTGATTTACGCGGCGCGTTTGCACGGGGTGAGCGCATCGCAGTTGCCTGATGCGCTGGCGGAAGCCAAGCAACACTGCGGCTTGCAAGCGTCGGGCAATATCATTATCGGCACGCTTTCCAAAGGCTTTCAGCAGCGCGTGGGGATCGCCCAGGCGCTTATCCATCGCCCGCAAGTGATCGTGCTGGATGAGCCCACGGTTGGACTTGATCCGGCACAAATTCGCGACATTCGCCATTTGATTGGCGAGCTGGGGAAAACCCGTAGCGTGATTTTATCCACGCACTTGTTGAGTGAAGTGGAAAATATTTGCGACCGTGTCGAGATCATGCAAAAAGGCCGGTTGATTTACAGCGACAGTCGTGCGCGTATGCAGCAATTAATGCCAATTGGCGGAAATATCGAAGACGTTTATGCGCATTTAACCAAAGGCGAAGCATTATGATCCTGACGATTGCACGCAAAGAATTTCGCAGCATGTTTGCTTTGCCCAGCACCTGGATCATTTTGGGCGCGCTGCAATTTATTTTTGCCTGGTTTTTTCTGGCACGACTGGACGCCTATCTGCAAGTGCAGGCGCAGCTGAGTCTGGTCGCCAATGCGCCGGGTGCGACCGTGTCGGTGGCAGCCCCTTTATTTGGCACACTCGCGCTGATGTTGATGATGATCATCCCGTTGTTTAGCATGCGTCTGCTGGCCGAAGAGCGGCGCAATCAAACTTTGGCGTTGCTGCTGGCCGCGCCGGTTTCCAGCAGTGAAATTGTGCTGGGAAAATTTTTAAGCCTGATGTTATTCATGGCGATAATCATTGCCAGTTGCACGGTAATGATTGCCATTCTGGGCTTGGGCACGCAACTTGATTTTGGCTTGCTACTCGCCAATTTTCTGGGATTATTGTTACTCACCGCCAGTTACGCCGCGCTCGGTTTATATCTTTCCGCCTTGACCAAGCAACCTATCGTGGCTGCCATGAGCGCCACCGCGCTAAGTTTTGGTTTGTGGCTGATAGATATTGGCAGCGAGGATAATGGCAATTTATTGCGCGCGATTTCGCCCACTGTGCATGCGCAAAATTTAAACGCGGGATTAGTGGCAAGCAGTGATCTGATGTATTTCATCTTATTCATCGGCACATTTCTACTGTTTACCATTCGCCGTGTGGAAAATAATCGGAGTTACGATTAATGGTTGCCAAAAAGAAATTTCTGCGCGCTCCGCGCCTGCTTGTGAAAAACAGTATTTTCACACTCCTGTTGCTGATTGCGGCGGTTTTGGTTTACCAACTTTTCGCACGCTTTCCGCTGCAAACGGATGTCACGCACGCCCATTTAAATAGTCTTGATCCAGGCAGCATTGCCGCGCTAAAACGTCTGGACGGTGAAGTGAAGATAACCGTCTATGCGACTGAGCAAGATGCCAAACAGGGTGAGCTGCAACGCCTGATTCGCGACTTTATTGCCATCTATCAGCGCTACAAAACCGACATCACCCTGATCTTTATTGATCCCTTAAAACAGCCCGAGGCAATGCGCCAGGCCAACATTCAAAGCAACGGCGAAATGGTGGTGGAATATGCCGGACGCTCGGCGCATCTGACCGCGTTGAACGAGCAAACTTTATCCAGTGCGTTGCTGGGATTAGCGCATAGCAAACAAGAGTTGCTGATGTATTTATCGGGGCACGGCGAGCGCAAGTTGGAAGGTCATGCCAACCATGATTTGGGTGAGTTTGCTAAGAAGCTAAAAGAAATAGGCTTTAAAATCAGTATATTAGACTTGGCGATTGCGCCGAATGTGCCGACCAATGCGCGTGTGCTGGTGCTCACGCATCCGCAAGTTGCATTGTTACCGGGCGAGGTCGATAAAATATTACGTCACCTCAGTAATGGTGGAAATTTGCTGTGGCTGATTGACGCAGAGCCGTTGCGCGGACTGGAAGTGCTGGCTGAAAAACTGGATTTAATTTTGACGCCCGGCATTATTGTCGACCCCGCCGCACAAGACCTGAATGCTCCCTTTAATTGGGCGCTCAGTGCCGGTTATCCCCCTCATCCGGTGACGATGAATTTTGATCTGATGACAGTGTTTCCGTTTGCCCGCGCGTTGAGCACGGAAGAGAGCAGTCTCTGGCAGCGACAAGCGCTGGTCGAGGTGGCGCCGCGCGGCTGGGTGACCCGCAATGTTACAAGAAATAATACCCTGCCAAAATTCGATAAGACGCACGACATCCCCGGCCCGCATATTGCCGCGATTGCCCTGCAGCGTGTGGTGAATAATCAGGAGCAGCGCATCGTGGTGGTGGGGGGGGCCGCCTTTTTATCCAACGCGTATTCCGGTAACGCCGGCAATATCGATCTGGGGATGAATATGGTGAAGTGGCTGAGCGAACAGGAAGCGCTGGTGGCTATTCAACCGCGCAACAACAAAGACGGCACCGTGACCTTTAGCACCCGCGCATTAACCGTGATCAGCTACGGTCTGGTCGTGGCATTGCCCCTGCTGCTGTTGCTTGTCGGCGGCATCGTTTGGTGGCGAAGACGGGGGTAGTTTTGGGAGCGCCTCAAAAAATTTAATTTTCAAAGCTAAGCAAGGCGCGAACAAAAAATTAGGACGCAGCATATACAAAATATGTGAGGAGTAATTTTTTGTTCGCAACGTAGCATCGCGAAGTAAATTTAATTTTTATTTAATGCGGCGAATATTGGCACCAAGCTGCGATAGCTTGCTTTCAATATGCTCGTAGCCGCGATCCAGATGGTAGATCCGGTCAATGATCGTTTCACCCTGAGCCACCAATCCTGCAATCACCAGACACGCCGAGGCACGCAGATCGGTTGCCATCACGGTTGCACCTTCCAGATGATCCACCCCGCGCACCACAGAAGTATTGCCTTCTACGTCAATTTGCGCGCCGAGACGGCGCAGTTCCTGAACGTGCATGAAGCGGTTTTCAAAGATCGTTTCAATCACCATTGCGCTGCCTTCGGCGATACTGTTCAGCGCCATAAATTGCGCCTGCATATCGGTGGGGAAAGCCGGATGCGGTGCGGTGCGCACGTTCACCGCCTTTGGCCGCCCGTGCATTTCAAGATGGATTGTTTCCCCGTCAACGGTAATTTTTGCACCGGCTTCACCGAGTTTTTCCAGCACTGTTTCCAGAATATCGGCGCGGGTTTCGCGCAGGGTAATGCTGCCGCCCGTTGCTGCAGCGGCCACCAGAAAGGTGCCGCTTTCAATGCGGTCGGGCATGATGCGGTGGGCAGCGCCGTGTAATTTCTCCACGCCGGTAACGGTGATAGTATCGGTGCCGTCGCCTGCAATTTTGGCGCCCATGGTACGCAAACAATTGGCCAAATCCACCACCTCGGGTTCGCGCGCGGCGTTTTCCAAAATGCTCACCCCGTCCGCCAGAACCGCCGCCATCATCAAGTTTTCGGTGCCGGTGACGCTGACAATATCAAAAAAGATGCGCGCGCCCTTCAGGCGTTTCGCGGTGGCGTGAATATAGCCATGCTCAATGCTGATTTCGGCACCCATGGCTTGCAAGCCTTTGATGTGCAGATCAACCGGTCGTGAACCGATGGCGCAACCGCCGGGCAAAGATACCTTCGCTTCACCAAAGCGCGCCACCAGCGGGCCCAGTACCAGAATGGCGGCGCGCATGGTTTTAACCATGTCATAGGGTGCTTCCCATACGTTTATTGTGTCGCCCGAAAAAGTAATCTCGCCGGTTTTTGCTTCTGCTGTGACGCCCATTTGCAGCAGCAATTTGCGCATGGTACCCACATCGTGCAGGTCCGGCAGATTGGTCAAATGGAGTGTCTCGGCGGTGAGCAAGCTGGCGCACATGATCGGCAGCGCCGCATTTTTAGCACCGGAAATTCGCACTTCGCCACGCAATGGCGTGCCGCCCTGAATAGATAGTTTTTGCATAAATTTATTGAGTGGGGTGAGTGAAATATTAAATAAAACAGCAATTCAAGCCACAGAGATCACAGTGCACACAGAGAAAGCTAAGGATATTCCGGAATTTCGTGCTCCACCAACAGCTGACAACTAAAGCGAAAGTAACCTTTTGTTTTTTTCTCTGTGTGCTCTGTAATCTCTGTGGCAAAAGTTTTTCAAGGATTATTGTACTGACGCGGTTAATTTAAATGTTGCTGGGTTCTTAAATTTCTCAGCGTGGACTAGCGGTTTCCCATTCATCCGGCGTCAACGTTTTCATCGACAGCGCATGAATCTCATCGCGCATTCTATCGCCCAAGACTAGATACACTCGCTGGTGGCGTTGAATACGATTTTTGCCGGCAAACTCGGAACTGACGATAATTGATTCAAAATGCCGGCCGTCGCCTGTTACGGAAACGTGTACACAGGGCATGCCATTTTCAATACTAACCTGAATACTTTCGGGGGTGACTTTCATATTTAATTATCCTTAAAAATCAATTTATTGCTGCCTCAGTGCGCAGCATTAACGTTTCTGCCACGCCGTAAAGATTAGCCAGACTGACCAAATTAACCGGTACATTAATGAATGAAAGTTTAACATTGTTACGCTGTGCGGCACGCATCCAGCACAACATTAAACTTACCGCGGACGAGTCAACACCTTCGACGCCGGCAAAGTCGGCAACCAGCTCACCACCTTTATTTTTGCCGAAGTTAAGCTGCTCACAAAAAGCCTTGGCAGCATTGGCGATGATTAATGCACCACTTATCTGCACCACATTGTCGTGTTGGGCAATCAGGCTGTTCATTATTGGCGGCTTATCGGAGCGGAGGTGTCGATGGCGCGATTTTTGTCGCTCAGAAATTTGATGAGACCATCAATTCCGTTCTGTTGCAAAGGATCGCGGAACTGCACGCTGTAAATGTCCAAAGCTAGGCGCGGGCCGGCGATGGCGAGATCGACTACCTTCCAGCCCGCGGCGGTTTTTTTCATGTCGTAATCCACCTCGATAGGCGACTTACCCTGCCCGACAATCAGGGATTTAACGGTTACCTGATCTTCTTCTTCGGTGACTTTAATCGGCTCGAATTTAACAGTACGATTGGTATTTTCGGTAAACGCCTTGGCGATAAATACGCGAACCAATAAATCGCGAAACTCATTGACCAGAGTCTTTTTTTGCTCGGCGGTAGCGGTTCTCCAGGAATGGCCGACCGCGCGCTTGGTCATCAGGGTAAAATCAAACAAGGGCAAAACTTTGGAATCAACCACCGTCTGAACTTTTTTCTTGTCAGTTTGATCCTGTTTTAAAACGATCAATACGGCATCCACCGCATTTTTGATATCGGTATCGGGCGCGCTGATTTCGGCTCGGGCGGAGAGTGCAAGGCTGCCCAATAGCATTGCGGTTGCAAATGTGATTAATTGTTTTTTAAGTAAATTTTTTAACATATTCCAGACCTTAAATTATTTGCTGACACCTTCGGCTTTGCTGGCGATCACTTGGCCAATCAACTCTTCCAGCACTACCGCAGAACGTGTTTGGCGAATCGTCGCATTTTCCTTAAGCATTTCCTCGTCGGCGCCGGGCTTTAGGCCAACGTATTGCTCACCCAATAAGCCGGAAGTTAACACGCTCACCAGAGAGTCTTTGGGGAATTGAAACTGCTTATCAATGCTCATGGTAATTTGCGCTTCATAACGCTCGGTATCCAATTGGATGGCGGTAACACGACCCACCAGCACGCCGGAGCTGCGCACAGAAGCTTTGGGCTTTAATCCGCCGATATTGGTGAAGTTGGCTTTTAAAACATAGGTTTCGGAGCTGTTGTAAGAACTTAGATTGGCTACTTTAAACGCCAAAATAGCGATTGCAAACATTCCCGCCACTACGAAAACTCCCACCCACAAATCTAATGTATTGCGTGACATATCACATTCCCCTAAACATAAACACGGTCAGAATAACATCCAGCAATAAAATGGCCAGAGACGACTGCACCACAGTGCGCGTGGTTGCGCTGGAAACACCCTCCGCGGTCGGCGCGGCATCATATCCTTCAAACAGGGCAATGATCGTCACCGCGATGCCGAACACAAAACTTTTCAGCACGCCATTCAATACGTCTTGCTGAAAATCAACCGAACCCTGCATCTGTGTCCAAAACGCACCTTCATCAATACCGATGACGATCACGCCGACAAAATATCCGCCAAACACGCCAATCGCCGAAAACATGGCGGCCAGCAAAGGCATGGAAATAACACCGGCCCAAAAACGCGGGGCAACCACGCGTGCAATTGGATTTACCGCCATCATTTCCATGGCCGCCAATTGCTCGGTGGCCTTCATCAAGCCGATTTCCGCAGTCATGGCCGAACCGGCGCGACTCGCGAATAATAAAGCCGCCAGAACCGGGCCGAGTTCGCGAACCAAGCCCAGCGCCACCATGGTTCCCAAGGCGGTATGGGCACCGTAACCTTTTAACGTTTGGTAACCCTGCAATCCCAGCACGACCCCGACAAATAAACCGGACACCAGAATAATAATCAGTGATTTGACGCCGGCAGAAAATATCTCGCGGGTAATCAGGTGGAAGCGTCGGAAACCCAGCCCGGAATTCATCAAAATCAACATGAAAAAGCGCGTTGCATAGCCGATGCGCTGAATGCCGCTGACGATTTGATGACCCAGCAGTTGCACGGGAAGGAGGAATGGCATCAGGCAGTTACTCCCAGATCTTGCGCATAATTCACGCTCGGATAATGAAACGGTACCGGGCCGTCCATTTCGCCGTGTACAAATTGGTGTACGAACGGTTTGTCCGAGGCTTTAATTTCCTCCGGCGTGCCTTCGGCAACAATCACGCCATCAGCAATAAAGTAAATATAATCAACGATCTTAAGGGATTCTTGTACGTCGTGAGTCACCACCACCGACGTCGCACCCAAGGCATTATTCAAGCGGCGAATGGAAGCGCCCACCACTGTCAATGAAATCGGATCAAGGCCGGCAAACGGCTCATCGTACAGAATCAACATCGGATCGAGCGCCACAGTGCGCGCCAGTGCCACACGTCGCGCCATGCCGCCAGAAAGCTCGGCAGGCATTAAATGATGTGTGCCGCGCAAGCCTACCGCGTGCAGCTTCATCATCACCAAATCATGGATCATTTCTTCGGGGAGATTGGTATGTTCGCGCATTTGGAAGGCCACATTGTCGTACACCGACATGTCGGTAAACAACGCGCCAAACTGAAATAACATTCCCATCTTGCGGCGCATCGCATACAGACCGTCATGGTCGAGCTCATGAATCACCTGCCCGTCAATTTTGACTTGCCCCTTGGTCGGGCTCAACGAGCCGCCGATCAAACGCAACAACGTTGTTTTGCCGCAGCCGCTCCCGCCCATAATGGCAATCACCTTGCCTTTATGGAAAGTCATATTGATGCCTTTCAGAATGGGGCGATCGTCATAGGAAAAATTGACATCGCGAATTTCTACCAGGGGCTGTGCTGACACTCAAAAACCTTCGTGCAAAATTGGGAGGAGCATTCTAAACCTAAATAAAATAAATAGGGGACGGAGCCCGATTAATTTTGGAAAAGCTATAATGATTCTGCTAAGGTTGCGGCTATTTTGTGGGGCGCTGAAAATTCTATATGATTTTAAACGATAAAATTAATCGGATTCCGTCCTCTATTATTCAAAAGGCGCTAGATCAAGCGGGTTTGGGTGTTACGGCGGTGTATTTGCTTGGTTCTTATGCCACAGATTTTCAGCGTGAAGACAGTGATATTGATCTTGCTGTGCTGGCGCCAGTTGCATTCAGTTTCGACGAGCTCATGCGTTTATCAGTCGCTTTACAAATAGAATTCGAGGGGCGGAATTTGGATCTTGCCGACTTGCGTAGCGTCAATACTGTATTTGCAGCTCAAGTGATCACCAATGGACGCAGAATTTTGACTATGGATGAGGTTGCTGCTGATCGATTTGAAATGTTGACACTCTCCAAAGGCGTCAAAGGGCATCTGCTTGGTAGTATCTGGCAGGGCATTGAGCCATTGATGTGCATCAATGCATTTTCATGTTATCTTGACATTGATTGTTCGGGGTAAATCGTGAGGTGTCTTATGGCTCAAGTAGTTGTTCGCAATATTGATGATGACATCAAAGAAAATTTAAAGCGAATGGACAGCCAACACGGGTGGAGTATGGAGGAGGGAGTTCGTCAAATACTACGCCGAGCGGTAAGTGGCAAAGCGTAAGCCCGGACAAGGCTTGGCGCATGATTATTTTAGATACCAATTTCACCTCTGCGCTAATGCAACGGCATCAGACCCGGACATTGTGGCGAGGTTAAATGAGCAGCCAGGAGAGTCTATCTGGATGACCAGCATCACATTATTTTCTAAACGTGTATTCTTGAAATTACCCTTATGAAAATTGCTATTGCCGGAACCGGCTACGTCGGACTTTCAAATGCCATCCTTCTTGCGCAACACAACGAAGTGGTTGCGCTCGATATCATCCCTGAGAAAATCGAGATGCTGAATCGTAATCAATCTCCCATTGAAGACACCGAGATTGAAGATTTTCTAAAAAATAAACCGCTAAATTTTCGCGCCACACTGGATAAAGTGGAAGCCTATACCGGTGCCAACTACGTCATTATCGCAACGCCGACCGACTACGATCCCGAGACCAACTACTTCAATACTAAGTCCATTGAAGCAGTCATCGCGGATGTCATTGCAATCAATCCCGATGCAGTCATGGTTATTAAATCAACTGTTCCGGTAGGCTACACTGTTAAAATCAAAGCGCGCTTTAGCGTAGCGGCGCATGGTAATACGCCCGAATTTCAGCCCAACTTAATTTTTTCTCCCGAATTCCTCCGCGAAGGCCGTGCCCTCTATGATAACCTGCACCCCTCGCGCGTCGTCATCGGCGAACGTTCCAAGCGCGCCGAGATCTTTGCCAGCTTACTCAAACAAGGTGCGGTCAAACAAGACATCCCCACTTTATTTACCGACGCCACCGAAGCCGAAGCGGTAAAACTTTTTGCCAATACCTATCTGGCAATGCGCGTTGCTTACTTTAACGAATTAGACACTTACGCCGCCACACACGGACTGGATACCAAGCAAATAATTCAAGGTGTCTGCCTTGATCCGCGCATCGGCGATCATTACAACAACCCCTCGTTTGGCTATGGCGGCTACTGTTTGCCAAAAGACACCAAGCAACTCTTGGCCAATTACAATGCTGTGCCGCAAAATTTAATCCACGCGATTGTTGATTCCAATACCACGCGTAAAGATTTTATTGCCTTTGACATTATCAAACGTAATCCAAAAGTGGTTGGTGTTCATCGCTTGGTGATGAAGGCTGGATCGGATAATTTTCGGGCTAGCAGCATTCAGGGCATTATGAAGCGCATCAAAGCCAAGGGAATTGAAGTGATCGTGTATGAGCCGGCGCTCAATGAAACAGAGTTTTATCGTTCCCGGGTAGTTAATGATCTGGCGAAATTTAAGCTAGAAGCCGACGTAATTATTGCGAATCGAATGACGGAGGATCTGTGCGATGTTGCAGAGAAAGTTTATAGCCGGGATTTGTTCGGGAAAGATTAACTTAAAAATGACCGGCACAGCACTTTTGAATTTGCACGGCCTACCAGCTAAAAAAGTACTTGAAGACTGGCAGTTGGCACAACAGCGTAAACATCCACAAGATACAAAGAAGAAATTATATTCATGAATATTGCTATAGCTGGAACCGGATGCGTCTTTTTTACGCCATCCTGTGCGGGGAGAATTTCCTAAGAGGGCATTGCGCGCCGTCTTGGAATGGCTGGATGAGCATCAAAAGGAGCATCTTGAAGATTTGGCAGTTGGCGCAGCAGCGTAAACCACTTAAATCAATCCCCCCATTGGAGTAGTGAATGATCCTTCATACCGTAACCGTCAAACCGCTAGAAAATTATCGACTGTATTTGACATTTATAATAATGGCGAATCGGGTGAAATTGATTTAACTGATGAGTTATGGGGTGAGGTTTTTGAGCCCCTAAAGAATCCAGCATTATTCCAGACCGCCCATCAAGATGAGTTAATGCAAACGGTTGTGTGGGCTAACGGAGCTGATTTCGCACCGGAATTTTTAATGGAAATAATGAACAAACAGAATCAGCAGGCAGCATGACTTTTGGTCTTAAGTGTAAAATGATCTCAAAACGTGGCAAGAATTGTGCTTTTTGTAGGTCGGAATTTAACGCGTGCTATTGCTACTTAAATATTTTACAGAGCTTGCGGTTGAAGATTGCATTGCACTGTCGTTAAATTATTCGCATTTTGGCATTATTTATCCAAAGGGAAACAATATGTACGCGGAAAGATTGATATTAGAAACGGATACGACTGGCCACATAAAACGTATTCCAATATTACCGGCCAATAAACAATTTGAAGCTATTTTTTTAGTGCTTTCTGAAACCGTTCAACCCCAACCACGCCGACGCCCTCATCCTGATATTGCAGGAAAAGGTAAAGTAATTGGAAATATTATTGACGCCACACCTGAGTCGGACTGGAATTTGCCGAAATGATCCTATTGGATACGCATATCTGGTTTTGGTGGATCAATAAAGATCATCTAAATCTTTCTGAGATTAGGCGTGTGCAAATTGAAAATGCAGAACTTATTGCAGTATCCGCAATAAGTTGTTTTGAGATGGCTTGGCTTGAACGTCATCAACGAATAAGTCTTTCCTGCCAATTGACAGAATGGTTTGAAAAAGCACTAACTGATTCTGGTGTGGAGATGTTCCAATTTCCCCTAACATCGCGATGCGGGCCGTCAATTTGCAGGAGCATCATAGCGACCCACAAGACAGGATAATTATCGCGTCAGCGATTGAGTGTAATGCCAGTCTAATGTCAGATGACAGAAAATTTCCTTTGTATTCAGAACTGGCGGGGAAATTACTGTAGTGCTTTAAAAGTTACAATAATAAATAAATCAATTTTATTGAAGGCTATTTTCTTGAACCTTTCATCTAAAATCTACATCGCCGGGCACAGAGGCCTCGTGGGTGCTGTGCGAAATTTAAAACTAAAATAATCCCCCCCTAATTAACTCATGTACAATGCGCGCCCCTAACTTGAACTTAGCTTTTGACCTCAGTCCAAAATGTCCCAAAACGAACATTTAAACACCCTCAAAACCATCCAAGCCCACCCGCACCTCAGTCAGCGCGAACTTGCCGTTAAAATGGGCGTCAGCCTCGGTAAAGCCAACTACTGCATGCGCGCCTTGATGGCAAAAGGGCTGGTCAAGCTCGAAAATTTTAGCCACGCGGAAAGTAAACGAAAGTACGCTTACCTGCTCACTCCGGCGGGCATCGAAGAAAAGACCCGCATCACCCTGGGCTTCCTCAAACAAAAGCAAGCCGAATACGACGCCATTAAGCTAGAAATTGACGCACTACAGCAAGAGTTGGCTGGCGCAACTGATTGATTAATAATGCCCCCCTCTTCTGCTAATAACAAATTAAAAATCACCCCCGTCATCCTCTGCGGCGGCTCCGGCACTCGGTTGTGGCCGCTGTCACGCTCGGGTTTTCCCAAGCAGTTTTTAGTCCTGTCCGGCACCAACAGCCTGTTTCAGCAAGCGGTGGAGCGGGTCAACGCCCTTGCAGCAGACGACATTCAAGTCGGTGAAACGCTCATCGTCACCAATGAAGAGCATCGCTTCCTGACGTTAGATCAACTGCGTGAAATGAAATCCGTATCGGCCACTTTATTGCTCGAACCGGTCGGGCGCAATACGGCACCCGCGCTCACCTTGGCAGCGCTACAAGCGATTGAAAATGGCGACGACCCTATTCTCGTCGTCACTCCGGCAGATCAAACAGTAATCGATACCGCTGCCTACGTAGCTTCCTTGCAGCAAGCCATACGCGAAGCCGCCACAGGGGCTGTCGTCATTTTAGGCATCACTCCCGACGCGCCCGAAATCGGCTATGGCTATATTCAGGCACAAGGCACACCAGACCTTGCGCCTTTACAAGTCAATCGCTTTGTCGAAAAGCCGGACGCAGAAACCGCACAACGATATCTGAGTGAGGGCGGTTATTATTGGAATGCGGGCATGTTTGTGCTCAAAGCCAGCGTATGGCTCAAGGCATTACAACAATTCCGCCCTGATATCACCACCGCGACTCAAGCCGCCTGGGCGTCGCGCCAAGCTGATGCACAAGCTTCTTCACCGGGCACCCAAACTCGTTTTATTCGTCCCGATAAAATCTTCTTTGAAAATACATCAAGTGAATCAATAGATTACGCTGTAATGGAAAAGCTATCTGCTCTGCCAGCCAGTCTTGAATCTCTTGCGCCGCTGAAAATGGTTGAGCTGAACGCGGGCTGGAACGATCTAGGCGCTTGGGATGCCGTATGGCAAGTGGGCAAGCAGGACGAAAATGGCAATGTCATCACCGGAGATGCACTCACCACCGGCACAACCAATACCCTCGTGTATGCAGCGAGTCGCCTAGTGGGCACGGTCGGCGTGGATAACCTCATCATTGTGGAAACGGCCGATGCTGTCTTGGTGGCGGATCGCAGTCAAAGTCAGCACGTCAAAAAGATTGTCACCGCCCTGCAACAGCAACACCGCGAAGAACATGCCTTACATCGCAAAGTGCATCGTCCGTGGGGATGGTATGACAGCATTGACGAAGAAGAGCGGTTTAAAGTAAAGCGCATTCAAGTCAAGCCCAAAGCCAGCTTAAGTTTACAAAAGCACTATCACCGCGCAGAGCATTGGATCGTCGTAAAAGGCACCGCTGAAATCACCTGTGGTGATAAAATTATCGTTCTGACTGAGAATCAGTCAACCTATATCCCGTTGGGTGAAGTGCATCGTTTAGCGAATCCCGGCACCATACCACTGGAAATTATTGAAGTACAATCAGGCGGTTATCTGGGTGAAGATGACATTGTGCGGTATGACGATAGTTATGGGCGTGGATCGAAATAAAGATATGAGTAGGTTGGGTTACGGCGCAATTTTTGCGCCGTAACCCAACAATAAGCTACAAATAATGTTGGGTAAGGCGATAAGGCTGCTAACCCAACCTACGAAAAAACGTAAGTTGTAGGTTGGGAATAATTGTAGGTTCGGAATAAATATATTTAAAAGGGTAAAGAAAATGAGTTCAAATAAGGTTGCATTAATCACCGGCATCACCGGCCAAGACGGTGCTTATCTTGCTGAATTATTGTTAAAAAAAGGTTACACCGTGCACGGTGTCAAGCGCCGTTCATCGTTGTTTAACACCGACCGCATTGATCATCTCTACCAAGATCCGCATGTGGATAATGGCCGATTTAAGCTGCATTACGGCGATCTGACCGACTCTACCAACCTTATCCGCATCATCCAGCAAACGCAGCCCGACGAAATTTACAACCTCGCCGCGATGAGCCATGTGGCCGTGTCTTTCGAAACCCCTGAATACACTGCCAATGCCGACGGGATCGGCACCTTGCGTATTCTGGAAGCCATCCGCATTTTGGGACTGGAGAAAAAGACCAAGTTCTACCAGGCCTCCACCTCCGAACTGTATGGGCTGGTACAAGAAATTCCGCAAAAAGAAACCACCCCGTTCTATCCGCGCAGCCCGTATGCCGTCGCCAAAATGTACGCCTATTGGATTACCGTCAACTATCGGGAAGCGTATGGAATTTACGCCTGCAACGGCATTTTGTTCAACCACGAATCACCGATTCGCGGCGAAACTTTCGTCACCCGCAAAATCACTCGCGCCCTAGCGCGCATCAAGCTGCACCTGCAAGACTGCTTATATCTGGGCAATATGGATTCCCTGCGCGATTGGGGGCATGCCAAAGACTATGTCGAAATGCAATGGTTAATGCTGCAGCAAGCGCAACCCGAAGACTTTGTCATCGCCACCGGCGTGCAATACAGCGTGCGCGATTTCGTGAATATCGCGGCCAAAGAACTGGGCATTGAAATGCGCTGGGAAGGCAAAGGTGTGGAAGAAAAAGGTTACGACAACGCCACCGGCAAAGTGATCGTCCAAGTCGATCCGCGCTACTTCCGTCCGACTGAAGTCGAGACTCTTCTGGGCGACCCGACCAAAGCCCACAAAAAGCTGGGCTGGAAACCCACCACGACCTTCCAGGAATTGGTGTCGGAAATGGTCAGAGAAGATTTGCGCAGCGCCGAGCGCGATGAGCTGGTTAAAAAACATGGCTATGCGGCTTACGATTACAACGAATAAATCAAGTTGCCATGAATTTTAATTCAAAAATTTATGTGGCCGGGCACCGTGGCCTCGTGGGTTCCGCCCTCGTGCGTCGCTTGCAAGCCAAGGGCTACACCAACCTGCTGACCCGCACCCATGCCGAATTAGACTTAACTGAACAAGCGGCGGTACTGGATTTCTTTGCGGCAGAAAAACCGGAATATGTCTTATTGGCCGCCGCCAAAGTTGGCGGGATTCAGGCAAATAACACCTATCGCGCTGAATTTATTTACCAAAATCTGGCCATACAAACCAACGTCATCCATGAAGCATGGCGCAACAACGTGGCGCGCTTATTATTTTTGGGCTCATCCTGCATCTACCCCAAAGCCTGCCCGCAGCCCATCAAAGAAGACTATCTGCTGACCGGCGAACTGGAGCCGACCAATCGTCCTTACGCCTTGGCAAAAATTGCCGGGATCGAAATGTGCTGGTCATACAACCGACAATACGGCACCAAATACATCGCCGCCATGCCGACCAACCAATATGGCCCGAATGACAATTACGATTTAAATACTTCGCATGTGCTGCCCGCATTGCTGCGCAAAACCCATGAAGCCAAACTGCGCGGCGACAAGGAGATCATGGTGTGGGGAACCGGTACGCCCAAGCGCGAATTTCTCTACAGCGAAGATATGGCCGATGCGTGTATTTTCTTGCTGGAGCAGCCGGAAGAAAAAATATCCAGTTTGTTTAACGCCGAACAACCACCGCTGGTGAATATCGGCTGCGGAGAAGATTTAACGATACGTGAATTGGCTGAGATTATTTCAGATGTTGTTGATTTTAAAGGTAATTTAATATTTGATGCGAGCAAGCCGGACGGTACAATGCGCAAAGTCATGGATGTGTCGCGCATCAATACCTTGGGCTGGAAGCAAAAAGTGACTTTACGCGAAGGTATTGAATTGTCTTACCAAGACATGCTAAGCAAAATCTGAGAGTTAAAAGGCCTCCCATCTAATTTTAAGAATATTAAAAAAACAATGAATTACGAGAGATGCTAGGTCGTTTTACAGGGCGGTAGCGTGGCTAATTAGAATTGCCTAACGGAAAACTTCATAAAAAAGGGAATGAAAATGAATCAACAAAAAATTGCGTTAATCGGTCTTGGCTATGTTGGATTGCCGCTAGCAGTAGAGTTTGGGAAAATTCGCCCTGTGTTGGGTTTTGACATTAATCAAGCGCGTATCGCTGAGTTGCGATCTGGCAAGGACAGCACGCTTGAGGTTACTTCGGAGGATTTGGTTTCTGCAGCCCACCTCACTTACAGTAGTAATGTCTCAGATTTGGCTAGCTGCGGGATATTTATTATCACTGTACCAACCCCTATTGATAAAGCAAATCGTCCCGATTTAACACCAGTCATCAAAGCCAGTGAAACAGTGGGTAAGGTAATGAAGCAAGGTGCAATTGTTATCTATGAATCAACGGTTTATCCAGGTTGCACCGAAGAAATATGTGTGCCAATTTTGGAAAAACAATCTGGCTTTAAATTTAATCAAGATTTCTTCTGTGGTTATAGCCCGGAACGCATCAATCCTGGTGATAAGATAAACACGCTCACCAAAATTAAAAAAATCACCAGCGGCTCCACTCCCGAAGTTGCAAAAGCCGTGAATGAGCTTTATGCCAGCATTATTACGGCTGGCACATTTCCTGCCGCAAGTATAAAAGTGGCCGAAGCCGCCAAGGTCATCGAAAACACCCAGCGTGATCTCAACATTGCCTTGGTGAACGAGCTTTCCGTGATTTTTGATCGACTTGGGATCGATACCATCGAAGTGCTGGAAGCGGCTGGCAGCAAATGGAACTTCCTCCCCTTTCGCCCCGGCATGGTCGGAGGTCACTGCATCGGTGTTGACCCTTACTACCTCACCCATAAGGCAGAGGAGGTAGGCTACCACCCACAAGTCATTTTGGCAGGGCGCCGCATTAATGACAATATGGCACGCTATGCCGCGCGCAATGTCATTAAGCTCATGTTGAATAACGGCATTGATGTGGCGCGCAGCACAGTCGGCGTAATGGGCGTCACTTTTAAAGAAAACTGCCCCGATATCCGCAATAGTAAAGTCGTTGATTTAATTGAAGAACTAAAGAAGTGGAATGTCAATGTGGTCGTTATTGACCCTTGGGCCAATGCCGAAGAAGTGATGCATGAATACGGGATTCAACTCGGAAATATTGATGCCGCTCACCCTGTCGATGCTTTAGTGGTCGCTGTCGGCCACCATGAATTCCGCGAAATGAAGCCAGTGACACTGCGTACCCTTTGCAGGGGTGAAAAGCCTGTGTTAGCCGACATTAAGGCGCTCTACAATCGCAGCGAAGTCGCCAGTACTGGCTTTACAGTATTCCGCTTCTAACATTTTCAGCGCAAGCAAACTGAGGACAAAAATGCACCACTACCCCGTCATTACCGGCAGAAAAATACGCATCGCCATCGTTGGCTGCGGACGCATCTCAAAAAACCATTTTGGCTCCATTGAAAAGCACGCGGATGATTTTGAACTCGTTGCGGTGTGTGACATCAATGCCAGCACACTTGCCGAACATACCGTACAGTACAAGGTGCCCGGCTACAGAGATTTAGAAGAAATGCTCGAAAAAGAGCAGCTAGATATGGTGTCGCTCTGCACCCCCAGTGGTATTCACTCGGATCAAGCTGTTATCGCCGCCAAGTGCAAAGTGCACGTTATCACCGAAAAGCCCATGGCCACGCGCTGGCATGATGGTGAGCGTATGGTGCGCGCCTGTGACGAAGCCGGTGTTCGCATGTTCGTGGTCAAGCAAAATCGTCGCAATACCACCTTGCAGTTGCTCAAGCGTGCGGTCTCTGAAAAACGTTTCGGCAAAATTCATCTGGTGAATCTCAATGTATTTTGGACGCGCCCGCAATCCTATTACGACCAAGCCAAATGGCGTGGCACGTGGGAATTTGATGGTGGCGCCTTCATGAACCAAGCCAGTCACTATGTTGATTTGCTGGATTGGCTAATTGGCCCTGTGGATAAAGTGCAAGCTATGATGAGTACCACGCGTGACATTGAAGTTGAAGATACCGGCGTACTTAACGTCAAATGGCGCAATGGCGCCCTAGGTTCTATGAGCGTCACCATGCTCACCTATCCTAACAACCTTGAAGGCAGTATCACCATCTTGGGTGAAAAAGGCACGGTGCGCGTAGGTGGCTTGGCGGTTAACGACATTCAGCTCTGGCAGTTTGACGAAGCCAAAGATTACGATCAAGAGATCAAAGCGGCCAATTACCAAACCACCTCGGTATATGGCTTTGGTCACCCGCTGTATTACAAAAATGTAGTAGATGTGATGCGCGGCGTGGCCGAACCGGAAACGGACGGGCGCGAAGGCTTAAAGTCGCTTGAGTTGCTGATTGCAGCCTATCTTTCTGCACGGGACGGCAAAACCATTTCATTGCCGCTGGAATACTAATGACTCAATACACCGTTCACCCCACTGCCATCGTTGACGATGGCGCTCAAATTGGCGAAGGCTCACGCGTCTGGCATTGGGCGCATGTCTGTGGCGGCGCGCGCATCGGCAAGGGCGTTTCACTCGGTCAAAATGTTTTTGTCGGCAACAAGGTCAGCATCGGTGA
This sequence comes from Gallionellaceae bacterium, assembly GCA_041660815.1. Classification (GTDB taxonomy): domain Bacteria; phylum Pseudomonadota; class Gammaproteobacteria; order Burkholderiales; family Gallionellaceae; genus PALSA-1006. The sequence continues at coordinate 184,333 of JBAZVN010000001.1, read as the reverse complement.
CCACTGCAAAGTCCAGAATAATGTCAGCGTGTACGACAATGTCACTTTAGATGAAGGCGTGTTCTGTGGCCCCAGCATGGTGTTTACCAATGTGTATAATCCGCGTTCTTTGGTCGAGCGCAAAAACGAATACCGCAACACCTTGGTAAAAAAAGGCGCAACCCTGGGAGCTAACTGCACCATCGTTTGCGGCGTAACCATAGGCGAATATGCTTTTATTGGTGCAGGCGCGGTGATCAACAAAGATGTCAAACCCTATGCCTTAATGGTGGGCGTGCCCGCCAAACAAATCGGTTGGATGAGTGAATACGGCGAAAAAATCAGTCTGCCATTGTGTGGCGAAGGCAAATACACCTGCCCGCACACCGGGACGCACTATTATTTAAAAGATGATCAACTCACAACCACAGGAGTGACACATGCAAGTTGAAGCTATTTATGACCACGGGAGGCTTGAATTCATTCGCCCCATACAGTTTAAGCATGAGCGTTTAAATATAATAGTTGAGGTGCCTGACGAAGAAATTCTCAATACATCCAAGCGCTATAATTTACCGCAAGAAATATTTGATTTGGCGGCTAAAATGACAGAGCAGATGGATAATGTTCGAAATGCCCCACTTCCGCCGGATGATCAATTGCCGCCGGTTACGGCAAAAACGCTAGAGCGTATCGAAGCCTTTTCGCTACGTGCTGATCGTTAAGAATTATGGACTTATTATTTGATATCAACGTGGCCGTTGACATTTGCACCAAACGTCAACCTTTTTACGATGACTCTAACCTAGCAGTCGCCAAGTGCGTATATGAGGGAGGTCGCATTTGGCTATATGTTGGCAGCGTGCAAACACTAGAATATGTTACGCGAGCAGAGCTTAAATTGATCTACAAAAAAGCTGGTGAGCAAGTTAGTGCGCGTCAATTGGAAAAGAATGCACGCGATGTATTAAAAAAATTAGCGTCTGACAAACACTGGCTGGCCTCATTAGCTGGCGAAGGCTCTGTATTTGATAGTGTTGATCCTGAAGACGAGCAACTTATTCGTGCATTGAGCCGCTTTACGCCAGGATCAATTAAGCTTTTAACGCGTGACGAACATTTATGTGAGCTCTATCCAGATTTGACCATCACCCCGCAAAAATATTTGGAAATGCCATCGCAGCTCAAGGCAATCGATTTCATCGATCTCAAAACTCAACAAGACCTAATCCGCCCCGCATTAGAAGAAAACATACATCGTGTTCTTGCACGCGGCCAATACATCATGGGGCCGGAAATTAAACAACTGGAAGAACGCCTAGCCGAATATGTGGGGGTTAAGCACTGCATCACAGTATCTGATGGCACAAAAGCCTTGCTCATTGCCATGATGGCGCTGGGTATAAAAGCAGGTGATGAAGTTATCACGACCCCTTTTACATTTATAGCTACTGGTGAAATGATTGCCTTAATTGGAGCAATTCCAGTTTTCGTAGATATTGATCCACGTACCTATAATATTGACCCCAGGAAGATTGAGGCAGCAATTACTCCCAAAACAAAAGCCATCATGCCGGTATCGCTTTACGGACAATGCGCCGATTTCGATGCTATCAATGCTATCGCAGAAAAGCACGGCTTACCAGTGATCGAAGATGCCGCCCAATCTTTTGGCGCCACTTACAAAGGTAAGAAGTCTTGTGCGCTTTCCACCATCGGTTCAACAAGCTTCTTTCCAAGTAAGCCATTAGGATGTTATGGAGACGGTGGCGCATTATTCACTGACGATGACAATCTTGCCAAACTGATGCGCGAAATTCGCCTGCACGGCCAAGACCGTCGTTACCACCATCCGCGCATCGGCCTCAATGGTCGTATGGACACGTTACAGGCCGCTATCGTATTGGCAAAGATGGATATTTTTGAAGAGGAAGTTAATTCCCGCGTTGTAATCGGTGCTCGCTATACCGATCTATTGAAATCAGTTTTCGGAGTTGCGTCCCCTTATATTGAACCGCAAAATACCAGTGTCTATGCGCAATACACCGTGATAATCGAAAACCGTGAGACTGTACAAAAACAGCTAAATGAATCGGGTATACCCACCGCTGTTCATTACCCAATTCCGCTCCATTTACAGCCAGCATTTGCGTTTTTAAATAAAGCAGTGGGTAGCTTTCCAATCGCAGAAGAAAAATCCAGGCAAGTTATGAGTCTGCCAATGTCGCCAACATTGACAATGTGTGATCAACAGCGAATTGTGAGTGCGTTAACTGAGATAGTTACATATCGTGAAGCTTAACTATGATAGGGAATAGTAAAACAAACCAAACAAGTTGCGTTGATGCAGTTGTGTTAAGTTGAGAAATATAAATCAGGTATTTGGGTAAATAACATAGTGATCCTTCGAAGCAAACTAATAGGAAATTCAACTGTATATTTGGCGGGCAATATTTTAAACGCAGGAATTCCATTTCTCCTGATGCCAATTTTAACTCGGGTGCTTACACCAGCAGATTACGGATTGGTAGCAATGTTTGGCTTGGTGATTGCAGTAATGAGTGCTTTAGCGGGACTTAGTGTACATGGTGTTGTAAGCGTAAGATATTTTCAGTTGGAAAAGCTTGCAATGGCAGGGTATGTGGGAACCTGCATTGGAATATTAATTATTAGTACTGGAATATCTCTGCTACTAGTTACAATTTTCGGCGACGTATTATCAATGGTTTCAGGTATTCCCAAAGAATGGTTATTGATAGCAACTTTTATTGCAGGTTTACAATTTCTCAGCAATATTCGGCTTGCATTGTGGCAAGTGACAGGTCAAGCAATAAAATATGCAACATTTCAAGTTGGTCAAAGCTTTCTAAATGCTATATTTTCTTTGGCATTAGTTTTACTAGTCGGTATGGCATGGGAAGGAAGAGTGCTTGGACAGAGTGCAGTTGTTGCAATTTTTGGATTGATGTCGTTATTTTTTCTTATTCGAGACAAGCAAGTAGCGCTACCGACAAATTGGAAAATTGAGGCCGTTGATGCGTTACGCTATGGAGTGCCACTTCTACCCCATACAATTGGAGGTGTTGTCATGGTTATGGGGGATAGATTCATTATCGAATCTCAGCTAGGCGCATCCGATGTTGGAATATACATGGCAGCAGTTCAAATGAGTCTTGGTTTGACCCTTGTTTATGACGCTTTGTTTAAATCCTGGCATCCAGAAATAATGAAATTGGCAGCAGTACCTGAAGGAGGGGCACAGAGTACAGTACTGGTAATAAAGATTTACAAGTTAATTGGAATTTGTTTTTGTGTGATGCTGGGTTATTGGATATTGGCATGGGGAGCCTATCCTTTCGTAGTTGGTCAAAGTTTTTTAGACGGACAAAAGTTGATCATATTCATGGCGATTTCTGCATTTTTTTCGTCGTGTTATTACGCCACTGCAATATTTATTTCTGTTGCTAACCGAAATGAGTTATTAGCGATCAACACCTTTATTTCTGGCGCGGTTAGTCTTGTAGCATCATATTTTCTCTGTATTTCTTTTGGCTTGGTAGGCGTTGCTATTGGTCTCTTGATTGGGCAATTTTTATCTTTTATCCTGTGTTGGTACAGTGCCAACCTTGTTTATCCATTACCTTGGATTAAAGTATTCAGATGAAAAAATTGTTGATAATTGGCGATTCTCTTTCTATGTCGAGGCATGAAGATGGCATTGGATATGAGGAGATGTATTCTAGCCATTTGGCAATTGCATTCCCTGAGAGACTTATTGTAAATGCATCGGAACGTGCAAATTCATCAAATCGAATTTCATCAAGTTCTTATCTTGGCGAATATGTTTACCCAATGAAGCCTGATGTGACTGTTATTCAAATAGGCGTAGTAGATTGTTTACCCAGATTATTAACTGATTACCAGAGAAGAATAGTATCCATAGGAACCAGATTTCGTATAACAAGAGGAGTGACTACTCGATATCTTGAGCATTTATCAAACCGGCGATATCAGATAACTAAGAAGAGGCCAATATCTTTTGTTTCACGAGCTGATTTTGAGAAGAATTTGAGTTTGATTAAGTCGGTATTAATTTCAGAAAATCCGCATTGTAAATTTGTTGTGATTGGCATTCCTTGTCCAAGCAAAGCACTAACCGAGAAAAGTTATGGTGCAGATGATTTTGTTAGAGAGTACAACAATATTTTACGAAATGTTTTTAACTGCAAGAATTCAAAATTCATTGAATTTTATGAGGCAACAAAAAACAATCCTTCTTTACTTTTGCACGATGGCTATCACATCAGTGGGTTAGGCCATAACTATTTGTTTCATTCAACAAGGGACATTTTGAGCGAGTGGGCATTTTAATTTCTAAACTAATTTGTAATATATATTGAAGTAATATGACATCAATTCTTTCTCTTATAGGTCGCGAAAAAGAACTGTTCGTTCAAGACGTGAGCAATCACGAAGTTGAACTTAAGCGAATAATTGCAACCTCCACTTTTTTGGTAATCGGTGGTGCTGGCTCTATTGGTCAAGCGGTGACTAAAGAAATTTTCAAAAGAAATCCCAAGAAGCTTCATGTTGTTGATATCAGCGAAAACAATATGGTGGAGCTGGTGCGGGACATCAGAAGCTCATATGGATACATCAATGGTGACTTTCAAACCTTTGCATTGGATGTCGGTTCAGTTGAGTATGACGCCTTCATCAAGGCGGATGGGCAATACGACTACGTGCTAAATCTTTCTGCGCTAAAGCACGTTCGGAGTGAGAAAGACCCGTTCACTTTAATGCGTATGATCGACGTGAATATCCTCAATACTGAAAAGACGCTTCTTCAGTCCATTGCCAATAAATCGAAAAAATACTTTTGTGTTTCGACTGATAAGGCAGCGAATCCCGTTAACATGATGGGTGCATCAAAACGCATTATGGAAATGTTTTTGATGCGTAGAAGTTTGGAGATCAGTATTTCCACTGCACGCTTTGCCAATGTGGCTTTTTCTGATGGCTCTCTATTGCATGGTTTCAATCAGCGAATTCAAAAGCGTCAGCCTATTGTTGCACCACAAGACATTAAACGATATTTCGTAACGCCTAAAGAATCTGGTGAGTTGTGTTTGATGTCTTGTATCTTTGGAGAAAATAGAGACATTTTTTTTCCAAAGCTGAGCCAAGATTTGCATCTCATTACATTTGCTGAAATTGCTGTTAAATATCTTAAGCAAATAGGTTACGAGCCTTATCTGTGTTCCACGGAAGATGAGGCCAGAGAGTTGGCTAAGACCTTGCCAGATCAAGGTAAATGGCCTTGTTTGTTCACGGATAGTGATACAACAGGGGAAAAAGATTTTGAGGAATTTTTTACAGAAAATGAAACACTAGACATGGCAAGATTTCAAAATCTGGGTGTTATCAAAAACGAACCATTATTTAACACGTTACTCCTTGAAGAGTTTGTCGAATTTGTCGAGGAAAAGAAAAACGTTAAAAGTTGGACAAAAGATGAGGTCGTTACCATGTTTCATAAAATGATTCCCGATTTCGGACATAAAGAAACCGGTAAGTATTTAGACGGAAAAATGTAGATGATGAGCAAAAAGCATCAAGACATTATTGATTTCATTCGCAACCTCTACCAAACAACAGAGTTTATACCGTTGCATGAGCCTAAATTCGTTGGGAATGAAAAGGCTTATGTAGTGGATTGTATTGATTCAACTTTTGTATCCAGTGTTGGCAAGTATGTTGACCGTTTTGAGCAAATGATGGCGGAATACACTGGCGCAAAATATGCAGTAGCAACAGTGAATGGAACCGCAGCATTGCACATTGCGCTGAAGTTGGTTGGCGTAAACCAGGGCGATGAAGTCATCACTCAGTCGTTGTCCTTTGTGGCAACCTGCAATGCTATTAGTTACTGTGGTGCAAAAGCTGTCTTTGTGGATGTCGATAAAGATACGTTGGGACTAAGTCCAACAAGTCTTCGAGAGTTTCTTACCGCGAATACGAATCAAACTGAAGAAGGCTGCATCAATAAAACCTCGGGAAGAAAAATTTCCGCTGTAGTACCCATGCACACCTTCGGTCATCCGTGCCGCATTGATGAAATTGCTCGTATTTGCGAAGAGTTCAATATTCCCTTGTGTGAGGATGCCGCTGAAAGTCTGGGAAGCTATTATCAAGGCAAACACACGGGCACATTTGGCAAGCTGGCGGCTTTTAGTTTTAACGGCAATAAGACCATCACCACAGGTGGTGGAGGCATGATTATCACCAATGACGAAGCGCTAGCCAAACGAGCAAAACATATCACTACTACCGCAAAGCAACCGCACCCATACGAATTTGTGCATGATGAAATAGGCTATAACTACCGCTTGCCTAATATCAATGCAGCTTTAGGTTGCGCACAATTAGAAAGTTTGCCGCGATTATTGGAAAGCAAACGCTCTATTGCTTTGAGTTATCAGGAATTCTTCGCCAATTCAGATATTAAATTCGTTAGCGAGCCAAAATATTCACAAGCAAATTATTGGCTTAACGCTTTAATTTTAAAAGATAAACAAGCGCGAGAAGATTTTTTAAAGGTATTGAATGAAGCTGGCGTCATGTCCCGGCCGATATGGAGATTAATGAACGAGCTAACGATGTTCAGTGATTGTCAATCATCTGACCTGTCTAACGCCAAATGGCTTGAAGAGCGCGTCGTCAATATTCCAAGTAGTGCAATCGTTCTTAAAGGAAGATAAATGAACAGAAATTCTGCAATATGGGAAAACATATTTGTTAGCAATGAATGGGGGAAATATCCGCCCATCTCTTTGATTAAATTTGTGGCCAGAAATTTTTATAAAACCAGTGACAGAAATCTTGTAAAAATTCTTGAAATTGGCTCTGGCCCAGGAGCCAATCTTTGGTTTATGGCAAGAGAGGGTTTTACGGTTTATGGGATTGATTTTTCGAAAACAGCTTGCGAAAAAGCTAATCAACGACTTGCGTCGGAAAATCTTTCTAACAGAGTCGGTGGTGGTGGGATTCGTGTTGGCGATTATGCAGAAAAATTATTAGAGTTTGATGATAATTATTTTGATGCAATTGTGGACGTGGAGAGTTTGTACTGTAACTCTTTTGAAAATAGCCGGAAGATATTAGAAATTTGCTTTGATAAACTTAAGCCGGGCGGCCTGATGTTTAGTCAGACGTTTAGCGATAAAACATGGGGGTTGGATGGCGAAGCAGTTGGCTACCATGCGGTGCTGCCAGTTGATGGGCCAATGGCCCATAAAGGCTACACCCGCTTCACTACAAAAGAAGATATAGAAAAACTATATAAACTTGAAGATAATCAAATAAAGAACGTGGAACTACAGGAGCTCCATTTAAACAATGGCAAATCGATAAGTGAATGGATAATCGAAGTTGAAAAAAATTGACTTATCGAAAGACATTTATTTCCTCAAAGAATATGCATCCCTATATTTGGCGGAAGGTGAAAATCTTTTTGAATTCGATTATCGGGATGGTTCGGACAGGTTCTATAATCTGACGGTGAAACGACCAATATACCGTATTGGAAATCGTGCGGTTGATGATGGTTACTATGATCTTGAAACCGCGTATGGTTATGGCGGTTACTACAGCACTACCGGGGATCAACGGTTCTTGGAGAAAGCGCTGAGTGCGTACCATCAGCAATGCATGGATGAGCGAATAATTGCTGAATTCATACGCTTTCATCCGTATAACGCATTCCCGTCGGTGAATAACGGATATCTGGATTTTATTGCACTTGATAGGCAGACAGTGTCTATTGACTTAACTCTTCCGAAGGAGGGGCGATGGTTGGAATATTCGAGTACGACCAGAAATATTTTGCGCAAAGCCGCAACAAACTTGGAATTTCATGAAACGGAAGATATTGATGGATTCATGCATCTGTATCAATCGACGATGAAAAAAAATAATGCCAATTCTTTTTATTACTTTACTAGAGAGTATTACGAAAAATTATTGGCAATACACAATGTGAAATTGTTTGCTGTGACGCATGAAAATCACACAATTAATATGTCGTTCGTACTTTTTGGAAACGATCTTGCTCACTATCACTTATCCGCGAATGACATGAATTTCTCAAAATTTAATGGGAATTATTTTTTGCTCGATTCGGTATGTGATTTTGTAAAGTTAAATCATTCTGAAATCTCCCAGTTCCACCTTGGTGGCGGGCGTTCGAATCTGGATTCGGATTCATTGCTGGCATTTAAATCAAAGTTCTCAAACATCCGGAATGCTTTTTACATTGCCGGCAAGATATTTAACCGTGCCATTTACCAACAATATACCGAAGCACTTCATGCATCACACCCTGAATTGAGGGGAGCTAGGTTCTTTTTAAAATATCGGATGGGAGTGATATGAGGAAAGTTTTTGTTATTGCAGAAGCCGGTGTTAATCACAATGGCGATATACAGTTGGCCAAACGTTTAATCGATGCTGCGGTCGAAGCCGGTGTCGATGCAGTAAAATTTCAAACATGGAAGACAGAGTTGATTGTTACAAAATCAGCAAAGCAGGCTGCTTATCAAGTAGAAAATACCGGCATCGAAGAGTCGCAATTCGACATGTTAAAAAAATTGGAATTGACCTATGCTGATTTTCGGGAGTTAAAGAAATATAGTGACGAGAAAAAAATAACTTTCATGTCTACCCCTGATGAGATTGAAAGTGCAACATTTTTATCTGATTTGCAGGAAATATTTAAAATTGGGTCGGGGGAAATGACCAATTTGCCATACCTGCGGCATATAGGAAAGTTGGGTAAGGAAGTTATTTTATCTACCGGCATGGCTGATTTGGGAGAAATTGAGGACGCGCTTGATGTCTTGATGCAAGCGGGAACCCCCAAAGACAAAATCACGGTATTGCATGCCACGACTGAATATCCTTGCCCTGTAGACGAAGTCAACTTGCGTGCCATGCAAACGATCCGCGATGCCTTTGGGGTTAAGGTAGGTTACTCTGATCATACGCAAGGTATTGAGATACCAATAGCCGCCGTAGCGATGGGTGCCTTAGTCATTGAAAAGCACTTTACTCTCGACTGCACAATGGATGGGCCGGATCACAAGGCCAGTCTAGAGCCCGGTGACTTAAAAGCAATGACGCTTGCTATACGCAAAATTGAGCAAGCGTTAGGTAATGGCATCAAAAAACCAAGCAAAGGAGAGAAAGCAAACTTACAGATTGTGCGAAAGAGCATTACTGCTGCTCGCATTATTAGAACTGGAGAAACGTTTAGCCCAGAAAATATGACAGTTAAACGTCCTGGGGACGGATTAAGTCCCATGCGATGGGACGAGATGATGGGTAAAATTGCTCATAAAAACTACTTGGTTGATGATTTAATATGAGAAAAATTTGTGTTGTCACTGGCACACGTGCTGAGTATGGGCTGCTTTATTGGTTGATGAAAGAGATTCAAGCTGATGTAAATTTGGAGCTGCAACTCATTGTTACAGGAATGCATCTTTCGCCCGAATTCGGATTAACCTACAAAGAGATTGAAAAAGAATTTTCAATCAATAAAAAAATTGAAATGCTTCTGTCTTCGGATACTTCGATTGGTTTGTCTAAATCCATGGGATTGGCTCAAATCTCCTTCGCTGAAGCATATGAAGAGTTACATCCAGACCTTGTTGTTCTACTGGGAGATAGGTACGAAATTTTTAGTGCCTCTAGTGCCGCGATGATTGCGCGCATCCCCATTGCGCATATTCATGGCGGGGAAACAACCGAAGGTGCATTTGATGAAGCAATCAGGCACTCGATTACCAAGATGAGCCATTTGCATTTTACTGGAACAGAGGAGTATCGGCAGCGTGTAATTCAACTTGGCGAAGAACCTCATCGGGTGTTTAATTTTGGAGCGCCGGGGCTGGACAATATCCGCAAACTTCATTTATTATCCAAGGCAGAGTTTGAGAGAAGTATAGGTTTCTCGCTAGGCAAGAGAAATCTGCTAGTCACTTTTCATCCCGTGACTCTAGAGCTGAGTACCGCAAAAGATCAGTTCCAGCAGCTACTGAGTGCCTTGGACAGCCTTAGTGATACTAAAATAGTTTTCACCAAAGCTAATGCTGATACGGATGGTAGAATTATCAATTCAATGATCGATAGCTATGTGTCTGCAAATTCAAGTAAGGCTATTGCTTTCACCTCACTTGGGCAGCTGCGATATCTGTCCGCCCTTCAGCATGTTGACGCAGTGGTAGGGAATAGTTCAAGTGGATTATCAGAGGCTCCCTCGTTTAAGATCGGAACTGTCAATATTGGGGATCGGCAAAAAGGTCGTATCAAGGCGGGCAGTGTGATCGATTGTTTACCTGAAAGGAGCGATATTTTGAGTGCGTTTCAGCGACTTTACTCCGCGGAATTTCAAATCAAGCTGAAAGCTGTTAGGAATCCATACGGAGAAGGTGGTGCGTCAAAAAAAATATTTGATGTGCTTTGTTCGTATCCTTTAAGTAGTCTGCTGAAGAAAATATTTTTTGACTTACCTAAAGTAGAAAATGAACAATTATAAAAATGTACTTCTTTCGTCCAGTGCCACTGTACGTCAAGCACTTGAAATAATTGACAGTGGGTCAATGAAAATTGCACTTGTCGTAGATGAGAAGTTGAAGCTTTTAGGTACCCTTTCTGATGGTGATGTACGGAGAGCTTTATTGAATGGAGGGGGGGTTAATGATTTCATAGATAAGATTTACAATAGAACACCAACGACTTGCGGCATAAATGATTCTAAGGAAAAGATTCTACAACTTGCTGTCGCGTATAAGCTGTATCAAATTCCGGTTGTAGATAGCGACGGAAAAATTGTAGGTATTGCCGAAGTTGATGAATTGCTCCAACCTGAGAAACGTACCAACAAGGTTATTTTAATGGTCGGTGGATTAGGTACGCGACTTAGCCCACTTACGGATACCACTCCTAAGCCAATGCTTCATGTAGGCAATAAGCCTATTTTGGAGACCATAATTGAGAATTTTGCTAAGTATGGATATACCGATATTATTCTAAGCGTTAGCTACAAGTCACACATAATCGAAGATTATTTTGGAGATGGCTCGTTATTCGGGGTAAGAATAAATTATGTGCATGAGGAAAAACGAATGGGAACCGCTGGTGCGTTGAGTCTGATGCGAAACAATCTTACGGAGCCTTTTTTCGTGATGAATGGGGATCTGTTGACTAATGTCAACTTTGAGCACCTGCAGAGCTATCATATTTCGCACGGTGCGGAAGCAACTATGGCTGTTCGCGAATATGATTTCCAGGTTCCCTATGGGGTTGTTAACGTCAAAGATGGTCAAATTACTTCAATTGAAGAGAAGCCAATACATCGGTTTTATGTGAGTGCAGGCATATATATGCTCAGCCCGCAAACGCTAAGGTTGATCCCAGATGGCGAATTTTTTGATATGCCTTCACTTTTTCAGAAGCTGATAGATCAGGGAAGCATCACTACTTCTTTTCCAATTAGGGAATACTGGCTGGATATCGGGCGAATGAGTGATTATGAAAAAGCGAATAATGAATACAACGAGGTATTCCAGTAATGCACGATGAGAAATCATATTTGGCAATTATTCCAGCACGCGGTGGGAGTAAACGATTGCCGAGAAAGAATGTACTTGATTTTGGTGGCAAGCCTCTCATTGCTTGGACGATTGAAGCTGCACTTGGTTGTCCGTTTCTTGATGAAGTAATGGTTACGACAGATGACTTTGAAATTGCAGAGGTTGCTAAAAAATATGGTGCGAATGTGCCATTCTTTCGCCCCGAAGCCTTGGCAAGCGACACGGCAACAAGTTTCGATGCGATCAAACATACTATTGATTACTACCGATTTGAGCTAGGCAGGAGATTTGATTTTGTAGTGTTACTTCAGCCCACTTCACCACTTAGGAACTCAAGGAATATTTCAGAGGCAATCGCGTTGCGAGCACAAAAAAATGCCGAAGCAGTCATTTCGGTGTGCGAAGTCGATCACTCTCCACTTTGGATGAATACATTGCCTGCCGACCACAATATGGTTGGCTTTATACGTGAAGACGTGAAGGACACGCGTAGTCAAGATTTAGAAACATTCTATAGACTGAATGGTGCAATCTACATTGTTAGTGTTGATGTTTTGCTGGAACAAAAAACATTTATACCTGAGCAAAATGCTTATGCATACACAATGTCTGCAGAGTGTTCGGTAGATATAGATACAAAGAGCGATTTGCAATTGGCAGTTTGTATTTTACAGGGCGAGATAAAAGAAAGTTCAAAATGAAAAAAATAGTAATTATTGGCGCGGGCCAACTCGGAAGCCGCCATCTTCAGGCGTTGTCGAAAATTCGTTTTCCGGTTCAAATAGAAGTGGTGGACACGATTCCAGCCTCGCTTGAAACGGCCAAAATTCGTTTTGAAGAGATGCCGAATAATCTGAATGTGCGAGCTGTGAAATATTTAACCTCCATTCAACAATTATCAAAGAATATTGATTTTGCCATTATTGCTACCAATGCCGATGTGCGTGCGGATGTGGTGCGTGCGTTATTGAGATTGTGTGATGTGCAGAATATTCTTTTGGAAAAAGTGCTATTTCAAAAACCTGATGACTATTTGCAAATTTATGAATTGCTTCAGGAAAAAAATGTAAAGGCGTGGGTGAACCATCCTCGTAGACAATTTCCATTTTATAAGCAACTAAAAAACCAACTTGCAGGCTCGAAGCAAATTTCATATCAGCTGCAAGGTGGAGGTTGGGGACTTGCATGCAACGGATTACACATGATTGATCATTTGGCATTTTTGTCGGGCGAAAGTACGCTGGAAATTAGTGGTGCAGGGCTAAATCCGTCAATTATTCAGAGTAAGAGAAAAGGATTTGTAGAATTTAGCGGGGCGTTACATGGGCAAGTAGGGCATCACCCATTTTCACTTTATTGTCATCAGGAGTTATCACCAGAGACAATCACCATTTGTTCAGATAACCTGAATGTGATTGTTGATGAGGCGAATGGATGGATCAGGTTTGCATCTAAGGAGAACGGCTGGAAATGGGAGGAGAAAAAGGAAAGAATCATTAGCTATCAAAGTGAGCTTACAAATTTAGTTGCTGAAGATGTTTTGAATTCTGGCAAATGTGACTTGCCAACTTATGATGAAGCAGTGAAGCTTCATCTCCCGTTTATTCGTTGCTTAATGAGACATATCGAGCAAGTGGAAAACAATAAACACGACTTATGTCCTATCACTTAAGGGTTGGCAAATGAAGAATAAAATATGGCTGGTTGGTTCGGGCGAGATGTCTCAAGATTATATCAAAGTTTTGAAAGCATTAGATTGTGATTTTGATGTGATAGGTAGAGGTTCTGAGTCTGCAAAAAAGTGTGAAGAGGTAACTGGTTGTTCTGTTATTTCGGGGGGGCTTGAAAAATTTCTTTCAACCAACCCAGCATTATGCTCGCATGCAATTGTGAGTGTTGGTGTTGAGGCGTTAGCCAGTACGACATTGCAGTTAATCAATTACGGCGTTCAAAATGTATTAGTTGAAAAGCCAGCTGGATTGAACCATGGTGAAGTAGAACAAATTGCTCGCATAAGCAAAGAAAAAAGTGCCAATGTTTTTGTTGCTTACAACAGAAGGTTCTATGCTTCGGTAATCAAGGCTCAGGAAATCATCGAACAGGATGGTGGTGTAACTTCATTCAATTTTGAGTTTACAGAGTGGGCTCATGTAATTGAAACAATTCAGAAAGCCGAAGGCGTTAAGGAAAATTGGTTCTTGGCCAATTCGACACATGTGGTTGATCTTGCTTTTTATTTGGGGGGCAAGCCTAAAGAAATTTGTACCTTTACTTCTGGCTCACTTGATTGGCACCCCGCAGCCTCTGTTTTCTCTGGTGCAGGTGTGAGTGAAAGTGGCGCACTGTTCAGTTACCAAGCGAATTGGGAAAGTGCGGGGCGCTGGAGCGTTGAAATTTTGACGAAAAATCATCGATTGATCTTACGCCCGATGGAGAAGCTGCAAATCCAGAAGAAGGGTAGTGTTTCGGTCGAATTTGTCGAGTGTGATTATAAATTGGATGAGGAGTTTAAGCCGGGATTATTTCTGCAGACTGAAAAATTCATTAATAACGTATGGGAATGCATGTGTAATATTGAGTATCACCTTGGCATGATGGCTAAATACAATAAAATTGCGAATTACATTTAGTACCTAATGTCGCCCACTCAAATGAAACCAGAGATGCAATCATTCAGAACAGAAAAGGAAGCAGCTGAAATAATTACTCGTTTTGAAAAAAAACATCAGTTATTTAGCCATGCGGTTAATGGAGTCTCTGTTTGGCAAATTTTACGATTTTCGGTTGCATCTGATTTGCAAAATCTTCCACTGAAGAATAGTCCAATACCTAGGGCTGCATTGATTAGGCATAGTTTGCTAGGGATGATTCATCTGTTTAAACGGCTTGTTAGTTGTAAAAAGTATGACTACTGGGTGTCGACGGGGGTATCCGCGTTGCGTTTTCGTCAGGGGGAGTTTTTCTGGGACATTTATTTTGATTTGCTAATATCCAAAGTACCCCGCGGGCTAAAAATTCAGGTTTTGAATGCTTCTGGCTATGAATTTCAACAATCACATGCCTTTCGTAAGCCAGACATTGATATCACTGTATCCAATTTGATTGTTCGCGTATTGGCTAGGTTGTTGCCTGTGAAAAATGATTTGGGTGTCTTCAATTCAATTTCGAAGCTGATAGAGAAAGATTTGGGGCTGCGAGGTTATTCCGAAAATGTCATTCGGAGGGTATTCAGTTTTATTTGGTGGCAAGCACGACTCTATGAATTGTTACTTTGGAGGCTTAAGCCAAAGGTGGTTATTGTGGCGGATACGGGAGAGTTTGCTCTATTGTTAGCCTGTCGTAGGTGTGGCGTTAAGTGTATTGAATTGCAGCATGGTATTCAAACTCCAGACCATCCTTCGACTTTGCCAGAAGATGCGTTGGCGCATGAAAGTAATTTACTGCTGCCAAGTTTTTGGGGGGTATTCGGTGATTATTGGAAGGAACGATTATCAGGTACCATTATGGCGCTCAAAGGAAAGATTCGCAGCGTGGGCACTGACATGATAGATACTTATCGTGAGTATCGAATACTTCACTTTTCGGCAAATCCACTACACCCAGTTATTACATTAACAACGCAAGGATTGGATACTGAAAATTTAATTGAATTTATTCGGGAATTTTTAGTTATCAGCGATGTTGAATTTTGTCTAAATGTTAAACTTCACCCAGCCTATGATAACTCAACGAAGTCGTACGTTGACGCATTGGGCAATGATGAACGATGCAAAATAATATCCGGTAAAGAAAATCCTAATACCTATGAACTGATTGCCAATTCGGATTTGCACCTAAGCATTGCTTCTGCTTGTCATTATGATGCATTGGGATTAGGTGTGCCTACGGTAGTAATTGGGTTGGCAGGTCATCAGTTGATGGATGATTTAGTCGTGAGGGGAGATGCCTCAATCGCGATGACACCTCAGGATCTCGCAGAGATTGTGCAAGGTTGCCAATTTGGCACGGCCTCGAACGAAACGAGTGAAAAATATTTTAAGCAAGGCTTTGTTAGAAATGTATCTGAATTGGCTGGAATCGGAGAGTATGCTTAATGCTTATTCCTAACTATGGTTGCGGCAATCTTGCGTCGATTGTGCGCATGATAAACTGGGTCGGCGGAGATGCTGTTATCACCAGTAAAGCCAGTGATTTGGCGGTCGCTGACAAAATTATTCTCGCAGGCGTCGGGGCTTTTGATCATGGCATGAGTGGACTTTGTGATGGTGGCTGGATTGATGCACTTAACGAAGCAGTGCTTGTTCGCCGTGTGCCCATACTTGGCATTTGCTTGGGTATGCAGTTGATGTGCAAAACTAGCGAAGAAGGTACATTGCCTGGATTGGGTTGGATAGATGCAGAGGTTGGACGCTTTAAGCTTGAACAAGATTCTAGTTTGAAAATACCTCACATGGGATGGAATACCGTTTCAGTCACAAAGGAGAATCCAATTATTTGTTCTGATCAAGAGGAACAACGGTTTTATTTCGTGCACTCTTACCATGTGATTTGTAACCAGCCAAACGACACGCTGGCAATCGCTCATCATGGCTATGACTTTACTGCTGCTTTTAGTCACGAGAATATTTTCGGTGTTCAATTTCATCCAGAAAAAAGTCATAAATTTGGCATGGCATTGATGAAAAATTTTGTGGAACTGTAATGCTCAAACATCGTCTCATTCCATGTTTGTTACTGCATAACGGTGGGTTGGTTAAAACCCAGAAATTTTCTAACCCGAAATATGTGGGCGATCCAATTAATGCGATCCGAATTTTCAATGAAAAGGAAGTCGATGAGCTTGTTGTGCTGGATATAAGTGCCAGCAAAGAAAAACGGGAGCCCAATTACGAATTAATTGAACAGTTGGCGGGTGAATGCTTTATGCCGCTTTGCTATGGTGGTGGCATCCGTACTATTGAGCAAGCAAGAACCTTGTTTGGATTGGGATTGGAAAAAATCGCGTTGCAATCGGCAGCGCTGGAAGATTTATCGCTACTTACAAAAATTGCGGATCAATTTGGCTCGCAAAGTGTAGTGGCTTCGGTTGATGTAAAGAAGAATTGGCTGGGTAAGCACAAATTGTTTAGGTCATCATCTGGAAAAACATCTACACAGACCTGGCAAGATTTTATTAGGCAGGCGGTCGTGGCGGGTGCAGGCGAGGTCATGCTTAATGCCGTGGATCGTGATGGTTTGATGCAAGGCATGGATATTGATTTGATAAAAGAGGCCAGTTCAAATGTACCGGTTCCACTTATTGCAGTTGGCGGCGTAGGGTGTTTGGCTGATATTAAAGCCGCTGTGGGAGCCGGAGCGAGCGCGGTGGCAGCGGGTGCTTTTTTTGTATATCAAGGCCCTCATCGCGCTGTATTAATTACCTATCCTAATTATCAAGAATTAGAGAATTTATTAAAGGAATCTGCGTGAAAAAGCCTTACCAAGTTTGTACGCGTTGTGTGATGGACACCAGCGCCAGTGATATTACATTTGATGAAAACGGGGAGTGTAATTACTGCACTAATTTTACGGTTGTTTTGGAAAAAGCAAAGCTTTCGGTTGCTGAAGCTATTGCGGCCAAAGATCAATTCATTGCAAAAGTGAAGGAAAGTGGCCGAGGAAAAAAGTATGATTGCATCGTAGGGGTTTCTGGCGGGGTTGATAGCTCTTATGCGTTATATTTAGCGGTTAAGCATGGATTGCGACCATTGGCGGTGCACTTAGATAATGGTTGGAATTCTGAACTGGCTACGCACAATATTGCCAACCTTGTGAAAAGCCTTGGTGTAGACCTGCATACTCACGTTATAGATTGGAATGAGAATCGGGATTTGCAGCGGTCATTTTTTGCCGCACATGTGGTTGACATTGAGTTGCTGATGGACAATGCAATGCAAGCATTAAACTACCAACTAGCAGCGAAATATGGCTTGATCTATATTTTGGCGGGTACCAATATGTCCACCGAGGGCATGAGTATGCCGCCGGGCTGGAATCACTTTAAACGTGATGCAAAGAATATCAGGGCAATACAGAAGCGCTTCGGTACTGTTCCAATCAAGACGCATCGCTTGCTTTCGGTACTTAGTTACTTGTGGTATGAGCGTGTGCGAAAAATTAAATGGATCTCTTTTCTTGATTATTTTCCATACGTTAAATCAGACGCAGTTGAGATACTGAAGAACGAATGTGCTTACAAACCTTATCCCTATAAGCACTATGAATCAGTATTTACCCGTTTTTACCAAGCGTATATTCTCCCAAAAAAGTTCGGGTACGATAAGCGCAGGTTGCATTTGTCCACGCTGATTGTCAGTGGGCAGATGAGCCGAGACGAGGCGATTGAAATGCTGAAGTCTGATCCTTATCCCGATCCAAAACAGATGGAGCAGGACAAAACTTTTGTTTTGAAAAAATTAGGGTTTACTGACCAAGGTTTTGATGAATACATTGCGGCACCCGAAATACCTCATGCAGTGTATGGAACAGAAGAGACTTTGCAGAATAATATCGCGGCAGTTTATCGTATGCTCTTCAAGAAGAAATGAACATTTTATTTATTGGACATGGCCTCAATTTTGGTGGTGCATCAGAAAGTTTATTTATCCTGATAAATGGCTTGTTAAAGTTGGGAAATACGGTAAAAGTTGTTGTACCTATTGTTGATGATCCGGCAGCTAAATTGAGGCTGGAAAATTTAGGGGTGTCTGTCACAATAATCGATTGTGGTCAGTTTCATTCCAATCAAGCAGGGCGGACTCCGTTCTACCGTTTGCCGCTAGAGATAACTAATTACTATAGAAATAAATCGCGATTGATTGAATATATTCATCAAAATAGTTTTGATGTGGTGCATTTAAATAGCTCGGTTTTGGCTCATTTGCTGGAACCGATAAAGAAATCAAAAGCAGCAAATAAATTATTTATTCATGTACGAGAGCTACTTTCTAGCCGATATGATCCGTATCTTATTGGAGCTACATTGATAAGCAGAATTCATCAATGGGCAGACCATGTGGTTTGTATTTCTGAGAATGAAGCCTCACGTCTTCAGCAAAATAACAATATTTCAATCGTTTATAACCCTTTCGATTTTAACCCCAATGAGGTAATCGCATGTGGTGCGAATCAGGCAACAGAGAAATTCAGAATCTTGATGATGGGACAGTTTCATCAGGGGAAAGGCCAGATTGATTTTTTGCGAGCCATTAGATTATTTATTGATAATTCGCCTGAACTTGCTGCGCAATGTTCATTTGTATTGCTGGGATACATGAAAAGAAATAAATCGGGATTTTTGAGAAGGCTTAAGTCGTCGCTTAGGAAGAGTTATGAGGAGCAATTTTTCGAAGTGCTTCGAGAGCTTAAATTAGAAAATCTTGTTGAGATTATTCCTTATAAGAAAGACATTAAATCTGAATTGGATTCAGCTTCAATTGTTGTTCGTACATCAATATCGGGGGACCCTTGGGGCAGGGATATTATTGAATCAATGTCACATGGTAAGGCGATTATTGCCACGGGAACCTATGCTGGATTTGTTAGGCCAGGAATTAATGGTGAGCTGGTTACCCCGTGTAACCCTATTGAAATTGCAGAGGCGCTTAAGAAGATTGTTCCAGATAATATCGAGATATATGGTAAGAATTCTTTGGAATTGGCAACGCAGCTTTTTAACGCGGATACGCATGCTAAAAAAATTAATGACTTGTATATGAAGGTGATAAATGAAGATCGCATTTGATGCGGGGCATCCTTTCCATTGGGCTGATGGCGGAATTCGCGTTCTTTGTGAGCGTGTGTTTCACTCATTAGAAAAAAGAGGTGTTGATGTGCAGCCTGTGCGCTGGTGGGATAAAGAGCAGAAATATGATGTGCTTCAAGCCTTTTATTACCCCAATAATGTTACCCGATACAGTTTGGCCAAGGGGGTAAAGACAGTTGCCTACACCTGTCTTGATGGATTAACTTCTAGGTCGCCATTGATGTCGCGAATTGGCGGGTTGGAAATTGCGTTGTATAGGAACTTTCGTCCCTCAGTCGCGGATAGATTGGGTTATCGGATGTCAGAAATTGCTTCTGGCTTTGTTGTTCCTGCACAGGGCGAGGTTGCTTATCTTGAAAAATTGTTTGGCGTAAGTCCCCGCAGAGTGCATACCATCTTACATGGAGTAGATGATATTTATCGGCATGATCGTTGGGTTGGAAATGCAGATTATTTAGTATCGGTAGGTGCAATTTGTGCCAGGAAAAATTCTTTACTGCTGGCTAAAGTTGCTAATGCGTTAAAAATTCCAGTTATTTTTATTGGGCGACTTCATGATACGGACTCTGCGTATTTAAGTTTGTTTCAGAAAGAAATTAACAATAAATATGTGACCCATCTTTCAAATGTGGATGATGCTGAAAAAATTCGATATTTAACGCAGGCACGTGCTTTAGTGACGCTAAGCAAAGGTGAGTCAGGCGGCATTTCCAATTTAGAAGCCATTGCCATGGGGGTGCCGGTAATTTTGCCGAATTATGATTGGGCTACTTTGACTTATTCTAATTACGCTTCTTATGTGCAGATGGGTAGTTTCAAAACTGTTCTAAATAGTTTTACTGCCGCGCTGCAGCAAGTGAAAGCGCCTGATGGTTTTCATGTGCCTACATGGGATGAGGTCGCAGATAAATATTTTTCTGTTTATGAAACCGTGCTGGAGAGTAAGTAATGAGTCGTGATGAAGAATACCTCGTGTGGAAGAATTGGGAGAATGATCAATTTTGCCAGTGCTCGAAATTTGAAGCTGCTACCTATCGCGCTGAAATTAAAAAAACCGGCTTGAATTCAATTCAAAATGTAGTTGAAATTGGGTTCGGCAATGGCGGGTTACTTGCATATTCAAAAATGCAAAATTGGGATGTCATTGGCGTTGAGTTAAATGATGAGTTGGTTTCCCGCGCGCGAGCTAAAGGTATTGCGGCGCTTCCATTCCATGAGTTTTCTTCGATTGAAAACGAGTGGGCTGATTTAATTGTGGCGATAGATGTGTTTGAGCATATCGAACAAAAAAATCTGGAGGAGCTACTCACACAAATTCGCATAAAGCTTAAACCGGGGGGCGTATTACTGGCTAGGTTTCCTAATGCGGATTCCCCATTCGGCTTGGTCAATCAAAACGGTGATTTTACACATGCTACTGCTTTAGGCAGTTATAAAGTAGAGTACCTAGCCAAGAATTTCGGATTTGAGATTAGTTATATTGGTGGTGAGTCTTACCCGGTATTCTGCGGTCATTTTAAATATGGAATTCAACGCGCGATATCAAATCCCATACGATATTTTTTAGAGAAGATTACTCATGCGGTATTTTTCCCAACCAATCCATTCATTAAGTTCTTTTCAATCAATACAGTTATTGCACTGAAGAAAGCTGGTTAAGAGCCAACATGCCAACAAGTAAATCTGCTTTAATTTGTGGAGTGAGCGGTCAGGATGGTAGTTATCTTGCTCAGTTTTTGATAAGTAGGGGGTATGTGGTTTGGGGGACATCAAGGGATGCACAGGGAGCGGTCTTTGGAAACCTTAAACGGCTTGGTGTTTATGATCAAGTGAGATTTGTGTCCATGGTTCCGGAAGATTTTCGGAGTGTTTTTATGGCTATCAAACAAAGCTCCCCTGACGAAGTATATTATCTTGCGGGGCAGTCCTCCGTCGGTCTGTCTTTCGAACAACCTGCTGAAACTATTCAAAGCGTCGTGATCGGCACGTTGAATATGCTAGAAGCCTGTCGAATGTTTGATAAAGAAATTCGCCTCTATCACGCGGGCTCAAGTGAATGCTTTGGTGATACTCAAGGTCATCCAGCCAACGAGCAAACGCCATTTAATCCGCGCAGCCCTTATGCCGTAGCAAAGGCGTCTGCGTTTTGGCTGGTTAATAATTACCGAGAAGCTTACGGGTTATTTGCCTGCACAGGTTTGCTGTTCAATCATGAGTCGCCATTGCGCCCCACGCGTTTTGTGACGCAAAAGATTATTCATGCGGCAAAACGCATTAGTGAGGGGAGTAACGAAAAACTTTTTTTGGGACGCTTGGATATAAGCCGTGATTGGGGGTGGGCCCCAGAATATGTTGATGCAATGTGGCGGATGCTCCAATTGGATAAACCTGACGATTTTGTGATTGCGACAGGTGAAACACATAGCCTTGAAGAATTTGTTGATCAAGCGTTTAGTGTACTGAATTTGAATTGGCGGGATAATGTTGTGCAAGATCACTCGCTATTTCGGCCTACAGATATATTGATTAGTAGTGCGGATACTAGCAAAGCCAGGCAAAAATTAGGTTGGCAGGCCAAGGTTACTATGCATGGTGTAGTGGCAAATATGATTGCTGAGGCTAAGGCATGATTGATACTAATAAAATTGACAATGCATTAGTTGGGGGACTTAGATTTCAAAGTGAAATTAAACAGTCAAGCCCAAATGCTCCTCTAGTTACAATCATAACCGTTACTTTTAACGCGGCAACCCACCTGCCTAAGACTATTCAATCTATTAGAGAGTTAACTTATAAAAACATTGAATGGATTGTTATTGACGGAAATTCAACTGATCAAACTCTTGAATTGATAAAAGCAAATCAAGACGTAATCGATTATTGGGTGAGTGAGCCGGATGGTGGTATTTACGACGCGTGGAATAAAGGGGTGGCACAGGCCACGGGTGAGTGGATAGCTTTTTTGGGGGCGGGTGATGAGTACACGCCAGATTCAGTTGCGGACTATATAAATGCAATATGCTCATTAGGCGATGAGCTTGAATTTATAAGCTCTCAAATCCATACGGTAGATGAATATGGTCGAATTTTGCGAACATGGGGGGAACCGTTTACGTGGGTTCAGCATAAAAAGTACATGACTATTGCTCATGTTGGTGCATTGCATCGCAAAAGGTTGTTTGAAATAAATGGGCAATTTGATACTGCATTCAAGTCTTCCGCTGATTATGATTTTTTTATCCGCTGCGGAGATGGCTTGAAGTCACATTATTTAAAGCAAGTCACCGCCAGTATGCTCACAGGGGGTGTTAGTAGTGGCTATGGTGGCATCTATGAAACTTACCTTATCCAGAAAAAAATCAACCCCACTGCTAGCACACGAATCAGATATTGGATAGCTTGTGTGAAACGTTTTGCTCGTTCTTTTGTGCGTGGATATTGATGGGGTTCGCAAATAACAGAGACAATGTTGCCAATGTGTTGTCTCTATGGTTCTTTGCTAATACCCTTCTCTGGCCTTTTTCAGTTGGTATAGGTGGGTTAAAGCTCGGATTGAATATCGTTGTTCTTGCTGTTGTCGGGGCATTCTGGATACAAAAAAATAATTTACGCATTTCCATTTTTTCAGCCCAAATAATTTGGGGGCTGGGTGTGTTTTTTTTATTTTCATTTTTGGTTGCGATTACAGGGCCGTGCGAGGATAAATTTATAAAGTTTTTATCAGCCGCACCTGTGATGTTTTTATTGGTATTGGTTGGATTGGAAATTGGGTGGCGGGCAACAGCAAGTGATTGGCTCCGGCTTGAAATATTAGCAAAAAGAATATTGTTGTTAGCTTTCCTCGCATTTTTGTTTGAGGCATTCTTTTCTGGATTATTTCCTAACCAAGCTGGGTATCGATTAGAGGGGAAATTTTCAGGTTTTTTTTTAGAACCTAGCCATGTAGCCATCTCTTTATTCCCTAGTGTTGCAATCTTATTAGTTTCTAAAAGCCCTTTATTAAAGCGTTTTGCTACCTTCGCTCTCGTCGGTTTGGTACTCTTTTCAAGATCTTCAAGTTTGGTAGTGTTGATCTTTGTCTGGTTAATCTATCAAGTTTTTGTAAAGAGGGCAGTGAAATTCACACGGAGATTTGTATTGATTGTGGCCATAATTATATCTGCAGTTATTGCTGCGCTGCTAAATTATGAGCAGATCGTTGGACCTTTTGCCGACCGTTTTTCAGGTTTATTTGGTACAAGTGAAATTGAAAATATTTCCAGTCTTGTTTACGCGCAAGGCTGGCAGGATGCTTGGGCAAACTTGCAACGAACCAGTGGATTAGGTCTTGGATTTAACATGATGGGGTGTGCGCCCTTACCGGATGTTCCGGCACGACAAATTTTGGAAAGTGTGTTTCACTTAGGTGAACTTAATGCTGAAGATGGGTCATTTTTATTTTCCAAAATAGTTTCAGAGACGGGTTTTATTGGTTTGCTTATGATCGTTTTTGTAATTACGTGGTGGGTTAAGCTAGAGCGGAAAATTCGCAAGCTTGATAGCGTGGAAATAGCGAGTGTCCTGCAAATGTTTACCGCATTGATCTTTATTTTTTTGGCTTCAATAACATTAAGGTCAGCTGGATACTTTGCTGTTAGTTTGATGTTGATGATACCAATAGCTGCGGGAGTAGCTAAATTAATCAAAAGGGGAAAGTGATGAGGTTGCAGCAAGTTTGTTTGATAGGAATTTTTCCACCACCGTTACATGGAATGTCATTAATTACTGAGTTTGTAAGAAAAAAAATTGCATCCACAAATGCACCATTAGTAATTGATTATTCTCCTCGAAATTTGGATCGTTCGTTTATGGTGAGATTGAGTAAGCTATATGTAGCTTTTAGGGGCGTTTTCCAATTCCTTTTATATTTGCTCGCGGCGCGTGTGGGCAAAATTTATCTCGGTTTGTCTGGCGGCAATGGGCAAATTTACGATCTTGTTTTTGTATGTATTTCGCGCCTTTTTGGGCGGATGATATACTTGCACCACCATAGTTATCAATATCTGAATCGGGTTCGCTGGTTGTCGAGATTACTCTTTTCAATAGCAGGAAGTAATACAATCCACATTGTAGCCTGTGAGAAAATGGCACGGGATTTGAAATGCGCATATCCGGTTGTAAAAGAAACTCGAGTTATTTCTGGTGTTGCAGCATTAATGTTATGGAATGAGGAAGTCCGTCCACGCGAAAAAATTCAAACTATTGGATTCTTAAGTAACATTAGTGTTGAAAAAGGAATTCTGGAGTTCTTGGACATCGCTACTTGGGCTGAAAGTGAAAATCTAACACTTCGATTCGTAATTGCAGGTCCCTATCAGGATGAAAAAGTCAGATTCATGGTAGAAAGTCGCTTATCGGTTTTAAGAAATGTTCTCTATGTTGGAGGGGTGTATGCTGATGAAAAGCGAAAATTTTTCGATTCCCTTGATGTATTCCTATTCCCAACAAAATATGTGAATGAATCCGAAGGGTTGGTCATCCATGAAGCGATGAGCAGAGCCGTTCCTGTCATTGCCTATTCAAGAGGGTGCATTGAGCAGATCATATCGGAGTCAGTGGGCTTGAAATTGGCACCTACAGCAGATTATGTTGCCGGGGCAACCAATATGATCAGTGATTGGCTTTCGGATCCGGGTGCATTTAATTTAGTTTCACAGTCGGCTTTCAAGCAGTATTGTGAAGCGCGAGCAATGCACATAACGGCTATGGATGAACTATGTGCTGAACTAATTAATGGGGAATTTAATTGACTTCTAACTCGATGCTTCTTTACTGGTAAAAAACTGAAAGACATTTTTGATAAAGTGTCTGGTTTGCTACGTTGCGTTGTGACTCACAATAACAGCAGGCGGTTGTTGTAAATATTTCGGGTAAGTAAATGAGTGTGAATATGCAAAGAGTTCAGCAGCTAAATTTTTTTAAATTACCAACAGGTTTCCGTGGACGTTCCGCTGTTGTTGTTCAGTTGTGGTGGTTGGTGCAAGCAACGTTGTTCGCCTACTCGCCGCAGTTTATGTTTGGCTGGCGACGTTGGTTATTAAAACTGTTTGGTGCCAAGGTGGGACAGGGTGTCCTAGTTCGTCCTTCTGTAAAAACGACGTACCCGTGGAAAGTAACCCTCGGTGACTTTTCTTGGGTTGGTGATGATGTGATTTTGTATAGCTTAGGCGAGATTGAGATTGGTAAAAATGTAGTTATTTCACAGCGTTCTTATTTGTGTGCTGCCAGCCACGATTACAGTCAGCCCAATTTTTCCATCTTCGCTAAAAAAGTGACGATAGGGGAGGAGGCGTGGCTAGCGGCAGATGTTTTTGTGGCCCCTGGTGTTAGTGTTGGTGCGGGCGCAGTTGTGGGCGCAAGAAGTTCAGTATTCCATGACTTGCCTTCCATGATGGTGTGCGTTGGCAGTCCTGCCAAGCCAATTAAGCCTAGATTTAGTACCGCTATATGCGCATCCTGATTCACGGCACTAATTACTCGCCAGAAAAAATCGGTATTGGCAAATATACCGGTGAGATGGCTGAGTGGCTTGCAGAGCATGGGCATGAAGTACGCGTGGTAACTGCACCGCCCTATTATCCAGAGTGGTGCGTTTCACAAGAGCATTCTTCTTGGTGCTATCATCGTGAAACGAAATTCAGAGTTGATATTTGGCGCTGTCCCTTGTGGGTACCCCCAAAACCTTCTGGTTTAAAACGGATACTGCATTTGGTCAGTTTCGCATTAAGCAGTTTGCCTATTATGTTGTGGCAAGCATTGTGGAAGCCTGATGTGGTGTTGGTGATTGAACCCCCTCTTTTTTGTGCGCCCAGTGCATGGTTTGTGGCAAGGCTGTCCTATGCTAAAGCTTGGCTTCATGTTCAAGACTTCGAGGTAGATGCGGCGTTTGATATGGGAATCTTACGAGCCCCCCTCGTCCGAAAGTTTGCGTTATGGGCTGAGCGTGTTTTGATGAGTCACTTCGATTGCGTTTCGACGATTTCTGGCAGGATGCAACAACGCTTATTGGATAAGGGTGTTTTAATAGAACACGTGCAATTATTTCCAAATTGGGTAGATACAGAAGAGATCTTCTATTTGTCCAAGAGTGTATTCCGCGATGAGTTGAATATCCCTGAGGGTACGGTAGTGGCTTTATATTCCGGAAATATGGGGGAGAAGCAGGGCTTGGAAATTGTGGTCGAGGCGGCTCGAATTTTTGCGAGTGAGGCGTCGAAAATTTTATTTGTGTTGTGCGGAGATGGTGCGGCAAAGACGCGTATGCAGGCGTTGGCGAGTGATTTATCTAATGTATTATGGTTGCCGTTACAACCTTTGGCGCGTTTAAACGAGTTGCTTAATCTGGGGGATATTCATCTCTTACCGCAACGAGCCGATGCGGCAGATTTAGTGATGCCTTCAAAATTGACTGGGATGATGGCAAGTGGTCGCGCAATTCTCGCAACTGCACATGAAGGAACGGAGTTGGCAAGTGTCGTGTCTAGCTGCGGCATAGTGGTGGCACCGGGTAATGTACAAGTTTTTGTGAAAGCTTTGCGGCAGTTGGAGTCGGATCGCGAATTTCGGGAGAGCTTGGGTAAGAGCGCTCGCAGATTTGCAGTGGAAAATTTGAGTAAAGAGTCTGTGTTGTTGTGTTTTGAGCATAAGTTAAAGCAGCTACTTTGGAAGTAATATATATGAAAGTTAGTAATATGAAAGTTAGTAATATGAATAAAACTGCCCTTATAACTGGCATCACAGGTCAAGACGGTGCTTATCTTGCTGAATTATTGTTGAAAAAAGGTTACACGGTACACGGTGTTAAGCGCCGCTCGTCGCTGTTTAACACCGACCGCATCGACCATCTCTACCAGGATCCGCACGTTAATAACGCCCGATTCCAATTACATTATGGTGACTTAACCGACTCCACCAACCTTATTCGCATCATCCAGCAAGTTCAGCCGGACGAAATTTACAACCTCGCCGCCATGAGCCATGTGGCCGTGTCTTTTGAAACGCCGGAATATACCGCCAATGCGGACGGGATCGGCACGTTAAGAATTCTGGAAGCCATCCGCATCTTGGGGCTGGAAAAGAAAACCAAATTCTATCAAGCTTCCACCTCCGAGCTCTACGGCCTTGTCCAAGAAATTCCGCAAAAAGAAACGACGCCATTTTATCCGCGTAGTCCTTATGCAGTAGCCAAAATGTACGCCTACTGGATCACCGTCAACTATCGCGAAGCGTATGGCATATACGCCTGCAACGGCATCTTGTTCAACCATGAATCCCCGATTCGCGGCGAAACTTTCGTCACCCGCAAAATCACCCGCGCCTTGGCGCGCATCAAACTCGGCCTACAAGATTGCCTCTACCTCGGCAATATGGATTCCCTGCGCGACTGGGGACATGCCAAAGACTACGTCGAAATGCAATGGTTGATGCTGCAACAAGATAAACCGGAAGATTTTGTAATCGCCACCGGTGTGCAATACAGCGTGCGCGATTTTGTCAACATCGCGGCCAAAGAGTTGGGTATTGAAATGCGCTGGGAAGGCACCGGCGTAGACGAAAAAGGTATTGATGTCGCCACGGGCAAAGTCATCGTCAAAGTCGATCCGCGCTACTTCCGCCCCACCGAAGTGGAAACTTTATTGGGCGACCCGACCAAAGCGCATCAAAAACTGAGCTGGAAACCCACCACCACTTTTCAGGAGCTGGTGTCAGAAATGGTCCGCGAAGACCTGCGCAGTGCCGAACGCGATGAGCTGGTGAAAAAGCACGGTTTTGCTGCTTATGATTATCACGAGTAATAAATTTTAGTGATGCCAAATAGCTTCCTGCGCCCCCACTCCTCGCGAGTTTCTTTCCTCCAGCGCTTGCTGGATGTTGGGATTGTTTTTAGCGTTTATTGGTTGGTTATTAGTTTGCATGAGGTGGCATGGAATGTAACAACTGTTGTAGCAGTTGTGCTGGCGCTGACTTCATTTTTACTTTTCGCCGAGATGCGTGGCTTGTATCGTTCTTGGCGGGTTAGTCCGCTGATAGATGAAATCCGTGAAGTGGTATTTATTTGGTTGATGGTAGTGATTACGCTATTAACTTTAGCGTACGTGACTAAGTCTTCTTACGAATTGTCGCTTCATGTAGTGTTAACTTGGTTTGCTTTAGTGCCACTGGGGTTGATATTAGTAAGGTTGCTGATACGTTGGACGTTAAGATATGCGCGCAGGTATGGTGCTAACTTGCGTTCGGTTGCTATTGTTGGGAATAATCCGATAGGACATCGTCTAGTGAATCATTTGCGGGCGATGCCTTGGGCAGGCTTGCAAATTTCTGGGGTATTTGACAATAAACATGGCGACTATGCCGAGCTTGCAATTGGACAACATAATTACCCGTTAGGAAGCATTGAAGATTTAGTGCGGCAAGTTGAAGCAGGGGAAATTGATTCTGTCTATGTTGCATTGCCACTCACCAACGAACGGCGTATTGAGGCTGTGGTAAATCAGTTGTCCGATAGTACGGCTTCAGTTTATGTGGTGCCCGATTTATTCGTATCCGAATTGATGCATGCTCGTTGGATTGATTTTGGTGGTATGCCATTGGTGAGCGTGTATGAAACGCCGTTTTATGGATTGTATGGATGGGTAAAGCGGCTTGAGGATATTATTTTTGCGACTTTGATTTTGCTGATTATTTCGCCTATTTTGCTTGGAATTGCTATTGCAGTTAAAACCACTTCGCCGGGTTCTATTCTGTTCAAGCAACGGCGTTATGGGTTGAACGGAGCGGTAGTGGAAGTATGGAAATTCCGTTCTATGACTGTGTGTGATGATGGTGCGCATGTAGTGCAGGCCAAGAAAAATGATGCGCGAATTACACCGTTGGGGGCATTTTTGCGCAAGACTTCCTTGGATGAATTACCTCAGTTTATCAATGTGTTGCAAGGCACAATGTCGGTGGTGGGGCCGCGTCCCCATGCCGTGGCACATAACGAACAGTATCGTAAGTTGATCAAGGGCTATATGTTGCGCCATAAAGTGAAGCCCGGCATTACCGGCTGGGCGCAAGTGAACGGGTGGCGCGGTGAGACAGATACTTTGGATAAGATGCAAAAACGTGTGGAATATGATTTGGAATATATACAAAATTGGTCACTGTGGTTGGATATAAAGATAGTTTTCTTGACGGTGTTTAAAGGATTTAGCGGGAAGAATGCGTATTAATTTTTTTGTTTTAATATTGAATTAGTTGAGAGGCTTGGGCAGCAAGTTGTGCAAGGGAAGTTGTACGTCAATTTCATCCCAGTGCTTTTATTGCAGATGGCAAAAATCAATCTGCGCCATGGTATATCTGAAAAATCAGATCTATCTAGGCTCCGAATCTTTCGTTGACCGCACGCATGCAAAAAAGTGAGTGCGGAGACGATACTTGCAGAAATTCCTTTAGCCCAGAAACGCTCCCTGCCCAAACCCTTAGCGCAGATTGCGGGTGAGCATGCGCGAGAAGAGACGATTGCTCTGGCGTATGCCAGTGGTTGTTATGGATTGAAGGAGATTGGAGATCATTTTGGGCTGCACTATTCGCGAGTCAGCCGAATTGTAAAAAAACAGCGGCAGGCAAAAAGCAAGACCTGACCCCATTTGGAGAATTTTATGCAGATAGATGAATTGATGTTGCGTTCCGGAGTGAAGTTTGGCACGAGCGGGGCGCGCGGTTTGGTCACTGAGATGTCGGATGAGGTTTGTTATGCTTATGTAGCGGCGTTTTTGCAGGCGGTGGCGATTGAGTCTTCCGGGGTGGTGTTGGGGCATGATTTGCGTCCGAGTAGTCCGCGGATTGCGGCGGCATGTGCGGCGGCGGTGCGCGATGCGGGGCGTGAGGTAATTTATGTGGGGGCGTTGCCTACTCCCGCGATTGCATATTACGCAACTCTGTTGGGCTTGCCGGCGCTGGTGGTGACGGGGAGCCACATTCCTTTTGATCGCAATGGCATTAAATTTTATCGTGCCGAAGGTGAGATATCCAAACAGGATGAGCTGGCGATGTTGCAGGTGGAAGTGAATCTGCCGCATCAATTAACGCCGTATGAGTTGGCAGAGCCGGATGGGCGGGCGGAACATGAGTATGTTCTGCGTTATTTGAATTTCTTTGTTGCGGGCTCTTTGTCCGGGCAGCGTGTGGCGGTGTACGAGCATTCCAGTGTGGGGCGCGATGTGTTGCGGCGTATTTTGGAGGGGCTGGGTGCGGAGGTGATTTCGCTGGGGCGTACCGAGGTGTTTGTGCCGATTGATACCGAGGCGGTGCGCGCGGAAGACGTGCTGCAGGCCAAACAGTGGGCAGGTGAATATCAGTTTGATGCGATTGTGTCGACCGATGGTGATGCGGATCGCCCGTTGATCGGGGATGAGCGTGGCGAGTGGTTGCGCGGGGATGTGGTGGGGATTTTGTGCGCGCAGTTTCTGCATGCCGATGTGGTGGTGACGCCGGTAAGTAGTAATACGGCTGTTGAGTTGTGTCGTGTGGGGAGTGCAGGCGACTTCAAGAAAGTGCTGCGGACCAAGATTGGCTCACCCTATGTTATCGCTGGGATGGAAGGATTTATGTCTCAGGTTGTGGTGGGGTATGAGGCGAATGGAGGGTTTTTGCTGGGATCGGATGTAATACGAAACGGGCAACGGCTGGCGGCATTGCCAACGCGTGATGCGGTGTTGCCGATGTTGGCTTTGCTGGCTTTGGCACGGGAGCGGGGATGTAAGGTTTCACAGTTGTTGCGGGATTTGCCGGCGCGTTTTACCGCGAGTGATCGTTTGCAGAATTTTGCAACTGAATTGAGTCGCGATTTGATTGCACGCTTGCTGAATGCACCGCAAGAACTGGTGAAAATCCTGGCACCACAATCCGGTGAAGTAACAAATATCGACCAAACTGATGGGCTGCGTGTAACGTTTGCTTCGGGAGATATTGTGCATTTGCGCCCGTCGGGTAATGCACCGGAATTGCGCTGTTATGCCGAGGCGGATACCGCAGAGAAAGCCAAGCAATTGTGTGATGCGTGTTTGGGGAGAATGGTCAGTCAGCAAGGGTGATGTGCGAATGCTATCTTTGCTGATCACGCCGCTTTGGATATGGTGGGAGCAACTGGGATCGAACCAGTGACCTCTTCCTTGTCGAGGAAGTATTCTACCGCTGAAATATGCTCCCCAAGCAGGCGCGCATTATAGGGATTTGCCCTGCGGCTAACAAGTCTTTCGTTGCGAAATTATGAAATTGGGATTGACCTATTCTTTCTGGTCGCTTATAAAGCGACTTGAAATTCAACAGGGTGGGGTACTGTGAAATCGGTCGAGCTTCTAAGATTAAATTTGGCAATCGAACCTGATTTGCAAAGTTTCGTCTCATTTTTGATGGAAAGTGTCAGTCGCCTCAAGGGAAATGCCTTTGGCGCGGCGCTTGCCTGTCTGGAGTTGAATACCCGATTACGTAACGCGGGCGCCTGTCGCGGTCAACTTTTTTCTGCCAGTGTGCTTCTGCAGCACAATAATTTAAGTGTGTGTTGGAATGATCAGCAGTTTGCTATTGCCAAAACAGGCGAGGTGGAAACCGGCATCATTGATCAGCTACATGATTATCTTCGTAAATCTACCGAATCTATTGACCCGGAAATATTATCGCAGCGCAACGAGGCGATGGCGCGGCACTTTCAGGAATTGCGTGAGCGTACTGAGCGTGAATTGGCCGAGTTGCAGGTAAAACTGCTGGATCGTCAAGCCGAGTTGCAAGTTTCCATTACGCAGGCGGAAACCGATCCCCTCACGATGTTGCCGAATCGCCGCGCGTTTGATGCCCGATTGGATCAGGCGTTTCGTTATGTGATGCGCCAAAGGAACTCGCCCCTGTCGCTGGTGATGCTGGATTTGGATTTCTTCAAAAATATTAATGATGAGCATGGCCATTTGTTTGGCGATGCGTATTTGAATAAAATGGCCCATATTTTGCGCAGTGTAATTCGCGAGGACGTGGATTGTGCATTTCGATTTGGCGGGGATGAATTTGCTATGATGATCCATGCTGACTTTTCGACTGCCTGCGAAAAAGCGCGCCAGGTGCTTGAGCAAATGCAGGGTAAGGTGAGTATCGGCATTGCCTCTATCGACGAGCAAACCCCGAACGATTTGACTTTGGAAGGATTTATTCATAGAGCAGATACGGCTTTATATGAAGCTAAACATCGCGGTCGCGGTCGTGCGGTGGTTTCGCTGTGCCATAAAAAAGATACGTTAGATTGCGGTCCGCATTGTTCCGTGAAAGTCGTCTGTGTCTGAGGTCTTTGATAGTGCCACTGATTGTAAGTTGTTGTTTAATAACGCAACTCAAAGCGAGAGTTCGTTAATTCTGCTGCGCTCCAAGTTGGTGGCTATCACTCAGAGACTGGGGGTCGATCATCTAAAGCAGGAAAATATGCTGTTGGTTGCGTCAGAGTTGGTGAGCAATAATGTGAAACATGCCGCCGGTCGCGGCATGGTGCAATTGTGGAAACAGCCGGGCGGGGTGTTGGATTTATTGTCTTTGGATTACGGTCCGGGGATTCGTAATCTGGCTTCCGCCGAAATCGATGGCTATTCAACATCGAGTACGCTGGGTAAAGGGTTGGGGGCTATTCGCCGGCTGAGTGACGAGTCGTATATTTATACCCAGGAAGAGCGTCCCGGGCAGATGAAAAAATGGAATGGCACGGTCATTCTTGCGCGATTTTATCTGGATAAAAACCATAAAGAAGCGAAGTCCGGCTTCAAGTTCGGATTATTTTCACGTTCTTTATCGGATGAGCGTTTTAATGGTGACCGGATTTATTTGCAGCGCGACGGGAAAATTTTGCGCTGGTTGCATCTGGATGGTCTGGGGCACGGTGAAGAAGCGCAGGCGGCGACCGCCAATTTATCCGCGCATTTAGTTAACTACGAATCGCCCGATTCGATGCTGTCCATGGTCGATCGGCAACTGGTTAATACGCGCGGCGCGGTGGCTATTACCGGTGAAATAGATCTGGCGAAATGCAATTTGCGCTTATGCGGCGTGGGCGATATGAATGCGCATATCTATGATCAGGAGCAATTGCAACAGATTGCTTTTGCGCCGGGAATATTGGGAAGGGAGCATCGCTCGGCTACCGTTATTCAAAGTGAATTTGGCAGAAAATATGTGATACTGACCGCCAGTGATGGCATTCGCCGTAATTGGGATACGGCGAATTTTGTCGGTTTATTTAATCAGCACCCGCAGTTGATCGCGTATACGTTGGGTAACATCATGGGGCGCATTTCCGATGATCAGTCGATTTGCGTTTGTACAATTGGATAAAAGGGGAAACAGCATGGTACAGAAGAAAGAAGGCAGCGAAAAATTAGCCGCATTATTTAGTGTAAAAGTCGGCAATATTTCCCCGCAATTAGAAGAAGTCGGGCGGGAATATTTCTGCGCGGACAACAAGCTAATGGACGAGGATGAGGTGGCTGATTTAAGCAGCGAATTCGTTAATCTGATTTCCGGTCTGTTAAGCTCCAAAGAGCCGCATAAACGCACGACCCCGCAATTCCACGCGTTGGAAATGTTTTTTTCCGGCCTCGCACAGCGCATGCTAATGCGCGGCGGAAATGTGGAAGACGTGGTGCGTTATACCCAACAGTTGCAGTACAGCCTGATTTCCGCGCTGGAAGCCGATAGCGGGATTGCCTTCACCCAGTCGCGTTCGGTGTTGCTGTATTTTGCCCAGCATTTTAACGAACTGATTATGGAAATTTTCCATACTTATTTAAGCGAGCGTGAAAATACCCTGAAGGCACAGGAAGCCGAGCTGCGTGAAACCTCGACGCCGATTACCGAAATTTGGGATGGCGTTTTGACCTTGCCGATTATTGGTACGCTGGATTCCAGCCGCACCATGCTGGTCATGGAAGCCCTGCTAAACCGTATTGCCAAAGATCACGCCCGCGCGGTGGTGATGGATTTAACCGGGGTAAAAAATATCGACTCGCAGGTTTCCCACCATTTGATTCAGATGGTGCGCGCCGTGCAATTAATGGGCTCTGATGCAATCATCACCGGCATTCATCCGGAAATTGCGCGCGCTTTGGTGAGTTTGAATATCGACCTAACCGGAGTAACCACCCGCGCCAGTTTATCCGACGGGCTGAAAGAAGCCTTCATGCGCATGGGCATTCATGTCAGTCAAAAAGCCGGTTAAATGAGTATTTCTGGCGTGCATTTGACGCGTATCGGCAAAAGCAATTTTTTGCTTGAGCCGCTGCGCAGCATGAATATTCAAGATCAGGATGTACTGATGCGGGATATCGCCGCGCACGTGCAGCAGGAGCAAGGGCAGCGCCTGTATTATGATTTGAATGGCGTGCCGGTTATCGATCAGATTTATTATTCATGGTTGGATAAGCTGTCCCGCACTTGTCAGGCGCTCAACATTAAAATGATTTGCATCAATATGCAGCCGACCGCCGCGTTTACCTTGTCGAAACTGATTACCACAAAACCGATTTTCGAAACCGCCTTGGGTGTGCCGGACTAAGCGCCCTCAATTGGGTGAAATTAAAACGGGAGTACAGCATGGCCATTAGCAGTATCAGCAGTAGAATTTCTCCGGTTAGTTCTCCGAACACTTCCGCTAACTCGCCCTTGGCGAAAAAGCTGAATACCACGGCCAGTCAACAGGAGGCAAGTGTCGTAACCTTATCTGCGCAAGCGCGCAAGTTAAGCATGGTACAAAAGCCGACCACGCAAAATATTGCAGCACCCCAGATTCGTCCGAGCGCCAATCCAACGTCAACAACCGCGAGTTTTTCTGCCTCAGCGCCATCCGGGAAATCGGCTGACTCGACTCTCCAACAACAAGCACTTCCAAAAAATAAAATATCAATCTATGCATAATTCGGACTGGCAAACTTTCCTTGAATCAGAGGGCGCACACATTCAAAATGAAGTTGTGCAAGATTTTGGCGACGCTGCGGCAGAGCGCATCGCCACGCGCGATGCAACGGTGCTGTGTGACCTAAGCCAGTTTGGTTTGTTGAAAGTAAGCGGGGAAGATGCGCAGTCGTTTCTGCAGAACATGTGCAGTAACGACATTAAATTAGTCACGCCCCAACGCGCACAGTTGAGCAGTTTCAATACAGCTAAAGGACGGGTGCTGGCGACTTTTATTATCCGGCAAGAAGGGGCTGATTATTTTCTGCATTTGCCGCACGCTTTGCTTGCATCTATCCACAAAAAATTCTCGATGTATGTGTTGCGCTCCAAAGTGAAAATTGAAAATGTCAGTGCACACTATGTCTGTCTCGGCATGGCCGGGGAAGGTGCTGCAGCGCTCCTGAAAAAAACTTCGGGTGAAATTCCTCAGGATATCCCTTGGGTAGCGGTACCGTCAGAGAGCGGCAGCCTGATCCGGGTTGCAAATAATACATTTATAATCAGCGCGTTACAAGATTGCGCGGCAGGTTTGTGGCGGCAACTTGGTGCATTTTCCAAGCCGGTGGGTTCGCCTTGCTGGGACTGGTTATTGATTCGTGCCGGGATCCCGCTGGTTTTGCCCGCCACTCAAGAGCAATATGTTTTGCAGATGTTGAATCTGGATATTTTGGAGGCAGTCAGTTTTAAAAAAGGCTGTTATCCCGGACAGGAAATTGTGGCGCGTTTGCATTATCTGGGCAAGGTTAAGCAGCGCACTTATCTCGCGCATATCGATAGCGACATGGCACCGCAGCCTCACGATGATTTATTCAGCGAAGATTATGCCGGGCAAGCAAGTGGCAGTATTCTGAATGCGGCACCCGCGCCACAGGGTGGTTTTGATGTGTTGGCGACGTTGCATGTCAGCACTTTGAGTGCCGCATGTGCGGTGCATTGGAAAGCCTTGGATGGAGCGGTACTGAGCTTTGCAGCGCTACCTTATGCATTACCTGAAAGCGCCGGGTAAAACCATCCACCTTAAAGACGCCATTAGGCGTTCACCTGCACCGTCGTCCCCACGCTTACGAGCTCAAATAAATCCACCATATCGCTGTTGCGCATGCGAATACAGCCGTGCGAACCGGGCTTGCCTAATTCGGTACTGTCCGGTGTGCCGTGAATATAAATGTAGCGGCGCATGGTGTCGCAAGATCCCCGGCGGTTGTAGCCCGGCTCTTGTCCGCATAACCATAGAATGCGTGTCAAAATCCAGTCGCGTTTGGGGTGTTTTTCACCCAACGCGGGTGTGTAAATTTCTCCGGTTGGGCGGCGTCCAATAAACACGGAATTTTCAGGTTGACCGGCACCAATTTTGGCGCGGATGATGTGTTTGCCGCGCGGCGTGCAGTGGCTGCCGCTTTCTTCTCCGACACCGTTGGCACCGCTGGAAACAGCATAGCGGCGCACTGTATTCCCGTTGTCGTCAAATAGCGTCAAAGTTTGAGTGGGGATGTGAATGGAAATTTTCATGATGATTTTTGCGCGGCACGGCGCGCCGCAAAAAACTGACTGAGCATGCTGCCGCATGCGTCGGCGAGTACGCCGCCTTTAACTTGGGCATGGTGGTTTAAGCGGGTATTTTCAAATAAATTACAGGCACTGCCGGCGGCACCGGTTTTAGGGTCGTGCGCGCCAAATATCACCCGTGCAATGCGTGCGTGAAACATGGCGCCGACACACATAATGCAGGGCTCCAGGGTGACAAATAATTCGCAGTCAACCAGCCGGTAGTTGCCCAGCGTTTGTGCGGCATCGCGCAGCGCATTGATTTCTGCATGCGACGTGGGATCATGCCGTGAAATCGGTGCGTTATTGCCGCGCCCGATGATGATCCCGTTTTTAACGACCACCGCGCCCACTGGAACTTCGCCCGCCAACGCCGCCTGATGCGCAAGATTCAAGGCTTCGTGCATAAACTTTTGTTCCGCGTCAGAGTCCGGGGCAAGTTCGTGCGCTAAAATTGAGGTGAGTGGATTCATGCGGATATTGTAAAGGATTAACTGGAGTTGATATATGCAACAAGCGATGGAAACTTGGCGCGGAAATAGCTATAGTTCGACCAGACGCTTTGCTTGGTGAATCGGGGCGATTTCACCCGCAACATTTTATCCCGTACCGACTTTTTTACGCCACCCTTTGGAAAAATTATGCCAAACAAATCAAATGTGATCGGCGAAAATGCCAACCAGCCGCTGCCTAATTTCAGCGTGCCCGCCACAGGTAATACGGTGTTTACGCTGTATCCGATTGTGTCAAAATCCTTGGTTATTTATTTCTACCCCAAGGACAATACACCGGGATGTACCACCGAGGCGCAGCAGTTTCGCGATTTATATGCGGAATTTAAACTGGCGGGAAGCGAAGTGCTGGGCGTGTCGCGCGATAGCCTCAAGTCGCATGAAAGTTTTAAAGCAAAATTTGAATTGCCTTTTGCTTTGCTGGCCGATACGGATGAAGCGGTGTGCCAATTGTTTGGCGTGATGAAGCAAAAAAACATGTATGGAAAACAAGTGCGAGGCGTTGAGCGCAGCACTTTTATACTAAACAATCAGGGTATTATATGTAAGCAGTGGCGCGGCCTTAAAGCTGAAGGTCATGCGCGGGATGTTCTTTCTTTCGTACAAACTCTCCAAGGATAATCATGCCAACCCGCAAAAAAGTAGCTAGTAAAAGAAGCACGGACACCAAGCTTTTCGTGCTGGATACCAATGTGTTGATGCACGATCCAACCAGTTTATTTCGTTTTGAAGAGCATGATATTTATGTGCCGATGTTTGTGTTGGAAGAGCTGGATAACAATAAAAAAGGCATGACTGAAGTGGCGCGCAACGCGCGACAAGCCAGCCGTTTTCTGGACTCCCTTGTGAGCGATGGCTCGGATATTGAAGCGGGTGTTTCTTTGCAAGCCTTGGGCAATAAAAACGCCACCGGACATTTGTTTTTACAAACAGAATTCATTGTTAGTAATTTGCCGGAAAATTTGGCCAACGGCAAAGCCGATAACGCCATTTTGGGCGTGGTAATTTTTCTTCATAAACAATATCCTGCGCGTGAAGTGACGTTGGTCAGCAAAGACATCAACATGCGCATAAAAGCCCGCGCACTGGGTTTAAATGCGCAGGATTATTTTAATGACAAGGTGCTGGAAGATACCGATTTGCTGTACACCGGTATCATGCCGTTGGCCGATGATTTTTGGGAAAAACACGCAAATGATATGCAATCCGGCCAACAGGGCGGGCATACTTTTTATCATCTGACGGGGCCGAAGTGTCAGGACATGCTGGTGAATGAATTTGTTTATCAGGAAAGCAGCGTCCCGCCGTTTTTTGCAGTGGTTGCCGCGCAGCAGGGAAATTCGGCCACCCTGCGCACATTGACCGATTACACCCATAGCAAAAATGCGGTTTGGGGCATTACCGCGCGCAACCGCGAACAAAATTTTGTTTTGAATTTGCTGATGAATCCGGAGATTGATTTCGTCACTTTATTGGGGCAGGCCGGTACCGGAAAAACACTGCTCACCTTGGCTGCGGGTTTGATGCAAACACTGGAGAGCAAGCTTTATTCGGAAATTATCATGACCCGCGTGACGGTTTCGGTCGGTGAAGACATCGGTTTTTTACCCGGTACGGAAGAGGAGAAAATGTCGCCGTGGATGGGGGCGCTGGATGACAATCTGGATGTGCTGAATAAGGCCGATGAAGAAAGCGGCGATTGGGGCAGGGCGGCGACGCGCGATTTGATTCGTTCGCGCATAAAAATTAAGTCATTAAATTTTATGCGCGGGCGTACTTTTTTAAATAAATATCTGATCATCGACGAGGCGCAAAATTTAACGCCGAAACAAATGAAAACCCTGATTACGCGTGCCGGGCCCGGCACCAAAGTGGTGTGTATGGGCAACATCGCGCAGATTGATACGCCGTATCTCACCGAGGGAAGTTCCGGTTTGACTTATGTGGTGGATCGTTTCAAAGGTTGGCCGCACAGCGGGCACGTCACGCTGCAGCGCGGCGAGCGCTCGCGCCTGGCGGATCATGCGGCGGAAGTGCTATGAGTGACCCGCTTGATAAATCCGATGCCGAATGGCGCGAAGAACTCACTCCGGATCAATTTAGCATTTGCCGCGAATGCGGCACCGAGCTGGCATTTTCCGGGGAATATTGGGATTGCCATGACATCGGTATTTACCGCTGTGTGTGTTGCGGTGAGCCGTTGTTTGACTCGGAAACCAAGTACGAGTCCGGCACGGGGTGGCCGAGTTTCTGGCAACCCGTTAACGAGGATGCAATCACCTATAATGAGAATGACCCGCTCGGCATGGATCGTGTCGAAGTGAGTTGTGCCAAATGTGAAGCGCATCTTGGCCATGTGTTTGAAGATGGCCCCCGGCCCACCGGCTTGCGCTACTGTATTAATTCGGCCTCGCTTGCGCTGGATAGAAGTTAAATAATTCCTTTATAATCAATATATTGCATAATGAAAATTTTATTTGATCTGTTCCCCGTTATTTTATTTTTTGTGTTTTTTAAGTTGTTCGGTGTTTACGCTGCGACTGCTTCCGCGATTGTTGCCACGCTTGCCCAGGTAGCCTGGGTGAAGTATCGCCACGGTAAAGTCGATACGATGCTGTGGGTGAGTTTGGGAATTATTGTCATTTTCGGCGGTGCCACTTTGCTGTTGCATGACGAAACTTTTATCAAGTGGAAGCCCACGGTTTTGTACTGGTTTTTCGCGGGGGCTTTATTGTTGTCGCGCCCCTTGTTCGGCAAAAATTTGATCCACGCATTGCTGCATGAAAAAATGGCCTTACCCCCACCGGTTTGGCATTATTTGAATCTTGCCTGGAGTGCTTTTTTTGCGTTATTGGGCTTTGTTAATTTGTATGTCGCTTATAACTTTTCTCTGGATTCCTGGGTGAATTTCAAACTGTTTGGTGCGACCAGCCTGATGTTTGTATTTATTTTGCTGCAGGCTGCGGTGATTTCCAAATATGCAGAAGAAGATAAAAAGGATGCCCAGTGATGCTGTATGCCATTGTCGGAAAAGATGTTCCCAACAGTTTGGAAAAACGCAAAGCGGCACGTCCAGCGCATGTGCAGCGCCTGCAAGCGCTGCAGGATCAGGGCAGATTGATTTTGGCCGGGCCGTTTCCGGCGGTAGATGCGAACGAGCCGGGTGACGCCGGATTCTCGGGCAGTTTAATCGTGGCGGAATTTGCCGATTTGGCTGCAGCCCAAGCATGGGCTGCAGCTGATCCTTATGTGAGCGGCGGCGTTTATCGGGATGTTGTTGTGCAACCTTTCAAAAAAGCTTTTCCTGCCTAAGTGCATCACGTGTCGAAAAAGAATTTCTCCATGCGCGGCATTGTAATTTTCTGTTTATATTCAATATGTTGTATGCATCCCTTATCCGCTTTTGCGGAGCAGTCGGGCGCTGTGCCGCTTCAAGTTGCGGAAAATTCAATAGAGCAGCAAGAAGACAGTACTGCGGATTCTGATGAGGGAAGCCAGATAGAAATGATGTGGGAGTTCGATCCTTATTATTCGGATGTTGCCGTTAATGTTCCGCTCACCAATAAGCCGATTCCCACCATTCGTTCCACCAACGAGGCGGTGATTTATTCCAAGTTAATTCAAGGCTCGTTTATTCCGCGTTACATGTTACTGGAGGCGAGTGTTTATCCCATGCCGTTGCTGGGCGTGTATCTGAAAGAAAATCAGCATAACCTATACGAATATGGGCGCTTGGGACATACCAGTATCAATATTATCGAGTCGGCAACCGCAGGTTTTCAGGAGCCTTGGGCGATTTCGGCGTTCTTTGGCAATATTGCAAAAATTGTGCGTCCGGGAGAAAAACGCAACGGTAGCAGTAGCGGTTACACCGGTTATTTGCTCAGCACGGGAGCCATGCACATTAAAAGCAATGAGCTGATCGATGATAAATGGCTGGAGGTGGAGTGGAAGATTAAAGGCAAAATCGATTATCCGGGGGAGAAAATCAGCTGGAGTTTTCGTGTCGGAGCCAAATTTCATGAGCACATGAATATTCCCGATGTGATGTACATCAATTTGTTCCGCAGTAATTTAAATGTTAAATCCAATTATTTGGATTGGGTCAATAATTCCACGATGGATATCAAGTGGCAATTTACCGAAGGGGATTTTCAGTTGGTGCGTCAGGAGTATGTGATCGGCAAAAAATTTCCGCACTGGGCAATTGGCAAGGATTACACCCCCACGCTGGATATCGGTGTGATTTGGTCGGCACCGGCAGAGTATTCGGGGATTTTACGAACCACCAATGAAAATGTATTAACCTTGGTATTTAGGCCGTCAATTCAGTTTTAATCATTGTTATTAAAGGAAATTTTTTTATATACGGTGAAAGATTTGATCTCTTGCTCGCGTCGCATAATAGTTGAGTGTAATCCTGTGGTATATTGTCGCTTCATGGCGGCGCCATACTTCTAAATTTTTAATAACTGATTGGAGATAATCATGGAACATACCTTACCCGCTTTGCCCTACGCCACCGACGCACTGCAACCGCATATGTCCAAAGAAACATTCGAGTATCACTACGCGAAACACCACCAAACTTATGTGACCAATCTGAATAATTTGATCAAGGGAACCGAGTTTGAAAATGAGTCTCTGGAAGCTATTGTGCAGAAATCATCCGGTGGTATTTACAACAATGCCGCACAGGTGTGGAACCACACCTTTTTCTGGAATAACATGAAACCCAATGGCGGTGGAGCCCCAACCGGTGCGTTGGCCGATGCGATCAATACAAAATGGGGCTCGCTGGATGAATTCAAAAAAGCCTTTCAAGCTTCTGCCGTGGGTAACTTCGGTTCGGGTTGGACTTGGCTGGTAAAGAAGGCAGACGGTTCGCTGGAAATTGTTAATCTGGGCGCTGCCGGTAATCCGTTGAAGAGCGGCGAAGGCAAGCCAGTCATCACCATCGACGTGTGGGAACATGCGTATTACATCGACTACCGTAATCTGCGTGCAAAATTTGTTGAAACCTACCTGAATAATTTGGTGAACTGGGATTTCGCGGCACAAAATTTCGCGTAAAATCAGAAGCTGTTGTTCTACCTGAGGCCGGAACTTTCCGGCCTTTTGTTTGAGCCCGATTATTAATCTTCCGGCTGCGTAAATTTCGGTAATCCTCACATGAATCCAACCCTTGTTTTTGATATTGAAACCGTCCCCGATGTTGCGGGGCTGCGCACTTTGTACGAGCTGGATAGCGCAGTGAGTGACACGCAAGTCGCGGAGATGGCTTTTCAAATGCGTCGCACTAAAACCGGCAGCGATTTCATTCAGCATCACTTGCAAAAAATTGCAGCCATTTCCTGTGTATTACGCGAAGGCGACACTTTTAAAGTGTGGTCGTTAGGCGAGCTGGGGGATGACGAGGGCAGCCTGATCAAGCGCTTTTTCGACGGCATTGAAAAATTTACCCCGCAGCTGGTGAGCTGGAACGGCAGCGGTTTTGATCTGCCGGTGTTGCACTATCGCGGCCTGATTCACGGCGTGCAATGCCCGCGTTATTGGGACATGGGTGAAGATGATCGTGAGTTTAAATGGAATAACTACATTAGCCGTTACCACACGCGACACATTGATTTAATGGATTTATTGGCTATGTATGGCGGGCGGGCCAATGCGCCGCTGGATGATCTGGCCAAGCTGATCGGCTTTCCCGGTAAGTTGGGCATGGACGGCAGCAAAGTGTGGGAAGCGTATCAGGAAGGCAAGTTGGCCGAAATCCGCAATTATTGCGAAACCGATGTGGTCAATACCTGGTTGGTGTTCGCGCGTTTTCAATTAATGCGCGGGCAATTTACACCAGCACGCTACCAACAGGAATGTGAATTAGTGCGCAGCGTGCTGGGCAAATCCAGCGAGCCACACTGGGCGGAATATTTGGCGGCTTGGAAAGATAGCAAGTGATGCTGCGCAGTATTTACTTGGGTATCGGTTGGATATTGGTGGCCGGCGTATTTTATATTTCCCTGATACCGCATCCCCCCGAGCCGGTTTCGTTTGAAGGCGTGGATAAGCTGGAACACGCACTGGCCTACGCCACATTGATGCTGATTTTTTGTCAGGTTTATTTATCCCCCAATACCCGCAAAATATTATTTGTATGCTTTGTCGCAATGGGGGTGGGCATTGAATTTTTACAGGGACTGAGTGGCTACCGCTTTTTTGAATATGCCGACATGCTGGCCAATACTACCGGAGTTATTCTGGGCTGGGGATTGGCACAAACGCGCTTAGGCAATCTATTATCTACAATTGAAAATTATGCCCACCATTGAACCCGTTGTTACCGTTGAATCGTTGGATCAGGAAGGGCGCGGCATCGCGCACCACGAAGGCAAAGTGATTTTTATTGAAGGTGCCCTGATCGGAGAACGCGTTAGTTATTCTTCGTTCCGCAAAAAATCCAGCTTTGAAAATGCGGTTGCCACACGCATTCATAAAACTTCCTTTACCCGCGTGC
The DNA here is from genome assembly GCA_041660815.1 of Gallionellaceae bacterium. Lineage (GTDB taxonomy): Bacteria > Pseudomonadota > Gammaproteobacteria > Burkholderiales > Gallionellaceae > PALSA-1006. Next base: position 140,326 of record JBAZVN010000001.1, on the reverse strand, counting down.
AACCCAAGTGTGTGCATTTTGCCATGTGCGGCGGTTGCTCCATGCAGCATCTGGATGTGCGAGCGCAGGTGGCCGCCAAGCAGCGCATTCTGGAAGATAATCTGCAGCGCATAGGCAAGGTCAAGCCGGAAATGATTTTGGCGCCAATTTACGGCGAGGCGTGGGGCTATCGTCAGCGTGCGCGTCTCTCGGTGCGACATGTGTTAAAAAAAGGCAAGACGCTGGTGGGCTTTCATGAAAAGCGCAGCAGCTTTATTGCCGACATGCAGCATTGTGAAATCCTGCCTGGCAAAATCGCCAAGCTCTTGCCGCTGTTGGCACGCTTGAATGAACAGCTGTCAATTCGCGACCAATTGCCGCAAATTGAAGTGGCGGTGGGCGAGCGGGTGGATGTGCTGGTGTTGCGCATTATGCAAGCGCTTTCGCCCGCTGATGAAATACTGCTCAAGCAGTTTGCCGATGAGCATCAGGTGCAGTTTTGGACGCAGACCAAAGGGCCGGATACGGTGCATCCGTTTTATCCGCTGGATGCGCCCGCGCTGGCTTACAGCATGCCGGAGTTCGGTATCACGATGCCTTACGCGCCCACGGAATTTACCCAGGTAAACAGCACTATGAACCGCCTGATGGTGAGTCGCGCGCTGCGCTTGCTTGCTCCGCAACCAACTGAATATATTGCTGATTTTTTCTGCGGTTTGGGAAATTTTACGCTGCCCATCGCGCGCAGCGGCGCGCAAGTGCTGGGAGTTGAAGGGAGTGCCGCGCTGGTGAAGCGCGCCGGAGAAAATGCCGACTTCAATGCGCTATCCAAGAATACCCAATTTAGTGCGATGAACCTGTTTGAGATAGATGCCGCGTCGCTGGCTAGATTGGGCCACTTCGATAAATGGCTGATTGATCCGCCGCGCGATGGCGCGATGGAACTGATAAAAGCCATTACGCCCGAGACCGCCCCGCAACGCATTGTGTATGTGAGCTGCAACCCGGCCACGTTGGCGCGCGATGCGGAGATATTGGTACATACACACGGCTATACGCTCAAAGCTGCCGGAGTGATGAATATGTTTCCGCATACCTCGCACGTCGAGTCTATCGCGCTGTTCGTTAAAGCATGATCAGCTACGATGATCTGATGCTCGAGGCATTGGAGTGAGTAAGCGAGATCATGCCGTGGGACTTGCACCGCATGTACGCATCTAACGATGCAAACCGAAGTTGTAGGGTTGTCTTTCTCATTGTGTCAGGCCGGGAGGGTGTAAGGATATCCTCCTTGTTGCCGGACGGCGAGCTGGAAGAGATAGCCGCCTACATGCGGGCGCTATGAAGCAGAAGTATAAGGTGGGACGGTAAGCAAGAAAGGCGACCATTGGTCGCCTTTCTTGCTTCGGGCCTGGCAATTTTGGAAGTCAGGCTCTTTGGGGTGTCAGTGCTTCGCCTCCGAACCGGATTCCTTCCCAGCCCGTTTGGATGAAATTCCGTATGTTCTGATGATCCACACCGTCCGGGTTTTTGAGCACATCATCATGATAATAAGCGCCGAAACAATGCAGAGTCAGCTGTTGCGACAGGTTGTTGAGTTTCGCGAACGAGAATACTTTGCACGAGCCGTTATTCTTGCCTGCTTCGTTGAGCAGCGAGCCGTTCTTGAATGCGGTCGGGGTGAAGTCATACAAGGCGTCGATTACCGCGATGGTGTCGTTGAACGCTATGCGTTCAGGCGCAACGTTCAATTGTTTTAAAAAGGCATTCAGTGGCATATTGTTTTCCGTGTAGAGATGGTTTGATCAGGCAAGAAAAAGGCGGCTTATGCCGCCTTCTCTAATTACAACAGGTGCAAGGTCAGTCTTTCTCGCCCGCAAACGCCATCAATAAGCTGAGCAAATTAACAAAGATATTGTAGATATTCAGATACAGGGACATGGTCGCCATCACATAGTTGGTTTCGCCGCCGTGTACGATCTGGCTGATGTCATACAGAATGTAGGCCGAGAAAATCATCACGGCAATCGCCGAGATAGTCAGTGACAACACGGGCACTTGGAAGAACAAATTTGCCAAAGATGCAATCACCAGCAGGATCACGCCGATGAACAAAAACTTGCCCATAAAGCTAAAATCTTTTTTGGTGACGGTGGCGATAGTCGCCAGGGTAAAAAAGATTACCCCTGTGCCGCCCGCTGCCATACCGATTAATTGAGCGCCGTTTTTCAGATGTAGCGCGTGCTGCAAAATCGGTCCCAAAAATACACCGGCGACAAAGGTAAAGCCCAGCAGCGCCGCGATGCCCCATACGCTATTGCGCAGTGCCGAAACCGCAAACAACATGCCCATCATTACGCCAAACATCAGCAGCGGAGCCATAATCGGATATTGCGCCATGAACGAAAAATTCGTGGACATGCCAATAAATGCACCGATAATCGTTGGGATCATGGTCAATCCCAGCATCATGTAAGTGTTGCGCAAAACCTTATTTTGCTCCAGAGCAAAAGAACCGGTCTGCGAAATGGTTTGATATTGCATGTGTTTTTCTCCAATTAAAACGTTTAACGAACGGAAAACATTCAGTAAATCCTGATGATTTTTCAGCAGCGAGCGTAAGACTACAGAAGCATCAAAAAAGTTGCAATCACTCACGAAAAAAATCTTGCAATTGACGCTTAACGAAAAAGCATAGTTCGGGTATGATGCGCGCCTCAGAAATCGGCAGCATCTGATTTTTGATCAAAATACGGAGGTTTGGGTGAGTGGTTTAAACCAGCAGTCTTGAAAACTGCCGAACAGAAATGTTCCGTGAGTTCGAATCTCACAGCCTCCGCCAAGTTGTAACTCATTGATTTTAAAGGGCTAAATTGCGAAAATCGCATTCATTTGGCTGATATTTTCTGTTGAAGTAAACAAGCCGCTCAAACACAACTCCATCAACTCATTACTAAGCAATGTGCAGCCCATGCAGGCGTGCCACTTAAGACTTCCGTCCGTTCCTAATCTCCACCATTCATTCAAACGGCAAGATATATTCATCAGTCCTGTTTTAGAGGTAATGTAGCTAGTTGAATTACTAGTGGCATTTTGACGTACAATATCGCTATCAAATTTTTCGGAGTGCTTGTCATGCCAGCCAGCCTCACCAATGAATCCGCGCGCATCAATCTGCGCACCAGTGCGGAAGCTAAAGCGATGATTGAACGTGCCGCCACGTTGATGGGCACGACAGTTTCTAGTTTTATGTTGCAGAACGCGTTTGAAGCGGCGCGCAGAATTGTTTCTGAAACTGATACGCTCATGTTGACGCAGCGTGATTTCGATGCGTTCACTGCTTCTCTCGAAAATCCTCCTAAACCCAATATGGCGCTGCGTAATCTAATGGCGCGCAGTTAAGTGATGGCGACTATCCAGTTGCTTGGCGCTGCGCATCGCCGTGAGGGTTTTGATTGCGGTGAGGCTGCACTTAATGATTTTTTGCTGCGCCACGCGGGGCAGCAGCAACGGCGCGGTTTCGGCAAAACTTACATTGCATTGGCTGAGGATGGTGTTAGCGTCATCGGTTTTGTGACGGTGAGTGCAGGCCAAGTTGCAACAACTTCGTTGGCTTCTCAAGCTAAATTGCCGCGCTATCCCGCCCCCATTTTGCGAGTCGGGCGTTTGGCGGTAGATGTGCGTTATCAAGGCCAAGGCGTCGGACAAGATTTACTGGCGTTCGCCTTGCGCCTGGCGGTGGAATTCTCGCAGAGGGTGGGGTTGTATGCAGTTGTCGTGGATGCCAAGCACGAAAAAGCAAAAGTGTTTTATATGAAGCTGGGATTTATTGCTTGCGTAGATAATCAGTTGTGCTTGTATTTGCCGGTGGCGACGCTGGAGCAGTCAATCATGCTATAGTTTCTTGCAGCCTTCACCGGCTTGCTGCAAATGGTTCTTTCCCCAAGTGTCGCTACGACTTCCACCGTGTTCTCGCGCATACCAAGTATGGAAGTGTTTGGTGTTCCAGCTTGGAAGCGCAAGCTCTGATCTGGTTTTAATTGAAATAACTGGCTTTATAGAGCGGGATATAATACTCATCATCACTTGATTTTTTTGATGATTTCGACTTTCTGGGCGGGGGATTTTCAGTTTCACTTTTGGCAAAGAAATCGCCAAATTCTTTTAAAACCATCTCGATTTCTTCCGGCTGAGTAGCATGGTTGTTCATGAGGCCTCCTGGTAGTTGAAGAATATTTCGCCATCAAATTTGGCGAACGCCATCTTAAACAAGCAAGGTTTCAGATTTATTACCTTAGTGAGTCAAAAACATGACTGGCTAAAATCGATTTATCAGTTTGGGTTACCGCCATAAAACTGAATATCTACTTACGTTTGTTCATGTGCTAGAATGTTCCGCATTGTTGTGAGCAAACTTCGGTTTGCGAAAACTCCGGCTCAATAAGGGCTTGTTGGACGGCGGTTCAATTCCGCCCATCTCCACCATAAGTGCAGTGAAGTCAGTGTGCTTATGCTGGGGATGACCTGGTTTCGACAGCGAGCAGATAGGTTTCGGGGCGACACGTCAGGCGATCGACGTAAATGAAGCAAGCATGTAAATGCAAACGATGAAAACTACGCTTTAGCGGCCTAAAAAACCGTAAGCCGGGGCTGTTGAGCCTTGTCATACAACACAACTAGATGGGCCTCGGGTGATAATGATCCCGGGGCCCATTGATTTGTGGGTCAATTAGTTTGGGAGTTTTTGGGGCGGGATGAGCGTTTTTTCTTTAAATTCACACAGGTCTGCAATGATGCAGGAAGTACATTTGGGTTTGCGTGCCTGGCAAATATAGCGTCCGTGCAAAATCAGCCAGTGATGCGCGAGCAATTTAAATTCACCCGGAACCACTTTTAGCAGTTGTTGCTCCACAGCCAGTACATCTTTTCCCGGCGCAATGCCGGTGCGGTTAGAGATGCGAAATATATGTGTGTCCACTGCAATGGTGGGTTGGCCAAAGGCAATATTCAAAACCACATTCGCGGTCTTGCGCCCCACGCCGGGTAGAGATTCCAGTGCTTCGCGCGTTTGCGGAACTTTTCCGTCGTGTTTTTCCTGCAGCAATCTGCAGGTCTGAATAATGTGTTTTGCCTTGGTTTTGTAAAGTCCAATACGTTGAATATAAACACTTAATTTTTCTTCGCCTAGGTTGAGTAGTGCTTGCGGGGTATTGGCTATCGGGAACAAAATGCGCGTGGCTGCATTGACGCTGATGTCGGTAGCTTGTGCCGATAGCAGCACTGCAATTAACAATTCAAACGGTGAGCTATATTCCAACTCCGGCTTGGGATGCGGGTTGGCAGCCTGCAGGCGCAGAAAGATTTCACGGCGTTTGCTGGTATTCATTGATGCTGTATTAAGCTGCTTATTGTGCTGAAGAGGCCAGCTCGGCACTGGTTGATACGGGAGTGATTTTCATGTTTTTCGTCTTACGCTCGGCGCGTAAATTCAGGTAATTTTTTCCGGCAATTAAACAGCCCAAGCCAATAAACGCACCCGGCGGCAAAATGGCGAGCAAGAAGCCTTTGTAGTTAGGGATTAGGTGAATCACCCAGTCTTTGGCGACCTCGCCCAGTGCAAGATCAATACCGGAAAGCAATGTTCCATGACCGATAATTTCGCGAACGCCGCCCAGAATTGCCAACACCAATGTGAGGCCCATACCCATCGCAAAACCATCCAGAGCCGATGCCCACGCGGGATTTTTTGAAGCAAACGCTTCGATACGGGCCAGCACAATACAGTTGGTGACAATCAACGGAATAAAAATCCCCAGTACCACGTACAGGCTGTACATGTAAGCGTTCATCAGATATTGCACGACGGTGACCAATACGGCGATGATCAGAATAAAAACTGGAATACGAATTTCGTTGGGCACAAAAGTTCTAATCGGCGCAATGGCCGCACCGCTCAGCGCCATAACGATGGCAGTAGCGATGCCAAGGCTCACGCCATTCACCACGGTGCTGCTCACCGCCAGGATGGGGCATAGGCCTAGCAGTTGTACGACACCGGTGTTTTGTTTCCAGATGCCGTTATAAACAATATCTTTGAATTCCTGGAGCTTCATTTTTATCTCCTGCCGTGTTTTATTACTTCAGCTTTTGGGGTTGGGCGACACTTGCGGCAAATAATTGCGCGCGATTTTCCACAAAATAAATTAAGGCTTTATTCACTGCCTTAACCACGGCGCGTGGCGTGATGGTCGCACCCGCCATGTAGTCGAATTGCCCGCCGTCTTTCTTTACTTTCCAGTCGGCGTCTTTGTAAATCTCGCGTGACTTGCCGTCAAAACCCTTTATCCACGGGCTTTTTGGCAGCTCGATGTAATCGCCCAAGCCCGGCGTTTCCTTGTGCGATACCACGCGCACACCGGCCAGTTCGCCGTTGGCGCGCACGGCGAGGATGAGTGCTATTTTGCCGCTGTAACCGTCCGGCGCGACGGCTTCCAGCACCACGGCGGAAGGTTCGCCATTCAGCCGTGCGCGATAGGCGAGGGTACTGTCTTCATTGCCCAGCAGCGGATCGGCGGGGATGCTGATCGTGTCCTGAATGACATCGTTGTCGAACAGTTCGGAGGGCACGATCTGGGTGATGAGCTTGAGCTTCTCGGCTTTTTCACTTTTGACGATCTCGTCATGCGTGAGGAAAAAAGTGGAAGCCAGTACCGCGGTGCCGATGACGGCGAAGAACACCAGATTGGCGGCGGACTGCACGCTGGCGCGGGCTAGACGTTTCATTTATTACTCTCCCTCTTGCCAAACACTTTGGGTTGAGTCCATGCATCAATCAGCGGCACGCAGATATTCATAAATAGGGTGGCAAAAGCCAAGCCGTCAGGGAAGCCGCCGAAGGCACGAATCAAATACGTGAGCACGCCTGCACCGATGGCAAAAATGATCTTGCCTTTTGCCGTAGTCGGCGAGGTGACCGGGTCGGTGAGGATAAAAAAAGCACCGATCATCGCTGCGCCTGAAAACCAGTGAAACAGCGGAGCGACATAATGGGTCGGGTCGAGCAAATGGAAGATGCCCGCAGTCGCGAATAATGCACCGAGAAAAACCAGTGGCAGATGCCAAGTGATAATACGATTTAGCAATAAATACAAGCCGCCGATGGCGAAGCCAAGTGCCACCATTTCGCTACCTTTACCCGCCAAGCGTCCATATATCGGCATGTCGCGGATGTCATGCGCCGAAAGGCCGAGATGCAGTTGTGTCTTTAGCGTGTCCAGCGGTGTCGCCATCGTCACTGCATCCAGCGTCAATCCGTTCGGCAAAACGCCGTTGAAAATGTAGCCCAGTTGTTCGGCAAACGATAGCTCAATGCTCCCTAGCGCGTGCGGCGTGAGCCAGTGCGTCATGTGTGCCGGGAAGGAAATGATGAGCACGGCATAGCCGATCATCGCTGGGTTGAACGGGTTATTGCCCAAGCCGCCGTACAAATGTTTGGAAACGGCGATGGCGAAGGCCGTGCCGACCACCACCATCCACCAAGGTGCGAGCGGTGGGATGGATAGAGCTAGCAACCATGCGGTGAGCACCGCGCTGTTGTCGGACAGGAAAGGTTTGAGCGGGCGCTCGCGCAACTTGAGCATGACCGCCTCGGTCGCCAGCGCGGTGAGGGAAGCCAGCGTTAGCGATACCAGAATCGCCGGGCCGAAATACCACACATACAGTGCGATGCCGGGGATGAGCGCCAGCATGACCTTGAACATGATCTCGCTGACGCTGTTGGATTTAGTGATAAAGGGGGATATCCACATGGCGTTATTCGTTTTTTCGTTGGGCATCGGAAAGTGCCATTTCATGCGCTTGTGCGCGGCGTGCTTCGGCCTCGGCGATCTCGGCTTGTTGTTGCGGTGTCAACGTTTCGGTATTTTGGGGGTGTGAGGCGGCAGCCTGCTCTTTGGCGCGTGCCAGTGCCGCGTTGATGCGCAGTTGCATTGTGTCATCCGGATCCACATTCGGGTCGAGCGCTGCGCCGACAGGCGTTTGTGCGGCCTCTACTTTGGCGGCGGCAGCGGCTCTTTCTTTTTGCGCCAGCTTCTCGGCCTTTTCCTGCTTCTCGCGCTCAATGCGAAACTGGCGATACTCGTGTCGCTCGCGTGCAATCTCGGCAGCTTGGCTTTCCTGTTCGCGTGCCCATATCTCGCTCTTGGCATAACGGTAGTAGTTTACCAGCGGGATGTGGCTGGGGCACACATAAGCGCAGGCCCCGCACTCAATGCAGTCAAACAAATGGAACTCTTGCGCCTTGCCGAAATTATTGGCTTTGGCGAACCAATACAGGTCTTGCGGCTGCAACTCCGCCGGACACACTTCGGCGCAACGCGTGCAACGTATGCACGGTAGTGCGGGCTTTGGCGGCGGGAACAGCGCGGGCGAGGATGCAATGATGCAATTGGCGGCTTTGGTGATGCCCACTGAGGCGGCAGGTAACTGTACGCCCATCATCGGCCCGCCCATAATGTGTTTGTCGGTGTCCGGGCGGCTGCCTGCTTGTGCGACTAACTCATCGACGGGCGTGCCAAGCAGCACTTCAAAATTCTGTGCGCGTTCAACATTGCCGGTGACGGTAACGATGCGCGACAGTAGCGGCTCACCGTGCGCGATAGCGCGCCACGCACTGTAGGCCGTGGCGACGTTGAAGCATTGCAGTCCTTTCTCGGTGGAGCGCACACCTGCCGCGACCTCGATGCCGGTGAGGATGCGCATCAGCTGCTTCGCACCGCCGCTCGGGTAGACTGTCGGCACGGCGATCACCTGCATGTGCTCGTGCTTGTCGTTGATCACGGCCTCACGCATCGCGGCGATGGCCTCCGGTTTGTTGTCCTCGATGCCGATCAATACTTCTTCGGCATACAGCAGTTCACGCAGCACTTCCGCGCCGCGCAGGATGTCGGAAGCGCGTTCGCGCATCAGCAGATCGTCGCAAGTGATGTAAGGCTCGCACTCCGCGCCGTTGAGCACCATGGTCTTGATCTTGTGCTTGTTGGAATACGCCTTTACATCGCTGGGGAATACCGCGCCGCCCAAACCCACCACACCTGCTTGTCTGAGCAAGTGGCGCAGCTCGGTGTGCGGAGTCTGTTTGTAGTCCACGCCGCTGTGCGCGATCCATTCTTCTTTGCCGTCGGGGAGGAGTGTCACGCACAAGTCGGGCAGGCCGGAGTGATGCGCAACCGGCTGCAAGTCAATGGCGCTGACCGTACCGGAAGTGGGGGCATGCACTGTACTGGAAAGGCGTCCTTCCGGTCTGCCGATGATCTGCCCCTTGAGCACGCGCTCACCAACTTGTACCACCGGCTTCGCGCGGGCACCGACATGCTGGTGCAGAGGGATGACCAGTTTCGACGGAAGCGCCGCCTGAGCGATAGGCGTACCCGTTGATTCAGTCTTGTGCGTGGGCGGGTGTACACCGCCGTGAAATTTGAAGGCTGCTTTCATACCGTTGCCCGAATTGGAAATACCGGATAGCGCCATTTCCAGTTGGTGATGTCTTCGCCGATGGGCTGCATGCTGATGCAGTCGACCGGGCAGGGGGCGAGGCATAATTCGCAGCCGGTGCATTCCTGCGCGATGATGGTGTGCATTTGCTTGGCTGCGCCGACGATGGCATCCACCGGGCAGGCTTGAATGCACAGCGTGCAACCGATGCAGGTGTTTTCGTCGATAAAGGCGACCGACTTGGCTTTAGGGGCAGCGCCTTCGCCGAACGGGATAAATTCTTTGCCGAGCAGGTCGGCCAGCTTGTGGATGCCATCTTCGCCGCCCGGCGGACACTTGTTGATTTCGGCTTCGCCTTTGGCGATGGCTTCGGCATAAGGTTTGCAGCCGGGGTAACCGCACTGGCCGCACTGCGTCTGCGGCAGTACTGCGTCGATCTTGTCAACCAGCGGATTGCCCTGTACCTTGAATTTGATGGCGGAGAAGCCCAGTACCGCACCGAGGAACAAGGCGATGCCGATCATCACCAGAAGCGCAGCAATCATTTCACCAAACCCGAGAAGCCCATGAATGCCAGACTCATCAACCCGGCAGTGACCATCGCGATGGCGGAGCCTTTGAAGATGCCGGGAACATCCGCACCGTCTAATCGTTCACGGATGCCTGCGAATAACACCATCACCAGGGTAAAACCCAGCGCGCCGCCGAAGCCGAACAGCAGCGATTCCATGAAGTCGTGTTTGGCTTGCACATTGAGCAGCGGGATACCGAGCACTGCGCAATTGGTGGTAATCAGCGGCAGGTAAATGCCCAGTACCTGATACAGGGCGGGACTGGTCTTTTGCACCACCATCTCGGTGAATTGCACGATGCCCGCGATGACGACGATAAAGGATAGCGTGGTAAGGTAAGCCAGATCGGGACCGAGTAAATAATGACTGATGAGATAGCTGGCGCCGGAACCGAGGGTCAGCACAAAGGTGGTCGCCGCGCCCATGCCGACGGCGGCTTCCAGTTTTTTGGAAACCCCCATGAACGGGCACAGCCCGAGTATCTTCACCATCACAATGTTGTTTACAAACACCGTGCCGACGAGAATCAGCAAATATTCAGACATTAAAACAGCCTTTTTAGAAGACGCGGATTATCCGCTGAATTATTCAACGCTTCAACCGCGTTTTGGGTATATGAATATTCCCAATTGTTAAATTTCAACCCGCGTTCCCATTTCCACCACCCGATTGACCGGGATCCTAAAAAAGTCGGCTGCATTCATGGCGTTTCGGGATAGGACGATAAATAAGCGCTCGCGCCATTTCATCATGCCGGGAACCGGGGCGGAGATGATTAAAGCGCGCGAGGTAAAGAACGAGGTACTCATCATGTCAAAAGACAATCCCAGAGACCCGCACAGCTCAAGCGCTGCCGGAACGTCGGGCGTGTCCATGAAGCCGTAAAAAATTCTCACCCGGTAGAAATTTTTGCCCAAATCGTCGATTAACAGCCGGTTACCTTTGGTGACATAAGGCTTGTCTTCAATAATGACGGTGAGCAAAATATTACGCTCATGCAGCACCTGATTATGTTTGAGGTTATGTAGCAGCGCGGCTGGCGCACCTTCATCCAGGCTGGTCAAAAAAACGGCTGTGCCGGGGATCCGGTTGATGCTATTTGAGCCGTCAATAAACATCTTTAACGGAACAGAGAGGCGTGAAATTTCAGCGAATAATAATTGCCGACCGTGTTTCCAGGTGGTCAATACGGTGAAAGAAATAATTGCAATACCAATCGGGAACCAGCCGCCCTGCGGAATTTTCAGGGCATTGGCGGCAAAGTAAGCCAGATCAACCAGCAGGAAGGTGCCGATCATGGGGAAGAGCAGCCACGGTGACCAGCGCCATGCCACCAGTACAAAAGCAATCAAAATTGTGTCGATCAGCATGGTGCCGGTGACGGCGATGCCATAGGCCGCAGCCAAATTACTGGAACTTTGAAAGGTGAGAACCAAATAGATGACGGCAAAATATAGCGTCCAGTTGGTCAGCGGTACATAGATTTGTCCGTGCGCTTTATCCGAAGTCTGGCGGATTTCCATGCGCGGCAAAAAGCCCATTTGTACCGATTGGCTGGCCACTGAAAAGGCGCCGGAGATCACGGCCTGAGACGCAATGACGGTGGCGGCGGTGGCGAGCAATACCATTGGAATTTGCGCCCAAGCAGGGGCGAGCAGAAAGAAGGGATTGGCAACTGCCTGCGGGTCGTGCAACAGCAACGCGCCCTGTCCAAAGTAGTTTAGTACCAGTGCGGGGAGCACAAAAGAAAACCAGGTCAGGCGAATCGGATATTTGCCAAAATGTCCCATGTCGGTATACAGCGCCTCACCGCCGGTGACGGCGAGCACTACCGTGCCCAGCGTTAAAAACGAGAGCCAGGGATCAAGGGTTAAAAATTGGTAAGCAAAATAGGGATTCAGCGCGAATAATATTTGCGGACTTTGCGCGATAGATAGCGCACCCAAAATACCCAAGCTGGAAAACCAAAGAATCATGATCGGGCCAAATGCCATGCCCATTGCGCCGGTACCGTGCTTTTGCAACATAAATAATGCGGTCAATATCACGATCGTGATCGGAATCACATAGCTGCCGAGTTGTGGCGCGACGACATTTAATCCTTCAACGGCAGAGAGCACGGAGATGGCGGGGGTGATCATGCTGTCGCCATAAAACAAGGCGGCGGCAAATACGCCGAGGGTCGCCAAGAACCATTTTATTTTGGGGCGCTCCGCGTTCAGTTCGGTGGCTAAAGCCAGCAGGGCCAGAGATCCGCCTTCGCCACGATTGTCTGCGCGCATGATGATGATGACATACTTAAGCGACACCAGCAGCATGATGGTCCAAAACATCAGCGACAGGATGCCGAGAATGTTGGTTTCGACAGGCGGCAGCGGATGATGTCCGGCGAAGGTTTCTTTTAAGGCGTACAAGGGGCTGGTGCCGATGTCGCCATACACCACGCCGATTGCGCCCAGCATGAGGGTGGATAAATTTGGTTTTGATTGTGTGTTGCTCATTCAGTGTCTTTTAAGCCCAATAATTCATGGGGCTGTATGTCAGGTTTTAGCTCGACTTGTCGCGCAGCGAATAACTAATTGATTTTATTGTAAATTATTGGTGGTCGGTGGGCTGGATTAAGCCCTTCTCTGCGGATCAATTTCAGCTGTTACGTTCTGTACAGCGCCGATTGTGCATGCGCCTGCAAACCCTCGCCAAACGCCAGAGTTGAGGCGATTGCGCCCAGCTTTTTTGCGCCCTCGGCAGATACCTGAATCAAGCTGCTGCGCTTCTGGAAGTCGTACACGCCCAGCGGGGATGAAAATCGCGCGGTACCCGAAGTGGGCAAAACGTGATTCGGTCCCGCGCAATAATCCCCCAAAGATTCGGAGGTATAGCGCCCCATAAAAATGGCACCGGCATGTTTTAACTTGGGCAGCCAGGCCGCTGCATCAGCCACCGACATTTCCAGATGTTCCGGTGCGATGCGATTGCTGATCTCACAGGCCTCATCCAAATCCTTGACGTGAATTAACGCGCCGCGATTTTCCAGCGCAGTTTTGATAATTTCTTTGCGCGGCATGTGTTCCAGTAATTTGTTGGCGCTCGCTTGTACGGCGTCGATAAAGCCAGCGTCGGGTGAGAGCAAAATCGCCTGTGCCAATTCGTCGTGTTCGGCTTGCGAAAATAAATCCATGGCAATCCAATCCGGATTGGTTTGGCCGTCGCAAATCACCAAGATTTCCGAGGGGCCGGCGATCATGTCAATCCCGCAAACGCCAAATACCCGACGTTTGGCAGCGGCAACGTAGGCATTGCCCGGGCCCACGATTTTATCCACTTTGGGAATGCTGGACGTGCCATAGGCAAGTGCGGCAACTGCTTGGGCGCCGCCGATGGTGAAGACACGATCCACACCGGATAAATACGCAGCGGCGAGTACCAATTGATTTTTTATGCCATCTGGGGTGGGCACAACCATAATAAGTTCTGCGACGCCGGCCACTTTGGCAGGCAAGGCATTCATCAAAACGGAAGAAGGGTAGGCGGCTTTACCGCCGGGCACATATAGACCCACGCGATCCAGCGGGGTGACTTGCTGGCCGAGCAGGGTGCCGTCTTCATCGGTATAGCTCCAGGAATTTTGCAGCTGTTTTTGATGGTAAGCGGTGACGCGTTGCGCGGCCTTTTCCAGCGCGATTTTTTGCTCCTGCGGTAAGCCATCAAAGGCGGTTTTTAATTCGGCGCGGGGCAACTCCATTGCGGCGGCATCGGCCAGATTCAAACGGTCGAATTTGCGCGTGTATTCCAGCACGGCGCTATCGCCGCGTCGCTTTACATCGGACAGGATGGCCGCAACCGTGGCCTCCAGTTTTTCATCGGCAGTTTCTTCAAAAGCCAGTAACTTGCCGAGCGTAATATCGAAATCAGGGTGTTGTGTGGAAAGGCGAGTAATGTTCATTTAACCGCTCCGGCAAAAGCGTCCAACATGGGTTGCAGGGTCAAGCGTTTGAGTTTTAACGATGCCTGATTGACCACCAGGCGCGAGGAAATTTGGGTGATTTCTTCTACAGCAACCAAATTATTGGCTTTTAAGGTGGCCCCGCTACTCACCAAATCCACAATTAAATCGGACAGTCCGACCAGCGGCGCCAACTCCATTGAGCCATAAAGTTTAATTAAATCAACGTGTACACCCTTGGCGGCAAAATGCTCACGCGCGGTTTTGACGTATTTGGTGGCAACGCGCAAACGCGCTCCCTGCTTAACTGCTGAGGCATAATCGAAGTCATTGCGCACCGCAACCATCATGCGGCATTTGGCAATATTCAAATCCAAAGGCTGGTACAAACCCGCACCACCGTGCTCGTCGAGCACATCTTTACCGGCCACGCCCAAATCTGCCGCGCCATATTGCACATAGGTTGGCACATCCGAGGCGCGCACAATAATCAGGCGCACATCGTCGCGGTTGGTGGGCAAAATAAGTTTGCGTGAAGATTCGGGATCTTCCAGCGGAGTAATGCCGGCCGCTTCCAGCAACGGCAGCGTCTCTTCAAAAATTCGGCCCTTGGATAAGGCAATAGTGATGACAGTCATGGAAGTCGCGTCTTATTAAAGGTGCGCATTCTAGCGCTAATTGCGGCCTATTGCAGCCCATTGAAGTTGAAGTTGTTGAAGTTTAAGCATTCCTCTCTTGAAAATTCATCGCAAAATTATTCGAAATCATGCTCGTTCTGAATATTCAAAAAGAAACACGGGTTCTTTCAGCGTTTTTTGCCAGGAGCACAGCTATTGGCATCAAGTGATGCTATTATTTGCCCGGTACAAAGGAGATTAACGATGCGTACCACACTTGCTTTGGATGATGATTTACTCGAAAAAGCCCAGATTTTGACAGGCTCAACCGACAAAACTGCCTTGGTGCGCGAGGCACTTAAAGCGTTAATTCAGCGGGAGAGCGCCAAGCGATTGGCGTTGCTCGGTGGCTCCGAGCCATTGTTGCAAGCCGTTTCCCGCCGTCAAACTACACCGGCATGATTCTGGTCGACACTTCTGTTTGGATAGATCACCTGCGGCACGGGGATTCTGAATTGGTGGCTGTGCTGAACGAAGGCCGCGTGCTGACACACCGGTTTGTGATCGGCGAACTGGGGCTGGGCAGTTTGCGCAATCGTGACATTGTCATAGGCACAATGGAAAACTTGCCGCAAATCAATATGGCTTCGGATGACGAAGTGATGCATTTTATTCAACACAACAAACTCTACGGTACGGGTATCGGTTATATCGACGCACATTTATTAGCGTCTGTTCGACTGACACCCGGAACATTGTTATGGACGCGAGATAAGCGGCTATTGGCGGAGAGCGTCAGGCTGAAGCTGAATGCTAAATTGGCGCATTGATTGCGCCCCCTCTTGAAAATAGTTCACATCTGTTGAACTTACTTTTCCACGTTGGCAATGAATGCGCAAAGCGCCTTTGCTATAATCCCGCGCCTTCATCAACCTGATTTTCAATTGTGACCAAAGTCGATTTTTATACCGGCAGCGAAGACAAGCTGCGCACGGCCTGCCAGCTTACTCAAAAAGCCATGCAAAATGGCCTGCGCGTCCTGCTGCATGTGCCGGATGAGGCAACTGCCGAAAAATTGGACAAGCTGCTCTGGCATTTTCCGGCCACGGCTTTTATGCCGCACTGTTTTAGCGATGCAGTAGAGGCAGCCGCTATGCCGGTGGTGATCGGGCGTGATGAGAGTTTTCCGCATTCCGAATTACTGATTAGTTTGCATACCGATTGGCAGCCTTTTTTTAGCCGTTTTGAACGGGTGATTGAAATTGTTTCTACCGATGCGGATGACATTAAGTCGGGGCGCGAGCGTTATACTTTTTATAAAGATCGCGGTTACGAAATGCGCCATATTGATTTGCGTAAAGCGCACGGGGCTTGATGATGAGTAACCTGCCCGAAGCACCCGTCCAGTGGGCGCATTTGCCGATTTTGACCGACGTGGTCGATGATGTTCCGCTGGATATTCCGACTCTGACTGACGTGGTTGAAGCGGCTGAAGCGCCGAATGTTGCTGTGCAATCTGCGGCGTCGAGTGTTGATGTAACTACATGTTTTAATTCATATAATTTCCCGCCATTAATCACCTTAAATGCCGCGCAATGTGCGGAATTTGGTAACTCGCTGAGTGCAAAAATTGCTTCTTTTGTGCTTGACCATCAAGACGCACAACGTGAGGCGGATTGGCCGGCGTTGCAACAAGCCTTGCCTGAAATAATTCGCACACAACTGCTTGCCTCATCCGCCGACAGTAGCGGATTGGGTATAATCCCGCCCCTTTTTAATGCACCCGCAAAGAACCCGAACAGCATGAACGCAAACGAACTCGCAAAAAGTTTTGACCCCAAAGACATCGAAGCACGCTGGTATCCCGAGTGGGAAAATTCCGGTAATTTTAAGGCCGGTTTAGACCCCGAAAAGCAGGACAATTTTTGTATTTTGCTGCCGCCTCCGAACGTTACCGGCACGCTGCACATGGGGCACGGTTTCAATCAAACGCTGATGGATGCGCTGACGCGCTACCACCGCATGCGCGGCGACAATACCCTGTGGCAACCGGGCACCGACCATGCGGGTATCGCCACGCAGATCGTGGTGGAGCGCCAATTGGATGCGCAGGGAATTTCCCGTCACGATTTGGGACGCGAAAAATTTATCGAAAAAGTGTGGGAGTGGAAAGAGTATTCCGGCGGTACGATTACCAAGCAAATGCGCCGCCTCGGCACTTCACCGGACTGGTCGCGTGAACGTTTCACCATGGATGAGGGCTTGTCGCGTTCGGTGACGGAAACCTTTGTGCGCCTGTTCAATGAAGGCTTGATTTATCGCGGCAAACGTTTGGTGAACTGGGATCCAAAACTGCACACCGCTGTATCGGATTTGGAAGTGGTGCAGGAAGAGGAAGACGGATTTATGTGGCATATCCGTTATCCGCTGGTGGAAGAAGATACCGTGCATGGTTTGACCTATCTGACCGTGGCAACCACCCGTCCGGAAACGATGCTGGGCGACGTGGCAGTGATGGTGCATCCCGAAGACGAGCGTTACGCGCATCTCATCGGCAAGCAGGTCACGCTACCGCTGTGCGACCGCACCATCCCCATCATCGCCGATGAATACGTGGACAAGGAATTCGGCACCGGCGTGGTGAAAGTAACACCGGCTCATGACTTTAACGACTATGCGGTGGGTCAGCGTCACCATTTGGAAATGATTTCGATTCTGACGCTGGATGCGAAAATCAACGAGCATGCGCCGCAGCAATATCAGGGCATGGATCGCTTCGAGGCGCGCAAGCAGATTGTCGCCGATCTTGAAGCAGCCGGATTATTTGAAAAGACCGAAAAGCATAAACTCAAAGTGCCGCGCGGTGATCGCACCAATGTGGTCATCGAACCGATGCTCACCGACCAGTGGTTCGTAGCCATGAGCAAGCCCGGTAAAGAAGGCAACAGCATCACCGAGCAGGCACTGGAATGCGTGGCGCGCGGCGAGATTAAATTCCATCCGGAAAACTGGGTAAATACCTACAACCAGTGGCTGAACAATATTCAGGATTGGTGTATTTCACGGCAACTTTGGTGGGGACATCAGATTCCCGCCTGGTACGGGGTGAATGGCGAAGTATTTGTGGCGCACGACGAGGCGGAAGCGCGTCGCTTGGCCGATAAGGCCGGTTATGCCGGGCAACTCGACCGCGATAACGACGTGCTGGATACCTGGTTCTCATCCGCCTTGTGGCCGTTTTCCACGCTGGATTGGACGCCGGAATATCCGGCAGTATCCAATACCGCGCTGGACTTATATCTGCCTTCCAGCGTGCTGGTGACCGGTTTCGACATTATCTTTTTCTGGGTGGCGCGCATGGTGATGTTGACCAAGCACATCACCGGAAAAATTCCGTTTAAAGATGTGTATGTGCACGGCTTGATCCGCGATGCGGAGGGCCAGAAGATGTCCAAATCCAAGGGTAATGTGCTTGATCCAATTGATTTAATTGACGGAATTTCGCTGGAAGAGTTGCTTAAGAAGCGCACCACCGGCCTGATGAATCCCAAGCAAGCGGAGCAGATTGAAAAGCGCACGCGCAAAGAGTTTCCCGAGGGGATTCCCGCGTTTGGCACGGATGCGTTGCGCTTTACCTTTGCCTCGCTGGCATCGCCGGGACGCGACATCAAGTTCGACATGCAGCGCTGCGAAGGTTACCGAAATTTTTGCAACAAGTTGTGGAACGCCACACGTTTTGTGCTGATGAATTGCGAAGGGCAGGATGTCGGTTTGAATGATGTGTTGGCGCGCGAATATTCAGCCGCCGACCAATGGATGATCAGTCTGTTGCAGCAGGCTGAAATCGACATGCGCAAACATTTGGACGAGTATCGTTTTGATTTTGCGGCACGCACGCTGTATGAATTGGTGTGGGATGCCTATTGCGACTGGTATTTGGAATTTGCCAAAGTTCAGCTGCAGGATACGCAAATTGCGGGGCAGGATTTGGCGGCGCGGCAGCGTGCCACGCGCCGTACGTTGGTACGTGTACTGGAAGCAATTTTGCGTTTGGCGCATCCGCTGATTCCTTTTATTACCGAAGAATTGTGGCAAAAAGTGGCTCCTTTGGCCGGCGTTATGCCCGCCGGAACGCCGGATGTTTCTATCATGCTGCAAGCCTATCCGAAGGCCAACCCGGCTTCAATTTCTACTTCAGCCATTGAAAAAATCGGCGTGTTGCAAGCTTTGGTGGGTGCCTGTCGCAGCTTGCGCAGTGATATGAATTTGTCGCCCGCGCTGCGGGTGCCGTTGATCGCGGCGGGTGATGAGGAAACACTCAATAGCTTCGCGCCGTATTTGCAAGCGTTGGCAAAATTGAGCGAAGTCAGCGTGGTGAGTGAGTTGCCCGATACCGATGCGGCGGTCGCCATTGTTGGAAACGTTAAGTTGATGCTGAAAGTGGAGATCGACGTTGCGCTAGAACGTGAGCGGATCGACAAGGAAATCGCGAAGTTGTCCGCTGAAATCGCCAAAGCGGAAGGCAAATTAAACAATGAAAGTTTCGTCGCGCGGGCTCCGGTTGCAGTGGTCGAGCAGGAAAAGCAACGCTTGGGAGACTTTAGTGCAACCCTCGCACAATTGCAGGCACAGCGGAAAAAGTTGGCGTGATGAGTGTGATTAAATATCCTTTAAATACAGCTTGTTATGCTTGTCTTTATGTGTCTAACCAATTTACACTTTAGATGAGCTTGACCCCGTATCACGTAAAATATTATGTACGCGATTTAACTCGTATCGCTCTCGGTGGCATGGAGCGATTGAGCCGGATGGAAAATTTAATCGAAGGCAGCTAATAGAATGCAGCCCCGAAGGAGAGTCTCATGAACGCACAGGAAAAGGCAATCCGTTATCAGGAAGAGCACATTCCAGAGTTGGCAAGAGCAGTATCCAGTCCGTCACCGGTCGGGAATTATTGGGTTTAAAGAGTAATTTAAGACAAAATATTTTGAACCGTTCTATGCAGACAATCGCAGCGTTGCCTTTCGCCGCCGATATCGAAACCACGGCGGTGTTGAAAAAACTCGCCCGTGCGCATCAGGCACTGGCCGAGTTGAAAGGCGTGGTGGCCGGCATCCCCAACCAAAGTATCCTCATCAGCACCTTATCCTTGCAGGAAGCTAAAGACAGTTCCGCCATCGAAAATATCATCACCACGCATGACGATTTGTACCGCAGCGACAGCGTTGCGCGAATGTTTGTCACCATCGCGGCGAAAGAAGTTCACAACTACGCCAGCGCCTTGCGTAACGGCTTCGAGCAAGTTAAACGCACCGGCTTGCTTACCAATAACGACATACTTGAAATACAAGCCACTATCGAAGAGAGTCGTGCAGGCTTTCGCAAATTGCCCGGCACCGCGCTGAAAAACGATCTTACGGGTGCAACCGTCTATACCCCGCCGCAACACCCCGACGAAATCATCGCCCTGATGAGCAATCTCGAACGATTCATCAATGAAGATAACCTGTGCGATTGGGATCCTCTCACCAAAATGGCCGTCATCCATCACCAGTTTGAAAGCATCCATCCCTTCTACGACGGCAACGGCAGAACAGGCCGCATCATCAACATTTTGTATCTGGTGCAACACGGCTTGCTGGGTAGCCCCGTGCTGTATTTGAGCCGCTACATTAACCAAAATAAAGCAGATTATTACCGCCTGTTGCAAACCACCCGCGAAACGAACAATTGGGAAGGCTGGCTGCTATATATGCTTGATGGCGTGGAACAAACCTCGCGCCAAACCACCGCGCTGATTACCGCCATCGTGGCACTGATGCAACGGCACAAGCACACCCTGCGCGAGCAGCGGCCAAAAATATACAGCCAGGATTTAATCAACAACCTGTTCCGTCACCCCTACACCAAGATCGAATTTGTGATGAAGGAATTGCAAGTGATACGCCAGACAGCATCACGTTATCTGGATGAAGCGGTTGCGCTCGGACTGCTCACCAAGCACAAGCTCGGCAAAGAGAATTACTACCTCAACGATGAGTTGTATGCGCTGCTGGCTAACGTCAACGCGCGCCAGGATGAACAGGCATGAAAAGAGAACGTGTTAACAAAACATGGATTTCGTTAACACATCATCGGCAACGTGTTACCAAAACAGCACTTTCGTGCGCACGTTCAATTTCTCATGCACACGCAATGGCGGTTTTCTAACCATGACAAACGGCAACCAAGCCACTGGTTGGACTCTTTGTGTTTCGCCGCAAAGCCGGTTGTAACCTATTAAACGTATCTATTAGGCAGGAATATTTTGAAGCAATTTTTACAGCAATTCGAAGCAGCCCTACTGGCCGCCGCAACCCAATCTGGCACCTCAAATTTAAGGTCACAAATTGTGACCTTAAAGAGTGGGAGGAAAATAGGATTTCAACCATGAGCACAATCTCCGCCCTCTAACACCCGCTATCAGGATTTTCTGCGCGATATCAAAACGCAGCCGGCTTGGTGCCGCGCGTGCGGTTAATCGCAGCCTCATCGGGCTGTATTGGGCGCTGGGCAAGATGATCGTGGAACGGCAGGAAGACTTGGGCTGGGGGAGCGCGGTGGTAGATCGGCTATCCGTCGATCTGCGCAATGAGTTTCCCGACATGAGTGGTTTTTCACCGCGCAACCTTTGGGACATTAAGCGTTTCTACGAAACCTATGCCAGCGCACTTGAATTTCTGCGACAGCTTGTCGCAGAAATTCCATGGGGGAAAAACATCCTTATTTTTCAAAGAATAAAAAACGAAGTCGCCCGCAACTACTATATCGAGGCCACCGTTCGTCTGGGCTGGACGCGCGATGTACTCCTAAACCAAATCAAGGCCGAAGCATATCAAGTTAGCTTGCAAGACAAATCGCACAATTTCCCAGCCGCGTTACCACAGCATTTGGCCGAACAAGCAAATGAAGCACTGAAAAGCCGTTACAACCTTGAGTTTCTTGGCATCAATCAGGCCGTGCATGAGCGGGAACTGGAGCAACGACTCATCGCCCGCCTCAAAGATTTCATGATTGAACTGGGTTATGGATTTTGCTTTATCGGCAGCCAATATCGCCTCACGCTGGGCGAAAACGAATATTTTCTTGACCTGCTCTTCTACCACCGCTTCCTGAAATGCCTGGTCGCGGTTGAACTCAAGACCGGACGCTTTCGCCCCGAATATGCGGGCAAGATGGATTTCTATCTCGAAGTGCTGAATGAAAAAGAACGCGCGCCGGACGAGAATCCTGCCATCGGTATCATCCTGTGCGCGGAGCGTGACCAACTGGAAGTCGAGTTCAGCCTGAAGTCCAAAGCGAATGCAATCGGAGTGGCAACTTACCAGCTCTATCCAAAGCTGCCCAAAGAATACCAGGATCGTTTGCCGACCGACGAAGACTGGCAGCGCCTGTTAGAATCGGCGCGAAATTCGGAATCATCAACATGATTACGCAAACCCAATTACCAGCGTAACCCATTAAACGCATTATTAGACAGGCATATTTTGAATCATTTTTTTCAGCAAATCGAATCGGCACTTTTGCCCACAGCAATCAAATATGCACCGGAAGGCTCTGAACCCAAGGCCGTTGTCCATCAATGGATACACGCGATTGCTTGTGGAAACAAACCGTTCGCGGCACAGCGCGGTGCAAGCAAAGCAAAACTGATCGGCATCATGAAAAAGGAAAATCTTTATGAGGATGAGGAATCGTTTAAAAACAAACTGCCGAAAACACCGATCAAGCCCGCCAAAGAAAGCACCTTTACTTTTATCGATTTATTCGCCGGGATCGGCGGCATGAGAATCGGCTTTCAAAAAGCGGGCGGGACATGCGTGTTTTCCTCCGAGTTTGAGAAAAATGCACAGGCCACATATTGTGAAAACCACGGCGACCATCCATTCGGCGACATCACCAAAATATCGGTTGAAGATATACCGGATCACGATGTGCTGGTTGCCGGATTCCCATGCCAGCCTTTTTCGCATGCGGGTTTAAAGAAAGGTATTGACGATACTCGCGGCACGTTATTTCATAACATTGCGAACATTCTCAATGGGAAAAAATCCCAGATTGGATGTGTCCTGTGATAAGCAATGAACTCTTTGAGAAAATTAATGAAAAGTACGGGGATGTTGCAAGTTGGGCGGTATGGGAAGATGAGGGGGCAAAGCCAAAATCAAATATGGGGCACTCGAACATTTTTGACCTTCAAAAAAATCCTTCATTACTAGCCACTTTGAAAAACAATGTTGTAATGGTCGGTCTAAATTTCTCTAGGCCATTATTGCCCACTGAGCCATTTAAGAATTTTCATGATTTAAACCCAAGCGCAAATGATTTCAAAATTCGCTATGCATTCAGAAATACTGAGTTCTATGGCGCATACATGACAGATGTAATTAAAAATCTGGAAATGAAAGATTCACATGATGTTCAATTCCATTTGAAAAACAACCCTGAATTGATCCAAGAAAATATTTCATTGTTTTGTGAGGAGCTTTCAGATATTGAGGCTAAGGAGCCAATCATATTGGCTTTCGGTGTTGATACTTACAATCTGCTCAATAAGCATCTGAAGAGAAATGAATACTCGAAGTTGATTAGATTGACTCACTACAGTCAACAGATTGGCAAGGAGGACTATAAAAAAGCTGTCTTTGCTCAGATTAATGGGGCAATTAATTTCTCTCCAACTATAGCTGGAGTTTTGATCGATGCTCATGATCTGATAAAGGCTCAAGTTGAGCGCATCAAAAAAGAGCATGACAGAATCTCACAAATCAAAAACAACACGGACGAAATTGCAGCTATTAATGACTTGAGAAGTATAGCCAAAGAACTGGTGGAGCTAATTCAAAAAAGAGAAAGTCATAACGAGAACGAGTAATTGGCTAATCAGGAAACTATGGAGCAGCTTTTCGCTGTTGGGGAGAAAGATAAATGGCTAAGCAAACAGGATGGACTAGGCAGCAATTATTAGTGGCATTTAATTTGTACTGCCAGTTATCTTTCGGCCAGCTTGATTCGCGTACTCCAATCATTATTCGATATGCAGCGTTAATCGGTAGAACACCGTCAGCATTGGCAATGAAACTATCCAACATTGCAAGTCTTGATCCGGCAATAACATCTACTGGCCGCAAGGGATTGGCGGGGGCATCCTCATCTGATAGGGCTATGTGGCTAGAAATGGAGTCTGATTGGGAAAGTTTTGCGATCGAAGCGGAACATGCGGTAGAGGCACTGGGGTTAAGTGCTGAAGCAGCCCCTCCTGAATTAGCTTTGCAAGATGATCGCATTGATTACACGGGTAGCAATAGAACAGTTTTAACAACAACTCGTGTGGGGCAGAACTTTTTTCGTCGCGCTGTACTAAGCGCCTATCAATACAAGTGCTGCATTACAGGATTGGCGATACCTAAACTATTAGTGGCAAGCCATATTGTGCCTTGGCGTAATGATGAGGCAAATCGACTAAACCCAAAAAATGGGCTGTGTCTTTCGATGCTGCATGACAAAGCGTTTGATGTGGGCATCATCACGGTTACTGAAAACATGACGGTTCTTGTTTCTAAAAAGAACGTTTCTGATGAGGATCATTTTTTTGATTCTGCCTTATCAGTCTATGACGGCATGCCGATTGCATTGCCAGAAAAATTCGCTCCTCATCAAGAGTTTTTGGCATACCACAGGAAACATATTTTTGAGGGCTGAACATAAGCGGCGTTGAGGAGAGTTTTCATTGCAAGCACCGCTCGCTACGCGGCAGTATCAATTTCGGCAACGATATCGGCTGGTTTCGTTTGGGCATCCGTTACCGGGTGGCAGGGCGGGACGAGGAGCAGTATCTGTCTTTTGAGGTGCAGCCCACCAAGATGGCAATGGCCGGAGATTTGAAGACCATACATCAAGAAGTGGATCGTCTTTATCCCCTGTGGCATTTCTCGTTTGCGCAAAAAACCGAGCAGGAACTGGCAAAGTCGCGCAAGCCGCATGAGCGTTTTGAATTGCTGTGGCTGGCGCATTTTGAAAAGCTGCGGCTGGATTTGCAGAAAGGTATTCAGCGGATTTGCAATGCGCCGCATACCCGCCTGATGCCATACGAGCACCATGTCCGCGCCGAACGATTGCACGGGCGCATGTCTCCCAAGCTGGAAGAGCGCATCACCGCGCATCTGTGCAACGGCGAGAGCCACCATCACTACCGCGTGAACGGAAAGCGGCTGTCTCTGGATACGCCGGAAAACCGGTTCGTAAAAATGGTGCTGACCAAATGCGGACAGGACATTACGCGTTTCAGGGAGCGCGCAATGCAATCAAATATTTCACCCGAAAGTGGACGGCTTTCCGATTCATTCTTTGCCGAACTGGACAGTTGGAAGAGGCCGCTGGATCAACTGTTGAACCGGCCATTGTTCGACGAGGTGGGAAATTTTGAAGGTATGGCTGCGGAATCTTTGGTGCTGCACAAACGCGCCGGATACGCGGGCGTGTACCGCATTTGGCAGGAGCTGAAACTTTATCTGGATGTGTTCGGACGGAACGCTTCTGTTTCGATGAAGTCCGTGGCTGAGTTGTACGAGGTTTGGTGTCTGCTGGAAGTGCGGCAGATATTGCTGGATTTGGGTTTTAAAGAGAAATCCAGTACCAAAGCGGCTCTGAAAACTCGTGGCTTTGAAAAAGAATTGGCCGACGACACGGGCGCAGCCTTCCAGCTGGAAAGACCGGACAGCATCAAGATTCGTCTGGCGCACGAGCCTATTTTTTCCCGTACCAAAGACCCTGCCTTTGGCAAAATTTATTCGTGGACCACGGTGCAAAAGCCGGATATTTTTCTGGAAGCCACCTTCGCCAACGGGGAAAGTGTGCAGTGGATTTTCGACGCGAAGTATCGCATCGCGGAAGACAGGGACGGCAGAGACTGCGCGCCTGACGATGCGATTAACCAGATGCACCGCTACCGCGATGCGCTGATTCATGTCAACAAAGCCGACGACGGCGGGCAGGAAAAGACGCGCCCGATTTTGGGGGCGTATGTTTTGTATCCGGGTTGGCATGACGAGACGGGCACAGGCAACCCCTACGACGAGGCAATCGGGACGGTGGGTATCGGCGGTTTCCCGCTGCTGCCCGGTCGGCCGAACAAGTGGCTGCGCGATTTTCTGGAAAACCGTTTTGGCAATGCCAATATGACCTATGTTATTCCCGAGCCGGATCAATATCTGGCGGAAGACTCGGCGCGTATCGCAACGATGGGAACATACCTCGGGCGCTATAAGGATTTAACCCTGGCCACATCGCTGGGGCCGGATCGGAGCGAGGCATACGTCGAACGGTACCGACAAGGCACGGCGGGCTGGTATCACATGCCCGTGACAACACCCGACAATAATTCGGTTGAGCGCAACGTGATGCGTGAAGTGCGCTACCTCGCTGCCGGGGTTTATTACCGCGATAAAAAAGGCAGATTCATTTCGCATCTCTATGAGGTCAAGTCGGTGCGGCTTGTGATAAGACGCGAAATTTCCGCCGAACAGGCGGGCAAGGCAAGTTCTTCAAGTATTAAGTATTGGCTGTTTGAACTGGGCCATGCACAGCCATTGGGCGCGCAAATTGAAATGAGTATTCGACGCGGTAAATTCCCCTGTGAATTGGTGCAAGCGGCTGATTTATTAAAAGCAACGGATTGGAAAGCCGTGACCAAGCGCTATGCGCTGCTAACCTAGACTCATGACCGACATCTGGAGCAAACAAAAACGCTCGGAAGTTATGTCGTTGATCCGCTCGCGTGGCAACAAGGCGACAGAATTGCGCCTGATAGAGATTTTTCGCGAGTTCCATATCACCGGCTGGCGGCGCAACCAGCTGCTTCTCGGCAAGCCCGATTTCACTTTTAAACGAGAGCGGGTTGTTGTATTCGTGGACGGCTGTTTTTGGCACGGCTGCCCGAAGTGCTACAAGCGGCCAAGCAGCAACCAGGAATTCTGGGATGCAAAAATTGCCAACAACCGGAAACGGGACAGGCTTGTGAATCGCGAGCTACGCCGCCTCGAATGGCGAGTTGTCCGTATTTGGCAGCACCAGTTAGTCAACGCTGTCAGAATTGCCGGGCGTGTTATTCGTGCATTGAAATAATTTTTTGTTTTTGAATTCAGCTTGGTGTCGAGTGACGTCGTGCCAACACGAAATTTACGCAACCAAGCGCTAGGCGCGCCGCCGGATCAAAAAGGTAAATTCCTCGCCATTAGCTTCGGTTGATAGCAATTCATTTTTGGTTTGCCGGCAAAATTCTATAAAATCAGCGGGAGATTTCGGGTCGGTGGCGAGCACTTTTAAAACCTGCCCGGCTTGAAGCGGTGCCAAGGCTTTATTGGTGCGCAAAATGGGCAGGGGGCAGCTTAGTTTGCGCGCATCTAATTCTGCATCAAACGAAGCTTCACTCATACTGTAATCTCGCCACCGGCTTGCGCCCAGGCAGTAATGCCGCCCTGCAAATTGTAAACGTCCTGCATACCCTGATTGGCCGCGAATGCGGCTGCCTGTGCCGAGCGTCCACCCATCTGGCAATAAAATACCGTAGCAGCATGTTTGTCCAACTGCATCATATTGAGCGGTAGCAAATGCAGCGGTAATTTGGTGGCACCTTTGATAAAGCCGTGGGCAATTTCCGCATCGGTGCGCACGTCGATAATTTTAATTTTTTCTTCGGCATGTAGCGCGATGAGTTCGCGTGCTGATATGTTTTTAAAGCTCATTATTTTTCCTTATTAAACAGTGTGTTATCTATGCATTACTGAGCAGGTTGGAGACGCGAATGTTGGCAACCGACAAGCGTTTTACCAGCATACGCAAGAAGGCGTCGTTGAATTGGAAGCGGCATCCCTGACTGGATTTTGCCAGAATTTCCGGATCGATTTCAATCACAATCACTTCGGTCTTTGAAACGACATCGGTGGTACGCACAAAATTCTTTTCAGAGAGGTGAGCCATTTCGCCGAAGCAATCGCCTTTGTGTAATTGGCTTAGCAAACGGCCTTTCTTGAGTACTTCCACCGAGCCATGCGCCAAAATATAAAAGAATCTGCCGGTATCTTCCTCGCACAAAATTTGTTTGCCCTTGGGGATTTTGCGCCACTCGCTGATGCGCAATACTTCCCATAATTCGACATCGCTGAAATTCTTGAAGAAAGGTAAGGAGCGCAGGGTATCGAATTTTTCTGTGTCTAAAATTTCTGCCTGGGGTTCGATGTTGTTGCTGATGAATCCCACCAGATCACGTGAAAATTCTTCCCAAGTTTGATAGCGTAGCCGGGTATCTTTGCGCATGGCGCGCAGAACGATGGCATCCAGCGCGGGCGGAACCTCGGGGCGGTAGGTGCTGGGGGCGGGCGGCTCAAAATTCATAATCTGGTAAATCAAACTGTAATTATTGGCCGCGTCATAGGGCAAGCGACCGGCTAGCAGCCGATACAGCGTAACCCCCAGCGAATAGATGTCGGTTTGGTGGGTGAGTGTTTGCTCTTCAATTTGTTCGGGTGACATGTAAGCCGGAGAGCCCACGCCGGTCACCTGGGTGGTCTGCTGACTTTCAACCACGGCCGCGCCGAAGTCGGAAATTTTAATATCGCTTTCACCGCGCAGAAGAATATTGGCGGGTTTGATATCGCGATGGATGACACCCTGACTTTGCGCGTACTCCAGGGCCTTGCAACATTTGTAAATGATCTCGGCGACCCGGTTTTGCGCGAGCAAATTATTGACTTCCGCAAAGCGCTCGAGGGTTTCGCCGTTTACATATTCCATCACCATGTAATTAACGTCACCTTCTATCACCGCATCAAAAATTTTAACAATATGCGGGTGGTTTAACTTGCCGGCAAGCGAGGCTTCGGTGATCAGCAACTTGCGAAAAACCCGTGCTGCGGGGGTGTCGCGCAGGGATTCAAGATTGAATAATTTAAGTGCAACTTGCTGATTGTTGAAAGGGTCAAGTGCTAGGTAAACAATGCTGGTCGCGCCGCGTCCCAGTTCCTTGACTATTTCATATTTGCCAATATTTTTCATGGTCGGATGCACAGAATAACAGCTGTCATTTTGCTGTTTAATTGTGCGCATGTCCATAGCGCAGCACTTTATGAGCGCTGTATTTTATTTGACAGACTCGGCGGGATTGCCTACATTCGCGGGCAATCATTTTTATCGGGGAAATGCCATGTTGAGTATTGATGGATTCATTGTCGAGTTTGATAAAGGTTTGCGTACCTTGCTGGCTAAGGCGCCCACCGCGCGTCCTTATCCGGACGCTCAATTGGATGAGGCACCCTTGAGCGATGCGGAAAAGAAACATGCCGCCGCGTTAATGCGTATCAACCATACCGGAGAGATTTGCGCGCAGGCTTTGTACCAGGGGCAGGCACTGACGGCGCAAGATCCGCAGGTGCAGGAGAGGCTTAAACAGGCGGCCTGGGAAGAAACCGAACATTTGGCTTGGACGTCCAAACGCGTTGATGAGCTCGGCAGTCATCTCAGTTTTTTGAATCCAATGTGGTACACCGGTTCGCTGGCGCTGGGTGCAGTTGCCGGTTTGATGGGGGATAAATGGAATTTGGGATTTTTAGCCGAGACCGAACGGCAAGTCGGCGCGCATTTGCAAAGTCATTTGGACAGTTTGCCGGAGCAAGACCTCAAGAGTCGCGCCGTGGTCAAGCAAATGTATGTGGACGAAGTCAGCCATGCGGATATGGCAATTGAGCTGGGCGGGGCAGAGCTACCCTTGCCGGTTAAATTGGCGATGCGCGGTATGTCGAAAGTGATGACCAATACGGTCTACTGGGTTTAGTAACACACAGCCACAACCCGCCTTACGCAGTTACATTGACATTGGAGCCGATTGATTGACCGGCTGAAGTGGCTGCTGCCAAAGCAACTGCAGCCTGACTGGAGGCAAGCTCGGCAGACTGCGCTTCGGTGGAAATTCGCTCAAACGCAGCCGACTGAGCTTGAGAGCCTTCGGCTTGCTGTATGGTTTGGGTTTTTCTTTGCAGTGAAGCAAGATAGGTCAAGTCCTTATCCAGCTGGGACTGATCCTGACTAAGTTGCGTCTCACTCTTGATAACGTTGGCACGATCAACCGCAACCTTCTGTTGTGCAACAGAGGTTTGCAGATATATATTGCTGACCGAATTGACGGATAGGGCGTTCATTGCATCATTTCCCGAATATTCCGTGCCTCATCTTGGTTATCCAAAGCTACAGTGAATAAGTCTGCAGGTAAGAGGCTACGCCGCTTGCCCCGACACCACTGAAGCTTGCCACCTGTTGCTGAACATTGCTCTGTAATGCAGATGCGTACTTTGCCTGATCGGATAATTTTGTTTCCAGGCCTTTGCTGAGATTGCTCAGCGTATTTACCGAGTTACCAATATTTCCGGTTGCGGCCAATTCTTTCGTGGTCACCCGCGCCGCCTGCTGCCCCACTTTGGACAGCGTCTCATTCGCAGCGCTTGGATTGGCTTGGAGGGCGGCCTTCAAGGCGGTGGCATCAACCGCCATTGTTCCGTCCGATTTCAGGGTAATGCCAATATTCTTCAAGTCGTTGGCATTGGTGCCGTTACCCACGATACTCTTCAGGTCGTTACCCGCCAGTTGCGCACGCACATCACCCGCCAATGCGCCATCCTGCTTTCCGCCCGTCTTGCTGGCGGTATTTACCGCCGCTGTGGCAGTGTTGTAGGCGTTCGCAAACGCCTGCGCACTCTTCACGGCATCATCGGCTGTCGCGGTTGCGGGTGGGTTAGTCAGCGCTTTTGCGGCAGACTGAACCTCGGCAAACCCGGATTTTATTTGAGAGAATGAAGACAGCTTAACCGCCGTTGAGGCCAATTGTTGCTCAACGCGTTTGTTGGCTGCGGCAAAGGGATCGGAGCTCACATCCGCCCGTTTGGCGATAGCCAAGTTGGCGCTCTGGTTCAACGTTGCAAGCTGCGACATACTCCCGAGTGTAATGGCCATGATGCCCTCCAATTGTTAATTTGGCTACCCCCTGAATACTCCTTTTGTGTCAAAAAGTCAATATGCCGGGAGTTTTTGGCGCTATTATTGTTTTCATATCTAATTGATTGTTATGCGATTATTTTTTGTTCGGGTAATGACTGTAGGTTTTTTTGCCGGGCGGATATGTCGGTTCCCTCCCAGCAATGCTGTTTGAGGAATTTACCTCTTAATCTCCCTCGAATTCGCATAGTGAGAATACCGGGTGTCCGTGTTTTTCCAGTCGGATGCGACCACCGATATCAGGCAAATCAATGACAAAGCAGCATTCGACGATTTTGCCGCCCATTTTTTCAATCAGGATGCAGGCAGCTTCAGCCGTACCACCGGTGGCGATTAAATCGTCTACCAGCAATATATTTTCACCTTGTGTAATCGCATCGGTATGAATTTCAATACGGTCCGTGCCATATTCCAGTGCGTAATCGTGGCCGATGGTGGTGGAGGGGAGTTTGCCTTTTTTGCGGATCGGTATAAAGCCTTTGCCCAGTGCATACGCCAGCGGAGCACCCAGTATGAAGCCGCGCGCCTCGATACCGGCGATTTTGTCAATTTTTACATCCTGATAGCGCCGCACCAGTTCATCAATCGTGACGCGTAAACCGACCGGGTCTTTGAGCAAGGTGGTGATGTCGCGAAACTGAATTCCGGGTTTTGGATAGTGGGGAACAGTACGAATTTTTGATTTGATCGGCATGGTTTTTCCTAATCGCGTTTTTTATAGGCTACAAATTTTTGTGATACTTCATGCATCTGTTGTGTCGTGAGAATTTTCGGCTCACCGGCTTGCAGCGTGCGCCAGTAAATTTCACAGACAAATTCGACTTCCACGGTGACTGCCAGTGCATCGGCCAAATCGCCCCCCAACGCAATCATGCCGTGGTTGCCCAGCAAGCAGGCTTTGCGGTCGCGCAATGCTTCCAGCGCGTGGTCGGAAAGCGTCTGTTCGCCGAATACGGTATAGGGTGTGCAGCGGATGCTGTTGCCGCCCGCCATCGCGATCATGTAATGTACGGCAGGAACGTCTTTGCGCAAGCAGGCAATCGTGGTCGCGTTGATCGAATGGGTGTGAATAATGGCATTAATTTCGGGACGAGCCAGCAAGATATCGCGATGAAAGCGCCACTCGCTGGAAGGTTTGCCGCCTTGAATTACATTGCCGTGCAAATCCATGTGTACCATGCTGTCCGGCGTCATGTCGCTAACCGCCAAGGCGGAGGGGGTGATGAGCAGCCCGTCATTAAAACGTAGCGAGGCGTTGCCTGCTGTGCCACGGTTCAGACCCAAATCAACCAGACGGCGAGAGGTGTCGAGAAGTTGCTGGCGTGAATTTTTTTCGGTCACGTTAAAGCACCCGTCCCGCCACCGCCTGCAGTTTTTCCATCAACGCAGCATCGCGTGCTTCCGGTGCGGTGATCAACGCATGCTGCAGCGCGCTGCGGCAGCCGCACTGGCAACCTTGCGCATCAGCGCCGATGCGCGGCACAACGTGTTTCACCAAACTTTTAGCTTTGTCGGCATTGGCGAGTAATACCGTGATAATTTGCTCAACCGTGACGTCATCATGATCGGGATGCCAGCAATCGTAATCGGTCACCATGGCCACGGTGGCGTAGCACAACTCGGCTTCACGGGCGAGCTTGGCTTCGGGCATGTTGGTCATGCCGATCACATCGCAACCCCAGCTGCGATACAGCTCGGATTCGGCGAGACTGCTGAATTGCGGTCCTTCCATTACCAGATAAGTGCCGCCGCGCAGAGCGTTGATACCTGCTTCTTTTGCGGCGGCTTCCAGATGGTCACCCAGGCGGTGACACACCGGATGCGCCATTGAAACATGTGCAACCAGACCCGTGCTAAAAAAAGACTTCTCACGGGCAAAAGTGCGGTCTATAAATTGATCGACGATAACAAAAGTGCCGGGGGAAAGATGTTCGCGCAGAGAGCCCACGGCACTCACCGAGATGACATCACTTACCCCCGCACGTTTCAGCGCATCAATATTGGCGCGAAAATTTATTTCGGAAGGGGGGATTTTATGCCCGCGGCCGTGACGCGGTAGAAACGCCAGTTTGACGCCGTTCAGTTCGCCGAATAATAGATCGTCTGATGGTGTGCCAAACGAGGAAGTAGCCTTTTCCCAGCGTTTATTTTCCAGTCCGGCAATGTCATATACGCCACTGCCACCAATGATGCCAATCGTTGCTTGAGTCATTTACTTACCTTGTTTAATTTGTAATTTAGCGATGATCGGGTAATGATAATGTTGTGTGCCACTTTTTAGGCGTTGTCGCGCATGGTTTCTTTATTGAACAGCATGACCCGGTCACGACCGCTCTCTTTCGCGTGATACATGGCAATATCTGCATTGCCGGTTAGTTCGTCCTCGTCAAGCCCGTGATCGGGGTAAATGGCGATGCCGGTGCTGGAAGAAATGCGCAAATTTTCCCCGCCAATTGCGAACGGCTCGTTCAGCACCAGGCGGATTTTTTCAGCGACCACCAGCGCATCTACTTCGTCATCAATAATCGGCAGTAGTACTACAAATTCATCGCCTCCGATGCGTGCCACGGTGTCCGCTTCGCGCATACAGCCTTGCATGCGAGAGGCAACTTGCTGCAACACTTCGTCGCCTATGGCATGTCCCAAATTATCGTTGATCGGTTTGAATTTATCTAAATCCAGATACATTAGCGCAAGACGGGTTTTATTGCGTTTGGCGGTGGCCAGCGCGCGGCGCAGGCGGTCAAACAGTAGCACCCGGTTGGGCAGGTCGGTCAAAGCGTCAAATTCGGCTTGGTGACGGATATTCTCTTCGATGGCTTTGCGTTCGGTAATGTCGGAAAACGCGGCGACATAGTGGGTTAATTTGCCGGCGGGGTCGCGCACCTGTTTGATGGTCGTCCACTCGACATAAATCTCGCCTGTTTTACGCCGGTTATACAGTTCGCCACTCCAGCTTCCGGTCGCTTCCAGCTTTTTCCAGAGCGCGGTATAAAATTCCGCATCGTGTTGTCCGCTGGACAGAATATGCGGATTTTCGCCGATGACTTCTTCCTGTGAATACCCCGTTACCCGGGTAAAAGCGACATTCACGGTGATGATGCGGTTCTCCGCATTACTCACTAGAATTGCCTCGTCCACGGTGTTGAATACGGTGCTGGACAGGCGCATCATTTCCTCGGCCTGTTTCAGGGTGGTGATGTCGGTAAAGGTGCCCACCATACGCAAGGGATCGCCCTCTGCGGAGCGGTTAACCACCATGCCACGATGCAGTACCCATTTCCATGATTCATCTTTACAACGCAAGCGATGTTCGTTTTTATAGCTACCCGAATTTTCTGCTAAATAAGTGCGCAGATTTTCATTCACCCGCTTTGCATCCTCCGGGTGAATGCGGCTTATCCACGCATCAATATGATTTTCCATTTCGGTTTCGCTCAGCCCCAGCATTTCCTTTAGCGGGGGAGAAAATAAGACGTTATCGGTGGGGATGTCCCAATCCCAAACGCCATCGCCCGCCGCCTCCAAAGCCAGGCGCCAGCGTTCTTCAGTTTCGTGAATACCCTGTTCAAGTTTGGCGCGACTGATGGCGTAGCGAATGGTGCGAATCAATTGATCCGCTTCAAACGCGCCTTTGACCAAATAATCTTGTGCGCCGGCATCCAGAGTTTGCAGGGCAAATTCCGGATCATTGTGCCCGGTTAGTACAATCAGCGGTAAATCACCGGCTGCCAGACGTCCCGCACATACGGTGTCCAAACCACTCGAATCGGGAAGGGTTAAATCCAGCAGCACCACATCCGGGGTGTTTTCCTGCAAGTAGTGTTGTGCCTCGACGAGACATTTAACCCAAACGATATCAAACGATGAATTGACGGCCGAGCGCAAAGATTGACGCACCAAGCTGGCGTCACTCGCGTCATCTTCTACCAATAAAATTTTACAAGAAAATTTGGGAGCCATATTTAGTTATCATCGGGGAGTTCAAATACTGCCATCGCACCGCCTTCCGGCAAGTTTTCTATCCATATTTTTCCGTGCCGACTTTCCACTATGCGGCGTGCGATCGCAAGGCCAATACCAGTCCCATCTTCACGATTGGCCACATTTAAACGTTCAAATATTTCGAACACGCGCTCCAGATATTCGACCGGAATGCCGCTGCCATTATCGCAAATTCTAAAGCGACTTAAGTGTGCTTCACGCTCTCCGCTAATACTGATGACCTGATGCACCTTGGCATCCGGCGGTTGACCGTGGCGTAGTGCATTGTCTAACAGCAGGGTAAATAAATCCATTAAACGCGGACGATCAAGTACCACATCGGGGAGAGGATTAATATTCAGTGTAACGTGTTGGGCGTTCAGTTGAGACGCCATGCGGTATTTTAGCGATTCTAAAATATCGTTTGCATTCAATAAGTTAACGTCACCCCGCGGACTGGCGGCGGCAAGATACAACTGCACATCGCGAACCATAATGCGCAAGCGTGCGGCGTCTCGTTCAATGTAATCCAGTGAAGCTCGCAATTCCTCGTCCTGTTTAAGCTCGGGGAATTCGGCAAGTCGCATGCGTACCTGTTGGGTATATATGGTGAGTCGCCGCGTGGGTTCCATTAGATGATGTGCCGATACATCGGCAAAGCGGGTAAGGTCTGCATTGGCGCGTTCCAGCGCGGAGCTGCGAACTTCCAAAGCCGCTTCGGCATTTTTCTGATCGGTGACATCCGACATCAAATACAGATAACTGGCTATCGCACCCTCATTATTGAAAATCGGGGTAGCCGTTGTGTGCGACCAGAATTGTTTGCCATTTTTATGCCGGTTGCGTAAGACGCCACTCCATGATTTTCCGGAAAGCAAGTGACTTTGTACAAGTGCGTATTCTGTATCGCTAATTTCAGGAGAAATGATTTCACGCGGGGATCTGATTTTGTTGTAGGCCTCTGCGAACTGATAACCCACAATGCGCGTGCAGGCTGCATTCATAAATTCAAGTGTTCCGGCGGTGTCGGTGATGACGATGCCTGTCGGACTTTGTTCGACCGCTTGGGCCAGGCGGTTGATCTCCGTTTCCAGCAAATGGCGGTCGGTGATGTCGGTGGCAATGCCATCCCAGATCACGTGGCCGTCAGTGTTTTTTCGGGGACGGGATCTGACCTGCAGCCAGCGCCATTCACCATCGGGGCGCAGCATGTGCAAGTCCATGGAGAAATCGGCCATGAATTGCTGGCTATCCGCCTGGGCCTGGGCATAAGGAGCCAACTGGGTCGGCTCAATTTGTCCCAATAAAGCCATTGCATCCTGCATCGCGCAATCGACGGTTATGCCATTGATGCGCTCAATCCCCGAGCTAAGGTATAGAAACTTGGCTTTGTCACCCTGAAGCGTGTATTGATACAGAAAACTATCCGGCAGACTGTCGCCGAGGCTGCGCAGTTGCGTTTCACTTTCACGCAAAGCGGTGGTTAGTTTTTCCTGCTCATCGTTGGCCGCGAGCAGTTGATTGGTGCTGGGCAATGCAACTACTACCGGCAATAGTTTCCACAGAATTACCGCTGAAACGATAGAAATAGCGGCAGTCAATAAATCCATCACGGCTTCCAGGTAATACACCGGATACCAGAGTTCGACCACATGTAATAAGTGCGTTATGCCGCAGGTAGTGATAAAACCGGCAAACAGCCAATGCATGGAACGAAAATCAATATCTTTTCTCAACCGGACAAATTTTAGAATGATGAAAGGAATGGCGAAATACGACACGGCAATGAGCAGATTGCCGATGACAAACATGGCAAGCAAATCGGGTTGCCATGAAAGACAGTAGCCGTGCGGAAGGAGTGAGGTCATAGATATTGGCTTCGGGATGTTTATGTTTGTGTCATGGCGACACCCCTATTTCTTCGGTACGGCGCGGTGAGTAAGTTTCCCAGCCGGAGCACGCGGGACAGTGCCAATAAAAATTTCGCGCCTTGAATCCGCAGTTTTTGCAGCGGTACATCGCCAATGCACGGGTGCGCTGGTGAACCAGATTTTTCACCAGCTCGATATCATTGCGCCGTTCTATGCGCACATCCAGCAGGGTGGCTTCCAGTAACTTTTCCAATCCGAGCAAAGTGGGATTGCGCTTTAATTCGTTGCGCACCAGGTTGTAAGCCGCTTCTGCGCCATCGCGCTGCAGGACCGCGTCAAACAATACTGTCATTAAATCGATCGAAGGATATTTTCCCAGATAATTTTGCAGCAGCGCAATACCGGCGTTTTCGTTATTGCACTGGCGAAAAGCCTGTAACAGCCGTTCGGCAACGAGCGGCAGATATTGGGCATCGCGTGTTTCCACGCGCTTCCAGATTTCAATCGCAACCGTATTATTTCCGGCGGCCCGGGCAATATCACCGAGCATCATGGTGGCGCGCACGCTTTGGGGATTAACGCCCAAAGCCTGTTCCAAATGCACGGTGGCCGCTTCAGTCTGTTTACTCTTGAGTTCAACTTCAGCCAATTCACAATAGTAGAAGGCGGCATCTTTGCCGTGAAATTCCCCGGTCAGTGCAGTTAAGCGCTGGCTGACGTCGATGGCTTTTAGCCAGTCTTTTTCTTTTTGATAGATTTCCAACAGAAAATCCAGCGATTGCTTGTCGTAACTAGTTGATTGTAAGTCATTAAATATAGACTCTGCGCGATCAAAGATGCCCGCTTTTAAATAATCCTGGGCTAATTCAAACAGTGCCTGTTGGCGTTTATTTTCTTCCAGATCGCCGCGTTCCACCAGATTTAAGTGCATCCGTAAAGCGCGGTCAATTTCACCGCGGCGACGAAATAAACTGCCCAGTGCAAAATGCAGCTCAATGGTTTGTGGGTCGACTTTGACAACTTCGATAAAAGCTTCAATTGCCTCATCCTGCTTTTCGTCCAGCAAGAAATTCAAGCCCTGAAAATACGATCTTGGCAAGGCGCTTGATTCATTCAGCAGTTCTTTAATATCGATGCGCGCAGCCACCCACCCCATGCCGAAGAACAGAGGGAAAACCAATAACATCCAGGGTTCAAATTGCATAACTTAATTAGGAATAATCAGGAAGGTTGGAACGGGGACTGTTGTGTCTCTTCAATTTCGGAAAGTTTGTTTTTAAGCTGGAGTTCGCGTTTTAGGGCGGACAGTTCGCGGCGCTGACGAAACATGCTGGCAAGCATGCCCAGTACACCGATTAATACGCCACCGGCAAAGAAGCTGAACAAAATGACCACCAGAGAGGCGCGCCATTCATAGCCGAAAAAATATTGCAGTACGATAGGCTGGTCGTTCTTGATAGCGAATCCCAGCAGCAATATAAACAATGCGGCACGCAACAGCCAAAGCAAATAACTCATGATGTTTTATCCCTATCTGACGGGGCGTAACGATACCATGAACTCATAAAAAATTGGCGGCTTACCTTGCGATAAGCCGCCAATTAAATTACAGCAACTTCGTGTTACGCCTGCGGGAAGTCCACACGCTCACGCAATTCTTTTCCAGCCTTGAAATGCGGTACATATTTTGATGGTACTTGAACTTTCGCGCCCGATTTGGGATTGCGTCCCAAACGAGGCGGACGATAGTTCAAGGCAAAACTGCCAAAACCGCGAATTTCAATACGCGCACCGCGTGCCAGATTTTCCGACATGCTGTCAAGAATGACTTTGACAGCAAGCTCGGCATCCTTGCCCTGCAGTTGCGGATAGCGTTCGGCCAGTTTAGCGATCAGATCAGAACGTGTCATATTACCCCCCCGATTATGCATCTACCTTGTTGGAATCCATCTTGGCCTTGAGCAACGCACCTAAATTGGTGGTACCGGCTGAGCTGGTCGTGTTTTCTGCTGCAAACTTTTGCATTGCGGATGTTTCGTCCGCTTTGTTCAATGCCTTAATCGACAAGTTGATACCACGGTTTTTGCGATCAACGTTAATAATCAAAGCCTTAACTGTATCGCCTTCTTTCAGGTGGCCGCGAATATCTTCCACGCGGTCAGCAGAAACTTCAGACGCTTTCAGATACGCTTCGACGTCGCCGTCCAAGGTAATAACAGCGCCCTTGGCATCCAGAGATTTCACAACGCCGGTTACAACTGCACCTTTGTCATGTCCGGAAACAAAACCACCGAACGGATCACCTTCCAGTTGTTTAACGCCCAGAGAAATACGCTCGCGTTCCACGTCGATGGCCAGAACGGTTGCTTCCAGTTCGTCACCCTTCTTGTAGTTGCGTACCGCTTCTTCGCCGGCAACAGACCAGGACAGGTCGGATAAATGCACCAGACCGTCGATACCGCCTTCCAGGCCGATAAACACGCCGAAGTCAGTGATAGATTTAATCTGTCCCTTAACTTTGTCGCCCTTCTTGTGGTTCAGTGCGAAGTCGTCCCAAGGATTGGACTTGCACTGCTTCATACCCAGAGAGATACGACGACGTGCTTCGTCGATTTCCAGAATCATCACTTCGACTTCATCGCCCAGAGAAACAACTTTGGATGGGTGAACGTTCTTATTGGTCCAATCCATTTCGGAAACGTGTACCAGACCTTCGATACCTTGTTCGATCTCAACGAAGGAGCCGTAGTCGGTCAGGTTAGTCACCTTGCCGAACAAACGTGTGCCTTGTGGGTAGCGACGTGCCAAGCCATTCCAAGGATCATCGCCCATTTGCTTGATGCCCAGAGAAACGCGGTTCTTCTCTTGGTCGAATTTCAGAATCTTGGCTTCAACTTCATCGCCAACCGTCAGCACTTCGGATGGGTGCTTCACGCGACGCCATGCCAAGTCGGTGATGTGCAACAGGCCGTCGATACCGCCCAAGTCAACGAATGCGCCGTAGTCGGTAATATTTTTAACGATACCCTTAACGATAGCGCCTTCTTTCAGGCTTTCCATCATGGTCTCGCGGTCAGCGCCTTGAGAGGCTTCCAGCACGGCGCGACGCGATACCACCACGTTGTTGCGCTTGCGATCCAGCTTGATAACCTTGAGTTCCATGGTCTTGTTTTCGTAGGGGGTCGTGTCCTTAACCGGACGCGTATCCACCAGCGAACCGGGCAAGAATGCACGGATGCCGTTAACCATGGCAGTCAGACCGCCCTTAACCTTGCCGCTTACATAGCCTTCAACAATGCGGCCTTCTTCCATCGCCTGCTCCAGATCAATCCAGGCAGCCAGACGTTTGGCTTTTTCACGCGACAAGCGCGTTTCGCCGTAGCCGTTTTCCAGCGATTCAATCGCCACGGTGGTGAAGTCGCCTGCTTTAACTTCGATGTTTCCTGCTGCATCTTTGAATTCTTCAACAGGAATAAAACTTTCGGATTTCAATCCGGCATTTACCACAACCACGTTTTGTTCGATACGTACAACTTGCGCAGTGATCAATTCACCGGCGCGCATTTCTTTACGCGTTAAGCTTTCTTCAAAAAGGGCGGCAAAACTTTCCATATCAACGGCATCATTCATTTTTAATTTACTTTCAGGTGTTCCCGCAAAGCGGTGGTTAGTTAATCATCCCGAAAGGCGGAGAGCCAATCGGGGCCTAGCTTAACGGGCATGGGTTTGCATGCCCTTACAACAAAACTCGTCTGCCCGTTACCCCCTCCTCAATCCTCCCCCGCAAGCGGTAGAGGAAGCGAGCGAATCGCTGCGCGAATTTCAATTTACCGCGCGGTAGCGATCCAACACTTGCTGCACCGCCTGCTCAATATTTAGAGAGGTTGTATCCAGCAAACTCGCACCCGGCGCCTGTTGCAGAGGAGCTACACTACGTTGCATATCTCGCTCGTCGCGCGCCCGTATGTCCTGCAAAAGGGGCGCAATATTAGCATCCATTCCTTTTTCTTTCAACTGCTTATAACGCCGCTCTGCGCGGGCTTCGGCGCTGGCCGTTAAAAATATCATCAGTGCGGCGTCGGGAAACACCACCGAAGCCATATCGCGCCCGTCCGCGACCAGTCCCGGCGCCCGACGGAAGGCCCGCTGCTTATCCAGTAGAGCAGCGCGTACTTGCGGTAATGCGGCGATTTTGGATGCCGCCGAACCCGCTTCTTCGGTGCGCAATTCATCGCCCACTTTTGTTCCATCCAGCCAAATATCGGCACCTTCAAAGCGTATATCGATAATTCCCGCTAAATCAGCAAGTTGTGATTCGTCGTCGAGCGCGATAGCGCGTTGCTGCGCGGCGAGGGCGAGCAGTCTATATAACGCGCCGCTGTCCAAATAGTGCATGCCTAAAGCGGTTGCCACGCGCTGCGCCACCGTGCCTTTACCCGAAGCGGAAGGGCCATCAATGGCGATCACGGGAACAGCTTGGGTGACTTGTGCAAACATTTTGAAATACTCCGGAAAAGTTTTAGCGACACAGTTGGGATCGTTGATGCGAATGGCCGTGTCACCGAAGGCCGCCAGCGAAAAACACATCGCCATGCGGTGATCATCGTAAGTGTCGATTACAGCAGTGATGTAGGTTGGGTTAGCGGCTTCATCGCGGAGCGTGAGTTGTTGGGGCTTTAGCTCCTTACAACCACGGCCTACTCCTTGCGGGTGTAACCCAACAGAGTGACCTACATTAGGTGGCGTGACACGAATAAAGTCAGCACCTTCTTCCACCGTCGCGCCTACCTTGCGCAATTCGGCGGCCATGGCGGCAATGCGGTCGGTTTCTTTCACGCGCCAGCTGGCGATATTGCGCAGGGTGGTGGTGCCGTCGGCATACAGGGCGGCCACTGCCAAGGTCATCGCGGCATCTGGAATATGATTGCAATCCAGGTCGATCGCGTTTAGTTTTTCGACTGGCGCGCGAGCTTCGATCCAGTTGTCCCCCATCGTAATGATGGCGCCCATTTTTTCCAGTGCCTCAACAAAGCGCACATCACCCTGCACGCTGGTTTTGCCCACGCCTTCCACGCGCACCGGCCCGCCGCCAATTGCACCGGCCGCCAAGAAATACGAGGCAGAAGAAGCGTCGCCCTCCACAAAAATTTCCTTTGGAGAACTATAGCTGCTGCCTGCGGCGACGGTAAAGCTTCGCCAGCCGTCGCGCTGCACTGTGATGCCAAAGCGCGCCATCATCGCCAGGGTAATTTCGATGTAAGGCTTGGAAATTAATTCGCCAACCACTTCAACGGTTACGCTGCGCTGCAATAGCGGCAAGGCCATCAATAGTCCGGTTAAAAATTGACTGGAGACGTCGCCGCGCACCTGCGCGGTATCACCCGCAAATTTTGCCGGGGCAAGCAGCAAGGGCGGAAATCCGTCATTCCCCAAATAGGAAATATCCGCGCCCAATTGATGCAATGCATCCACCAAATCACCGATCGGGCGCTCGTGCATGCGCGCCACTCCGGATAACTCGTATTGCCCACTGGCCAAGGCAAGCGCTGCGGTCAGGGGGCGAAACGCTGTTCCGGCATTTCCCAGAAAAAGTTTTGCATTTTTATTGGGGAAGTTGCCCCCGCAGCCGGTGACACGGTATGCGTTATCGCCCAGCGCCTCGACCTGCACGCCGAGTGTGCGCAAAGCTTCCAACATGCGTTCGGTATCGTCGGAGTGCAGCAAATCTCGCACCGTGGTTGTGCCTGTTGCCAAGGCAGCCAGCAACAATACGCGGTTGGAAATACTCTTTGAGCCGGGTAAGCGTACCGTGCCACGCGCGGACATTAAGGGAGATAAATCAAGGTATTCGATAGGATTCATGATTGTTCGTTAAAGTAGGGCAGGTTAGCGCAGCGTAATCCGCCGGATGTTTATAATTTACAGGCGCACTACTGTTGATTCCATTTGCTGCGGACTTCCTTTGCCAAGCTAAATATCTCTTCCAGCTTGCCGGCATCGGTTTGATCCAGTGCGCTATGGATGACCTCCAATTCTTGCATATAGCGCCCTAATTCGTCCAACAGCGCTGCGCGATTAGCCAGACAAATATCCCGCCACATTTCCGGAGAACTGGCGGCGATGCGCGTGAAATCGCGGAAACCGCTGGCGGCAAAGGACAGCAATTGATCGCGGTTGTCGCGTTGCGCCAAGTCATGCACCAAGGCAAACGACAGCAAATGCGGCAAATGGCTCACGGCGGCAAAGACTTCATCGTGCTGCTGTGCGGTCAATTCACTCACCACCGCACCGCATAATTCCCATGTTTGGCGGATACGAGCCACGGCGGCAAAAGTATTTTCCGGCAGCGGCGTCAGCACCACTTTTTTGCCAATATATAAATCCGCTTGGGCTGCCGCAGCCCCGCTTTTTTCCGCCCCGGCAATCGGATGGGCGGGAATAAATTGCGCGACTTTACCGCCCAGATTTGCATAAGCCGCCGCGACCACATCTCCCTTGGTACTGCCGCCGTCGGTGACTAGAGTATGAGCACCCAGATGCGGTGCGATGCGGGCGAAAATATCCGCCATTTGCGCTACCGGTGTGGCCAGCAAAACGATATCCGCATCGCCAACTTCGCGCGCCAGATCGGCCCCGATACGATCCAGAATGCCCAGTTGTTTGGCTTGTTCCAGCGAGGTAATGCTGCGCCCGAATCCCACGATTTCGCCCACTACATTGGCTTTGCGCAATGCCAGTGCGAATGAGCCGCCAATCAGCCCCGTGCCAAAAATGACGATCTTGATTGTTTTTAACATATTGATTTTATTGATATTTTTTGATCACTTAAAGATGACTTTCGTGTAAAACACACACAGCCAAACTAATGGAGCGCGGGCATCCTGCCCGCATCTCATTGTTTTTGAAAAACTGCGGTCAAGATGCCCGCGCTCCAAACTGCCGTCCTCGCGCATTTTAGCTGTTCTAAATCTTAACTTTTCAAAATAATGTGAGAATATTTTGCGTTGCGGAAATAAATTCGGTTGAGATGCTTTTTGATACACTGCGCGAATTGCATGCAGCCTTTAATAAGCCATTCAAAAATGATTCTCAAGCGCAAAATTACCGGCTTCACCCTGGTCGAATTAATCACCGTGATGATCATCGTCGGTATCCTCGCCGCGTTTGCCGCGCCCAGATTTTTTGATACCAACATTTTTCAAAGTCGGGGATTTGCAGATGAGGTGAAAGCGACCTTACGCTTTGCGCAAAAGACCGCTGTTGCGCAAAGGAAGTTTGTATGCGTGGCGTTTACGGTCACAGCTATTACTCTCACCTACGGCAGCACAGCGGCCTGTGGAAGCGACTTAACCAGCCCGACTGGCGTGACTCCGTATGTCATCAAGTCGCCCAATAACGATATTACGCTGAGTGGGGGCGCTAATTTCAGTTTTAATGCTTTAGGTAGACCCAGTTTTGCTGCGCAACAAAATATAACCGTGACTGATTCTGCGCCTATCGTGATCGAAGTGGAAACCGGCTATGTTCACTAATTTAATAACGTTAAAATTATCTAGGACGGTTGAAAATTGTGGGTACTTTGGCAGGTATAAATTTGCAAACCGCCCGATTGGTTTTGCTGCAAATAGTAAATGGAGCGCAAAGTGATACGTCAGCGCGGTGTCAGTTTGGTTGAGTTGATAATGTTTATTGTGATCATCGGGATAGCATTGGTTTCATTGTTGGGTTTAATGAACACGTTAACGCGCGATAGCGTGGATCCGATGATCCGGAAGCAGGCATTGGCGGTGGCCGAATCGTTGCTGGAAGAGATTGAACTTCAGGATTTTAGTTCCAGTGCGGCTACGGCGGGTGCGGTGAATACCGGTAACCGTTCCGACTATCATATTGTTTCGGAATACAACAACTTTACGATGACCGGCATAACCTCATTGAATGGTACGGCAGTGTCCGGCTTGTCCGGCTATATTGCCAATGTGGCAGTTTCATCACCCGTATTGCCTCCCTGTCTGCCCGGAGTCACTGCCGCAAGTCAGGCGATTATTACGGTAACTGTTAACTCACCGGCGGGAGAGGCGATCCGATCGGTCGGTTGTGTAGTTGATTTGGGGCCGCAATGAAAATGCGTAAACTCATTCAGGCCGGATTTACTCTTGTTGAAATGATCATCGTGATGGTCATCACCGGGATTGTCGGCGGCATGGTGGCGGTGTTTCTCACTGCACCGATTCAGCA
Source organism: Gallionellaceae bacterium (assembly GCA_041660815.1). Taxonomy (GTDB): domain Bacteria; phylum Pseudomonadota; class Gammaproteobacteria; order Burkholderiales; family Gallionellaceae; genus PALSA-1006. Next base: position 95,553 of record JBAZVN010000001.1, on the reverse strand, counting down.
ATACATGGATATTGCGCGCCGCACTGAACTAGCTGATTCTGTGGATACCGCACTTTTCCGCTTAATACGCGATATTCGTATTGCCATCCCCAACAGCATTAGCGCGCCCACGGGTAGTTATGTCGAATTTATTCCCGGTAAGGATGGTGGACGCTACCGGGCCCATGCTCCCGGGGCGGGTGGCTGCGGTGCGGCAGGCGATGCATTAAGTTTTTCTCCCGATGTGGCGGCAGGCGATACCTGTTTTGAAGTGGCTGGTCGCGCTATTCCTTTGGCGTCGGGCGATTATCTGGTAGTGGGCAGCACACAGTCGGATGCGTCACTCCCTTATCTAACGACAGCTTCCGGTGTGCTGCGCTCGATCACAGCAAGTGCGGTAACCGGCACAATCCACAGTATCACAATGGCGGGCGCGGCATTGCTGCCCGCCTCGGCAAAATTGGATAGTCAACGTTTTCAAATCGTTGACGGTGCGCAGCAAGCGGTGACTTATGCCTGCGTTCCGCTTCCGTGCGGGTTGAATGCTTCCGGCAATGGAAGCTGCACCTTAACGCGTTATTGGAATTATGGGTTTAGCCATCCGCTTCCGCCTATTACTACCGGGCAGAGTGCGGTTCTTGCCGACAATGTTAGTGCCTGCAATTTTGCCTATGACGTGGTGAATCAACGTAGTGCCTTGCTCGGGATTACCTTGCAGCTTACCCAGGCTAACGAAACCGTGAGCTTGTATCAAGAGGTTCATGTGGGAAATGCGCCATGAAAATCAGCAATTGGAAAAATAATGCATTTCAACATCATCCTATTGAAAGAGGAGTTAGTCTGGTCACTGCAATATTTTTATTAGTGGTGATTGGTGGACTGGGCATGTTCGCTGTCACCCTGTCCACAACACAAAGTCAATCTACCGGGATGGATATTTTGGGTAAGCGCGCTTATCAGGCCGCCCGGGCTGGGATCGAGTGGGGAGCATTTCACATTGTTCAGTCGAATGTGGTTGCGTCTCCAAACGGTGTTGGTGGTTTTGCCTCAAGTTGTTTGGCGGCCACCGCAATCTCATCGGTAACCCTATCAGCTCCGGCACTTGAGCAATTCACGGTGCAGGTTTCATGTAGCAATGGCGGACAATTTATCGACGCTGTTCCGGTTCAGGTTTATATGTTGAGTGCTTCCGCTGTTTACGGCGGTTTACCCGGTAATCCCGATTATGTCGAGCGCCAAATCAGCGTAACGTTGGCCTTGTAAATAATAATGAGGAGGTTGTGCATGTTGTTTAACACGCCTGGTTTTCAAAAGATGCTGAAATCTATAGCGTTGCTCTTATCCTTGGGCGGGATGTTGCTCGGCGCGACGCATGCGCATGCAGTCGCCTGTAATTCGCTGGCAACCGGAAACTGGGGAACCATTGGAACTTGGAGTTGCGGGCACGTGCCGCTGGCAACAGATGATGTCACCATTGTGGCCGGGCACACTATCACAATGAATTCCAATCCCGGGCGGGCATTATCCTTGACGATCAACGGGACGGCTAGTTGGGCTGCTAACCGCACCACGAATGTAGGTGTCGGCGGAGTCATCATTCCAGCAGGGGGCAATATTGCCGGAACAGCTTCGGGGATATTGACTAGTACCGGAGGGCTGGTTTTGAATGCCAATTTGACGAGCACAACAGTCACTGTCACGCTACAAACAACCGCAGCACAAACTATCAGCGGGACAGGTTCGTTGGCTAGACTTACAGTTACGGGAGCCGGTGTGACGGCCACCAATACAGGTACGTTGACTGTAAGCACCGCGCTTGCCGGCACTGGTAAGTTAAGCAATACGGGCACATTGAGTCTCGGTGGTACATCCGCCATTACGACGCTCACTGCCACCGCAGTTGGAAATATCGTCAACTACACCGGAGCCGCTGCGCAAACGATCAAAGCTACGACTTACGCCACGCTCAATACCAGCGGAGCCGGTATTAAAACCATTGCGGCCGCTACGGTTGTGAATAATGCACTGACGAATAACAGTACGCTGACAATTACGGGTGCTTTATCTGGCACGGGAACGCTGACCAACGCTTTGGATACGAGTATTCTGAATCTGGGCATCACGCCCACGATCGCCACATTGACCGCAACCACTGTGGGCAATACGGTCAATTACACGAGTGCGGCGGCACAAACGATTATTCCAACGACCTACGACAAACTTGGTATGAGTGGTAACGGCGTTAAAACCATAGCGGCAGCACCCGCCGCCGCAGTGATGGTGAATGGCACCTTAGTAGTTACCGGAGGGACGCTAACGAATAACAATACCCTGACGGTTACGGGCGTATTGTCTGGAACCGGTACATTAGCTAATGCCACTGCCGCCAGTGTTTTGAACCTTGCCAGTACGCCCACCATCACTACGTTAACTGCTACCATCGCTGGAAATGCCGTCAACTACACCGGCACCGGGCAAACTATCAAAGCGACGTCTTACTCCGTCTTGAACATAAGCGGCACCGCAATCAATTCCGGTACGGTGACGGTTGCCTCTGCGTTGGGGGGGGCTGGCACCTTAACGAATGGCGCAGCAGCAAGCATTTTGAACATCGGAGGCACTTCGACCATTGCCGGACTCACTGCAACCTTTGTGGGGAATACGGTGAATTACACAGGAACCGCCGCTCAAACGATCTACCCGACGGCCTATAACAAGCTTGGCACGAGCGGAGCTGGGGTTAAAACGATAGCTGCCGTTCCCGCCGCCGCAGTTTCGGTGGGCGATACGCTGGTTGTTACCGGCGGGGCGCTAACGAATAACAATACACTGACAGTGACTGGTGTTCTGTCTGGAGCAGGTAGCTTGGTTAACGCGACCGCCGCCAGTATCTTAAATCTGGCTAGCACTCCCACGATTACGACGTTGACTGCGACTGCGGTCGGCAACATTGTTAATTACACAGGTGCCGCACAAACGGTGAAGCCTACTATTTATAACAATCTGACTCTCTCAGGTTCTGGGGTAATGACAACCGCAGGCGTAACCGTTAACGGGATTCTTTCGATGGAAGGTTCTGCCACGGCTTCTGTCGCGCCAACCTATGGTGCAGCTGCAACGCTGCAATACAACACGGCAACAGCAAGAACAGCAGGAGTGGAATGGATCACCCCTTTCGCTGCAACCGGCGGTGTAATTATTGCCAATACCGGAGCGATCACTTTAAATGTATCCAAAGTGTTAAATACCTCAGTTCCGCTATCCCTCGGGGCAAACAACCTCACTACCGGCGTAAATATTCTGACATTGGCGGGCAGTTGCGCGGCCAACAGCGGAAACGGTAATCTCTCCCGCACCAGCGGTTACGTGATCGGCAATCTTCAGCTGACCTTTCCGACTACCGCCAGTACCTGTATTTATCATGTGGGCGACAGCACGGGTTATGCGCCTATGTCAGTGGCGATTGGGGCGACTGCGGGAGGAACGCTCACGGGCCGCGTCGATGCGGGCGATCACTCCGATACGACATCAAGCGGTTCCGGTATTGATGCGACGAAGAGCGCCAACCATTATTGGACGCTAACTGCCGGCACGCTGCCGTCTTCCGTCGCTTATGCGGCGACCTTTCAGTTCTGCGCCAATACCGGCTCATGCACTACGGTCGAAGTGGATGCTGGCGCTAACACCGGCAGTTTCAATGTCGCCTTCAAGTCTGCGGGGATATGGTCTATGCAGACCGCAGGCATAAGGAACGCCTATTCCACTCAGGCGACCGGCATCAGCGGTTTTGGCGAGTTTGCTGTCGGCGAAATTTCAACCAACAACTGTTTTTCCGATTCTTTTACGGGGGGGGACAATACTTCGCCCGGGACAAACTGGTCGGTGGGTAACAAGACAGGGGCATTCGGCAATCCGGTTATCTTCGGCAACCGCTTGCGGCTTACCAACGCTACAACAGGTGTGGCGACCTGGGCGACGTTGCAACGCATGATCCCTGCCGCAGGCAATAAGGTCACCTTGGAGTTCGATCATTTTGCCTATGGCGGCACCCATGCCGACGGCATCGGTGTGATTCTTTCCGATGCGTCCGTGGCACCTCAGGTGGGGGCTTTTGGCGGGTCGCTTGGTTATGCCCAAAAGGGCTATACCCCGATTTCCGATTGCACTACGGTGGGGGGGTGTCCGGGTTTCGCCGGGGGCTGGCTGGGAATCGGGATCGACGAATACGGCAACTATTCGGCCAATACGGAGGGGCGCAATGGTGGCTCGGCAGCGGTGGTAGCCAACTCGGTGGCGGTTCGCGGATCGGGTAGCGGCATGTCGGGGTATCGTTTTTTGCAGGGAACCACTACGCTGACCCCGACTATTGATTCGGTGGCCGTGCTGGTGCCTCCCCATCGTTATCGCATCGTGGTCGATCACACTGACGGTATTCATGCTTGGACTTCGGTCGAGCGCGACACCAGCGGAGGCGGCACGGCTTACACAACCTTGATCGGTTGTCCCCCGGGGGTAACGAGCGGTTGTACGGCGCTGGATGTCAAGGATCCGGGCTACAGTCAGAATGCTGTTCCGGCTAGTTGGAATTTGTCGATTACCGGTTCCACGGGGGCATCGACCAATGTTCACGAAATCGACAACCTGAGTATCTGCACGGTAAAGGGGCTGGCGACTCCCGCCCTGCATCACATCAAAATAGAGCATGGCGGTTCAGCCTGCACGGGTATACCGGCGACGGTGATCGTAAAGGCCTGCGCCGACGCGGGATGCACCTCGCTTTACCAGAATAGCGTAACGGTTACTTTGAGCTCGGCGCCGGGTGGTACGTGGACGCCCGCTTCACCGCTTACCTTCAGCGGCGGACAAGCTACCGTCACGCTCACCGACGCAACTGTACGTACGGACACTCTGGGGGCGACCGCAACCGTGCCCACGGCCGCTTATGCGACCCAGTGTTTCAATGGGGCGACTCAGACTTGCAGCTTGAGCTTTGCTGCCTGCACCTTCGATGTGATTGAGGTGGGCGCTGCCGCGAATACGCCGATTTTCACCAAGCTGGCGAGCACGGCTTTTAATCTGGATGTTTTGAAGTTGAGCGCGGGTAATCAGACGGCTACCGCAGTTGAGCTTGTCGATGCCAGCAGCGGTACATGTAGTACTCATGCATTTCTCGCCAATTCGAGCACAGCAGTACCTTCCGCTTTTAGCAACGCCACCCCGCGCAAGCCATTCAGCTTCACTTACGCCAATGCCGCGCCCAATGTCCGCGTGCGCGTGACAACAGCGGGCCCCAATTATTCCTGTTCCACGGATAATTTTGCAATCCGACCACAGACCTACGTGGTGACGAGCAGTGCCACACAGGCGGGTAGCGCTGGCACGCCTGTATTCCGAGCGGGAACGGATACCTTTGCGCTGACCACGACGGCGGCAGCCACTCTCTATACGGGGACACCCAAGCTTAATTCCAGTCTGGTTGTCACCAACTTGGCAAATTTGGGTGCTTTGACCTCGGTTTCTTTTCCGGCTGCGACCGGTGGAATTTCAACGGCCAATGGATTTACCTATTCTGAAGTGGGCAATTTCAACTTGTCTCAATATGCGCTTTATGACGATACCTTTGCTCAAGTGGACTCGGTGAAGGGGGAGTGCACTTCGGGTTTTAGCAACACGGTTGATGCTAATGGCAAGTTCTCCTGCCAGTTTGGCTCGGCTGCAGCGGGTCCCTTCGGTCGCTTTGTGCCGGATCATTTTACGAATGTAGGGGTTGTCACTGATGCCTGTGCGGCGGGGGCTGTTACTTACATGGGGCAGCCCGTTTCGCTGTCCTCTGCCAATGTGGTCGAAGCCAGAAATGCTGCGAACGGCGTGACAAAAAATTACGTTCCGCCCTATGCGCCCGGCATTGTCAGCTTGGGTGCAGAAAATAGCGATAATGGCACTGATCTTTCGGCGCGCTTTGCATTGCCTGCAGGCAACTGGAACTTGGGTGTCTACACGCTGACGAGCGCGAACGCTACGTTTACCCGCCCTGCGACTACGCTACCCGATGCCACCTGGGGCTCTTTCGAGTCTCTTGATGTCGGCCTCACGGTGACGGATGGCGACGTGGCTACTGTGCCAATAGTCAGCGGTGCCAATATGAATCCTGCTGTGGCTGGAGGCAGCGGCTTTACCTACAAAAAGTTCGCAGGGAGCCCGCTACGTATGCGTTTTGGTCGCCTTAAACTTTCCAATGTGGTGGGTTCAGAGTTGCTTAATTTGACCATGCCGATGGAAGCGCAATATTGGAACGGGTCGGCGTGGATTCGTAATGATTTGGATAGTTGTACCAACCTTATTTCCGGCAATATAAATTCGAGCAAAGCGAGTGTGGCAATAAATAGTGTAACGCCGGTATCAGGCAAAGCCGGCCTGTGGAATATCACACTAGGCGCCCCTGCTGTGCAAGTGACTTCGGATGTATGTGTTGATCTTTCCACCAACGATGCTGTTTGCAGCGCTACCTCGGCAGCCGGAATGACTTATTTGCAAACTGGCGCAACTTATTCTCAAGATCCAACTGCACGCGCCTTCTTTGGCGTCTATCAAGGCCGCAAGCAGTTTATCTATATGCGCGAGAATTATTAATACGAGTGTAGTTAAGGGTAATTAAGAGTGGATAAATTAACCTTAATAATCAATATGATGAATGATATCGGGCTACGTTTGCAAGCGACTTTCCACTCTGATAACTTAATTTCTGCGGAGGTGTCCCTTGAACTTTAAGCAGTGTTTTTTTAACAGTCTCATGGGCTGTCAAGCCGCCAGCGCTGTGGCATAATCGCCAGTCCTGCGAAAGAACATACTAATGAACGCTCAAACTTTATACGACAAACTCTGGAATAGTCATCTGGTTCGCACCGAGCCGGACGGCACATCACTCATCTATATCGACCGTCACTTGGTGCATGAAGTGACCAGTCCGCAAGCCTTTGAAGGCTTGAAGCTGGCGCAGCGCAAACCCTGGCGTGTCAACTCAATTTTGGCGGTACCGGATCACAACGTGCCGACCGTGCATCTGCAGCGTACCACCGGCATCGAAGATCCGATCTCGCGTTTGCAAGTGGAAACGCTGGATGCTAATTGCGCCGAATATGGCATCACCGAATTCAAAATGAATGACATTCGCCAGGGTGTGGTGCATGTGATGGGGCCGGAACAGGGCGCTACTTTGCCGGGCATGACGGTGGTGTGCGGTGATTCGCATACCAGCACGCACGGCGCTTTTGGCGCGCTGGCGCACGGTATCGGCACCTCGGAAGTCGAGCATGTGATGGCGACGCAATGTCTCGTCGCAAAAAAATCCAAGGCGATGCTGGTAAAAGTGGAAGGTGCGCTAGGCAAGGGTGTGACGGCGAAAGATATCGCGCTGGAAGTGATCGGTAAAATCGGTACGGCAGGCGGTACGGGATTCGCGATTGAATTCGGCGGTTCGACCATTCGCGCGCTGAGCATGGAAGCGCGTATGACCTTGTGCAATATGGCGATTGAGGCAGGTGCGCGCGCCGGTATGGTGGCCGCCGATGAAACTACTTTTGCGTATTGCAAAGGCCGTCCGTTTGCGCCGCAGGGCGCGCAGTGGGATGAGGCGGTTGTTTATTGGCGCACCTTACATAGCGATGCCGGGGCAAAATTTGACGCAACGCTGGAGTTGGATGCCGCACAAATTAAGCCACAAGTGACTTGGGGCACTTCACCCGAAATGGTGTTGGCAGTGGACGGACGCGTGCCCGACCCGGCCACTATCAGTGATGCGGTCAAGCGCGGCGACACCGAGCGTGCCCTGCAATATATGGGCTTGCAGGCCAATACGCCGATTACCGAAATAATGATCGACAAGGCGTTTATCGGTTCCTGCACCAACGGGCGCATCGAAGATATGCGTGCGGCGGCGGCAGTGGCCAAGGGTAAAAAAGTCGCGGCCAATGTGAAACTGGCGATGGTTGTGCCGGGTTCCGGTTTGGTTAAAGCGCAGGCCGAACAGGAAGGTCTGGACAAGATTTTTATCGAAGCGGGATTTGAATGGCGTGATCCGGGATGCTCGATGTGTCTGGCGATGAACGATGACAAATTGGCTTCGGGTGAGCGCTGTGCGTCCACTTCGAATCGCAATTTTGAAGGGCGTCAGGGGCAGGGTGGGCGCACACATTTGGTGAGTCCGGAAATGGCGGCGGCGGCGGCAATTGCCGGTCATTTTGTAGATGTAAGGGAGTGGCAATAATGGAAAAGTTTAAGGTGTTGGACGGCTTGGTTGTGCCCTTGGATCGTGCCAATGTGGATACCGATGCGATTATCCCGAAGCAGTTTTTGAAGTCCATCAAGCGCTCCGGTTTTGGCCCGAACGCGTTTGATGAATGGCGTTATCTGGATCACGGCGAGCCGGGGATGGATAATTCCAATAGACTGATTAATAAGGATTTTATTTTAAATCATGCGCGCTATCAAGGGGCGCAAGTGTTGTTGGCGCGCGAGAATTTTGGCTGCGGATCGTCGCGTGAGCACGCACCGTGGGCGCTGGAAGACTATGGTTTTCGCGTGATCATCGCGCCGAGTTTTGCGGATATATTTTTTAATAATTGCTTTAAAAATGGCTTGCTGCCGATCAAATTGCCGGCTGATCAAGTTGATGCGCTGTTTAAGGCTGTCGATGCGAAGGTTGGCTATAAATTAAAAATTGATCTTGAGCAGCAAAGCATCACCACACCGGACGGTGCGGCGATTAAATTTGAAGTGGATGCGCACCGCAAACATTGCTTGCTGAATGGCTTGGACGATATCGGGTTAACCCTGCAGCATGTTGGCGATATCCAAGCATTTGAAGTAAAACATCGCGCCGCGCAGCCGTGGTTATTTGCGTAATTTAACAGGAAATTAATGATGAAAATTGCAGTGTTGCCGGGAGATGGCATTGGGCCTGAGATCGTTGCTCAGGCAACGAAAGTTTTGGATGCGTTGCGCAGCGACGGCCTTAAAATTGAATTGGAATATGGACATTTGGGCGGCGCGGGTTACGACGCGGCAGGCGATCCTTTTCCAGCAGCCACCGAGAAGCTGGCCAAAGAAGCCGACGCGGTTTTGCTGGGCGCAGTCGGTGGTTATCAATACGACACACTGCCCCGTCCAATGCGCCCCGAGCAGGGTTTGTTGCGCATTCGCAAGGGCTTGGGTTTGTTTGCCAATCTGCGTCCCGCCATGGTGTATCCGGAATTGGTGAACGCCTCCAGCTTGAAGCCGGAACTGGTTTCCGGTCTGGATATCATGATTTTGCGCGAATTAACCGGCGATGTTTATTTTGGTCAGCCGCGCGGTTTGCGCACCAATGAACAGGGCGAGCGCCAAGGTTTCGATACCATGCTTTACAGCGAATCCGAAGTGCGGCGCATTGCCCATGTCGGTTTCCAAATTGCCATGAAGCGCGGTAAGAAAATGTGTTCGGTTGATAAAGCGAACGTGTTGGAAACCAGCATGTTTTGGCGCGAAATTGTGCTCGACGTGGCGAAAGAGTATCCGCAAGTCGAGTTGTCGCATATGTATGTGGATAACGCGGCAATGCAGTTGGTGCGTGCCCCCAAGCAGTTTGATGTGATTCTGACCGGTAATATTTTTGGCGACATCCTTTCCGATGAAGCTTCGATGTTGACGGGATCTATCGGTATGTTGCCGTCGGCATCTCTGGATGCAAATAATAAAGGCCTATACGAGCCGTCACACGGTTCCGCCCCGGATATCGCGGGTAAAGATATCGCCAATCCGCTGGCGACGATTTTGTCGGTGGCGATGATGATGCAATATACCTTTAACAAGGCCGATGTCGCGCAGCGTATCGAAGGTGCGGTGCGCAAAGTGTTGCAGAAGGGCTTGCGTACCGGCGATATTTTTGAGGCTGGCATGCAAAAAGTCGGTTGTGCGGCGATGGGTGATGCGGTGGTTAACGCGCTGTAAACGAGTAGGGTGCATTTTATGCACCGTTAAGGTTGGTGCATAAAATGCACCCTACGGATGATAGGAATTTAAGATGAAAGTCGGTTTGATTGGTTGGCGCGGGATGGTAGGGTCGGTTCTCATGCAGCGTATGCGTGAGGAAAACGATTTTAATTTAATAGATGCGGTGTTTTTTACTACCTCCAATGTGGGCGGGGAAGCGCCTGCCGAAGCACGTGGTGTGACATTGCAGGATGCTAAAGACATCAATAAATTGAAAGAGATGGACGCCATTATTTCCTGCCAGGGAGGCGACTACACGACTGAAATATTCCCCAAGCTGCGCGCGGCAGGATGGCAGGGATATTGGATTGATGCAGCCTCCACGTTGCGTATGGAAAACGATGCGGTCATTATTCTCGATCCGGTCAATTTGAGCCTTATCAAAAAATCACTGGCGAATGGCGGCAAAAATTTTATCGGCGGCAATTGCACCAACAGCATTTTATTGATGGGTTTGGGCGGTTTGTTTCATGCCGGTTTGGTGGAGTGGGTGTCGTCCATGACCTATCAGGCGGCTTCCGGCGCGGGCGCGCAAAACATGCGCGAGCTGCTGAATCAAATGGGTGTGGTGCATGCTTCGGTGGCCGATTTATTGGCGGATGCACAGTCACCGATTTTGGAAATTGATAGGCGCGTCGCTGAAACAATACGCTCTGAGGAAATGCCGATTGCAAATTTTGGTGCGCCGCTGGCAGGGAGTTTAATTCCCTGGATAGACAAACAGCTGGATAACGGCCAATCCAAGGAAGAGTGGAAAGGTCAGGCTGAGGTTAATAAAATTTTGGGCACCAGCCAGCGTATTCCGGTGGATGGTTTGTGTGTGCGCATCGGCGCAATGCGCTGCCACAGCTTGGCACTTACCGTTAAGTTGAATAAAGATCTGCCTTTGAGTGAAATCGAAGCGATCATCAAAGGGGGGAATGCCTGGGTTAAATTTGTGCCAAATCAGCGCGAACTCTCGGTGCGTGAACTGACCCCGGCAGCAGTAACCGGCAAGTTGGACATCGCGGTGGGACGGGTACGCAAGATGGAATTGGGCGCGCAATATTTAAGTGCTTTTGTGTGTGGCGATCAATTGTTGTGGGGCGCGGCAGAACCGTTGCGCCGGATGTTGAGAATATTGCTGGATCGGTAGCAAAGCTGAGAGTTAAAGTGAGCTTGCAACACTAACTTCATGATGTTAATCTGAATGTGTGTAAAAAATAAAGGGGTAGGGCGTGCGGAAATCAATTCTGAAAAAGGTAGGATACTTAGCCTGTTTGGCGTGGTCGGGTAGCGCATTTGCAGTGGGCTTCGGCGGCATCAATGTCGCATCATCGCTCGGTCAACCCCTCGCAGCCGAGATTGAACTGGTTGCGGTCGAAAAAAAGGATAAAACCGGTCTGGCTGCCAAGCTCGCTTCCCCGGAAGCTTTTAAAGGTGCAGGAATTGATTATCCCTACTCCTTGCCAAAAATGAAATTTAAGATCGAAACGCGCCCGGATGGTAGTTTTTACGTCAAGGCCTCTTCCGATCAAGCTATTAATGAACCCTTTGTAAGCTTGTTAATTGAGTTGAGTTGGTCGTCCGGTCGCTTGTTGCGCGAATATACTTTCCTGTTGGATCCCCCCGGTTTTGTTGCCGAGCAGCCTGTAGTCGCGGCTGTGACACCGATCGCTCCGATTACACCTGTAGTTGCCTCTGCTCCCGTTGCAGCCTCTGCGGAACAGCAAATCGCCCCCTTAGCACCGCCTGTTTCAGCGGTGCAGCAGGCAATTCCGGTACCTGTTCCTGCTTCGCAAATTGCCCCACCGGTTTCCGCAGTATCACCTGCTGCTGAAGTGGCTCCACAGCAAATTGATGACGGCGTAACCACGGCTGATCTGTCACCCGCCCAAGAAGAGAAACCGGTTGATCTTCCGGGTAAGAAAAAAACGCATGCCAGCCCGGTTAATACAGGACAAATTGAGGTGAAAAGTGGCGATACCTTGAGTAAGATCGCCAATCGAACCAAGCCGTCCGAAGTCAGTTTGGAGCGCATGCTGGTCGCATTGTATCGTGCCAATGTGGATGAGTTCGATGGCAAGAACATGAACCGCATCAACTCCGGAAAAATATTGCGCATGCCTGCCGAAGTCGAAATAAATAATATTCAGCAAGCTGATGCGGTGAATGAAGTGCGGATGCAAGTAGCGGATTGGAATGCGTACCGTCAGCGTCTGGCGGCAGCAACGGGCAGTGTTGCAGAGCAGGCGCCCAAACAGGAAGCATCCGGAAAAATCAGCACGGCGGTAGTGGATACAGCAGCGCCGGTTGCCAAGCAGGCCGCCAAGGAAATCTTGAAACTTTCCAAAGGCGATGCGCTTAGCGATCAAACTTCCGCAGCCGGAAAAGCAACGACCGCCAAAGAAAAAGCTTCTGCCAAAGCAATGGCAAAAGAAGAAGACAGTGTTGCCAAGACAAAAGCATTAAAAGAAGCCGAGCAGCGCACCGCATTGTTGGAAAAGAATATTAAAGATATGCAACGTCTGGTTGAGTTGCGCAATCTGGCCGCTGCAGCAAAAGTCGAATTGAATACAGCCTCGGCGCCGGTTAGTGCGGTCTCAGCCGGCAGTGCCGTTGCTGCAATTAGTGAAGTCGTTGCAGCAAAGCCCCAGCCAAAAATCGAAGCACCTAAAGCGGTCGAGCCTCCACCCTCTCTGATGGATGAGCTACTCGCTAATCCGGTTGCGTTAGGTGGTGGTGCTGCCGTTTTGCTGGGTTTGCTCGGTTTAGGTTTGATGCGGGCACGGCGTGGCAAAGCGGAACCCAAGGTGAAACTTTCTGCTACAGAAGCAGTCCCGGCTGTTGCGGCACGTATTGCCGAGCCGGTGGCACCATCACCTGAAACGGGTGATTTCACCAGCGTTGCGCAGGGCGCTGCAACCGTGACTTCAATTGATGAAGTGGATCCGATTAGCGAAGCTGAAATGTTCCTAAACTTTGGCCGCGATGTGCAGGCTGAAGAGGTATTGAAAGATGCACTTACCAAAGACCCGGCCAATAATCAAATTAAACTGAAATTATTGTCAATTTATGCACTGCGTAAAGATACCAAGTCATTCTATGTGGGTGCGCTGGAGATTAAAGAGTCGGGTGACGAAGCCGCATGGTCTGAAGCGGCTGCAATGGGGCGCGCACTGGAACCCAACAACTCCCTGTACGGCGGAGAGGGTGACGCGATGCCGGAAGTAGAAGTTGCTCAGCCGGAAGCCGCTGCACCCGAGGTGGACTTTGACCTGGGTTTCGGTGCCGGAGATGTGCAACCGATGCTGGATATTCAGAGCGTGTTGGAGAGCGATACGCCGGAGCAGGAAAAGACGGTCATTATGTCGGCGGAAGATATGTTGGCAGCCCAGGAAGCACCCATGGATTTTGATATTTCCAGTTTGCATACGCCTGAGAAATCTCCAGCTGTAGAGCAGCCCGCGTTGGATGTCGCCAGCATGGATTTTGATCTGACCAGTTCTTTATCCGGCGATAAAGTGGATGCTGCAGAAGAGCCCAAGTTAGATATCAATACCATGGATTTTGATTTGACCAGCACACATGGGGCGGGTGCGGACAGTGCGGCTGTTGCAAGCGACTTTAATATGCCGTCAATGGATTTTGATTTGACTGAAACGCATACTGAAAAACCAGCAATTGCCGAGCAACCGGCCGCTGTCGGGGAAATGCCGTTGCTTGCGGAGCCGGTTGCAATTGAACAGTCGGTAGCGGCTGTCGAGCCTGCACCTGTGCAAAAAGTTGCTGCTGAAGCCGTGCCGGCCATTGATCTGGATGACTTGGTGTTTGCTGCGCCTACTGCTAAAGCGGCTGACATTACCCCGGCACCTGCAGCGACGACGCCTGACGAAGAGGCAGATGCCGGTATGTCTTTTAATCTGGATATTCCTGCCGAGGAGGTTTCTGCACCGGCTGCCGCACCTGCACCGTTTGCCAAAGAAACAGATTTCAGCAAGATTAGTCTGGATCTGGATGAGTTGCTATCACCCGCAAAACCGGCTGCAAGTAATGAATTAAAAGATGAGCGCTGGCAGGAAGTTGCAACCAAACTGGATTTGGCGAGAGCCTATCAAGAAATGGGTGATCAGGCGGGCGCACGCGAGATTTTGGATGAAGTGATGAGCGAGGGTGACGACTCGCAACGTGCCATGGCTGAAGAGTTGCTGGCACAAATCTCATCCTGATGAACTTGCATTAATTGAACGGCAGCCGAATTTTCTGGCTGCCGTTTTTTTATATTTGAGTGTCTGATGCTTGGCACAAGCAAATTTATAACTATATGATTATTAAGGTAATTTAATGCCTCATCCGGCGACGCAAATTGTAATTTGGATGGTGCTTGCCGTTATTGTGCAAACCCTGTCGGCAATAACTTTAACCGGCATCACCATACTATTGATGCTCATCGCTTACCGGCTTCACGACCGGCGATTTTTTACGCTTTTGCGTCGGTCCCGCTGGATTCTATTTTCATTATTGCTGGTGTATAGCTTCGCCACGCCGGGCCAGGCACTTTGGGAGTTGCCTTATGTTCCGCAAGCCACGCTGGAAGGTTTGCTGGATGGCGCGTTACAGCTTGGTCGCCTGGTTTCGATGCTGGCGGGGTTGTCGATATTGCTAACGCTGTTACCCAAAGAGCACCTTATCGGCGGACTTTATGTGCTTGCTTACCCGTTGGGAGTGTTGGGTATATCGCGGGAACGCATTGCGGTTAGATTGGCATTAACGTTGCATTATGCGGAATCTGCAATGCGCGACACGGCGAGCGATTGGAAATTGGCGATTGAAAATGCGTTGCAACCCGGCGCCGGGGGCGGTGATACGCTAGCGTTACACACGCAAACAATTGCGCGCATTGATGTGCTGCTATGGGTATTGTGCGGCGCGTTGCTACTGGGAATAAAGTCATGAGAATCGCACTGGGTATTGAGTATGACGGCAGCGAGTATTGGGGATGGCAAAGTCAGGCGCAGGGAACAACGGTTCAGGATACCTTGCAATACGCGCTGGCTCAGATTGCCAATTCTCCCGTTTCTGTGATCGCAGCCGGTCGCACCGACACTGGCGTGCATGCGCTGGAGCAAGTGGTACATTTTGATACAGAAAGCGTCAGGCCGCTTAGTGCCTGGGTGCGCGGTGTGAATGCATTTTTGCCGGCCAGTATTGCAGTGTTATGGGCGCATGCTGTTCCCGAAGAATTTCACGCCCGATTTTCCGCGCAGGCGCGCAGTTACCGTTATGTATTGATCAATCGCCCCATCCGCAGCGCGGTACAACACGGCAAAGCGGGCTGGTTTCATGCGCCGCTGGATGTTGCGGCGATGCGTTCCGCTGCGCAATACTTGCTTGGGGCACATGACTTTACTTCATTTCGCGCAGCCGAATGTCAGGCTAAAACGCCGCTTAAAAATCTTGCGCAACTGGATATTCAGCAACACGGTGAGCAGATCATATTTGATCTGAGGGCCGACGCTTTTCTGCATCACATGGTGCGTAATATTATTGGTTGCCTGGTGTATGTGGGAAACGGGAAGCATTCACCCGAGTGGATCAAACAGGTTTTGGAGGCGCGCCAGCGCAGCGTCGCCGCTCCCACTTTTGCACCCGATGGCTTGTATCTCAGGCACATCACTTATGATGTCAAGTGGGGATTGCCGCAGCGCGAACAGGCCGGTTAAAACGTGATACCGCACAACTCGTTCAATTTGCCGAACAGTTCACTTTGGTCGCGCGTGCTTTGCCATTTTCCATCCAGCAACTTGTAATGAAAGCCGCCCGACTTTGCTGCGACCCAAATTTCCCGGGTAGGTGTATGGCGGTTGACGATAATTTTTGCGCCATCTTCCAATTCAATTTCCAGCACGCCGCCATTTAAGTTGCAATCGATATCGGTATTATCCAGCGCGCTTTCAATGCGGGAAAAAATGGCGTTTGCCGATTGGGTAAATTCGCTTTCAGTCATAGTTGTGGTCTTTCGATTTATAATTCGCATTCAAGATTAATACGAAAGTTGTTGTTATGCATAATTCAAAATTTGCCTGGGCGGGTATTATCTTGCTGATAATGCTTGTGCTGCAAGGCTGCGGTCGTAAAGGGCCGTTATTTATGCCAAAAGATACTCCTCCTCCTCCACCTGCTTCTTATTCTGAACTGAAAAAATAATATGAGTCACTATTTTCATTATCAACAGGAACAATTATGCGTCGAAAATGTTGCGCTGGCAGAGATTGCGCAACAATACGGAACCCCGTGTTATGTCTACTCGCGCGCGGCGCTTACCGATGCCTACCGTCAATTTTCCGAGGCTTTTAGAGCGCGCGAGAATTTAATTTGTTTTGCAGTTAAGTCCAATTCCAATTTGGCAATTCTGAATATATTCGCGCGTCTGGGCGCCGGTTTCGATATCGTTTCCGGCGGAGAGTTGCAGCGCGTGTTGGCGGCGGGAGGTGATGCAAAAAAAGTTGTGTTTTCCGGTGTGGGAAAGACAGAAGCAGAAATGCGTCTGGCGCTTGAAGCCGGAATTTTATGCTTCAACGTTGAATCGGCGGCGGAGTTGCAGCGTTTAAATGAGGTGGCCGCAAGCATGGGAAAAGTTGCGCCCATCAGTTTGCGCGTGAACCCGGATGTGGATGCGAAAACCCATCCCTATATCTCAACCGGTTTAAAGCAAAATAAATTCGGTGTTGCCTATACCGAAGCGTTGGCGCTGTATCGCAAAGCAGCCCAAATGCCACATCTGCGCATTAGCGGAATGGATTGTCATATTGGCTCGCAACTTACCGAAGCAAGTCCGTTTGTTGCGGCGGCAGAGAAGATACTGGTTCTGGTAGATCAGCTCGCCGCAGAGGGAATCGTATTGGAGCATCTTGATTTCGGTGGCGGTTTGGGGATTTGCTACAACGCTGAAACACCCCCGTCGATCGCCGAATATGCACAGGCGTTATTGGGCGCATTACAGGGGCGCAGTGAAAAAATTATTGTCGAGCCGGGGCGCGTATTGGTGGGTAACGCAGGCGTTTTACTCAGTAAAGTGGAGTACCTCAAACCCGGTGAAGAAAAACATTTTGCGATTGTCGATGCGGCAATGAATGATCTGATGCGTCCCGCGCTGTATGACGCTTACCATGCGATTCTTCCCGTGCAGCGGGAGCAGAACCAATCTTTGACTTTTGAAGTGGTCGGGCCGATTTGCGAGACGGGCGATTTTCTGGGACATGCCCGTGAACTGTCCGTGCAGCAGGGGTCTTTGCTGGCGTTGATGTCGGCAGGCGCGTATGGCATGAGCATGAGCTCAAACTACAATTCCCGCCCCCGGGCTGCGGAGATTATGGTGGATGGCGACTCGGTATTTTTAATTCGAGAGCGGGAAACAGTGGCGCAATTATTTGCCGGTGAAAAAATTATTGCGTAATTTTTCCGCAGAAATTTCACTAAAATTTACAAATATATTGCACAGCAAATTTAGAAGCGCATAGAATGCGATCACCAAACGCAATCGGATATTTTTAGTGGGTAATTTAGTGTTTGGAAGTGCGCGGTTTGCACGAAAATGCAGTGATGGGTTTTATCAATTCAATTTTTTAAGGAATGAAAAATGGCTGCAACAACTAGCAAATCGAAAAGTGCACCTTCCAAGAAACCGGCTGCGAAACCTGCCGCAAAACCCGCAGCAAAACCCGTAGCCAAAAAAGTGGCAGCTAAACCAGCAGCAAAACCTGCAGTAAAAAAAGTAGTTGCTAAACCAGCAGCAAAACCTGTAGCGAAAAAAGTAGTTGCTAAACCAGCAGCAAAACCTGTGGCGAAAAAAGTAGCCGCTAAACCAGCAGCAAAACCTGCAGCCAAAAAAGTAGCCGCTAAACCTGCAGCAAAACTTGTGGCGAAAAAAGTGGCCGCTAAACCAGCAGCAAAACCTGTAGCGAAAAAAGTAGCCGCTAAACCTGCAGCAAAGCCCGCAGCAAAAAAAGTGGCCGCTAAACCTGCAGCAAAACCTGTGGCGAAAAAAGTGGCCGCTAAACCTGCAGCAAAACCTGCAGCCAAAAAAGTGGCCGCTAAACCTGCAGCAAAACCAGTAGCGAAAAAAGTGGCCGCTAAACCTGCAGCAAAACCTGCAGCCAAAAAAGTGGCCGCTAAAGTCGCAAAGCCTTCTGGAATTCTTGGCGCCTGACCACTGATAGGGGGCGGGCGCCGGTTTTTTGCGTCTTGCCCTTTCTCAGTGAGTTGCAGTATTTCAACGCGGCAGCAATTCTTTAGCCCCTATCGTTTAGTGTTAAAATCCTCCGCTGTTATCTAGTCTGCCCTTGTAGTTATAAGGGTCTTTCCATTTTTATTATTTATTATCAAGAGCCATCACCATGAATAAATTGACGCTGGGAATTTTATTGTTGACGCTGACTTTGGGGGCGTGTGGCAATAAAACGGCAGACAAAAAGGGTGCAGATAAAAAATCTGGTCCGGTTGCAACACCTGTTACGGTTACAAGCGTAAGCGTTGGCTCAATGCTGCTTCTGGAAGAATCTGTTGGTGTATTGGAAAGTTTGGCCGATCCGATTATCGCCGCCGAAACGGCGGGCAAGTTACTTGAAGTGCGCGCTGTAGCGGGTAATTCAGTTAAGACGGGTCAAGTTCTGGCGGTGTTGGATGCCCAAGATGCCGGTCTGGCAAAACAGTCAGCCCAGGCTGAAATGCAGCGGGTTAAAACGCTGCAGGAGAATCAAACCAAAGCGTTGGCACGTCAGCGTCAACTGCATGACACAGGGTTTATTTCGCAGGGCGCTTTTGATGATGCTCGGACTCAAATGAATGTCGTTAATAATCAATTGGTTGCGGCAAAGTCGCAGTTGGCTATTGCAGAGAGAAACGTAGCCAAAACGAAAATTGTCGCCCCCTTTGACGGTCGCATTGAAAAGCAAATTGCAGTGGCCGGTCAATATGTCAAGGTTGGTGATCCATTATTTCAATTGGTCGGGATAGGGAAATTACGCGCCCGTCTCCCTTTCCCCGAAAGTCTGGCCGCCAAATTAACACCCGGAATGCGGGTGAATTTAACGACTTTCATCGATGAACGAATTGTGTCTGGCATGATCGAAAGCGTGCGTCCGATGACCGGAATCAATAATCGTTCTTTTGAAGTGTTGGTGATTATCAATGAGCCGGGCATGTGGCGTCCCGGCTCTACGGTTTCCGGTCAGGTGGTCATGGACGAGCATCGCAATGCGGTATTGGTTCCCCAGCACAGCGTTGTATTGCGTCCAATCGGCAAGGTAGTCTATGTGCTGGAAGGCGACAAAGTTAAACAACAGACTGTAAAAGTCGGTGCCATTAAAGACGGCCAGGCTGAAATTATCAGCGGTTTGTCCGGTACTGAAACGATTGTGGTAGATGGAGCCGGATTCCTGACCGATCAGGCCAATGTAACGGTTGCGTCGCAATATGTTGACCCAGGCCAAGCCGTTAGTGCAGTTGTCCCCGCATCTGCAAAATAATTTTTTGTCATACTGAACAACGAGTATTCCATCTATGAATTTGCCTGAGTTATCGATTAAGCGTCACGTTTTTGCTTTTATGCTGAGCGCCGTCATCATGTTGGTCGGCTTGATTTCCTATCAGCGAGTGGGCCTTGATCAATTCCCCAAAGTTGACTTTCCGGTTATTGCAATCACCACCACGTTGAAGGGGGCCAACCCGGAAAACATGGATATGAGTGTGACGAATGTGATTGAAAACACCATCAACAGCGTACCGGGTATACAGCATGTGCAATCCAGCTCTTCGCCCGGTGTTTCGGTCGTGGTGATTACTTTTGCGCTGGAAAAAAGTATTGACGTGGCTTTTAACGAAATTCAGGCCAAAATTAGTCAAGCCATCCGTCGCCTTCCCACAGATGCCGATCCTCCGGTGGTCGCTAAAATGGACACCGGATCGATGCCGGTCATGTGGCTGGCGTTGCAGGGTGATCGCACCCAGCAACAATTGAACGAGTACGCCACCAACATCATCAAGAAAAAACTTGAAAACGTGGATGGCGTGGGCGAAATCAGGTTGGGCGGACGGCGCGACAGGACGATCCGTGTGCAAATCGATCCGAAGCGTATGGCTGCGCTGGGCATCACCCCGCAAGATATTACGGCTGCATTTAGTCGCGAACACTTGCAACTTCCCGGCGGATTTCTCGTGCAGGGCAATCAGGAGTATTTGCTTAAGCTGGATATGGAGTTTCATCAAGTCAGCTCGTTGCGTACCATGGTGATTGCCTACCGCGATGGGGCTCCGGTCAATTTGCGCGATGTGGCAAAAGTGGAAGACGGCATGGCCGATTTTCGGCAGTTGGCGCGTTTTAACGGCAAGCCTACCGTGGGGATTGGCATTGTAAAAATTTCCAACAGCAATACCGTCGCGATTGTGGAAGAAGTCAAAGCGCGTCTGGAAAAAGAAATTATTCCGTCTTTGCCACCCGGTATGACGCTATCCGTTGCCTCCAATGATGCTATTTTCATTGAGGAAATGATTTTCGCCTTGAAGGAACACTTGTTGGCAGGAACCTTGTTGGCCGCGCTGATTGTTTGGATTTTTTTACGCAGCGTGCGCTCCACTTTGATTATCGCGGTTGCTATTCCTGTTTCTTTGCTGGGTTCTATTGCGGCGATTTATTTCCTGGGTTACACCCTGAATGCCATGACCATGTTGGGCTTGCTGCTGCTCATCGGGGTGGTGGTGGACGATGCCATTGTGGTGCTGGAAAATATCTTCCGCCACCGCGAGGAAATTGATAACGAGCCCATTAGTGCGGCGGTAAATGGCAGCAAGGAAGTGGCTTTTGCCGTTATTGCCGCATCCTTGTCGCTGGTGTCGATCTTCGGCCCGGTTATTTTCATGAGCGGCATTATTGGCATGTTCTTCAAGTCGTTTGCGGTCGTGGTCACCATGGGCGTGCTGGTCTCGTTATTTGTTTCACTGACCCTGACACCGATGCTGTGCTCACGCTTTCTTAAAGTCGAAAAGAAACACGGCAAGCTGTATTACGCGCTGGATGCAATGTTTCATAAGATGGACAGTTTCTACCGGCGTTTGCTGGCTTGGTCGTTGCGGCATCGTTGGAAAGTGGTACTCATGACCGTTTTGGTGGTGATGTCGAGCGGCTTTTTCTTCGCCAAAGTGGGCAAAGGGTTTATGCCGGTAGAAGATCAGGGACGTTTTGCCGTGCAATGCAAAGTGCCGCTCGGCGCCTCGATCGAATACACCAACGGACGCTTGGCCGAAGTTGAAAAAGTGTTGGCAAGCCATCCGGAAATTGCCACTTACTTTGCCGCAATCGGTTTGGGGCAGGCCGGGCAGGTGAATCAGGCATCGGTTAGTATTCGCATGACACCGCGCAATAAGCGCACGTTGTCGCAACAGGATTTGATTGCCCAACTGCGCGAAGAACTGTCGGTAATCCCGGGAATTCGCGCTTTCCCCGCGCCGATTTCAATGGCTGCCGGAGGTCGTGGTGAGCCCTTGCAGTTTGTATTGACCGGCCCGGAGTTAAATGAAGTGGCACGTCTGGCAACTCAACTCCAAGCCAAACTAAACAAAGAGGTCCCCGGTATGGGGCGAGTGGATTTGGATGTGCAGGTGGACTTGCCGCAATTGACTGTGCAAATTGACCGTAATCGCGCCGCTTCACTGGGGCTAAGCGCGGCGGATATTGCTTCGGCGGTAAATATTATGACCGGCGGCGTGGATATCGCCCAATACAACGACGAACCGGGTGACGGCGAGCGTTACAGTGTGCGGATTAAAGCCATTGACGGCGCCTTTACCAAACCGTCGGATTTACGCCGCATTTACCTGCGCGCGCGCGACGGCAGTATGGTGCGTTTGGACAGCGTCGCGTCGGTATCAGAGCGAATCGGTCCGGCGGTGGTTGGCCGCTATGACTTGCGCTATTCCGCCACCTTCTTTGCCACGCCGGTCATGCAGTTGGGGGAGGCCACCGCAAAAGTAAAAGAAACTGCTGAAGCAATGTTGCCTGCCGGTTATCGCGTCAAGTTGATCGGCCAAGCGGAAGAGCTGGGTAAAACCGTCGGCTATATGTTATTCGCTTTTGTGCTGGCGATTGTGCTGCTGTACATGGTGTTGGCCAGTCAGTTTAATTCATTTATTCAACCGTTTATTATTATGGTGGCGCAACCGCTGGCGATTGTTGGCGGGGTCGCCTCACTCTGGCTATTCGGTCACACCTTGAATATTTATTCGATGATCGGCTTGGTATTGCTGATTGGTCTGGTGGCAAAGAATTCTATTTTGCTGATCGACTTAACCAATCAACGCCGTGCCAGCGGCATGCAGGTTGATGAGGCATTGCTCAATGCCTGTCCGATTCGCCTGCGTCCGGTGTTAATGACCTCGATCACGATTATTCTGGCGCTGCTGCCCGCCGGATTGGGTTTGGGGGCCGGCTCGGAGACCAATGGCCCCCTGGCGGTCGCGGTGATTGGCGGGATGATTTCTTCCACGCTGCTCACCTTGGTTGTGGTGCCAGCCGTTTATTCGCTGGTTGAGAATGCTTTACAGCGCTGGAAGTTGCGTGACGCCGAAGCGACTCCGGACTAATCATATAAATTCGATATTTTAAAGGCTGAATACCGCCACTTTTGTACTTGTATTCCTAAGTCTATTCTGAGTATTTATCGTTATAGTGGGAGTTGGCGTTAATGCCTTAACCTATTATATAAATTGGAGATTATATGTCGTCCGTGGGAGTGATTTCCGGCCTCGGTGCCGCACCTCAAGCTTGGACAGGGGCAAGTATGCGTATGCCCCCGCAGCAAAAAATGTCAAATCTGTTTCAGCAAATCGACACGGCAGGAAATGGGAGTATTAGCAAATCGCAATTTTCACAGGCGTTCAATAGTTCGAGTACGCCGGCAGCCTTCAAGGCAATTGGTTTGGACGCGGCATTCAGCAAGCTTGACCCCAGCGGGACCGGGAGCGTATCTAAGCAGGATTTTATTTCTGGAATGAAGTCGATAATGACACACGGTCATCATCGGCAAGGGGCTGCAGAAGCCAGCAAGGTAGCCGCTCCGCAAACTCTCGAGCAGAGTATCGCTGCATTGAACGCGGTGGGAAATGGCGTAGTTCCTGTTGCCAATGCGGCGATCGGTAATACGATCAGTGTTTCAGCCTAACGACCTTGGTGGTTGACGCTACCCCGCATGCTGGTACGCCCTGTGGGATCGGCAGCTACAAATTAATGTTCTTGCGGAAATGAGGCTAATTGTTATTTATCGGAAATACATTTCCACTTAACTTTCCCGCTTCATCCACCCACAAGTGGCGGACACCCGAATCGTTCAACCACGGCTTTCCATCCGCACCTTTTAGCAAACCAATCGTGGCGATGCTGCCCGCGACCAAGCATTGTTCAGTGATGATGCTGGCGCACTGTAATCCTTGGACTGGACAACCAGTAAAGGGATTGAGTAGGTGGCTGTAACGCACGCCGTTTACCAGCATGAAACGCTCATAGTCTCCGCTGGTGGCGACGGCTCCTGCAAAAATCTCCAGAGTAAGCAATGGTTGATCGGCTTGTCGCGGGTGGCGAATGCCCACAAGCCAGGGAGAATTATCGGGATGCGGGCCAATCACTTTAATATCCCCGCCTAGCTCAATCAGGCCATGTTCGATGCCAGCTGACAGGCAAACTGCGGCAGCCTGATCGGCTGCATATTCTTTGGCAATTCCTCCGAAATCAATTTCCATTCCGCGCAATTCAAATAAAAAATTCGGACGCTCCCAGCGAATTTTATTCATGCCGATTAACGGCAAAATTGCGTCGATTTGATTTTGTGTCGGTAATTGCCGAGATGAAAAATTCCAGACGCTACGCAATACGCCCGAAGTGATGTCGAATAATCCCCCGCTTTTTTCATAACAAATTAAGGCGTAGTCGAGTAGATTGGCAGTTTCATCGTCAAGTTGCAGTTGCTTGCCGTTTTCTGAACTTTGGTTGATCGCTGACAGCACGCTATCTGCCCGATAGCGGGAGTAGCGGGCTTCGATTCTCCGAACTTCATCAATGGCTGATTGGGCAGCGGCCAAGGCTTGGTTTTCATTCTGTGCATACAGTTGCATTTCGCATTGCGTACCCATCGCAAAGAAAGCAGTGCGGAATAATTTTAGCCTCGATTTTATTGCCAATTTGGGTGGTTATCCGGAATAACTTTTGATGAGATACGGTATAAATGAATATGAAAAAAGCCCGACAATCACTTGCCGGGCTTTTTCATCTAAATTAACTTACTTTGTTTCTTTAATTCCGCAGGTATTAACACCCAGCAGCGTGTAGGCTGGGCAAAAACCAAAAGCGCCGGTCAATAATGGTACAACGCCAATCCAGCCCCAGACACCAATCGTTCCAGTTGCTGCCAGTGCAATTAAAATCAAGCCTGCAATAACGCGTAGTGCACGATCCAATGTTCCAGAATTACATTTCATGTGCTTCTCCTTTGATGAGTTGGGTGAGGGGTAAATTATAATATGCTAATGTACCAGCGCTATTACCCAAATGCAAGAAAGTAAGTCGAAGTTTATACCCGAGCTAAAGTTAAAGGAGGGGCATGATTGCCCCCCCCTTTAACATCCGGATATGTGACGAAAATTGCTAGGCAGTAATCGACAATCCGGAGTTGTTGCTACTGCTGTCAAAACTGCTGTATGCATGCATGAGATCCACGATCTGTTTCATTACCCTAGCATCGCTGCCCGAAGAAGTTGACGATGTGACGCTGCTCTCACTTGATGTTGAAGACGTAGATGCGCTGTTTTGGGCTTTCAGTTCGTAAGCTAATTTCTCTTGCACGCTTACTTTGCCGTCCTGATTGGTGTCGGCTGACTCATATGTTTTTGTAGTGCTGCTTGACTGGGTTGAGCTCGCGCTACTTGTACCGGACGCGGAGTTCGTGCTTCCAGAGCCGGATGGTGGAGGGGGCGGTGGCCTTCCGCCGGATGGCGGTGTGCCACCTTTCACCTTACCCGAGTTTTCTTGCCCGTCACCCGAACTTCCATTCATACGCATTTGATTCACCTGGTTGTCGAGTGCCTCGGCCAGTTTTTTTATGCCGCTGGACATTTCGTCCTTGGTGATCTTGTCATCGCTGTTGCTGTCCAGCTTTTTGAACATCTCGTCTATAGATGTCGAACTGCTTGTGCTGTTCGAGCTACTGGAACTGGCAGAGCTTGATACCTGGCTTAATGCCGACTGCAGATCGTTCTTATTCAGATAACCCTTGTTCGTGGTGTCGAGTTTGGAAAGCAGGTTATCCGCCATCGTGGATGGATCCGGGCGTTTCATGCCGGACATCATCGAGAATCCGCTCCCGCTTCCATTGACGCTGCTGATGCTGCTCATGGTTTGCTCCTTATCATATTTAACGGCCATTTGTGTGACAGCTAATTTTATGCAATGGTTCGCATGATTTAGTTATCGGCATAACGAAGTAATACTGCAGCGTCATTGGTGTAAAGGCACGTAAAAGCGTGTTAAGAAAATTTATGGAGAAGGAATTTTGTCATGCTTGGGAATCGTTCCGAATCTGGGGCACATTTCATTCGCCTGTTTGCGCTGTTCCGGTGTCAGCAACGCAAGAATTCTGGTTTCTGTTGTGGTTTTTAGCACAAGTGTGTCAGCAATTGCCTTGGCCAGTTTGTCAGCAAGGGGGTGAATTTCGGATGGGTTGAAATGATCCGATGCCGCCAGTAGATGTATTTCTTCCATCGCCTTGTGGACGGCCTTATGCTGCGCTCGCATGGTTGGTTCCTGGCTGTGCAACAGTTCGAATATTTTGTCCTGTTGCGGCTCAGTCAAATCGAGGCCGAGCAAAAATAGAGGGAGTGGGTTTTCTCCGAATGAAAGCGGAGGGGGCTGCATCATTGCGTCCGCAGGCGGTGCGAGCCTTCCTCGTCGCATATTCATGCTCATTTCGTTTTGAATGTTTTGCATGGCAAGTACTCCCGGCTGTCTTAAGCTGTTATGTTCACTCGGGCAATTCCATGGTGCCGAGTTCGCCGCAAGGGGAAGCACCAGAACTATGGCTCCGGCCATCAGACCGTAGCGGAATTTGTTTACGATTTTTTTCATCTAAATCTCCAGAAGTTGGTTGACTTGATCTCCGGTTTCTCCACAATTGGGCACATCGAGTGGATGCCATTCTCGGGGGCGGCGCTGTAAAGTGCCGTTAATCACGAGTAAATTCATGTAAAAGATGGAGGCTGTCAGGTGTAAAAACTTGTAAATGCCGTGAGCGCTAGAGCAGGCTTAACTAAAATAGTCGGCAATAAATCAATGAACGCGCACACAATGAAAACAAAAGTTTTACTGGTTGACGACGATATCGAGCTTGCAGGAATGCTTCAGGTTTATCTGGAGCGTGAAGGCTTTGAGGTAAAGGCGGTGCATGATGGCGAGTCCGGCATTACAGAGGCGCTGCATGGTCAGCATGATATTGCCGTGCTGGACGTGATGATGCCGGGTAAAAGCGGCATTGATGTACTCGTCCAGATACGCGCCCATGGAGCGATGCCGGTGTTGATGTTGACTGCCAGAGGAGATGATGCCGACCGCATCGTCGGCCTCGAACTAGGGGCGGACGACTATGTGCCCAAGCCCTGCACCCCGCGCGAACTGACGGCCCGTATCCGCGCTATCTTGCGTCGCAGCGGCGTTGCGGAATCGGCTTCATCCGCATCGCCGATCATTGTTGGCGCTTTGTCCATCTGGCCGGAACAGCGGCGCGCCGAGTGGGCAGGCAAGCCGCTTGAGCTGACCAGCACCGAGTTCAACCTGATTGAGGTATTGGCGCGCAACGCCGGACAAGTGGTGAGCAAATCTGAACTGTCCGAGCAGGCTTTGGGGCGGCCACTGGCCCGATTTGATCGCAGCATCGATGTCCACATCAGCAGCATACGCCGCAAACTGGAGCCGCTGCCGGATGGACGTTCCCGCATACTGGCCGTGTTCAACAAGGGTTACCAGTTCATCAGGGAGTAGCGCATGGGACGACTGTTCTGGAAATTTTTTATATTCTTCTGGCTGGCGCAGGTCACTACCTTCATCGGTGTCGGTGTCGCGATGTGGTTGCACTCTTCCGGGATGGAGCAGTTTCGCGCGCCTCCGCCGTCGGGTGTTGCTGCCGCAGCCTCGACATTGCTACTTTCGCCGCCCCCGGCTTATCCGCGTTTAGATGGACGCATGGAACCTCCGCCGCATGCTAGGGGTATGTCGCCTCCTGTCATGCCCTTGCTGGCAGGAGGCGTGGTCAGTCTATTTTTTGCAGCATTGCTGGCTTGGTATTTCTCCAAACCGATACGCACACTCCGTGCGGCTTTTGCAGCGGTTTCAAATGGACTTCTGGACGTGCGACTTGCACCGGTCATGGGGAAGCGGCGTGACGAGCTATCCGACCTTGGCCGGGATTTCGACAGCATGGCGCAGCAGCTCCAGCAATTGATGGATGGCCAGCGTAGAGTGTTGCACGATGTTTCGCACGAACTGCGTTCGCCGCTGGCGCGGCTTCAGGCGGCAATCGGTCTGGCGCGACAACAGCCTGAACGGACTGAGGATTCCATGATGCGCATTGAACGGGAAGCCGTGCGCATGGATACTTTAGTTAGCGAGTTGTTGACGCTTTCCCGGCTTGAAGCCGGCATGATTGGCAAACTGAATGAACAGGTCGACCTTAACGAACTCGTTTCCAACGTGGTGGAAGATGCACGCTTTGAGGCCGAAACTAGCGGTTGTCGCATAGACTTCGGGGAAAGTCGCCAAGCCGTCGTCCGGGGCAATGCAGAGTTGCTGCACCGCGCGGTGGAAAATGTCGTGCGCAATGCCGTGAAGCACTCTCCGTCCGGAGGTTTAGTCGCCATCAAGATGCAAAAACACGACAATCAAACGATTGGCATCACTGTTTCAGATGAAGGTTCCGGAGTCCCGGATGCGGATATGTTGTCCATATTCAAGCCGTTCTTCCGCAGCGACCAAACGAAAACCTCAGATGGTCATGGCTTGGGGCTGGCCATTTCGCAACACGTCGTTACTGCGCATCAGGGCAGCATTCTCGCCAGCAATCGTCCGGGTGGCGGGCTATGCATCACGATCACCTTGCCTGTCTGGCTTGCTGCGTGAGCCTGTAACTGCGGTTGATCTGCCTCTATTCCGAAGGCGGTAGTCCCAATAGAAAACACCGGCCTGGCTTTAATGGCCAAGCCGGTGTCGGGAACCGCCGTTTTTTGAACTACACTTTCGTGTTCACAATATTTCCGGAGTTGCCGTTCCCTTCAAGGTTGCTGGCCAGATTCTTTAGGAAATTTTCCAGCGTTGCCGTGCTCGAATCGCTTGACCCGTCCAGCGCACTGAGCAAGCCCTGAAAGCTATTTTGCAAATCGGAATTGCTTGAATTGGACGAACTTGAGTCAGCGCTGGACGATGAGGATAGTTGCAGTATCAGGCTCTGAATATCAGCCGAGATATTCGGCCCGCCCTGATATGCCGACGCGCTTGAATTGCCGGTACTGGATCTGTCAAAAGCCATTGCTTCCTGCCCGCTGACTTTTTCGTCACTGTTGCTGTCCGCCTTGTCGAAGTTGGCGACAAGGTTTGCCAGCTTATTGTCTGACGAACCTATTTGCTCGGACATGCTGGTCAGCTGATCTTTGGTGAGTGACGGGCCATTAGTTGGACTCATCCCGCTGCCGCCGAAATCGGGCGGCGGCGGTGGACTAAAGCCGCTGTTACCGCCAGCCTGTTGCATTGCCGCCATCAGGTTCTGCATAAACGACATCGCTGCCTCAGCCCCCTGGGCGGAGTCGCTGGAATTGGTTGCGGAAGTAGAGGGTGAAGAGGATGAACTTGTGCCGCTGAAGCCGAGCTGAGAAAACGCTTTTTCAATGGCCTGCATGAAATTTGAGCCTTTGCTTTTAATACCGTTTGCCCCGCTATCATCGCCATCCGAATCGTTTCCCCGTGTGGAACGCGAACTGGATATTGATTGCAAATTGGTTAGGGCGCTGGCGCTTGATACCCCGCTGATTGTAGACATGGAAGCCTCCTGAAGTTAAGTTGACGGCTCATCCAATTTTTGAAAAACAGATGAGTGATGCTAAATATAGGCAGCATGATAAATAGCAAAAACTATAAGTGGGGGGTAAACGCATGGCTATTAACTCGCCTGAACATGGCTTTACACGGCTTTACATGATTAACAAAAATTTACCCCGGCATTCCGCTCGAAAAATCATTATTGCGCGCATGCAGAGTTGATTGGGACAATGCCGCCCTCCAAAGGGAGCGCGGTTATTTGGGAGTGCGCAGTCATGACTGTGCGGGTTTTATGTGCGCTCCGGTGTGCAGCGGCGTCATGCCGCCGCACTCCAAAGGGAGCGAGATTATTTGGGCGTGCGCATTGACGCATGTAATAGCGAGTGCGGAGCAGTTGCCATCACTACCGTTGGCATGTGTTGCCGAGCTACATCGTGGAAAAGTAACCAAGCGATCACCCAAAATATACGAGCAGTTGTTTGCAATTGGCGCCGGTTAACTGTTGGATTTAGGCGAATGGAGAATTTGGGTTGAAGTCGCCCGTTATTTTGCATAAAAACTACTTTAAAATCAATTGGATATAATTTTAATAAAAATCGGGCGCTGTATTTTTTCGAGTATTTTTGCACTTAAATGGCTGCCGATATAAATGCCCGGAAAACGCCCTGTCTTCAATATCTAGTGCCATCGTTTCCTTGACTCACGCTTCCATGTTCATGTTTTTCCATTTTGTATCAACAACAAACGGTGGGACTTTAGTATTACGTGAAACATTAAGCGTATTGCACCTGCGTTTACATTCGGCGCGGTAAGGATTGTGCTCTACGCTGTCTGAACTTGAGGCGTCGTTTCATCCATAAGAGCGAGCAGCTTCTTCACAATTGGTGTGAATCTATAAGTATTTCCAAAAACGTTGTCGTCTAACACCACCAAGCCCAAAGAAATCAAACCGGATACTAGGGTGTTATTTGCTGGTGTATCTTGCAACATTGCATGATGCTGCGCATAGTCAGTTTCATTATCGCTTCGTACAATGACAATTCCTCCATATCCGGAGTTACTTGTCAGCAACCGAATCTCATCCACAGAAATATCTCTAATAATCCTAGACAACACACTTGCTTCAATATGCGTCATGTCTGAAGCTGTTACGCAGACTCGAATTGCATGTTTCAAATAGGCTAGTTTCTCCTCCTCCATCGTTTGTAGAAATGTCAAAATAGTTTCGTTGATGAATTTAAATTGCGCATCCGATAAATTGTCGATTATCGCCCGCTGCACCTCAAGCTCACGATTAAGATCATTTATCGCTTTTTCAATGCGTTTCTGGTGGCGTCCTTGGGCAAAGGAATCACACAAAATAGGTAGAAACATCACTGCAATCGGCACATAGGGTGTGGTTGCCGCAAAAAACGCAGCTCCTAACTTGGCTACCAGACTTCCCGATATCGCCTCCCCATACGATGCTTTTTCCATATCACTCATTTCGATGCCTTTGTAAATTCAACGAGCTTTTGGGTGACCCCATTTTTTTTGCTCAACGGGGCTGAATTTATTTCCTACCCCCGAATACACCCGAAAAGATCAACATCGCCACCCAGGCTGGAGCGAACATGCCAACGGCAATAATGCCGCTTAACCCTTTGTTCTTTTCCTGTAGTAAAAAACGTACCACTTCTGGTGAATTCTCTGCCAAAACCACTGGCCTACGATCCACCCATTGCGCCAGATGATCACTGGAGAGGTGCGCATACTTCTGAACCATCTCCGGTGTTGACCATCCGCCCAACTCTTGCAATACGTGTAACGGAGTGACATTTTGAATGTGCCAGCTTGCCCATGTGTGTCTGAGGTCATGCCAGCGGAAATTCTCGATGCCAACCGGTTCTAACGCTTTGTGCCACGCTTTTGTGTTCACCTGATGCACAGGCGTTTCAGGCAGTGATGATGGCAGTTGAAAGTCGGTATTTGGATCAAAATCGAATCGGCACCAACAGGGGGGCATATTGCCCCCCCTTAAACCGGATATTTAATTTGCTCTCTAGCAATGGCGTAAAAAATGCTTGATTCGGATGGAATATTAGAATATGCTAACATACTACTTAAATTTAGGATGCCAATAAAATGAATCGAATATTTAAACAAATCAGCGTACTTGGATGTTTGATTGCTATGCCGGTGTTTGCCGCAGAGCCTATTCAAGCTGTCGTTGCGCAAGAGCGTGAAGTGGCGCAAACCTACAGTATTGATGGGGTGGTTGAGGCAGCCCGTCAGGCTACCTTATCCGCGCAAATTTCAGGCCGGGTAAAAGCGGTGATGTTTGATGTGGGTGATCGCGTCACCAAAGGGCAGATCATTTTAAAGATTGACGAGAGCGAAGCAGATCAAGCGTTGGCAGGAAGCAGTGCGCAGTTATCCCAAGCGCAAGCCGCATTGACCAATGCTAAAGCAAACTACGAGCGCTCGCAGCAGTTGTTCGCACAGAAATTTATCAGTCAGGCCACTTTGGATAAAGCCAAGACTGACTACGAGATGGCGGAAGCTCAAGCTAAAGCCAGCGAAGCCGGTGCCCAGCAATCCGTTTTGGCGCGCAGCTATACCACGGTTGCCGCACCCTATAGCGGAGTGGTTTCCGCACGTATGGTGGAAATGGGTGAAATGGTCACGGTTGGAAAGCCGCTCATGACCGGTTTTGATCCTTCTGAATTAAGAATTATCACCAATGTGCCGCAGCACAAATTGTCGGAAATCGGATCTGCGCCTATCGCCAGCGTTGAAGTGCCGGAAATACACCGTTGGCTTAAAGTGGCCAGTGTTTCGGTGCAACCTTCTGCTGATCCGCGCACGCACAGCACTCAGGTTCGCGTGAATCTATCGGCCAATGAAAAAGGCGTTTATCCGGGCATGTTTGTACGCACGCATTTTGTGGTGGGGAAAATAAGTAAGTTATTGATTCCATTGTCTTCTGTGTTGCGCAGAAGCGAGGTGGTGGCCGTGTACGTAGTGGATGACAAAGGTTTGCCACGTTTGCGTCAGGTGCGTTTGGGTGAGGTCACCGACAAAAATGAGGTTGAAATCATTGCCGGTTTGCGAGCCGGAGAGCGCGTTGCAACTGACCCGGTTAAAGCCGGAATGGCGGTGCCAAAATGATGGGTATATCGGGACGTATTGCCCGCGTTTTTCTGCATTCGCAGATGACACCACTGCTGGCGCTTGTGGCAGTGTTGCTGGGAGCGTTTGCGGTGATTGTAACGCCGCGTGAAGAAGAGCCGCAGATCAACGTCACCATGGCTAATGTGATGATCGCCTATCCCGGCGCTTCGGCACAGGATGTGGCGCGTACGGTTTCTACACCGGCTGAGCAAGTCTTGTCGCAGATCGCCGGAGTGGATCATGTTTACTCGGTATCGCAACCGGGCATGTCGGTAATTACAGTGCAATTTAAAGTCGGCGAGGCGCATGTTCCGTCGCTGGTTAAGCTGTATGACGTAATAAATTCGAATGCGGACTGGTTGCCGGCCACATTGGGTGTTTTGCCCCCGATCATCAAGGCGCGCGGCATTGATGATGTGCCGATTCTGGGGCTGACTTTATGGCGTGATCAGGCGAACGGCGGCGGTTTGGAATTAACCCAAGTTGCACATGCGATCGAGTCCGAGTTAAAGCGTGTAAAGGGTACGCGTGAAGTTTCCACCTTGGGTGCCAGCCATCGTGCGGTGCGCATCCTGCTCAATCCGGAAGCAATGAATGCGTCACATCTGTCATTGCAGGAAGTTCGCGCGGCATTGCAGGCTGCCAACGTGTCGCAGAGTGCGGGCACACTGGTGCAGAGCAGTCGGGAGGTATTGGTGCAAACCAATAATTTCCTGAGTGATGCCGGTGAGGTGCGCCAGTTAGTGATCGGCACCTTTGAAGGCAAGCCTATCTATTTGCATGACGTGGCCGAAGTGCGTGACGAAGCCGAGTTGCCGAACAGCTATGTATGGATGGGAACCGGCGCGGCGGCGGGCGACAAAGGCATTCAAAAGCAGGGCGAATTTACCGCAGTCACTTTGGCGATCACGAAAAAACCGGGTGAAAATGCGGTTGAAGTTGCCGAGAAATTATTGCAGCGCGTGGAAGAATTAAAGGGCAGCGTTATTCCCGATGATGTAAGCGTGACCATTACGCGTAATTATGGTGAAACCGCCAACGATAAGGCGATGAAGCTGATCAAGAAGCTATTCTTTGCGACCTTCGCAGTGGTTGCTTTGGTGTGGTTTGCCTTGGGACGCCGCGAAGCAGTTATCGTGGGTATCGCCGTATTGCTAACTTTGGCGCTCACTTTATTCGCTTCCTGGGCTTACGGGTTTACGTTGAATCGCGTCTCGTTATTCGCGTTGATTTTCTCGATTGGTATTTTGGTGGACGATGCAATTGTGGTGGTGGAAAACATTCACCGCCGCCGCGAATTGTCGCAGCACCAACCCCTATCGGAAATCATTCCCGAGGCGGTTGATGAAGTGGGAAGTCCGACTATTCTGGCGACCTTTACCGTGATCGCGGCATTGCTCCCCATGGCCTTCGTCACCGGCTTGATGGGGCCGTACATGAGCCCGATCCCGATCAATGCCAGCATGGGCATGCTGATTTCGCTGGCCATTGCTTTTATCGTTACGCCTTGGTTGGCGCTCAAACTCGCCTCCGCGCACCATGCGGTCGTGAAGGACGAGGGCGCTACCAAATTGACACGCTTTTTCCGCAATCTTCTCGGGCCGTTTTTGAATGGCGAGCATGGCAGGTCGGCACGCCGCAAGTTGTGGCTGGGAATTTTTGCGGGATTGTTGCTGGCGGTTTCGTTGGCGGTAGTTAAGCTGGTTGTTTTGAAAATGTTGCCGTTCGACAATAAATCCGAATTTCAGGTCGTGGTCGACATGCCCAGCGGTACAGCGTTGGAACAAACTGCCGGCGTGATGCGCGAAATTGGCAGTTACCTGGCAACTGTTCCGGAAGTAACTGATTATCAGGCATATTCTGGCACAGCTTCACCGATCAATTTCAATGGCTTGGTGCGTCAATATTATCTGCGCAGTGCCTCGGAACAGGGCGATATTCAGGTTAATCTGCAGGATAAGCACAAACGTTCGCGCACCAGTCACGAGATTGCAGGCAGCGTGCGTGAACCCATTGAAGCGATCGCCAAGAAATGGAATGCGAAAGTGAAAGTGGTGGAAGTGCCGCCCGGTCCGCCGGTGATGTCACCTATTGTGGCTGAAATTTACGGGCCGGATTATCAGGGCGCGCGTGAAATTGCCACACAAGTGAAGCAGCAGTTTGTTGAGACGCCCGATATCATCGGTATTGACGACACGGTTACCGAAGCAGCACCCAAGTTGATATTGCGCGTGATGCAGAGCAAAGCCGCGATTCTGGGTGTCTCGACCAGAGATATCGCCGACACGATCCAGGTAGCTTTGGCGGGTCAGAATGTAACGTCGCTGCACGAGGAAAACTCAAAGTACGCGCCGCCGTTGCGGATGGCCTTGTCGGCGGAAAAACGCAGCCGGATTGACGATGTGCTGAAGTTAAAAGTACGCGCCAAAGACGGTGTGCTGATCTCTTTGTCGGAATTGGTGCAGGTCATTCAGGTGCAGCGTGACTATCCGATTTATCACAAGGATTTGCTCCCCGTGGTGTACGTCACCGGCGATATGGCCGGCAAGTTGGATAGCCCGTTGTACGGTATGTTCGGCATTAACAGCAAGACCGATGAAATGGCGCTGGAACAGGGCGGAACGCTGCAATCGTGGTTCTTTCATCAACCTTCCGATCCGTATAAAAACTACTCGATGAAGTGGGATGGGGAATGGCAGGTGACCTTTGAAACGTTCCGCGACATGGGCATTGCCTACGGCGTGGGATTGATTCTGATTTATCTGCTGGTGGTGGCGCAATTCAAGAGCTATGTTGTGCCGCTGGTCATCATGGCACCGATTCCGCTGACGATTATCGGCGTGATGCCCGGCCATGCATTGTTTGGCGCGCAATTCACCGCCACCTCGATGATCGGTATGATCGCGCTGGCGGGAATTATCGTGCGTAATTCCATTCTGCTGGTGGACTTTGTCAATTTGCAATTGCGCGACGGAATGGATCCGCAGCATGCGGTTATTGCAGCGGCCAGTGCCCGTGCCAAGCCGATTATTTTGACCGGACTGGCAGCGATGCTGGGGGCCTTGTTTATTTTGGATGACCCCATATTTAATGGCTTGGCACTCTCGTTGATATTTGGTATTTTAGTATCAACTATGCTGACGTTGGTGGTCATTCCCGTGCTTTATTACGCAACACTTTACAAAAAGTATCAGTAATTTTTTAAACTTAAAATAGGAGCAGTTTGTATGAACGCAGAACGTATCGTCCGCATCGTTGCAGGTTTTTTCATCATGTTGTCACTGGCATTGGGCGTGGAAGCTAGCCCGTTATTTGTGAGCCCGTACTTTTTATTCTTCACCGCGTTTGTGGGGCTGAATTTGTTTCAGAGTGGCTTCACACGGATTTGCCCGTTGAACAACATCCTGTCGCGTTTTGGCGTAAAGGGTAGTTGCTAAGCGCGGTACTTGTTTATGCGCAAGTAATAGTGTCAATCAGTAGAAACGAGCCCCGCATACCAAGTGTATGCGGGGCTCGTTTTTTGTTGGGGATGTTGTGATTCCACTGCTTCAACCCAGAGTCACCCCTTCAGCCTGATGCGGCAATGCCAGATATTTTTTGCTTTGCATTTCAATCAGCCGGCTGACCGTGCGTGAAAATTCACTGCTGGGTGCGGCCTGTACACGCATCTGCTGCGGTAACGCTGCAGCCGAAATAACCAACTTCACCCGCGTGTCATAAAATACATCCACCAGCCAGGTAAAGCGCTGTGTTGCGGCAGCAAGGTCGTCAGTGAGTGTTGGAATATGCGACACAAAAACAGTATGAAATTGATGGGCGATTTCCAGATAATCACTTTGGTCGCGCGCACTGCCGCACAGCACCATAAAATCAAACCACACCACACCGTGCGAACATTTTTCCACGGCAATCTTGCGTCCCGCGATTTCAATATCAATTTCATTCAACTGCGAAACCGGGCTGAGTTGCTCAAACATGTCTGCCATCCGCGCATCGCTGTCTGCATTAGCGGGCACCATAAACAGGGATTCCCGCGTCATTTCACGCAAGCGATAGTCGTTGCCGCCATCCACATTGAGCACGCGCAATTCGCGCTTGAGCAAGGCAATGGTGGGGAGAAATTTTTGACGCTGCAGCCCGTTGGGATACAAGCCGTCGGGCGGATAGTTGGAGGTAGTCATCAGTACCACGCCGCGCTCAAACATGGCTTCGAGCAAGCGCCCCAGGAGCATCGCATCGGCAATATCGCTCACGTGAAATTCGTCAAAACACAGCAGGCGCGTGGCTTTGGCAATGTTGTCGGCCAGCACCAGCAGCGGATCTTTTTCGCTTTCCAGCAATTTTAGTTCGTGATGCACTTCCGCCATGAAGTTGTGAAAGTGAATGCGGCGTTTGCGCCGGTAGGGCACGCAGTCATAAAATACATCCATGAGAAAACTTTTACCGCGTCCCACGCCCCCCCAGAAGTACAAGCCTTTCGGCACCTCGGGACTGAGCAAACTCCGCCCTAGGAAGTGATTTCTTTTTGCTTTAAAATCAACCAGTTGAATCCATAGTGTGTCGAGCGCAGCGATGGCTTTTTCCTGCGCGGCATCGTGTATAAATCCCGGCTTGCCCCGCATGATTTGATACCAGTCTTTGGGACTCATGCTGCCGTCGGAGGGCGGGGAAAAAGTGTGCTGCGGCATAGGATTTGAGTGGGGAAGTTCAGCTGGCGCCGCGTTTGGAAAAATCTTTTAACCTGAATCCGAGTATGCCCAAGACAGCAAAATAAATTACCACGCCCGCAGTGACCAGCCAGGTCAAGTGCCAAATGCGCGCCCAACCCTGTGCGGTAAGCCAGTATTGTTCGCTGCCCATGCCAAACCAAAGTACCAAGCCCAAGCCCAATAACGCAGCGCTTAGCTTGGCCAGAAATTTCCTCCAGCCCGGTTCGGGCGTGTAGATGCCGCGCTTGCGTAACAGATAAAACAGCACGCCCGAGTTAAAGCAGGAACCCAGACCAATCGCCAGTGCCAGTCCGGCGTGTTGTATCCAGCCGATAAACAGCAGGTTCATCACTTGGGTTGCAAGCAAGGTGATGATGCCGATTTTTACCGGTGTTTTGATATCTTGCCGCGCATAAAAACCCGGTGCCAAAACCTTAACCGAGAGCATGCCGATTAGACCGACGCTGTAGCCAACCAAGGCGCCCCGCGTCATCAATACGTCATGCGCGGAAAATGCACCATGCTGAAAAAAAGTGGCGATCAGCGGTACGGCGATCATGCCCAGCGCCAAGGCGGCAGGCAGGGTCAACATGAAGGTCAGGCGCAAGCCCCAATCCAGCAGTTTTGAATACTCCACCGTATTGCTGTCTGCATGGTGTTTGGACAAAGAGGGCAGGAGAATTGAGGCGATTGCCGCCCCCAAAACCCCGGAGGGAAATTCCATTAAGCGATCCGCGTAGTACAGCCAGGAAACGCTGCCTGCCACTAAAAATGAAGCGAAAATAGTGTTAATAATCAGACTTATTTGTGCAATCGACACGCCAAAGACGGCGGGCCCCATTTGCTTGATAACGCGCCAAACTCCGGCATCGTGCAAATTTAAACGCCAGGTTGGCAGCATGCCGATTTTTTTCAGGAAGGGTATTTGGAATGCAAGTTGCACAATACCGGCGAGGAATACCGCCCAGCCCATTGCCAAAATCGGCGGATCGCAATACGGCGCAAGCCAAAGTGCGGCACTAATAAAGCAGATATTGAGCAAAATTGGCGCAAAAGCCGGGACCCAGAATTTGTTGTAGGTGTTGAGAATTCCGGCTGCCACAGCGACCAGCGAGATAAAGAAAATGTAGGGGGAGGTGAGACGCAATAATTGTACGGTGAGCGCAAATTTTTCAGTATCTTTTGCAAAGCCCGGCGCACTGATATACACCAGAATGGGCGCGGCGATGATTCCTATCAAGGTAATGATGAACAGGATAATCGCCAATAAAGTGGTGACATGATCCACTAGCAATTTGGTTTCTTCTTGCCCGCGCCGATTTTTATATTCGCCAAAAATCGGCACGAAGGCTTGCGAGAATGCACCTTCGGCAAACATTCGCCGCAATAGATTGGGTAATTTAAAAGCAACAAAAAATGCGTCAGTGGCCATGCCCGCACCGAAGATTCGGGCAATCAGCACATCGCGAATAAACGCCAGAATACGCGAGACCAGTGTCAGGCTGCTAATCGCGGCAAGCGCTCTAAGAAGATTCATAACTTATTGATTTTAAATGTATTTTTATTGTGGATGGGTTTTTTGTTTGTTATGCGTGAGCAGATACATGGCAGTTTGGTAGTAGTCATCCAAAAGGCGATTCATTTGCGCTACGCGTTGCGGATTGGCACTGCTTAAATCCACCGAGGGAGTTGCACTGTCAAGTGCATGCAGGGTGCCGGATTTGGCATTTGCCTTGCGGATGAAATAATACTCGCTGTCAAGAATACCGATCTCGGCAGAATTCCGATCACCAAAAATAGTGAAAGCGTAACGCTGATTATCGTAGCGTTTGTCGAGCAGGTCTCGCCCCAGACCCTGCAGGCGAATTTTGTGTCCGGTTAATCCGAGTACGGTGGGCAGCGCGTCAATTTGCGAGCCGACGGTGCTGTAGCGGGCCGGTTTAATTAGCTTGGGTGCGTACAAGATAAAGGGCGTGTGGACGGCGGAAAGTTTTAGATCCAGATAGGCGCGGGGCATATGCGGGCCGACATCGTTCCCCTGCGCGGTGATGCCGTGGTCGCCCAGAAAAACGAAAATGGTGTTGTCAAAATATTTTTCATGCCTGGCTGTCTCGAAATATTTCCCGATAGCGTAATCCATGTAGCGAAACGCGTTGAATTCATCGAGTGCAAAAAAGCCGTTCTTATTTAGCACATCAAGGGGAATATCCTGTTTGATGAAATCGGTATCGGCGGCAGGAATCGTGTAGGGCCGATGATTTCCGGAAGTCTGAATGACCGAGAAAAACGGTTTCCGGGCGGCGCGAAAAACAGTATTGGCTTCAAGAAACAGACTCTTGTCGGAAATCCCCCACACATCAACGCTGGGGGAGGTGAAGCTGCCTTCTTCGTGAAGCTGAACTTCATGAATATTTTGTTGAATAACGCCCCGTACATTCGCCCAGGTTGTGCTACCGCTGATGAAATAGTATTTTTCGTAGCCGGTTAGCACATTGATTAGTGAATGTTGATCGACAGCTGCCGAATTGCGGCTGGATGTGTTGCGCATATCCACATCCGGCAGGCCGCTGAGGGTGGCAAAAACGCCGCGAGCGGTGCCGGCATGAGGGGTAAAAAAGCGTTCGAAATAGATGCCTTCGTCGCCGATTTTTTTCAGGTTCGGTGTCGTGTCGAGCGGGTTGCCGGTCAGGCTTGATTTATAACCCGAAAAAGATTCCATCAGGATAACAACGATATTGGGCTGGCCTGAAATGGCATCCGCTTTGGGCAAGGCAATGCGCCCGTAATCCAACGCTTCCGGTTGGAGAGGATCGACGCCTAAATATTTTGCCATGCGCGGATAGGCGTCTTTGACCGCCTGAAGCGAGTAGGTGGCGCCAACGTATTTTCGCGTATCGTAAAAATTGAGAACCGGATTGAGTGCCAGTGCCGAGACCAGTGGCGTCGGGGTGAAATAGGCATCAGACCAACGCAGTGGATATTGGGAAAATTTTCCATGGATGCCGAGGATGACTAGAAATGCCGAGGCAATAATCAGGCTATTTGTTTTTAGGCGTATTTTTGACTTAGGTGCCCAGCCGGGCTGTGTGCTGACTTTTTGTATGAGCTTGCTGATTGCGTAGCTGAGCACGCTGCTTAAAGCAATCCAGATGAACAGCAAGCGGATCACCGGATAAGTCTGCCAAACCATGCCTGCCGATTCCTTTGGATCCTCCATGAAATTCAGCACGCTGGCTGAAAGTTTGATGCCGAGATAAGCGTAGTGG
The DNA here is from genome assembly GCA_041660815.1 of Gallionellaceae bacterium. GTDB lineage: Bacteria > Pseudomonadota > Gammaproteobacteria > Burkholderiales > Gallionellaceae > PALSA-1006. The sequence goes on along the minus strand of JBAZVN010000001.1, from coordinate 55,321 downwards.
GCAAAGTCAAAGATATTGACCATGATTAAAGCGGCAATGATAAGGCTGAAATAAACCAGCCACAGGCGCTTGGCAAGGTTGCCAATAAAGGGGCTTAGCCGCTTGAAGCCGGCCAAAATTAAAAAAGGAATTAACAGAATAAGTCCCAGCTTGAGATCGTATCTCAAGCCCAGCGCAAATGCTTTGGTGATCAGGGCAGACTCAATTGCTTCGCTGCCGCCGGAAAAAGCAAAATAAAACCCAAGGCGGACAAGTTGACCAATCAGTAGAAAGCCGAATATAAAAACGATTGAAAAAAACCAAACACGAGGTAAAGCGGGAGGTACAGGATTACTTTTAGGTGGAATAGTATTCATCAGGTGTTAACGGGAAATGGATTTGATTGCGTTTGGTCAAAATATATTTAAGACCCGAAGGGCATTATACCAATCGCCGGCAATGAAGCCACGCCCGTTAAGCGCGCGAGGATATTCGTGGGTGATATGCCTTACCCAAGCATAGCGCTGGCTGCTTCAAACTGACTTGCGTGACCAAGCAATATATTTTTGCAATCACCCGGATAGCAACCCAACTTTTCGGCGGCAAACACATTTTTCCAGGAGACGGGGGCTTTGGTTGCCTGTAATTGTAAATTTGCCATCGTTACAATATCCACATAGTCCGCAGCCTGCGAAGCTGCTTTGCTGCGCATATCCAATTGGTCGGCAATGACATCAATCAGTTCATCCGGGAAATTCCAACTTTTCAGCAGGCAGATTCCTATCGGGGCGGAAAAAGTTGTGATCAATAACTCTAACGATTCAGCATCGATGTCGGGATAGTTGCGATCCGCATACAGATAGAGCGGCAATGCGCCAATTTCGCGTACCAATCCTGCCAGTAGTGCATCTTCCGGTTTTAGATGTTTTTTACGTTTCGCCAAAACAAAACTATTCGCCGCCACAATCCGGCTTTTTTCCAGCAGTTCCTTAAGTTTGTTATTAATGAGCGGACTATTTGCTTTGAACAATTTCGTCAACGTAATGCTTAACACCATGCTGTAAAGCAATTTATAACCCAGGCGGGGAATTGCTTCACGCAGATTTCCCACCGGATGGCCGGTGGAAAAAGCCGCACTGTTGGCCGCTTTGATGAGATACAGAGAAATAGACAGGTCAGATGAAAGTAATTGAACAAATTGGCCTGTTGAGCTATTCGGATCATCCAGTAATTTGCGAACTTTAATTGCGATATCGGGTAACACAGGCAAATCCAGCTGGTCTGATTCCAGTGCGCAAAGAACTTCATTGATGATGGCCTGTTGATTGGCGCTTAGTGAAATAGTGTTCGCAGTTAACAGAGGGGAGTTGTAACTTATTGAATAATTGGGTGGTAAATTTGTGCTTGCTGGCATGTTGGCTCCTGATTGATCCGATTTTCGGAATTGCAAGTTAAACTTAAGCAGCTCTGCTATATCGATTTAAACTCTGCATGATCGGAAATATTGTATCTCTAAAAGCTGCACCATATGCACTTGTTAAATTTGGAAATGCCAGATTTTTCAAAATGTTACTTCATGTTGCAGCGCACATTACTGCAGTTGAATTCTAACCTGATCATAACATTGCTTATTTTCGCGTCAATATGTCATAAGTTATAGGTGTATTCCGGGAGCATTGGTAGCAATATGAAGTTATTTAGGCGCAAGACACGAAGCTTTCCGTAAATTAAGTCGATTGACCGGCGGACGCAAGCGGCTTTTGTATCAGTGGCTTGCTTTCCAGTTCAGCGCGACGTGCAAAAATCGGCTAAAATCCGCACCCTTGCGAATTCCCGCCAAATTTGGCGGGATGCTTTTTTTATCAGATAGATATCCATGCAACATATCAGAAATTTTTCAATTATTGCCCATATCGACCACGGAAAATCCACGCTGGCGGATCGAATTATTCATCTTTGCGGCGGCTTGTCCGATCGTGAGATGGAGTCGCAAGTGCTTGACTCAATGGATATAGAGCGTGAGCGTGGCATTACCATTAAGGCCCAAACTGCAGCCTTAAGCTATAAAGCCCGCGACGGTCAGATATATAACCTGAACCTGATTGATACACCGGGACACGTGGATTTTTCCTATGAGGTTTCGCGCTCTCTTTCTGCATGCGAGGGTGCGCTGCTGGTGGTTGACGCGTCACAGGGCGTGGAAGCGCAGACGGTGGCGAACTGCTATACCGCGCTGGATTTGGGCGTGGAAGTGGTGCCGGTGTTAAATAAAATTGACCTGCCTTCTGCCGACCCGGCCAATGCGATTGCGGAAATTGAAGATGTGATCGGGATCGATGCGCAAGACGCGGTGCAGTGTTCCGCCAAAACCGGCTTGGGCGTGCAGGATGTTCTGGAAGCGTTGATCGTTAAAGTACCCTGTCCGAAAGGGGATGTAAGCGCGCCGCTGCAAGGACTGATTATTGATTCCTGGTTTGATAATTACGTCGGTGTGGTGATGCTGGTGCGCATTGTGAATGGCACGCTCAAGCCCAAGGATAAGATTTTATTCATGGCCACCGGCGCGCAGCATCTCACCGAAAATATCGGTGTATTTACCCCAAAATCCCAGCCGCGCGAGGTACTTTCCGCCGGACAGGTTGGTTTTGTGATCGCCGGTATTAAAGAGTTAAAAGACGCCAAAGTGGGTGACACCATTACTTTATTGAGCAAGCCGGCCAGCAGTGCTTTGCCCGGCTTTAAAGAGGTGCAGCCGCAGGTATTTGCCGGATTATTTCCTGTTGAATCAAATCAATATGAAGCATTGCGCGACTCTCTGGAAAAGCTCAAGCTGAACGATTCCTCGCTGCAATATGAACCGGAAGTGTCGCAGGCTCTGGGCTTTGGCTTCCGCTGTGGTTTTCTGGGGTTGTTGCACATGGAAATCGTGCAGGAACGCCTGGAGCGCGAATTTGACATGGACTTGATTACCACCGCGCCCACGGTGATTTATGAAGTGGTGATGCGCGACGGTACCGTGCTGCTGGTCGACAATCCTTCCAAGTTGCCGGATATGTCCAAGGTGGAAGAGGTTCGCGAACCGATTGTGGCCGTCAACTTGTATATGCCCCAGGAATATGTCGGCGCGGTGATTACGCTGTGCACGCAGAAGCGCGGCGTGCAAATCGATATGAGCTATCACGGCAAACAAGTGCTGCTGAAATACGAAATTCCCATGGGCGAAATCGTGTTGGATTTCTTTGATAAATTGAAGTCGGTATCGCGCGGTTATGCGTCGATGGATTACGAATTTAAAGAATATCGTCCGGCGGATGTAGTCAAGGTGGACATGTTAATCAACGGCGACAAGGTGGATGCGCTGTCGATCATCGTGCACCGCGCCAACAGCCAATATCGCGGGCGGGAAGTTGCCGCGAAAATGCGCGAACTGATTCCGCGTCAAATGTTTGATGTGGCCATTCAGGCTGCCATCGGGGCGAATATTATTTCCCGCGAAAACGTAAAAGCGCTGCGCAAAAACGTGCTGGCAAAATGTTATGGCGGCGATATTTCGCGCAAGCGCAAATTGCTGGAGAAGCAAAAGGCCGGTAAAAAACGCATGAAACAGGTGGGTAACGTGGAGATACCCCAAGAAGCGTTTTTGGCAATTTTGCGCGTGGATGATAAATAACAGGCCGGATAATAAACAGGCCAAAGAATAAACAGGACAGATAGATGGACTTCGCTTTAATTATGTTTGTATTGCTGGTAATCACAGGTTGCGTGTGGTTGCTGGATAAATATGTGTTGCTCGCCAAGCGCGCACCGGATAGCCCTGAGCCGTGGTGGGTTGAATACGCCAAGAGCTTTTTTCCGGTTATTTTGGCGGTATTTCTGCTGCGCTCTTTTTTGGTCGAGCCGTTCAAAATCCCATCGGGCTCGATGATTCCGACATTGCAAGTCGGTGATTTTATTCTGGTTAATAAATTTACGCTGGGTATTCGTCTGCCGATTATCAACGTAAAAATTATCGAGATGAACGATCCCAAGCGCGGTGATGTGATGGTGTTTCACTATCCCGAAAATCCGTCGATTGACTACATCAAACGCGTGATTGCTTTGCCGGGCGATACGGTTGTATACCGCAACAAAAAAATATGGATCAACGGCGCAGAGCAAGCGCAGCAAGCGCAGGGCGATTACAACTACGTTGAAAGTGGTTTGAATTTTGTGCATACCGAACGCTATAGCGAGGACTTGAGCGGTCATGCGCATCCTATTTTGGTAAACCCCGAAATGCCGTCGGTACACCTGAACAGCGTGGCTGAGTTTCCCTATTTTGAAAGCTGCCGCTACAGCGAATCCGAGATCAATTGTAAAGTGCCCGATGGCCATTATTTCATGATGGGTGATAATCGCGACAATAGCCGCGATAGCCGTTATTGGGGCTTTGTTCCGGATAAGATGATTGTAGGTAAGGCATTCTTTATATGGATGAATTTTGGCGATTTGAAACGAATCGGCCTGCCCATAGACTGACGATTTATGGATTATAAATGATGAGCCGAGAGTCTTTATGCCAGCAGATCGGCTACCAATTTAAGCAGCCGCAACTTCTGCAAAAAGCGTTGACGCATCGCAGTCATAGCACCGCGCATAATGAACGTCTGGAGTTTTTGGGCGACAGCGTTTTAAACTGCGCGATTGCCAACTATCTCTACAGCCAACATCCCGAATTACCCGAAGGTGATCTGTCGCGTTTGCGTTCCAATCTGGTGAACCAGCATACTTTGTACACCTTGGCTCAGGGCATAAAATTGGGCGAACTGTTATTGCTGGGGGAAGGCGAGCGCAAAAGTGCGGGATTCCGCCGCCCTTCGATTTTGGCGGATGCCATGGAAGCTTTATTCGGTGCCATTTTTCTGGACTCGGGTTTCGCTGCTGCCGAGCAAGTGATACTTAAATTGTACGTACCTCATGTGAAGCAGATGGATGTTTACAGTCTGGGAAAAGATGCGAAAACGTTGTTGCAGGAATATTTGCAGGGGCACAAATTGAATCTGCCAAAGTATGCGGTGGTGGCAACCCAGGGCGAGGCACATGCGCAACTCTTTGTGGTGGAATGCGAAATCGCCCAATTAAAAATCACCACGCGCGGCGAAGGCAGCACCCGCCGCATCGCGGAACAAGTCGCCGCCGAAGCCGCTTTTAAATTAATTAATCATCCAAAACCATGACCGATACCACGCAAAATACCCCGCCGGAAAATACTACTGCTGAATCCGCGGCACCGTTTCACACCGGCTTTATAGCCATTGTGGGACGACCCAACGTGGGTAAATCCACCCTGCTAAATCATTTGATCGGGCAGAAGGTCAGCATCACCTCGCGCAAGGCACAGACCACCCGGCATCGCATCACCGGCATCCTCACCGAGCCTGATACCCAGTTTGTTTTTGTCGACACGCCGGGCTTCCAGACGCAATATTTGAACACCCTAAATAAGGGCTTAAATAAAGTTGTCACCAGCAGTTTGCGCGATGTCAGTGCCGTGTTGTTTGTCATTGAGGCGCGCCATTTTGACGAGCGCGACCGGCAAGTCATGAGGTTATTGCCTACCCATATCCCCGTGTTGCTGGTGATCAACAAGGTGGATAACATGGAACATAAGAATGAATTACTTCCATTTATTCAAGATATTGCGCAGGAGCGGCATTTCGCCGCCATTGTGCCGGTAAGCGCCAAGCACGACAACCAGTTGGATACCTTGCTGGATGCGATTCGCCCTTACTTGCCCGAAGGTGAAAAAATTTATCCGGAAGATGAGGTGACCGACCGCAACGAACGTTTTCTGGCCGCGGAAATTGTGCGTGAAAAAGTATTTCGTTTTACCGGCGAAGAGCTTCCCTACTCGGTCAGCGTCATCATTGAGCAGTTCAAAATGGAAGGAAAATTGCGCCGCATTCATGCCGCCATTCTTGTCGACAAAGACGCGCACAAAGCCATGCTCATCGGCGCCAAAGGTGAAAAGCTTAAAGAAATCGCCACCCAGGCGCGCCTCGATATGGAAAAATTATTCGACGGAAAAGTGTTTCTGGAAGTCTGGATCAAAGTGCGCAGCGGTTGGGCGGATAACGCCCAAGTGTTGAAATCGCTGGGATACGAATAATAATCATTTGGATTTTTGGTATTCAAAAGCGGCATGATAAAATGCGCGCCATTAAAATTTCTACTTACCTTTGAAAGGCTGTCATGTTCTCACGTAAAAATACCCTCGCTGTTGTCGACCCGGATTTATGGGATGCAATTCAAAAAGAAAATGCACGTCAGGAAGAGCATATCGAACTGATTGCTTCGGAAAATTACACCAGCCCGGCAGTCATGGAAGCACAGGGCGGCCAACTCACCAACAAATATGCGGAAGGTTATCCGGGCAAGCGTTATTACGGCGGTTGTGAATTTGCCGACATCGCCGAGCAGCTCGCGATTGACCGCGCCAAAGCGCTGTTCGGTGCCGAGTACGCCAACGTGCAGCCGCACTCCGGTTCGCAAGCCAATCAGGCGGTGTATGTTTCCGTGCTCAAGCCGGGCGACACCATTCTGGGCATGAGTCTCGCCCACGGCGGTCACCTGACGCACGGCGCCTCGGTCAATATCAGTGGCAAGTTGTATAACGCCATTCAATACGGCCTGAACGATAAAGAAGAAATTGACTATGACCAAGTGCAAGCGTTGGCCACCCAGCACAAGCCCAAAATGATTGTGGCCGGTGCTTCCGCTTATGCGTTGGTCATCGACTGGAAGCGCTTCCGCGCGATTGCCGACAGTGTCGGTGCGTATCTGTTTGTGGACATGGCGCACTATGCCGGTTTGATTGCGGCGGGATATTATCCAAGTCCGGTGGGCATTGCCGACTTCGTTACGACCACTACGCATAAAACCTTGCGCGGTCCGCGCGGCGGCTTGATTTTGGCCAAGGCCGAACACGAAAAAGCACTTAACTCTGCCATCTTCCCCGCGCTGCAAGGCGGCCCGTTGATGCACGTGATTGCGGCCAAAGCCGTTGCGTTTAAAGAAGCGGCGAGCAAAGAATTCAAAGCGTATCAAAAACAAGTGGTGGACAATGCCCGCGTGATGACCAAGGTGCTGCAGGAGCGCGGTTTGCGCATCGTATCCGGTCGTACCGACAGTCATGTGTTCCTCGTCGATTTGCAAGCCAAGAATTTGACGGGTAAAGATGCCGAAGCCGCGTTGGGACGTGCACACATCACCGTGAACAAAAATGCAATTCCAAACGATCCGCAAAAACCTTTTGTAACCAGCGGGATACGTATCGGCACGCCCGCCATGACCACGCGCGGTTTCAAAGAATTGGAAGCTGAAAAACTATCCCATTTGATTGCCGACGTGTTGGATGCGCCGAATGATGATGCGGTGATCGCGCGCGTCTCAGCCGAAGTTAAAAAGCTGACCACGCAATTTCCGGTATACGGGGCTTAATCCAAGTAAATGGGGAAGAGAAATCGGACATGAAAATTTCCCGTTAATCTCTTCCCCATTTTCACCCACCCATGAAATGCCCCTTCTGTAAGCACCCCGATACGCAAGTCGTCGATACCCGTGAAAACGAGGAGGGCGACAGTATTCGCCGGCGGCGGCGTTGCTTGTCGTGCGATAAACGCTTTTCCACGTTTGAAAATATCGAGCTGCGCATGCCGCAAGTGGTCAAACAAAACGGCATGCGCAGTGAGTTTGATACCTCCAAATTGCGCACCAGCTTTTCGCGTGCCCTGCACAAACGTCCCGTGTCCACCGAGTTGGTAGATAGCGCGGTCGATAATATTTCGCAAAAAGTTTTTGCGATGGGCGAGCGTGAAATTGGCTCGCGCCAGATCGGCGAAATGGTGATGAAAGAATTGTTGAAGCTCGACAAGGTCGCCTACATTCGTTTTGCCTCCGTGTATAAAAGCTTTCAAGACGTCGGTGATTTTTCCGACGCGATTGACGCCGTCAGTCAGCCTTCCACTTCACGCCGTAAGACCGATAAAGCATGAGCCCGGTCGACAGCACTTGGATGGCTCGCGCACTCCATCTGGCTGAACGCGGCTTATTTACCACCACGCCCAATCCGCGCGTCGGCTGCGTGATCGTCAAAGACGGAATTAATATCGGTGAAGCCTGGCACGAACGCGCCGGTGAACCGCACGCCGAACCGCTTGCGTTGCGTGCCGCAGGTAACCAAGCACGGGGCGCAACCGCCTATGTCACCCTGGAACCCTGCAGTCACTTCGGGCGCACGCCACCCTGTGCCGATGCCCTGATCGACGCGGGAGTCGCGCGCGTTGTCATCGCCATGCAAGACCCCAATCCGCTGGTGGCCGGGCAAGGCATTGCCAAACTGCGCGCTGCTGGAATAGTCGTGGAGTGCGGCTTGATGGAAGCCGAGGCGGGCAACCTGAATATTGGATTTGTTACGCGCATGACCACCGGTCTGCCCTGGGTGCGCAGCAAAATTGCCGCCAGTTTGGACGGGCGCACAGCGCTGTCCAACGGGGCAAGTCAGTGGATTACGGGTGCAACCGCGCGCCGCGATGTCCATGCGTTGCGCGCCCGATCCTGCGCCGTGCTGACCGGCATCGACACCGTACTGGCGGACGACGCGCAACTTTCAGTGCGGCAAGTTGAGACCAGCCGCCAACCGTTGCGTGTCGTGCTCGACAGTCACCTGCGTATTTCCCCCGAGGCGAAAATTTTTCGAGGCGGTCCGGTGCTCATCGTGGCCGCCATTCCCCATTCTGAAAAAATTGCCGTGCTGGAAAAGTTGGGCGCAAAAATAATCGTATTGGAAGATGAAAACGGGCGAGTGGATTTGGCGGCCACCATGCGTTATCTTGCTGCTAATGGATGCAATGAAGTACTGGTTGAAGCCGGCAGTACGCTCAATGGGTCGCTTATAAAACTCAATTTAATCAATGAGTTATATTTATATTTCGCGCCGCAATTGCTGGGCGATTTGGCGCGCGGCATGGCACAATTGGGCGAATTAAGCAGCCTGGAAGATCGGGTGGAATTAGCCTGGCAAGACGTGCGCCAAGTCGGAAATGATTTGCGCATCATCGCAAAAATAAATGAAAAATGTAGCTTGGGATAGTGGTTTCATCGCGAGTCCCGATATTTAAGATGTTAAGGAGACAGCATGTTTAGCGGAATCATCGCCGATGTCGGCACAATCACTAGCGCGCAAAATCGCGAGGGCGGTCTGCGTTTATCGGTCAGCACTGAAAACCTCGGGATGCAGGACGTCCAACTGGGCGACAGCATTGCCGTCAACGGCGTGTGCCTTACCGTCGTGCAACTTTCAGAAAAAACTTTTACCGTCGACGTCTCGCGCGAAACCCTGGACTGCACCATCGGACTGAACAAACAAGGCGCTCGCGTCAATCTGGAAAAAGCCCTGCGACTCTCCGACCGCCTCGGCGGCCATCTGGTCAGCGGTCATGTCGATGGTGTAGGCGAAGTGATTGCCTTCAACGACATCGGCGAAAGCTGGCGGCTCATCGTGCGCGCCCCGCAAGCGCTGGCCAAATTCATCGCCGTCAAAGGCTCCATCACCATCAACGGCGTCAGTCTCACGGTCAATCATGTTGCCGGTGCAGAATTCGAAGTGAATCTCATTCCGCACACGTTGGCTGTAACCACGCTCAACCAACTCGCCGCCGCTGCTAAAGTGAATCTGGAAATCGATCTCATCGCGCGTTATGTCGAGCGCATGATGACGGCGGAAAAAATATAAAGTATATTGCAATATATTGATTGTATTAAGTATTTCTTTTTATTTTATTGAGTGAAGTAGTTTCAGTCTAAATCAACGCAATGATTAACGATGTCATTTTCAGTGTGAGTGAGCTGGAAAAAGAATACTGAGAGCGCGGACATCTTGTCCGCATGCTTCGCGAACTCCATACATAACTTTCTGTTCGCCGGACTTTTGCCGGATTTTTTCCGGCAAATTTGAGTTGCTGCATTTAACGATTCTTAAGTATTGGCAGCGGAATAGTGCGATGTAATGTTAAAACCAAGTTGGGACTGTGTTTGTGCGAAACTAGCAACCCCTCAGGGAAATGCTGCCAAAAGATTTTCCGCGAAATCGCGATTCTGCTTACTAAATTTGGGTGTAAATATATGACACAAGAAGATATGGACGATTTTGAAGTTACTCCGGCGCTATCTGAAAAAGAGTTGGATGAGCTGGATCACTTTTTAATGTCGGATGCCACATCGAATGAAATCATGATGCTGGATTGTTTGGATGGTTTTCTAACCGCTATCGCGTCCGGTCCGGTGCGACTCAATCAAAGTGACTGGTTGCCTAGAATTTGGGGGCCAAGCAAAGATGACGCTCCCACTTTTGCCAGCTCTGCCCAGAAAGAGCGAATCATTGACCTGATAAGTCGGCACCTGAACGCCATCGTTTGGAATCTGCAACAGGAGGATGAACCTTTCGAGCCGGTATTTGATTTGAATGTTTACGTAGATGATGAGCGTGAGTATGTCGACGGGGAAATGTGGGCGCACGGCTATATGACAGGCATCAATTTTAATCGCGATAGCTGGAAGGCATTATTAGAATCAAAGCACGGTGCGGATATGCTGCGCCCCATTTATTTGCTGGGTGCAGAAGAGGTAACGGAGGAAGAAGAGCAACTGGTACAAACTCCGGCGCAACGGGAAGAATTATCCAGAACAATTCCAGTGAGTGTTGGCTGGATTTTCAAATTCTGGGCTCCTCAGCGGCGTGCGGAAGAAATCCGTATCAGTGGAAAATCCCCCGCCAGTGAAAATCTAAAAATAAGTCGCAACGCTCCCTGTATTTGCGGCAGCGGCAGGAAATATAAAAAATGTTGCGGTGCATCGACCGAGTAGATTGTGCGCAAACTTTTAATGATTCGAAGCAGGCTGGGGTTGATTTTCAGGCCGTAGCTTCTCCTGCCATATTTAATTTAAGAAAAGCCTTAATGCTGATGTCCTAAATGTACTTTGATCCGGGGATGTCGCGCAACAAGCGCTTTCATGTTCTTCAAGCTTTGAAGATTAAGGTCATGGTCAGCGGTAAAGTCACCGGGCTCAACCGTGTGTTCCCAGCCCCAAAGTGTGATGCAAGCATCTCCGGTGAGCAACACCGGGCCGTGTGTACTGCGTATTAGAAAAGCAATGCTGCCTTGGGTATGTCCCGGTACACTGATTGCGAACACAGAAGCATCCTCAAATACATCTATGATTCCATTGAAATTTCCCTGCGGGTCTGGCTGGAAGTGCCATTCCTGTAGCGGCTGTTTATCCTTCAATAATTGATCAGTCGCTCCACGTACAAACATATTTTTGAAACTGCTTTCGCGGGATTCAGTTGCACCGATAGACAGCGGTACGTTGTTGGCAATATCAGGCATTCCGGAAATGTGGTCGATATGCAGATGAGTAAAAAATATTCCAGACAATTTTCCATCCATCTCTTGCAGAATTTCGGCGGTACTTTTCTTGATTTCTAATTTGTCGAGGCGCATTACTTTTTGAATTAGCCAGTTAATCCCTTCTTCGCCCGGATTATCCACTAGTTTTTTTGATACACCCGTATCTATCAAGAAATTTCCCCGCTGCGGATGTTTTAGCAAATATGCGTAAATTTGTATCGGTTCTTCATGATCTTTTAATCCGTTTTGCATTGCGGCATCGCTTTTTAAATTTAATAAACCTGAGAGGATGACTGACCAATGCGCGCTATCTATAGCATCAAATTGAATCGGCCCCGGTTGATCGAGTAGGCGTTCCATTTCGGCGCTGCTGGAGGGCTTGCCAAATGCGGGGTGGCTGACAACGGGGTGACTGGTCAGCGCACACCCTTGAAATAACAGAGCAAAGATACAAGCGAATAAAAATGCGAGTGAACGATGAATTTTCATAGGGCCTCCTTAAAGTGTGCTTATACTGTACGCATGCATATATCGCTTGGCAATTGGCGAAATCTGGATGAGTTCATCCAAATTTGGATGGGTGATTTTTGGGAGAGATTAATTGAATTTGCGTTGGGACGATTTGAAACTATTTATGGCTGTGTACGAGCAAGGCAGTTTGAGCGGTGCAGCGCGTGTTCTAAAATTGGGGCAGCCAACTTTGAGTCGGCGTATTTCTGAACTTGAGGATGCTGTGGGTGAGACGCTGTTTGAGCGGCAAAGTCAGGGGGCAATTCTTACCGCAGCAGGGCGAAGATTGTTGCCTGCAGTTCAAAGTATGGTCGAGTGGGCCAGTGAAGCGGAACTGCGTATTGGCAAACAAACTTTTCTGCCTCAGGGCAAAGTGCGCATTGCTGCACCGCCCGGCATTGCGTATGAGGTGGTAGCTCCGCTGGCAGCCAAGATACGCGAACTACATCCGCAGATTCAGATTGAAGTATTGTCCGGAGTGGAGGTGTTGAATCTGGGGCGGGGCGAAGCCGATTTGTCGCTGCGCACGGTGAAGCCAAACGATGCCGATTTGGTATGCGCGGACGAAGTAACCAGTGTCATGCGTGTGTATGCCAGCAAAGCTTATGCTGCAAAACTCCCTTCGCATCCCAGCCTCGCCGACCTCGATTGGATTTGTTGGGCTGCGCCCTATGGCGAGTTGCAAATCAATCAGGAGCTCAGTGCGCAAATACCTGACTTCAAACCTGTCTTTACCTCGGACGATTACCTTGTACAGTTGGCAGCTTGCAAAGCAGGCGTTGGCGCAATGATTCTACCGCGCGTGTTACATCACTATGCGGGACTATGCGAATTGCAAGAGTTGCAGGAGCTGGATATTGATCTCGGTCCGGATGCCGTCGGTAGCCTATATGTGGTGTGCCACAAACGGCATCAGCGGTTGCCCAAAGTGCAACTTGTGATCGATTTTATATCGAGAGAGTTTGCAGGATTGCGTTAGCAGTTTGATGGTGTGCCCCGAGTTTTCAATGACTCACAAAGTCATTTTTTTATTGGCACGTTTCAGCATCTCATAACGCACAAAAGCCTCGCGGATCTGCGCCGTGAGCGCATCATTTTCCCACGGCTTGGTGATGAACTGATAGATCTCGCCCTTATTGATAGCTTCGGTCAACGTGCCGACCTCGGTATAGCCGCTCAGAATCATGCGCACCACATCGGGATACATGGTTTTTACCCGGCGTAAAAATTCCACACCGCTCATGCCCAGCATGCGCTGGTCAGAGAGCACGACATTGACGGAGTTTTGTGCCATCAGCTCCAATCCCTCTTCCGCGCTGGAGGCGGTCAGGATCTTATAACCCTCACGCCGTAAAATGCGTTTCAGCGACATCAGCACGTTCTCTTCATCATCCACCAACAGCAGAACTTGTTCGGACGGGGCCTCCCCCAGTGTTTTTCTATGTGCGAGCAAAGCGGCAAATTCTTCGGCGGGCAGGGGACGGCTGTACAGATAACCCTGCATCTCTTTGCAATGCACCGAGCGCAAATAACCCAGCTGCGCTTCGGTTTCCACGCCCTCGGCGATGGTGGTCATACCCAGTGTTCTGCCCAGCGCGATGATCGCCTGCACGATGGCGGCATCGTTCGGATCTTGGGTGATATTGCTCACAAAAGACTGGTCAATCTTCAGTTTGTCCACGGGGAACTGTTTGAGATACGACAGACTGGAATAGCCCGTGCCGAAATCGTCGATGGAAAGATGCAATCCCATCGCTTTGAACTGCTGCATGATGGCGATGGTCTCTTTCACGTTCTGCATGATCGCGCTCTCGGTGAATTCCAGTTCCAGATAGCGCGCGGCAAGGCCGGATTCGTCCAATGCACTCTTGACCGTCTCGATCAGATTGGATTGGTGTAATTGCAAGGGCGATAAATTGACCGCGATGATCAGCTCGGATTGCGTTGCCTCATGCCACTGCTGCATCTGCCGGCACGCTTCACGAATAACCCATTCCCCCATTGGAATGATCAATCCCGTCTCTTCCGCCACCGAAATGAACTCGCCCGGTATGATCACGCCGCGTTGCGGATGGTTGATGCGTATCAGCGCTTCCGCACCGATGATATTGCCGCTGATGATGTCCACTTGAGCCTGATAATGCAGCACGAGCCGGTTCTCCGCGATCGCGTTGCGCAACTCGCTGCCCATCGTGAGCAGCTTGCGTGCGTGTTCGTTCATGCTCGCGGAATAAAATTTGAAACTGTTCGTTCCGCCGGATTTCTTTGCATCGGTCAGGGCGGCATCTGCGTTCCTCATCAGTGCGGCAGCATCTTCTCCGTCGATAGGGTAGACCGAGATGCCCATACGCATCGACAACTGTACGGGCTGATCCGCGATGCTGAGTGGCTGATACACCCTTTGAATGATGAGTTCCGCGATGCGGTTGATCTCCTGGCTGGTATTCAGGTCGGGTAGCGCGATCACAAAAGTATCGCCGGACAAGCGCGTGACGGTGGCATGTGCCGGTACTGCCTGAGCCAAACGCCGGGCGGTGGCGATCAACATCTGATCCCCGCCGAAATGCCCGAGCAGATCGTTCACCGTATGAAAATGATCCAGATTGAGGAAAATTATCCCGATAAAGCGATCATGCAGGCGCGCATGGGTGATCGCGCTTTCGATACGATCTTCCAGCAATGAGCGGTTGGGCAAGTCGGTCAGCGGATCGTAATGTTTGAGGTGCTCCAGATCTTCCACTGCCTTCTTTTGCAACAGGTCGCTGAACACGGCGAAGTGGTTGATGACCTTGCCGGAAGCGTCTTTGACGATATTAATGCTGGTCCACTCGGGGTATATTTCGCCGTTCTTGCGGCGGTTCCATATCTCGCCTTGCCAATTGCCCTGCATCATCAAGCTGCGCCATAGGGTACGGTAAAAACTCTTGTCATGCTTTTCAGATTTAAGGATGCTTGGATTCTTTCCGAGAACTTCTTCCTGGGTGTAGCCCGTCATTTCGACAAACGCACGATTCACACTGACGATGTTGTTGAGCATGTCGGTGACGAGCATGCCCTCGGCGGCATTCTCGAATACGGTTTCGGTCAAAAGTAATTTGTGCCGGTTCTTGACGCGTTCGGTGATATCGCGCGACAGCACGATGAAACGTGAATTTGGCGCAGTCGAAGCATTTTTTCTTGATACGGAAAGTTCGAACCAGAATCTGCCGTTTGGCAGAGACAGTTCGAATTGTTTGCCGTTCGACCAGCCGCTCTCGCTGGCCTCTTGTAATGCTGACATGCAGACTTCGGCGGCATCGGGTGGCAAAACATCCGTTAGGAACTTGCCGATTAATGTGTCTTTTGGTGCGGCCAGCAGATCTTCGCGCGGTGCGTGAACATCCCAATATCGCCCCTCCAGATCAACCTCGAACAGCAGATCGGGTATCGCATCCAGTGTGGCTTGCAGATGATTCGTACTTTCCACAAGTGCAGCGGTACGCTGGGCGATCTCCTGCTCGAAGAAACGTTGCAAACGGCTGAGTTCAAGGTGCGTGCGTATGCGCGCGCGCGCCTCGTCGATATCGAACGGCTTGGTGATGTAGTCGACCGCCCCGATGGAAAAACCTCGCACCTTTCCCACGGCTTCATTCATCGCACTGAGAAAAATGACCGGAATGCGATTGCCGGCCTCGGTCGCCTTGATCCGGCGGCATACCTCATAACCGTCCATCTCAGGCATCATGATATCCAGCAGGATCAGGTCGGGAGGCGAGCTTCCCTTAATCAACTCAAGCGTTTTCGGCCCGTTGTTGGCGACCATGATGTGATATTCGTCGCTTAGTGCGCTGATCAGCTCGTGAATATTCTCCGGCTCATCGTCCACGACTAGAATGCTCAGGTGACCGTTCGGCGCGGCAGATCCATTCGACTTCGGCAGAGTAGGTTTTTTCAGAAAGCGCCGTAATTCAAGTTGGGTCAATACGCGCAACTTGAGAAGATCGGGATTAATCGGTTTGGTGATGTAATCGGCCGCACCCAGTTTCAAGCCTTTCGCCTCATCTTCCGTTTCGGACAAGCAGGTGGTGAAGATTACCGGAATGTCTGCCGTTGCCGGATTGGATTTAAGCTTGTGCAACACTTCATAACCATCTATGCCGGGCTGCATCACGATATCGAGCAAGATCAGTTCGGGTTGTGGATTGAGCTCTGCCAGTTCCAGAGCCTTCTCACCGCTGGTTGCGGCGATGACGGCATATTGGTCGCGCAGGATATTCATCAGTGCGTGCAAATTTTCACTCGCATCATCGACGATGAGTATCTTGGGTTTATCGTCACCGGTATTTGTCATCTCTATACTCCCCCTGATCAATATGCTTTAGTCAGGCATTATCTGTAGGTCGGGTTAGGCGCGGTTTCTTGCGCCGTAACCCGACGTTTACACTTCCCCCTGATCATTATGCTTTACTCAAACGGTCGCGCAGTGTGTTGATCAGCGTTTGCGCTTCATCTATGGCAAAGATTTCCAGATTATTACCTATCTCATTGATTATTAAGGAATATTCACTTCCGATCGCGCTGGCTTGCAACTCGGCAAATAACGCTTCCGCCGCGCCCATATCCTTCACTAATAACAAAGATAAGGCAGTCAACTTCGCCAGCAACTCGATACTATTCAGTGGCGCCACTACGGCAGGCGATACGCTCTCCGGAATGGGCAAACCCTCTATTTCATCCAGCACCGCTTGCAGCAACTCGTGCAGATTCTCGAACTGTGCGGGTTCTGGCATCTTACCTTGCTTCAACAAAGCATCTATCGCGCTGATGGAGGTGAACAATTCATTTGCACCCAGATTGCCGCAGACGCCTTTAAGAGCATGACAATATTTTTCACCGGCATCAAGCCCTTTTTCTGCAATGAGCTGTTGCAGCTCATCTGCCGCAGTTAGATAGTGCTCGCGAAAACGCTGCAACTGCTTGCGAAAGGCGGATACTTTTCCGCCGATACGGTGTATGCCCTGTACTGCATCGACGCTGCGCATCGCCAGCAGGTCGGCGGAAATGTCTGTGACAGCTGGTGTTTGCGCCGGCGCTCTTTTAGTCACTGACAGCCATTTGGCCAGGGTCGCCATCAAATGGCCGGGATCAATAGGCTTGGTGAGATGATCGTTCATCCCCGCCTTGCGGCTGTTTTTTTCATCCTGAGCCATCGCCAGAGCGGTCATGGCGATGATGGGCAATTTAGCAAACCGCTCGCCATCGGGTTGTTGTGCCAGCGTGCGAATGCGTCGTGTGGCTTCCAAGCCGTCCATCACCGGCATCTGGACATCCATCAACACTGCGTCGTAATCATTGTTTTGCACCATGCTCACCGCTTCTGCGCCGTTCATCGCCTCATCGACTTCGATAAGCATACTGTGCAGCAACTCGACGGCGAACTCGCGATTGATCGGGTTATCCTCTACCAGCAGCAGGCGGTTGCCTGAAAAGTCGTAGCAGCCAAGCTCCTGAATTTCAGCATGAGACCTTTTGTTCATCTGCGAGAGATGGCTGTATCCCAATACCGAAAGGATAGTGTCGAGCAGAGTGGACGGAGACGCTGGTTTGATCAGCAGGCCGTTTACATCCGCCTGCTCCGCCTGTTTAAGCGCATCTTCGTGCCCGTAAGTGGTCACCATCACCAGCTTGGGTTGGGGCTGGATGGTGTTGTCGTTTCGGATATGCCGGGTGATTTCTTCGCCGCTCATGTCGGGCATGCGCCAATCTATCAGCGCCAGGTCAAAGGGACGACTGCCGGGAGCCCTTAGCAGATCGATCGCCTCTGCGCCGCCGGGGGCGACGGCGATATCCAGCTTGAAGAAATGCAGCATCTCGGAAAGGATTTCGCGTGACACGGCGTTGTCGTCCACCACCAGCACGCGGATGTTTTTGAGCAGAGGGCCGGACTGTTTCACCAGTTCAAGCCGCTGCGCTTGTTCCTGTTGCGCGATGCCGAGCTGCATCGTGCAGCACATGGTGGTTCCCTTGCCCGGTTGCGAGTGCTCTAACCAGATGCGGCCACCCATCATTTCGACCAAATGTTTGCTGATGGACAGCCCCAGCCCGGTGCCGCCGAAGCGGCGGGTGGTGGACTGGTCGGCCTGGGTGAATTTCTGGAACAACAGGTTTTGCGTCTCCGGTGACATGCCGATGCCGGTATCGCGTATGCAGATTTTCAGGGTAAGCGTGGAAGCGTTGGTTTCTATCGCCCGAATATCGAGTTCCACCTCGCCTTGTTCGGTGAACTTGACCGCGTTGCTGCACAGATTCAACAGCACCTGTCCCAGGCGTAGCGGGTCGCCAACCAGCGTATAGGGGATGTTGGAATCATAGCGCACGAGAAGCTCGATATCTTTTTGCGCCGCTTGATAGCTGAAGGTGTCGGACAATTGTTCCAGTACGGTGTCCAGGCTGAATTCTATATTTTCAATTTCGACTTTCCCCGCTTCGATTTTCGAAAGATCCAGAATATCGTTGATGATGGACAGCAGCGAATTTGCCGCTATTTGAGCCTTGTTCAGATAGTTGCGCTGTGCCGGTGTCAATTCGGTCTTGAGTGCGAGGTATTGCATGCCGATGATGGCATTCATCGGCGTGCGGATCTCGTGACTCATGTTGGCCAAGAATTCTGATTTTGTTTGTGTAAGCTCTTCCGCCAGCGTTTTGGCTTTGAGCATCTCGGCGGCGGCCACATGCTCGGCATTGATGTCTTCGATCAGTCCCAGCAGGGCTTGTCGCGCATGATCCGACTTGTCGAGCAGTGCGCGGATCTCGTTCTCCGACTCGCGGCGCTGGGTGATGTCGCGGGCGATGCCCAGCACCCCGATGAGTGCGCCGCTGTTGTCGTGAACCGGCATTTTGATGGTCTCGGCCAAGATGCGTTGGCCAGTTTCCGCGAGGGTCAGCCATTCCTCGTTGGTATGCGGTTTGCCTGCGGCACAGGCAGCCAGATCGTTGGCGCGAAAGAAATCTGCCAGTTCGCGCGTGACGAAGTCGTAATCGGTCTTGCCGATGATATCGGTTTCTTTTGCGCCAAAAAAGCGTTCGAAAGCATGGTTGCAGGCGAGATAGACACCATCATTGTTTTTCATCCAGATGAGGTCGGGGATGGTGCGTATCAGCGTGCTCAACAACGCTTCCTTGGTTGCGATGGCGGTATTCATACGCTCGCGTTCCGTTTCGGCTCGCGACCGATATTTGGCGGCCCATAGCACCAGTAAACTGAGAATGGCGACATAGGTAAGCGCGACGAGCGCGACGCTAAAGTCCGGTTTGAACAAACCGTAGCGGTCGCCTGTCAGCTTTAGCCAGCCGATCAGGGGCGGCAAGAGCAGGGTCGTCGGTAGCAGCCTGCGTGCGATAGCACCGCCGCTGTCGCGCTGCCTGAGCAGAGCAACCACGCCATGCTCGGGTTGTGCGCAGAGCAATCCCGCACCCAGCAGAGCGAGAGCCAGCACCGTGTGCGCCGCCAACTGCAAGGCATTATTCAGTAAATAAGAGCTGTCGGTGTCGTAGAGATAGATCAGGCCGGACGCTAAGGCAATGAAGCTGGTCACCAAGGCGAATGCTGTAATGAGCCAACGCTGACGGGCTGATTTTCCGCTGAGGAGCAGTGCGGAGCCGAGTAATACGAAACATAGCGAGGTCGCAGAAGCCATACGTCCGGGAGAATGGGCGCCGACAGCTCCTGCGGTTTCTTGAAACAGCCATTGGTCGATGCCGAAGTTGCTGTTAGTCAGATATTCCAGTGCGGTGAGAGAGCCTATCAGTAGGATGAAACCGGAGAGGATGCGCCGCATAGGCAGTCCGAGTGAGGCGGGCAGAGTGGTTTCGCCGGCCTTCAGCCACAGTGCCATCCCGGACAGGAGGATACAAACTGCCGTGTTGGCTTTCATCGCCACCCAGTCGGGGTAGATACTCTTCAAAATTGCGTTATCCAGCACCCAGCCGAACAAGGCTATGACGCCGATTAGGGCAGCGGCAATTCCCGCCAGTTTGGCGAGCATCAGCCACAAGCGAACCTCCTCCCAGCGCTGTAGGGGCGTTACGTTGGTTTCAGTAGTGAAGAGCTTAGGCATCACTGTTTCCCTTGGCCACGCTGGCGTAGCGCGGCGACTCACCGTTTCGTATCAATATCTCGTTCACTTCACGTTTCAATGCCTGAATGCGGCTTTCGCGGTTCAGGGTAACCTCGTGCCAGCGCTGTAATTCGTCGAGTTTTTCCTGCAAGCGCTCATCCGCCAGTTTACGGGCGGTGATGTCATGCATGATGGCGATATGGGTAGTCGGGATGGCGCCGGGTTCCCAGGTGGGAGAGACCGCTATGCGCAGCCAGCGTATCGAACCATCTTTGTGAATACAGCGTTCTTCCATGGCGTAATCGGTGATGCGTCCGACCTTCAAGTCCATTATATTCAACAGCATGGCGGGAAGGTCGTCGGCATGGATGAATGAATCGAAACTCTTGCGCAATAGCTCATTACGCTCATATCCCAGGATATTGCACAATTTTTGATTGACGTGCAGGAATGCGCCCGAGAGGGTGTCCACTTCGGCCACGCCGATTGCCGCCTGCTCGAACAGGATGCGGTAGCGTTCATCGCTGCTTTGCTTTACGCGCGATAGCTCAGCTTCAGTTGTATTGCGTCGCTCAATTTCGGCTTGCAACTGTGAGTTGCTCTCCTCCAGCAGTTGCGTGCTGGGGATCTTTAATGCCTTTGGTATCAGACGCCACAGCAGCACCGCCGCAATCAGCGATACGCCAGCGGTGAAGGCTTTTATCAGCGCATTCAGCCAGTAATCCGGATACCAGATCGTCCAGATGTCGGCCAGATGTGTGGCTCCGCAGGCGAAGATGAACAGCGAGAACAACTGAAACATCCAGTTGAACTGCAGGTCGTGGCGTTTGCGCACGAAATACAGGAGGCTGAACGCGATGGAGAAGTAGGCCAGCACGATGATGGATTCCGAGATTACGAAAGTCCAAAGCAGTTCCGGTGTCCATAGGTAGCAGTGCCCGTGCGGCATGAAGCCGTCGCTACTAAACCATTCCAATACGTGTTGCGATGAGCCTTCCATCTGAAGCTCCTTGGGTAAACATCAATGCGGCGGACTGATCGGCAGGCATCAAATTAACTCAATAAGTCCCTGTTAATTAGAGTTAAAGATTTTATTTAATAGCGTCCCGAATAAATATACCGGTAAGTAACTAATCAAAACTACCCGTTATTGAGTAGTCCATATTGCCGGAAGGGTGTGCAAGTAGCTGGATATGCGATAAATATTACTTAATAATCAATAAGTTACGTAGTATCCATGAGTAACGGTTGTTGGTGGTGTATTTTTCATAATAACTGGCCGGTATCGGCTATAGCGGCAAGGTCACCCTTCTTTAGCATCGCAACAAAATACGATCCGATGTCCCCCTGCATTTTTTGCTTGATACATCGTCGCATCGGCTCTTTTCATAATGTCGTCTTGACTCTCTTCGTGATTGATAAACAAGACAACGCCGATACTTACGGTGCAATGATGCTTAATAATGGCATCAGCTTTTCTTTCATGTTTGATGGATAGCGTGTAGGGGGTGGATAAGACGGAAAAGATTTTTTCGGCAACATTGTTGGCATGTGCAAGGGCTTTCGCTTTATCGACATTCAACTCGTTGAGCATCACCACAAACTCATCACCGCCAAAGCGTGCCGCTGTATCCATTTCGCGAATACAATTTTTCAGTCGATTCGCAGCTTCAATCAACAATAAATCGCCGGCGGCATGCCCATGCATATCATTGAGCGATTTAAAATTGTCCAAATCAAGAAACATCAGCGCGCCATAAGAGCCACTGCGTTTACTGGTGGCCATTGCCTGTACCAAGCGATCTTTGAGCAATCGACGGTTTGGCAGGTTTGTCAGTGCGTCATAGAAAGCTAAATGATGTATTTCCTCCTCGGCTTTCTTACGATTTGTGATGTCCGTGTTCGTCCCGACAAGTCGCAACGGCCTGCCGTCCGGATCATGATTTACCACCATTCCCCGGCCAAGTATCCATTTCCAGCTTCCATCCTTGCACAGCATACGGAATTCAATTTGGGCTGTGGGTATTTTGCCGTCCAGATGTGCCTGAATAACCTCCATCACATGAGATACATCATCAGGATGAACACGATCCGACCACTCGGATGCGGCATCCCTGATTTCATCTTCCGCATAACCAAGCATCTCCTTATAACGCTTGGAGAATACTGCCTCACCGGTCTGAATATTCCAATCCCAAACGCCATCTCCCGCGCCTTCCAGCGCAAATTTCCAGCGTTCTTCCGCGTGTTTGATCCCGGTTATATCTTCAAAAATCGTAACGAATTGATCTTTCCCCGGTGAGAAGGCGTTGATCAGAAAATATTTCTGAAGTGGTGGAAAATACTGTTCAAACTTCACCGGTTGTTGCGAAATGGCTACCCTTGAATAAATATCAAGAAACGGTGCACTCCCGGTTCCATAAGCTTTACTGGCCAATTTCCCGATGACGGCATCCTTGCTTATTCCTGTTTGCTGTTCAAAAGAGGGATTTACATCAAGAATCAGGTAATCAATTGCTGTCCCATGTTCATCATAGACGAGTCTATGCAATGCCATACCTTCAGACATGGCATTGAAGGTAGCCCGCAATAGAGTATCGCTATGCAACGTTTCTATATTATTTGACATAGTCGCAATTTTCCTAAGAACAGGCCGATTGACATCACCGGCCTTGTTAATAAATTCTGGGATGCAATGCTAATTACTTTTCACGGGATTCACAACTGCTTGATTTTTTAATTTTATATACACTTGGAAAAGGAGTTTAAATGCGGGTATTTTTTGCATTATGGCCGGAGGCGATTCAACGAAACTCACTGGCAGCGTGGCAAGCGCCGCTTCTTGAGCAATGCGGCGGCAGGGCAATGCGCGCCGAAACGCTACACAGCACTCTGGTATTTTTGGGTGAGGTTGAATCAGGCAAGCTGGAAGCATTACGCTTGGCGGCGCAGGAAGTATCAGTCAAGTCCTTTAACGTTGAATTCGATGTTGCCCGCTACTGGGGGCATAACCACATTGTTTATGCGGCACCGCAATACATTCCAGATGCAATGCGCGTACTGGCAAATGAGCTGCAACATCGTTTGCAAAAACACCATTTTCGCTTTGCAGCGCAAGACTATAAACCGCACATTACTTTGTTGCGTAAAGCGATTTGGCGTGATGTGCCCCTGCCGGTAATGCAGAAAGTAATCTGGAGCGTGCGCGACTTTGTGCTGGTTGAATCGCTGAGCGATGAACAGGGCGCCAACTACCTGATTCTGGAAAGATTTCCATTGATGCAGGATGACGTGAAAAACTAAAATAGTCGTGAGCGACTGAAGGTTTAAAATTTTATTAGATGACAGGAAATTGCTGCAACCATGTTAAAAAATAGGCTCAAGCGCGGGCCTGCGGTAAATTGAAAGCTCTGTATTGACTCATCCTATCATGTGGGTATAGGATCAGCGAATGGATACACCTGAACACACCTTGGAGTGGCTGCTTAATTATGATGGGCGGCGAAACTTTTTCGCCAGCGGTCACTTCTTAAAATTTGAAATCAGGCGTGTCGAGCAGTCGGGTCAAGTGCCACATGGCATCGCTTATTCTTTCACCTTTCATGATCCAGATGGAACTAGGCTGTTGGGATTCGATAATGCGCACCCGGTGCAGCACAAAGGTGGCGCATTTGTAAAATCAAAACCCGAAGCTGATCACTGGCATAGAACCGTTAATGATAAAGGTCGTCCGTATACCTTCGTATCCGTTGAGCGGTTACTTGAAGATTTTTTTACCGAAGTTGAGAAGCTGTGCGAGATGCAATGCATCTCAACCGAAGTTGTAGATGATAAGGAGGTATGAAGATGAAAATTCAATCCATGCAAAGCCTGAAAAAAGAAATGCTGTCCGTTGCGCGAGGGGAATGCGAGGCACCTATCGATGCTGCACAAATTTCTTTTGAGTCTGTAGAGGCAGTGATTCGCTTACTCACGCCTGAAAATCGTTTTCTTCTCGCGACTATCGACCAAAAGAAGCCTGAGTCTGTTGCTGCTCTAGCGCAACTGGTTAAGCGCGCCGAACCAAACGTGAGTCGCACATTGGGTAAGCTTGAAGCATTGGGTTTTGTTCGACTACGTCAAGGTTCAGGTAGGGCCAAAATACCGGAAGTCGCAATCCATCGACTAACCGTAGATATGGACATCTGCGCGCAATTAGACAGAGTGGCAGTAGCTTAGTCCGTCTGATATTAATAGTCTTTATTGCGTCATCGAGCTTTCATTGATGGGAATCCTTTGAGCGGACTACGAAGACCGAAGCTCTCTGTGGGAGCGGCTTCAGCCGCGAATGCCGTGCATCCCTCCGGCCTCTTTCGCGGCTGTAACCAGCCACTTGCACGGCTTTATTGTGCTTAGTGGATTGGCTAGTAGTTTCATCAAAGCCGCTCCCACGAAAACCTCCGCTCCCACAAAAAATTCCGAATCCCATGAACTATGCGGGATAAAAAAATTGGCTCAAGCCCGGGCCTATTACTTGCACCAATAAATAAAAGCCGCTATATTTCACCCCATGCACTTCTCACGCCACATATCGCAATGTCATTCTACTTTTAGCCTGCTGGCAGCGCTGAAGCTGCGTGTCGCGCGCTAAAATCCTTCCTACTTCCCGGTATTAAATCATGCGGTTCCGTTACTGGACCGTTTATAAACAATTGCGATGGAGTCTGCCATGACTGACAAATTAATTATATTCGATACGACCTTGCGCGACGGCGAACAAAGCCCCGGCGCATCCATGACCAAAGAAGAGAAATTGCGCATTGCCCGCCAGTTGGAAAAACTCGGCGTGGATGTGATCGAGGCGGGTTTTGCGGCGGCCAGTCCCGGTGATGCTGATGCGATTTTAAACATTGCAAAAGTGATTGAAAATTCCACAGTGTGTTCCTTGGCGCGCGCCAGTGAGCGCGATGTGCGTGCGGCGGGCGAGGCCATTAAACCGGCCAAGCGCGGGCGTATTCATACCTTTATTGCCACATCGCCGATTCATATGGAAAAGAAGTTGCGCATGGCGCCGGATGAAGTGGTGGAACGTGCCGTAGCCTCCGTTAAATTGGCTTTGGAATATACCGACGATGTGGAATTTTCCGCCGAGGATGCGGTGCGTTCCGAGATGGATTTTTTGGTACGCATTTTTAATGAAGTGATTCAGGCCGGCGCAAAGACCATCAACGTGCCGGACACCGTGGGTTACAGTATTCCGGTGTTGTGGGGTGAGCGTTTTCAGCAGCTTATCGCGCGCGTGCCCAATAGCAATAAAGTTATCTGGTCGACACATTGCCATAATGATTTGGGCATGGCTTCGGCCAATTCCCTCGCGGCGGTGATGAATGGTGCGCGTCAAATCGAGTGTACAATCAACGGGTTGGGTGAGCGCGCAGGGAACGCCGCGTTGGAAGAGGTGGTGATGGCGGTTAAAACGCGCCGCGATATTTTTACCTGCGACACGCGTATCGACACCACGCAAATTGTGCCAACTTCCAAATTGGTGTCCAGTATTACCGGTTATCCGGTGCAGCCAAACAAGGCCATTGTGGGCGCAAATGCGTTTGCACACGAGTCCGGTATTCATCAGGACGGCGTGTTGAAACATCGCGAGACCTACGAAATTATGCGTGCCGAGGATGTGGGTTGGGGCGCCAATAAATTAACCCTAGGTAAACTTTCCGGACGCAATGCCTTCCGTACCCGCTTGCAGGAATTGGGTATTGTGTTGGAAAGTGAAGACGCGTTGAATGCCGCGTTTGCGCGCTTTAAAGAGTTGGCGGATCGCAAGAGCGAGATTTTTGATGAGGATATTCAAGCCTTGGTCGGTAACGATGTGATTACTCAAGTGAGCGATCATTATCGTTTGATCGGCTTACGCGCACATTCCGAAACAGGTGTTTTGCCCAAAGCGGAAGTTACCTTAAGTGTCGGCGGAGTTGAGCATACCGCCGAAGCGCAACGCGGAGGCCCGGTCGATGCGACCTATCAGGCCATCGAACAGATTGTGCAAAGCGGCACTGAATTATTGTTGTACTCGGTGAACAACATTACCAGCGGCACCGATGCACAGGGTGAAGTGACGGTGCGTCTGGCCAAAGGCGGCAGAGTGGTGAACGGCCAGGGATCGGATACGGACATTGTGGTGGCTTCTGCAAAAGCGTATCTCAATGCGTTAAACAAACTGGATGCGGGCACGGACCGGGCACATCCGCAGGTGTAACTAACTACAATTTTTGATCTGTTGAATAGCTTGTTGTGCGTCCAGAATTGGTTCATCCGACTGGACGCGTAACAGGCGTTCACCCGCGCGAATGTCAAAACCTTCGCAATCAATTCCCACCAGCTCAGCTTTAATTTCTATTTCTCCGATAAGGCGGCGTAAGTCAGTTTCATGTTCGGTATTGATTCGGTGGATTGCATCAACCTCTTGATTTGTAAGGATATTTTCTTTTGCTCTATACCGATCAGCTTTAATCCAATGGATATTGCCAAAGCCGCCGATGTAGCGAATCGCTTGTGGCACGATCCGATAAAACTGAAAATCCTGCATCGCAAAATAGATTTCGGCTTCCGGGAAATAACGCAGATAGCGTTGGCCAACTTTGTCTCGCTCCGTTTCCAGCGTCGCTAACCCCACTACCGTAACGCGACCTTGGGTTTGAATGCGCGGATCATCCTGGCTATGGGTAATCAGACTAACGCGCGCATCCTGTTGAATATTTTTGGTATGTTCCGCCAGTGCGCTGATGAGAATCAGCAGATCGCCTTGATGATCAACCAGATAGGGCGTGATGGAGCCAAATGGATGACCATCGTATTTTTTGGATAAGGTGCAAAGTACGCCGTAGCGGTGTGCGCGCAACAGCTGTCGAACTTCACGCGCATGATCGTGGGTGGGCGGGGCTTGGGGGTTGTCGGTTATCATGTACGGATTGTAAGTAAGTTGAGTGAGAAATGAAAACAGCAATTCATAATTTTTTTCTATTTGTACGTTTTGTAGTGACAAAATTCCGTCAGGACAAATGTACGCAAATGGCGGCGAGTCTGACTTTCGACACGCTACTGTCGCTGGTGCCCTTGATTACCATCGCGTTGACTTTATTTTCCGCGTTTCCGGTATTCGCCGACTTTTCGGAGCAGATTAAGCATTTTCTGCTGACCAATATGCTGCCGGAAACCGGCGGAAAAATGATCTCGCGTTATGTGCAACAGTTTGCCGAAAGCGCCACCAAGCTGACGACAGTGGGTTTGCTGTTTTTGGCCGTCACCGCGATGCTGATGATGGTCACCATGGATAACGCGTTTAATACCATTTGGCGGGTATCCAAACCGCGCCCTTTGTTTAAACGAGTTTTGGTGTATTGGGCGGTACTTACCCTGGCTCCGTTACTGGTCGGCGCCAGCTTGTCGCTGACTTCCTGGTTAGTCGGATTGTCGATAGGCTATGCCAAGCAGGCGCCCATCTTTGGTATGGTTACTTTAAAAGTAGTGCCGGTGTTGCTCACCACTTTTGCGTTCAGTTTGTTGTTCCGCTGGATTCCCAATCGCCATGTGCCGAAAACCCATGCATTGATCGGTGGAATCGTGGCGGCGGTTGCCTTTGAAAGTATGAACCGCGGCTTTGGATTTTTTATTTCGCATTTTCCGACTTACAAATTGGTGTATGGCGCATTTGCCAGCGTGCCGATTTTCCTGATGTGGATTTATTTGTCCTGGCTAACGGTTTTATCGGGCGCGCTGATTGCAGCTTCGCTGTCGCGCTGGAAACATCAGGGCATGACACATCTGAGTAGCACGGCCAAGTTTTATTACGCAGTGCGCATTCTCGGGGAAATGCAAGCAGGTTTGGCAACCGGACAAGTTCAGTCACTTTCGACGCTTTCGCAAAAACTCCAGCTGGCTTTTGAAGAAACCGAAGCCCTCATGGAAAAATTGCTTAACGCCAATATCGTGCGCAAACTGGCGGGTAGCGGCTGGACCATGATTCGCGATCCGGAGCATATTAACCTGTATGAATTGACGGATTTATTTTTACTGGATATTAAAACCTTGCCTTCGCAAGCGGGGGATAAGGGCATTCACGCCTGGCTGGCGCAAGTGGCGCAGCGTATGCAAATGTCAAATAACGCAACGCTAAAAACACTAATATAATCAATATGTTGTATTAAATCAATAAGTGCTTAGCCACAGAATTTCACGGATGCCACAGCTCCCACAGGGTGCGCGGTGGTTTTCGTGGGAGCGGCTTCAGCCGCGAAGGTAACGTGGAATGGGAGCGATGTCCATCGCGACTAAAGTCGCTCCCAGTGCGCCCGTGAAGGCGCGCAAACAGCACGGTGCAACGGGGGCAACTATTATGGTCGTTAGGTTAAAGCGTCTCCCACTGCCCTTTGATCAGTCCCTGCAAAGGGCGAAAGTTTGCCTTGTACGACATTTTTTGACTGTGTTGAATCCAGTAACCCAAATACAAATATGGCAGATTTAATTTTCTGCACAATTCAATTTGCCACAGCACATTGAAGGTGCCAAAGCTGCTGCCGGGAATATCAGGATCGTAAAAGGTGTAGACCGACGACAGTCCGTCTTCCAACACATCAATCACGCTGACCATGCGTAATTCACCCGCTTCACGAAATTCCACCAGCATCGAATCCACATGACTTTGCAACAAAAAATTCCGGTATTGCTCGGGATCGTCATCGTTCATTTCTCCGTCGGGATGGCGTGCAGCCTGATAGCGCCGATACAGTGCAAAATATTCCGGCAGATCGTTGAGTGAATGCAGGGTAACCACCAGCTCGTTGTGTTGTTTCCAGCTGCGCCGTTGCGAGCGCGTGGCACAAAAATCGGCGGTGACGATGCGCGCCGGAACGCAGGCGTGGCAGGCGTCGCACAGGGGCCGGTAGGTAAACGTGCCGCTGCGCCGAAAGCCGTGCTGCACCAACTCGCTGTACAGCATCGGCGTAATGAGGTAGCTGGGCGTGGCCACCTGTGAGCGGGCGGTTGCATCGGGTAAATAGCTGCACGGGTAGGGTGCAGTAACATAAAACTGCAGCGCTGAAAGGGGAATGTCGCGGAGAAAGCTCATCAAAAATGCTCCGGGTCAAATTGCCAAGGTTGGTGGGGCGCGCAGTTTATCAACTCTTCCAAGTGCCGGATAAATTCGCTGCGCGGAATTTCCCGTGCACCCAGTGAGGCCAGATGCGGTGTATTCATTTGGCAGTCGATCATGCCAAAGTCATTTAATTCAAGATGTTTGCACAGATGCGCGAGCGCGATTTTTGAAGCGTTTGCAGCACGGCTAAACATTGATTCACCGTAAAACATTTTACCGATCGCCATACCATACAGCCCGCCCACGAGTTCGTTATTCAGCCAAACTTCAACCGAATGCGCATAGCCCATGCGGTGCAATTGGCAGTAGGCGGCAATCATCTCTTCCAGAATCCAGGTGCCGGCTTGACCGTCGCGCGGTGCCGCGCAGGCGCGCATCACCTGCTCAAACGCCGTATCACTGCGCACCTCATAAGCGCCCTGTCGCAACACCTTTCTTAATGAGTGGGATATTTTAAATTCATTTAGAAACAATATCATGCGCGGATTCGGACTCCACCACAAGATGGGTTCATCGGCATTAAACCAGGGAAATATTCCGTGGCGATACGCCTCCAGTATGCGTTCTGCGGAGAGGTCGCCGCCGGCGGCCAGCAGTCCATTGGGATATTCAAGCGCTGATTCCACCGGCGGGAAGGGGAGTTGATCGCGAATAAAATAAATGGGTTTCATGTGTTTATAAGGGCGAATAATTTTCCGGAATTGCTATGAAAATATAGAGACACAAGATCAGCGCTTTCATCTTTCCCTGAAATTATGTTTATATAGCGACCTGGGTAACTGCGTCAAGGGCAGGGAAAAATATGTTGGAAATATTGTTTGGCAAGAAGTCGGATCATCCTTTGGCGAGCCTTAAATCGGTTCAGAAGTTGCTGGATGATCTGCCGAAACAGGATGCATTCAAAGCGCTACAGGAACTCAGTAGCTGGCTGGAATCGCTGGGTGATAATACGGAGGGTTTTCGTCCGGATCATCAGGTGGCGGTGCTGCGTTTATTGGATGAAGCGGCACAGCCCTATCTGCGCAAATTACTCCGCGATTTTTTTGCCCTCCCGGCGCTCAGCACGTTTCAGGAAAATCTGGTGTGGGGCGTATTGAGTCATTATTTGGCGCACAGTGAACAGTTTTATTTTAGCGTGGTGCAGCTATGCCGCAATGCTGACAAAAGTGCAGCCTCCTTGAAGCCCCATTTTGCGCTGCTTGCCGCCCGTGGAATTGCAGCCATCAATCTGCGTTTAAAAGTGGCAGCGGCGCGCTACGCGGTGATCGATCCGACACTGTGGAACCATCTGGCTGAAATTTATACTTTTGCTGAAGCACAAAACATTGCCGATGAAAGCATTGCACCGTATAGCGGTTTTGGCGGCAATAGCACGCTTAAACGCGAAGTTGCCGGAACACTCGTGTGGTTTTCTGTCGCGACAGGCAATTTGCCGCCGGTGCAGATTCACTTGGCCGAACGCATGATCGCCTACTTGAGTCAATATTTGACGGTGGGGACAAAAGTTGGCGAAGGAAATCAGTGGGCGATTAATCTGTTGCAGCCCTCCGCCCCGATGCGTGTCAATCTTGAAACAACAACGCATCCCGGAATGCGCTACGTCGGATTCTCGGGGGCAGAAGATGCGCTCAATAATTTTGTGAAGACCTTGGAAAAAGGCGTTGTTCCACAGGAAGTTAATCTGGGCGGCGCTGTTTACGACACCGGACTGTTATTGGAGGTCGCGAAACTATTGCTGAGTCGCTGTATTTTGCCCGCGCCTATGCGCAGAAGTCCACGCAGAAAAATTCAGGTTAACCTGCATATCGCTAATGGCTTTAATGGAGTGTCAGAGAAATCCGTTAATAATCAATATATTAGTGATGATAATTATGATATCTGGGAAGTGGAGGATATTAGTGCGAGTGGCTTTCGCAGCGTTACGCATCTTTCTGCCCGGGAAAGCATAAAAATTGGCTCTTTAATTGGCAGTAAGCCTGAAAACGTCGAAAGTTGGGGCGTTGGAATCGTGCGGCGTTTGAGTCAGGATTTAAGCAATAAGTTGCATGTGGGTGTTGAAGTATTATCCAATCAGTTGATCAATGTGACGCTGCACGCGCGAGATTTTTCAGCAGGCGGGGAAGCACCACAGGCGCTGTATTTGAATAAGCCCAATGACAAAAGCGGCGAGGTGTGGCTATTATTAAAGCCGGGCGTTTTTATGCCGAACCGCAGCTTTAATATGCAGTTGGGCGATAAAGTATTATTACTGCTGCCGCAGGGGGTAGCCGAAAGTGGAGAGGATTACGAATTGGTGCGCTACCGAGGTATGGAGCAAGACACCGGCGAGTAGGATTTATGTTCGATCTTGTTAATTAAATGAGTTGTTAAGCTTGTCGGATAGCCAGTGTTCAATATCCCGCACTTCTTCCGCACAGACCGAATGTGGCATTGCGTATTCATGCCACTCTGTTTGATATCCCTGCTGAACCAATATGTTGTCAGAGGCCTTACCCAAAGAGTACGGCACGATCGGATCGTTGCGTCCGTGCGCGAGGAATATCGGGATGTTTTTTGCGGCGTCACTGGCCTCCTTTGCCAGTGTTTCCGCCAGCGGTAAGTAGGTGGAAAGCGCCAGGATTCCCCCCAGTTGTTGAGCGTGACGCAAGCCGGTGTGAAGTACGACCGCCCCTCCCTGGGAGAATCCCGCAAGAAAAATATTCGCCGCAGGAATGCCGCGAGAAACTTCTTGGGCAATCAGTTTCTCGATTTCGTTTTGTGATGCTCTGACGCCTGCCGCGTCCTGTTGCGCGCCAATGTCGTTTGAAACGATGTCATACCAGGAGCGCATCACATAGCCGCCGTTGATGGTGACGGCTTGTTCGGGGGCGTGCGGAAAGATATAACGTAGCGGCACGGGCAGCTGCATTTCCTCGGCGATGGGAACAAAGTCGCCGCCGTCGGCACCCAGACCATGTAGCCAGATTATGCTGTGTTGCGGCGCGCGCCCGGTGTCCAAAGTGATATGCGGGAGATATGAAGTCATTTTTACTTTCTATTCGACGTTATGCCAAGCGGATACTGGCGGTAGAATACATTTCAATAGCTATCCTAATGAATGCAACTATTTTGCCGATAACAGCTGAATCTGGCTATATAAAAATAATTTTTGGAGGAGATATGAAGAGAAATATTACACCTACCTCGGTTGAGAAAGTCATGCGGGAGAATGATTTTATCGTCTCGATGACCGATACAACCGGAAGGATAACCTATGGAAACCGTATTTTTATTGAGTTTTCCGGGTATAGCGAGCAAGAATTAATCGGCTCGCAGCATAATATTATTCGTCATCCCGATATGCCCCGCGCAGTATTTAAACTGTTATGGGACAAAATATCCAGTCGTGAAGAGTGCTTTGCCTATGTTAAAAATATGGCGAAAGATGGCAGCTTTTACTGGGTGTTTACCAACGTAACGCCTACTTTTGATCCGTCCGGCAATATTACCGGATATTTTTCGGTGCGGCGCAAACCCAAGGCGAGTGGTGTAAAAACGGCGAGTGAAGTTTACCGTCTCATGCTCGATGCAGAAAAACGAGCTGGTGCGGCGAATGCAATTGCTGCCTCCACCAAAATTTTAGTTGATGTATTAAATGATAAGGGGCTCAGCTATGATGAACTCGTCCTTGCAATTTAAATTTTCGGCACTGCTGTGGTCGTTTTCACTGGGCATGCTGTTGACCATTCTGACAAGTTTTGTCTTGCACGGGGTAAATCTGACCATGGTCATTTTTCTGATCGTCAGTATTGCGGCATCGGCGGGGGGGCAATGGCTGGTGCGTCGCTGGTTGGCGCCCCTGGCAAAATTGAAGGTGGTTATCGATGAGGTGGCTGAGGGGAAATTTAATAACCGCGTAACCGGTGTTTCAGTGCAGAAAGATGAAATTAGTTTACTGGGCTGGAGCGTAAATGACATGCTGGATCAGCTCGGTACCTTTTTCCGCGAACAGGAAACCAGTTTTCGATCCAATCTGGACGGTAAGTTTTATCGTACGGCAATGGGTGTTGGCTTACATGGCGGATTTAAAAAAGGGCTTATTAATCAAAATATTTTGATTGAAGGTATGGCTCAGCAAAAGCTTACTTCCATGCGCACAAAAATGTTGTCGCGTATTCACACGTTAAATACCGACAGATTGTTGAGTAATTTATTTTCCAGTCAGCAGGATATGAAAGTTATTACCGACAATATGGAGCGATTGGCTTCATTGGCGCGCCAAACGCGCGAGGATGCCGATGAAAGTCGCAGCTCAGTTAAAGACGTGGTGCAAAGATTATCCGGTATTGTGGAGCGGGTGAATCATGCCAATGAGGCGATTACCGAATTAAATGCGCGCAGTGCCGAGATTACCAAGGCAGTCGGTCTGATTAATTCGATTGCCGATCAAACTAATTTGTTGGCTTTGAATGCGGCAATTGAGGCAGCACGAGCAGGAGAGGCAGGACGCGGCTTTGCCGTGGTGGCAGATGAAGTGCGCAAACTGGCTGAAAATACCAAAAATGCTTCCGAATCGATCGGTAAGATTATGCTCATGTTGCAGGATGATGCCTCTAAAATGCAGAAGGATTCCGGTGAAATGCACGAAATTGCCAATTCTTCGCAGGGGGTTATCAGTCGCTTGGAGGATAAATTTGCACAATTTAACGAATCTGCGGTAACCACTTTGGCTGGTGCACGTTATGCGCAAGATCTCAGTTTTGCCTCTTTGGTAAAAGTGGACCACATTATTTATAAACAACGCGCTTATGTGCTGATTGCTGAACCGGGTAATCAGGAAGTAAGAAATGCGGTAGCGGTGGATCACAATAATTGCCGTCTCGGAAAATGGTATAGCGGCGCGGGTAAAGAAGTGTTTGGTGAGATTCCTACCTTCCGCAAATTACTTGAGCCGCATAGTAAAGTACACGACAGCGTGCATGATATGGTGTCCCTGATGGAGAAGCCTTGGGATCGTGACGATGCTTTGCAGGACAGGATCATTAAAGCCATGGAGAGTGCGGAAGATGCAAGTATTGCCGTGATGACGACCATTGATAAAATAGTTGCGGAAAAGCACCCCGAAGTGGCCAAATGAAATTGCTCACATGCTGCTTAGGGTAAGAATTGTTTATCCGGGTAGAAAATAATTAAGCCGCAAATCCAGCATGCTGGTTTTGCGGCTTAATTATTTGGACAGCTGCCTGGGATTAACCTTTCGCGTTAATTTTTCCGGTCAATTCTTTCAAAATTTCGCTTGCGGCATTATTGTCTACTTGGCAGGTTCCCGCGTTTTGGTGACCGCCGCCGCCATATTGCAACATCAATTCGCCGATGTTGGTTTTTGAACTGCGATTAAGAATGGACTTGCCGGTGGCAAACACGGTATTTTGCTGTTTGACGCCCCACAGCACGTGAATGGAAATATTGCACTCGGGGAACAGCGCATAAATCATAAAACGGTTGCCGGCATAAATGGTTTCTTCATTGCGCAAATCCAGAATTACCAAATTGCCATGCACTTGCGAGCAACGCTTTAATTGGTCAATAAACTTTTCTTCGTGGGCGAAGTACAAATCAGCACGTTCTTTCACATCCGGCAATTGCATGATCTGACTGATATCGTGATTTCTGCAGTACTCAATCAAGTCCATCATCAGGTTGTAATTGGAAATACGGAAGTCGCGGAAGCGTCCCAAGCCGGTACGGGAGTCCATCAGGTAATTGAGCAATACCCAATCTGTCGGGTGCAGCACTTCTTCACGCGAGAATTGCGCGGCATCGGCTTTATCCACGGCAACCATCATGTCATTCCATTCGGCGGGGAATGCCTTCAGTCCGCCATAGTAGTCATACACCACGCGTGCCGCGGAAGGTGCATTCGGATCGATAATGTGATTGCTGCGCTCGCCGGTATTGCGGATGGTTTCAGAGAGATGGTGGTCGAAAGCAAGGTACGCACCGGCCACATAGGGCAAATTGGTCGTGATATCGTTCGGGCCGATTTCAATTTTTCCGTCCTGCATGTCTTTGGGGTGCACGAATAAAATTTCGCCCAACATTCCCAAATGCTTCAATAAAACCGCGCAAACCAAGCCGTCGAAATCGCTGCGAGTCACCAACCGGTGCTGTTTGTTCTCCATCATGTTTCTCCCGTAAAGTTATTTGAATAATGCCAGATTTTGCGCATTATATGCCAATGCTAAATACCGCGAAAAGGAGTTTGTTGCGGGTGTTCACCCGATATGGATGCGTCGTAACGGCTTACTTTTGCCCGACTATTTGCATCGCCACCATAGCTTGCCCCAAAGAAATTGCGGCATCGTTGGGAGGCAGTTGCCGGGCGTTGAGTACGCTTAAACCGCCTGCTTGCAGCTTTTGCGTGAGTGAGTTGTGCAGGATTGAATTCAAGAAGCAGCCCCCGCCTAAAGCAATATGTGAAATTTTGGATTGGGCCGCCGCACGCAATACCCATTCGCTTAATCCCTGTGCGAGTGTGGCATGCAGCAAGGCGGCACCGTAGCCGGTGTTTGGGCAATCGGCCAGCGTGCTTAGCAGCGGGGAGAAATCCAAAGTTTCATGAGTAAAATTATAGCCCGGCGTGGCGTGAGGTACGGCGCCGTATTGTTGCGCCAACCCTTCCAGCAGCATGGCGGCCTGACCTTCATACGCTTGAATTTGACTGACGCCCAATAAGCCGGCAGCCGCATCAAATAAGCGCCCCATGCTGGAGGTGGGCGGGCAATTTAAGCCGCGTTGCAGGATGTCATTTAAGCTGGCGGCGGCGGTTTGAGCGGGAAAGCGCGTTGCGATTTCAGCACCGCGTTGAAGTCCGAATAAAACCGCCGCTGCCATGCGCCAGGGTTCACGTGCGGCGCGATCAGATCCCGGCATCGGTAGGGTTGCCAAGTGTCCCAGACGTTGGCAGGTTGTGCCTTCGATGTGTAATAACTCCCCCCCCCAGGCGCTGCCGTCGCTGCCGAATCCCACTCCATCCAGCGCCAGCCCCAGCAGCGCGCCGGTGTGACAATGTTCCGCGCAAATCGCCGCGATATGCGCGTGATGATGTTGTACCGGAATGCACGGTAAATTATTTTGTTGCGCGTAATTTTGTGCGAACTGGCTGCTAAAAAAATCCGGATGCAAATCATGCGCAACGGCTTCGACTTGCACATCCAGAATGTCGCTCAAATAGTGTACCGTTTCTTCCAGCATCAATCGCGTGGCGGCCTGATCAAGGTCGCCAATATGTTGCGAAACAAAGGCTTCGTTACCCCGCGTCAGGCAGATGGTGTTTTTTAGCCAGGCGCCGCAAGCCAGAATTGACGGGCCGGAAAATGGCAGCAAAATTCGGCGCGGTGTGTAGCCCCGTGCGCGGCGAATAAACGCGGGTGCGCTGCCTTGCCACTTCATCACGCTGTCGTCGCAGCGATGTAAAATTTCTCGGTCATGGGTGAGAAAAGCATCGGCAAAATTTGCCAATGAAGTTCGCGCTTCGGCGTCATCTTTTACCAGCGGTTCACCACCGGGATTGGCGCTGGTCATGACCAAGGCCAGCGAAGTTGCTTCACGCAGCCAATCAATTCCTGCGGGTTTGCCGAGTAATTCGTGGAACAGCAAATAGTGCAGGGGAGTGTAGGGTAACAACACGCCCAGGCTGGACAAGCCGGGGGCGATGCCGGGCAGTTGTGCGTCGCAAGTGGGCAACTTATTAAGCAGCACAATCGGACGCTCTGCGGTTTCGAGCAGTGCAATTTCTGCTGCGGAGAGTTCACAATAATGCGCCGCAGAGGAGGCGTTCAGCAGCATTACTGCAAAGGGTTTTTCATCGCGATGTTTGCGCCTGCGCAAACGCGTCACCGCTTCAGCATTGTTCGCGTCACAGACCAGATGAAATCCGCCCACGCCTTTAATCGCAACAATTTGACCGGTTTTTATTTTTTTTGCTGTGAGGGTAATGGGATCATGTGTGAGTCTAACCTCACCGTAGGGTGCGCTTTGCGCACCATGGTGCATGGAATGCACCCTATGAAACGGTGAGGTCGTCGCGACAGAATCATCAGTCGGAATTGGTTTCCAGTCTGCATCCAGTAATTTTAATTGCGGGCCGCATTTCGGGCAGGCATTGGGTTGGGCATGAAAGCGCCGCGTGCTTGGCGTGTCATATTCGGCTTGGCAATCTGGGCACTGGGTAAACTGCGCCATGCTGGTGTTGGCCCGGTCATAGGGCAGACGTGCCGTCAGCGTGAAGCGCGGCCCGCAATAAATGCAATTGATAAAGGCATGGCGATAACGCCGGTCGTTGGGATTGAATAATTCGATGAGGCATTCCGCGCAGATTGCCATGTCGGGTACGATGCCGGTGTGCGCCTTCCCTGCTTGGCTTGGGGAGATGCTGAAATCATTTAATCCTATGATTTTATATGATATTTCTTTTGAGGTGGATTCGATTTTCGCTAACGCCGGTGCCTCTTTATGCATGCGATCGAGTAATTGATCTATTTGGGAAGATGTTCCTTCCACGCAAATTTCCACGCCTGCGCCGGTGTTGCGCACCCAGCCCGGTAAATTAAGTTGTTGCGCCAAGCGATAGATGAACGGGCGGAATCCTACGCCTTGAACTTGGCCGGTGACTTTTATTTCAGCATGGATCAGGTCGGTCATTTAGCCGGGTAAACGGGTTGCCTGGCAACCCGCTTTTATCCAGTCCAGCCATTCTTGCATCCCCTCACCGCTGGTCGCGGAAACACGCATGATTTTGATATTTGGATTCACGCGCCGTGCATTGGCTTCGGCTAAATTCACATCGAATTCCAGATAAGGCAGCAAGTCGCATTTGTTGAGCAGCATCAAATCGGCGGCACGGAACATGTCGGGATATTTGAGCGGTTTATCTTCACCTTCGGTCACCGAAAGAATGGCCACTTTGTGTGCCTCCCCCAAATCAAAACTGGCGGGGCAAACCAGGTTGCCGACATTTTCGATCAGCAGCAAGCTGTTGTCCTGCAAACCCAGTTGCTGCATGGCCTGACCCACCATGTACGCATCCAGATGACAGCCTTTACCGGTGTTGATTTGCAGGGCAGGTGCGCCGGTGGCACGGATGCGCGCCGCATCGTTATCAGTCTGCTGGTCGCCCTCAATCACGGCGAGTGGAAGGCTGCCATTGAGGGCATTAATACTTTTAACCAAGAGCGTGGTTTTGCCCGAACCGGGACTGGAAACCAGATTCAACGCAAAAATTCCGTGGGCCTGAAAATAGCCGCGATTTTCTTGCGCGTAGTGGTCGTTCTTGGACAGAATATCCCGCTCAATTTTTATGATGCGCGACTGGCTAATGCCCGGTGCATGAACACCATTCAGGGTTTTTTCTGTGGGTGAATGGGGTTTATTTGCAATATTTTGATTATTAAAGATATATTTTTCAGGTTTGATGGTTTTATGAGCCGTTTTCAGAGGCCTGCCGCCAATCAGGGTTTGTCCGTTACCGCAACCGCATGTTGTGCACATTATATTTTCCTTATTCGACTTCTAATTCTTTGACGCGTAGCGTATCGCCGCCGGTGACCTGTATTTGATAGTTGCCGCACAGCGGGCAAGCTTCATACAAAGCGGCAATGGGCACAGTAGCCGCGCATTTCACACACCAGCCTTGTCCCGGCGCATCGATAAATTTTAACGTGGCACCTTGCGCGGCAGTGTCACTCGCTACCGCTTCAAAGCAGAATTGTAGCGCCTCTTTTTCCACTGCCGCCAGTTGGCCGACTTCGACCCAAATCGTTGATACACGGCGGCAACCATCAGTGCGCACGGCATCTTCCACCAGTTGCACAATCCCTTCCGCCAGTGCCATTTCATGCATGATTCGTCCTTACTCTTCGCCCAGGTTAAAACGCCGCATCACATGACAGGTATAACCCTGGGGATGTTTCACCAAATATTTCTGGTGATATTCTTCGGCGCGATAAAACGATTTAAAGGCAATCACTTCGGTAACGATTTTAGCTTTCCATTCGCCGGATGATTCCACCGTCCTGATGACTTCTTCCGCGACTTTTTTTTGCGCATCGTTTACCGTAAAAATCGCCGAGCGATATTGAGTACCAATGTCGTTTCCCTGTTGATTGCGGGTGGTGGGATTGTGCATGCGAAAAAATTCAAACAACAGGTGGCGATAAGAAAGCAGCGCGGGATCGAACACAATTTTCAGCGATTCGGCGTGGCCGGAGCGCCCGGTTTTGATGATTTCGTAGGTGGCGTCGGGCACGTCGCCGCCGCTGTATCCCACTTCGGTTGCGACGACGCCGGGAATTTCGCGTACCAGTTCTTCCATGCCCCAGAAACATCCCCCGGCAAGATAAGCAGTTTGGCGTGTGTCAGTCATGGTGAGTCCTTTCGTTTGTGCGAAGCCCGGTGCGGAGAAAAATAACAATAACAGGGGAAGTAAATAGCGCGACATATATTCTTTCATAGGCGTGGTGCGAATGCGCTCAGGGTAATAGTGTAAATTTATAAGTTATTGATTAAATGAATAATTTTTAGTGACACTTGCCGGTATAAATCAGGCGCAAGGCAATCTAACACAATGTTATCGGTCATGCCGCGCAACCAGGTGAGTTGGCGTTTGGCGAGTTGCCGGGTGGCAGCAATGCCTTGCTCGTTGAACTCGCCGGCATTAATGAGGCCATCCTGAAAATCCCACGCCTGCCGGTATCCGACGCAGCGCATGGAAGTCATGTTGGGCGTGAGGAGATATTTCTCCCTCAGCTTTCGCAGTTCATCAAGCAAGCCATGTTTCAGCATCTCGGCAAAGCGGGTGGCGATGCGCTGATGCAATACGGCCCGGTCGGAGGGAATCAGTGCGATCGGTAAAATCCGGTACGGCAATTCGGCGGGCTTGTGATGTTTAATCAGCAGTGACATGGGTTGGCCGGTGAGGCGGTAAATTTCCATTGCCCGCTGCACGCGTTGCGTGTCGTTGGGTGACAGTCGCGCTGCCGTTTCGGCGTCAACCTGAGCCAGTTGACGGTGTAATTGTTCAATACCGTGTTGGGCAATTTCCGCATCCAGCGCGGCGCGTAAT
Source organism: Gallionellaceae bacterium (assembly GCA_041660815.1). Classification (GTDB taxonomy): domain Bacteria; phylum Pseudomonadota; class Gammaproteobacteria; order Burkholderiales; family Gallionellaceae; genus PALSA-1006. Next base: position 15,049 of record JBAZVN010000001.1, on the reverse strand, counting down.
TCCGTGTCGGCCTGGGGTAGCGGGCTTAAACCCTCACGCAACGCTTTGAAATACAACATGGTACCGCCCACCAATACGGGAATTTTGCCGCGCGCAGTGATGTCGGCCATCAGACGCAGTGCATCGTGGCGAAACGCCGCTGCCGAGTAAGCGCCAGTAGGATCGATGATGTCGATGAGGTGATGCGGAGCGCGGGCAAGGGTGGCCGCATCCGGTTTGGCGGTGCCGATATTCATGTCGCGAAACACCAGCGCCGAATCCACGCTGATCAGCTCAACCGGATAATGTTGCATGAGTTCCACCGCAATACCGGTTTTACCGCTGGCGGTGGGGCCCATCAAAAAAATGGCAGGAGGCAGTGGCATTGTTTATTTACCCCGCATAAACATCGCATCCAGCTCGTCGATGGAAATTTGAAACCACGTTGGTCTGCCGTGATTGCATTGGTCAGCGCGTTCGGTCTGTTCCATGGAGCGCAAAATCGCGTTCATTTCGGGAAGCGTCAAGTGTTGATTGGCGCGCACTGCAGAATGGCAGGCCAGCGTGGCGAGCAGTTCGTTGCGCCGTTCGGTGAGGGCGCGGCTGGCACCAAATTCGCGCAATTCGTGCAGCACTTCGCGGGCAACCGCTTCGGCGTGGGCTTGCTTGAGCATCACCGGCATGGCGCGCACGGCAAGCGTGGTGGGTGAGAGCGGGGCGATATCAAAACCTAAAGTGGTGAGTGCTGCCTGTTGTTCTTCAGCGGTGGCGACATCCAGTGCGTCGGCGTGAAAGGTGACGGGTATGAGCAGAGGCTGCTGGGAAATATGCTGTGCGTCCAGCGCTGTTTTTAATTTTTCATACACGATTCGTTCATGCGCCGCATGCATGTCCACCACGATTAATCCCCGCTCGTTTTGCGCGAGAATATACAGGCCGGCAAGTTGCGCCAGCGCGTAACCCAACGGGTGTTCGGAACCGGGAAGAGGGAATGGGGAAGGGGTAAGTTCAGCGGCGGCGCGCTTGGAATTCTCGGTATCCTTCCCGGTTTGCGCTTCCCAGAGGCGATAAGTGGCTTGTTGCTCGGCGGCGCCAAAGGAAATGCGTTGCTGGGGCGCATAATAAGGTTGGGGCTGCAGCTGGTGCGAATGGTTCGCGGGCGGCGTCTCTGTCGCGCGCGGGGTGGCGTCAGCCAGGGGGGCGCTGAGTGCATCTTGCAGGGTGTGAAAGACAAACTGGTGGATGCCCTGGCTCTCACGAAAACGTACTTCACTTTTGGCAGGATGCACGTTCACATCCACTTGCTCCGGCGGCATGTTGAGAAACAACACGAAGGCCGGATGGCGCTGGTGATGCAAAATATCCTGGTAGGCTTGACGCACCGCATGCATCAACACTTTGTCGCGTACGAAGCGGCCATTGACGAAGAAATATTGCTCATCGCGTGTCGAACGCGAGTAAGCGGGCAAAGCCGCAATGCCATACAGATGCAGATCGGCTGCTTGACGCTCCACCGTCACTGCATGTTGTCCAAACTCGGCCCCCAAAATCGAGGTAATGCGCTGCGCCAAATTCTGGCTGGGGAGTTGCCACACCATGCGTTCATTGTGTTGCAAAGAAAACGCGACTTCGGGTCGCGACAGCGCCACACGCTTAAAGGTTTCTTCGCAATAGGCAAATTCGGTGGCTTCGCTTTTTAAAAACTTGCGCCGTGCCGGAGTATTGAAATACAGCTCGCGCATTTCAATGCTGGTGCCCTGCTCATGCGCGGCCGGGGCAGCGGCACTTTGCGACCCGTCCAGAGCTTCAATTTTCCACGCATGGCTGGCATTCGGATGGCGGCTGGTGAGGGTCACTTGCGCGACCGATGCCATGCTGGCCAAGGCTTCACCGCGAAATCCCATGCTCGCCACTTTTTGCAAATCGGTTAAGGAGGCGATTTTGCTGGTGGCGTGGCGCATCAGCGCCAGCGGCAACTGCTCGGGCAAGATGCCGCTGCCATTGTCCCTGACGAGCAACAATTTGATGCCGCCATTCACCAATTGCACGGCGACTTCCGTTGCGCCCGCATCCAGACTATTTTCCAAGAGTTCCTTCAGGGCGGAAGCGGGGCGCTCGATGACCTCACCGGCGGCAATCTGGTTGATGAGGAGGTCGGGTAATAATTGAATGATGGACATACGCGGATGGCTAAAAAGTTTGCCCCATTATACGCGGTGGCAAACCTGAAAAAAGTGGGATTATGAAGCCAGCGATCCAGCCAGCTTGTACTTGCGGGTAAGCTACTGTTTGAAGAGGGAGCACTCTCGCCCATTTCGCTGGATACTACGCTGCACTGTCTAAAGGCTTTTATAAAGAAGCCGGACTGGGTGTAACGATAAAGGAAGGTGACCGAGATGATTGGCTCGGACCTAATTCAACTTGGACACAGCAACCCATGGCGCTGGCGTCATATCGTCGAAACCTACGCTAAATTCGGCATCATAAAATTTGACTACAATTTAGACGGTTTCTTTATTGACCAATTGTTTATCTTGCTTGTAACCCAAATCATCTTAAATGCAGAACGAGAAGTCAGTTTGTTGGCTTTGGTTGGGATTCTTTTTTCTGTTTTGATATAAAAGCACTTTCCATACGATAAATGTCAGAGTTTACTGGCATTAACACGTCATTTGGCTCAGCAAAATTCTGACAGGAGTTCAAAATTGAAGCGCAAAAACATTAAGTTAGGTCGGGGGCTTTCGCAATGAATAGTGCTCAAAATACTCGAAGATATCTTGGCAAGAGGACGAAATTAACCGATACCTGCTGCGAACATAGAGATCTGCCGCAGACAATGGGTTCCAAACAACAGGCGATAGTCGTTGAGGTGCTTGCCGCGCTGGACGCAGATCAACTGGACTTGCCTGTCTTGCCAGAGATGGTTTTTAAGATTCAAGAATTGCGGGATGATCCCAATAGTTCGAACGATCAGTTTGTGGAGTTGATTTCGACGGATCTCGCTTTGTCCCTGTATCTCATTAAGGCTGCCAACAGTGCGGCATTTTTCAGTGGGCAGCGGGTCGGAAGTTTACAGGAAGCCATTCCTCGCTTGGGTCACAGGATGCTATACAGCATGGTAATGAATCTTACTCTGACCAAGCTGTTTATTGCCACTAGTCCGCTTATTAAGCAAAAGTTAAAAGAATTATGGGCGCGTAGTCGCATCGTGGCGGCGAATTGCTATGTATTGGCACAAAAGAAAAGATATCTCAAGCCGGAGGATGCGATGTTGGCAGGGTTGGTATGTGAAATTGGAGCACTTCCACTCTACCTTTATGCAGACCGCCATCATCCTGAGCTTGATCCAGAATCACTGGATACATTAATCAGCACTTTTTCTTCCCCAATCAGCTTTCGTTTGCTGCAAAGCTGGAACTTCCCTGATGCAATAATAGATGTCGTTGCTGACAAGATGAACATGAGAGGCGTCGTGCAGTCTGATAGGGCGGATTATGTGGATGTTGTCATGATGGCAAATCTGCAAGCACAAACGGATACTCAAAGGGTGGCATGGACAAATGTTTTTGCAGCTGAAAGATTAGGTTGCTACCCGGGTGATTGCAAAAACTTTTTTATAAACAATGCAAAGTATTTTGAAGAAACTAATGGCATGCTGAATATTGCATAGCCCGCTATTCTGTTGTCTGATTGGAAGGCGGGGGACGCAATTTCCAGCGCTAATCTGAGCTTAGGCAACCGTATTATTAAAAATCGTAAGATTTCACTTGCTACTTAGAAATTGCATGACAGTATTTGCTGTGCGATGAATTATTCAGCATTTCCACCGGAGGATATTAAGGGTTTGTTTAATCGGCGAAAATCTGGGTTATTTGCGGCCTATTGTTTTTTTACTCCGATAATGATGAATAATATCCGTGTGTTAGGTTGTTTATTTAATCCTGTATGTTATAATTTTTGCAGAGCAGCAAAAACAATAATAAAAACAACGCGTACTTGTACAATAAATATAACGCGAATAATTTTCCAGATAGTTCATTCACTTTGCGCCGCATTGCACTTGCAACCTATTGTATTTAAAGGTTAATTGCCTATTGCGGGAGGTGATTTAAAATGAAGATGTTCGGAAAAATTTGAGAAGAGAGTTGTCCCAGCGGTTATGAAGACATTTTGACTTCATAAAGTCAAAAAATAGGGAAGTAATTGACGAATTGGATAAAACAATCTGTTACCCGAAGTTTGTATATTGCGCTCATAGCAATACTCATAGCGGCGATCGCCGGTTGTGCAGCAAAACGTGATAATTATAATGTTCCCGCACTAATTCTCCCCGGAGAGTATGCACAAAATCCAACCTCCGCCGAGGTTGATCAATTCAAAAATAGCCCCGAACCCACGCCTCCCACGTCTTTAGCCCCGGTATTAGCCTCGCCTTTTAGTGTCGCATTGGAAGAGTGGTGGCGCTTGTTGGGGAGTTCCGAGCTCAATCAATTAATGGACAGGGCGCTGGCGAATAATCCAGATTTAAGGATTGCCACCTTGCGTATCGCGCAAAGTAAAGCGCGTATTGATCAGGCGGAAGCAGGGTTTTTTCCGACAATAAGCTTGCCAATTCAAAGCAGTAGCTCTTTTCCTGCGTACGGGCCCGGATCGGCCATTTCCGGGCAGCCAAGCACGTCGCGTACCACCAATCAGTTCAGCCTTAAAGGTGAATGGCGCCCCGATATTTGGGGGGAGTCTGCTTCTCTGTATGAATCCGCAGAAATGCAATTGTTGCGTGCCACTTTTCAGCGTGATGATATGCAGAGAACGGTGGCGGCCAAGTTAGTTGAGGCTTATCTGGAATATCTTTCTTTGAATGACCGCTTGAGAGTGGCACGTGCTACCGAAAGATCTCTCAATGAAATGCTGGTATCCGTCAATGCGCGTTTAAAAATCGGCGATGCCACACTGACTGAAATGGAGCAGCAAAAAGCCGCTGTGTATTCGGTTAAATCGACTATTCCGGTGTTGGGGCAACAACGTGAACTCGTGTTAAACCGTATTGCAACTCTGCTCGGTTCGGTGCCGGTTGAATTAAAGCTCTCGCACAGCGGACTGAATTCAATTACGTATCCTATGGTGTTGCCGGGTATGCCGGCTGCGTTGCTATTGCGCAGGCCGGATGTGCGTGCCATTGAGTCACGCATGTTGTCTGCGGACGCAGATATCGATGTGGCACGCGCGCGAATTCTGCCTCCTCTGGATTTAAGTTCGCAAGTGGGTCTGGGAGGCGTTTTTTTTCCACAACTGTTTAATTCAACAGCTTTATTTGCCAATCTGGTGGCCAGTCTGTCCGTGTCTATTTTCGATCACGGCAAAAAGAGCAACGAAGTTAAATTTGCGCAGGCAATGCACGAAGAGCTTTTGGAAACGTATATCCGAATTATTAATGATTCTGTACGGGAAGTGGATGATTCGCTTAGTACAATCCGTTTTATGGGGAGCCGTTTGGAATCTCAAACTGCTGCGGTTGATGCTTCTTTGCGCGCTTTTAATTACAGTCAGGAAGCGTTTTCCGCAGGTGCTGTGGATTACTTGGTATTGCTCGATACACAGCGCAGTTATCAGCGTAATCTGGATGAAATGTATAATGTTCAACTCGAACGATTCCGTGGATTAGTTAATTTATTCAGTGCGTTAGGTGGCGGCGTGCCGGCTAGCGATCCGTTGCCGGGAGAGGGGGCCCGACCGACCGCATTGGCGGATGAGTTGGATTATGGCGCTTTATTATCCAGAGTCGGCATGCAGTCGGGAACAGAAGCATCGGGTGAACCGCCCGCACACACCAACGCTACGGGTTTGGCTGGATTAAATGGCTTTCATCGCGGTCGATTGTTTAAGGATTCGTTGCTTTTATCGTATAACGTGACACTTTCCGATAAAGCACAGTCTGAAAAATTGGATTGGGATGGGGCCTCGTTGCGCGATAAAGCCAATGACTGGCTGGTTGAGTTGCCGGGTGTATATGATCGCGGTGCGGTTTTGCCCGCCTGGCGTGATATGCAGGCACGCTTTCCACTGCAGTTGGAAAATCATAATTTGTTGCCACACCGGCAGGGTGAGGTCATGTCGGAGGGGAAAGAGCGAGTTTCCTGGTATCGTTTATACATCGCTTCATTTACCGATAAAAAAACAGCTGACAATTATTGCGCGGAACTCACGCGTGCCCAGCAACGTTGTGGCGTGGTGAATGTTGAATCGTTATCGGGTAATGGCAGCTTTGCCAAGCCGGCGGAAAAGCAGCCCAAGGAAAAGAGTGCAGCCAAGGATGAGGCGTTAATCCCATCTTCCGGATTAACGGCAGCGTTAATAAAGCAGGCAAATGAAGAGGGTTCTCCCACACAATTAGAATTATTGACCTCCGAAACAATTGCATTATTTGCGTCCGCCCCACAAGCCAAGCCACAGGATACCGGTGTGGATTGGTTTGATCAGCAGTTTTGGCTGGTTGAGCTAAGTGAGGCCTATGAGCGCAATGCCATGGCTGGCGCATGGCGTAACTTGCTTAAGCGTTTTCCGGAACAGTTGAAAAATCGCACGATTGTTCCGCGCCGTCAGGCAGTAGTCCAGCAACCAACTGCTGTTTCGATAGCGCAAAATACTACCAATATGGTTCCCCTTTATCAGTTGTTCATTGCGCGTTTTTCGTTGAAACTTGAGGCGGAAACATTTTGTGAAATGTTGCGCGCAGAACAGCAGCGTTGTACTGTTGTCTCGTCAAAAGCGGTGGCGGAAAAAGCCGCATCAAATTTATCACCATCTTCGCTAAAAGTAGATTCACGGTCAGACGTGAAAGGGGGCAGTCATGAGTGAGAGTCCGCGCAATTCCCTTCCAGCTGAACTCAGTCCGCGTCAGCATCAGATTCTAAAACTATTGCAGGCGGGCAAAGTCAACAAAGAGGTTGCCCAGGAATTGGGGATCGGTCTGGGTACCGTTAAGCAACACCTGGTGGCGATCTTTAAAAAATTGAATGTGAGCAATCGCGCGATGGCGGCCACACAGGCCATGGAGATGTTTCATGAGCATGAGAGTCGTACGACGACTTTCCCGATGTCGGATTTATTGGAATGCCGCCCCTGTGTGGTGCTCAGTGTGGCTTTGCCGCAGCAGGCGAGTCAGCTTGCCCTTAAGTTGATGTATGGCAGCCTTGCCTCGGCAGCGACTCTGAATGATGCGGTATTTTTAGCGCGCAACGGTAATGCCTGTGATCTTATTTTTGGGATTCAGCGCGTCAGTGAATACGATTTGGCGATTGCCTTGCAGGCGGCACGTTCGGTTTACGATGATTTGCTCGAGTTTGATCGTGCCGAAGCGGACACTCTGCACGGCTGTATGACAGCAGGTATTGCTTTTGCCAGCATGAAACGTTTCGGAGGCTGGACCGGCGAAGCGATTGCCAGCAGTGCAATTGCTTCCGCGCGCGAGTTGCTCGGCGGTGTTTCTGCCGGACAATTTTTGTTCGACACTTCCGCCTTGGATTTAATTGAATTATTTGGCATTGGCGGTGTACAGCCGGTATTGCCTTCGATGCTGTTCAATGAGCTACGCAATGTGCATTGGACTGGCGCGCGGCGTGCGTATCACTTGGTGGGGCGGGTCAACGAAATCGCAAGTTTATATGGCGCCCTCACCGAGTCTGGCAAAGGCAACGGGAAATTAGCCTTTGTTGAAGGCGAGATGGGCATGGGTAAATCCAGCTTGTGCAATGAAATTGCCAAGCTGTGTATTCAACAAAATGGCAGTGTGATGTTTTGCCGTTGCTTACCTTCGGTATTGGGTAAGCATCTTTACGATACAACCCATGGTACGGAATTTAGCGTGGATGAAGTGGCAACTTTACTGTATTCCAAGCCCGAACAGTTGCCGGATTTAGCGGTGATTGACGATTTTCACTTATTGTCCAAAGAGCAGCAGTTGTTGCTATCGAATGCCGCTAAACAGGCGGTTGATCACGGTAAACTGGTGATATTTTCCGGTCGCCGCTGGGTGGCGGATCCAGAAACTATTCCGTCTAAAGTTATTGTGTTGAGGCGCCTGACTTCCCAGGCAATTCAGACTCTGGTGCGCAATGCATTAGGCAAAGGAACGGTCAAAGAGCGCGCAAGCACGGTGCAGCGCATCAGTACGGCTGCGTCGGGTGTGCCCTTGTTCGCGGTTGAATTGGCGCGGCATCATGAAACAGAGCTGCTCACCTTGCCTTTAAGGGTTGCGGTAAATGCGCGTTTGGACAGTTTGCATTTGGATCGCAGTTTGTTGCGCGAGGTTGCAAAAACTGCTTCAGGTTGCAGTTTGGATGAGGTGGCGACTCGTCTTGGCGAGTCGCTTGAGAGTTTGCAACCCAATATGCAGCGTGCGGTTGCTGCGGGGGTATTGAATTGCTCGACCGAAAATTGGCTGTCATTCACCCATCCATTATTGCGTCGGGCGATGGATAATTTGGATGTTGAATGAATAGTATGAAAAAAAACTCAGCTGCACTGGACAGTAATTCCGCTGCGCGTGCAAAACCGGTGGGTGATGGCGTGTTGCAGCGTTTGTTTAGTTCCCCTGATTTGCGCAATGTGCTGCCGGCGCTTGGTTTTTCTTCCTTATTAATCAATATATTGGCGCTCGCCTTGCCGCTCGCTATTCTGCAGATTTTGGATCGTGTCGTTACCAATCAATCGGTAGCGACCCTGACTTTTCTGGTCGTCGGGGTAATTGTGGCGATTGTGTTTGAAGAGGTGCTGCGCGGCATCAACGGTCGGATAACCAGCTGGTTGGGCGCGCGCTTTGAGCACAATACCAGTGTGGCTGCACTCGAAAGACTCATGCATGTTCCTTTGCAGCGCTACCAGCAGGAAGAATCCGGGGTTCATGAAGAACGCGTCTTGGCGACAACTAAAGTGGCTGAATTTTATTCGGGTCAGGCGCTGCTGGTCTTATTCGATCTGCCGTTTGTGGCGATATATCCGATCATTATTTATTTGATCGGCGGCTGGTTGTTTGTCGTGCCGGTTTTGCTGTTGATTATTTTCACGGTGCTTATTTTTTATTTCGGAAACTGGATGCGCGATCAGGTCAAGAAACGCATCATTCAGGATGACCGGCGTCTGGGATTTTTGACGGAGGTGTTGACCGGAATCTATTCGGTAAAAACACTTACTATGGAGGCGCTGATGCTGCGCCGCTATGAGCGATTGCAGGAGACTAATTCGGTTCTGGGGGATGCTTTAATTCGCGGCAATGCCTCGGCAAACAATATCGGGCAGTTATTCTCGCAGGTCATGATTGTGGTTGTGGTTTTTGCCAGCTCCTGGTTTGTGATTAACGGCAAGATGACTCCGGGCGGGTTGTCCGCCTGCATGATGTTATCCGTGCGTGCTTTGCAACCTTTACGGCGCGGATTGCAGGTGTGGATGCGTTACCAAACTTTTGTTGCGGCGCTGGAAAGGCTCAATAAAGTATTTGAATTGCCTTATGACAAGGAGGAGGGTAAGGCTAAGTTACTGCCGGTGAAGCAAGGGCTTGAGCTGCGCAATGTAAGCTTGAAATTTAAAACTGCGGATGTGCAGTCCACCCGATCCCTGGCCAAAAGTGCGCTGTTTGGCGGGGTTCCCACCGGCAGTCAGCAGCGTGACGAGAATTTCTTTTCCAACATTCCGCCACGCCTAGAATTATTTCCCAATCTAACTATTAAAATCGATGCGGGGCAATTTGTTGCAATTCTGGGAGAAAGCGGCAGCGGTAAATCCAGTTTGCTGTCACTTATGAACGGCATGGTCAGGCCGGATTTCGGGCAGGTGTTTGCGGATGGGCAGCCATTGGAAAGTTTTACAGCTGCCAGTGTGTATAAGGAAATTGCGTTGTTGCCACAAACCGGCACCATTGTGGCGGGCAATATTCTGGAAAACTTGACGATGTTTGATGCAAGTCTCAATGAAGAAGCCTTGAAAATTGCCAGTAAATTGGGCTTGCATCAAATTGTTGCCAGTATGAAGTTGGGCTATGAAACCAATGTAGGTGAGGGCACCGCCGATGCTTTGCCCGCCGGGGTGCGTCAAATTATTACTATCATTCGCTCGCTGGTGCACAAGCCCAGTGTGATTCTTTTTGACGAAGCCAATATCTCTCTTGATATGCGCATGGACAAGCTGTTGATCAACTATCTGGCCGAACTCAAAGGGACGTGTACTGTAGTATTTGTGACGCATCGACCGTCAATAATTAATCTTGCCGATAAAGTCTATTCATTGGTTGATGGACGTTTACAGGAAGGAATTGTCGATCAGGATGCTGAATTGTCTTTAAATTCTTCGGATGAGGCCAGCCAGCTAACCATTCAAGAGCGCCCTGAATCCACCGATGCACTTGCCGAAGTGGTGCGACACCAGTTTGAAGAAGAGTCTGATTTGTCGATTTGCTTGTTGCCCCTGTTAAATGCAATAAATTGGCGTGGCAAGCCGCGCCAATTGGCGGATGCCATGCCGCATATGGCTAGAAATTTGGATGTGACGGTGATGTGTTCCATTTTGGCAAATCTGGAGTATTTCCCAAAACATTTAACGGGTCATTTAGCACGTATCGATGAGCGCCTGATGCCGTGTCTGTTTGTGCCGCCGGATAAGCCCGCAATTGTGGTACTAAAACGCTTGGATGATAATAAGTTGTGGGTTTATGACAGCACGCAACGCGCGGAAATTGAGATTGAAACCGATACCGATTTGGGTGAAATTTATGTATTTCAAAAGGCCGATAGTTTACCCAATGCCTCCCGTCATGAATCAAGCTGGCTGGGAGAGGTGTTGCTGCGTTTCCGCAGTCATATATATATTTCGTTCGCCTTAACCATTGCCAGTGCTTTGCTGGCATTGGCTCCCCCCTTATTTGTGCGGTCCACACTGGATATCGTGTTGCCTTCGGGAGATATTTTAATGGGAGCATTTATCATGATCGGGGTAGCGGTTGCCATAGCCGCCGACGTGTTCTTGCGCAATCTCAAGGGAAAAATCACCGCTTTTGTGGGGGGGCGCTTTGAGTACATCTTGGGCAATACCCTGTTTAAAAGGATTATTAATTTGCCGGCCACTGCTACAGATGGCGCTACGGTAAGTAATCAGGTGGGTAGATTCAAAAATCTTGAGAGCTTGCGTGATTTTTTCCTGGGCCCGGCTTCCATGTTGGTATTTGAATTGCCCTCAACTCTGGTTTTGTTGGTGGCTATTGCCGTGATTAATCCCTGGGTTTTACTGGTATTGCTGGCGTCGGTATTGCTGTATGCCATTCTGTGGTTTGCGACCCGAAAATCCAGTGAAGTTTCAGTGGCCAAGGCGGGGAAATTAACTTCGACTCGCTGGGAATTTTTGAGTGAAGCCTTGTTCGACATGCGTACGATTCGATCGGTAGGCGCGGATCAATCCTGGGTTGCCCGATTCCGTGATCTAAGCGGAAAAGCTGTCATGGCAAATTATGAAAATAATCAACTTCAGTCCAGGATTAACGGGTTAGCGACAATATTGACTTCCATTACCGGCTTAATGGCGCTGGCGCTGTCTACTTATCTGGTGATTAATGGCACCCTTACTAACGGCACCATGGTGGCAACCATGATGATTTTGTGGCGTGTCAACGGTCCCTTGCAAAACGTGTTTCTTTCTGCGACTGCGGTGGTCAATATTCGCTCTACCATTCGTCAGGTCGAAAATCTAATGCGGATTCGCGGGGAAGCTGAAACAGGTGTGCAGCAAACTATTAGTGCCCATGCGGGCGGAGCACTTAGTTTTGAGCGCGTCTCATTTCGCTATGCCAATGACGCAGATCCGGTACTGTTGGGAGTTTCGTTTGCCGTGAAACCGGGGCAGGTTGTGGCAGTTGCGGGCGGTAATGGCTCGGGAAAATCTACCTTATTTAAGTTGTTTGAACGTATATATGTTCCGCAAGCTGGCACAATTCGTATTAATTCAATCGACATTCGCCAGTTGACCGCGTCCAATCTGCGCTCAAGAATAAGCTATATGCCACAGCAGTGTGAGTTGTATTACGGTACTGTTGCGCAAAATTTGCGTTTGGCTCATCCCACCGCATCTGATGCGGAATTATCCTGGGCCGTGGAAATGGCTGGCTTGGCCAAAGACATTGCCGCACTTCCGCAGGGATTTAATACCCGTATTTCCAGTGATCGCACCTCTCAGCAATCCAATGGATTCCGACAGCGTTTGTCGCTTGCCCGGGCGATGCTTAAGCCCGCCGAGATTGTATTGATGGATGAGCCCGGAACTGGAATGGATAAATCCGGAGAAGAGGCACTCATTCGGTGTATTGAATGGCTACGCGGGAGCAGCACTGTCATTATGATTACGCATCGGCCTGCACATATGCGTATGGCGGATAGTGTTATTTTGATGCATCGCGGTACCTTGCTGGCGATGGGGCCATTTGATAAGATCAAAGAAAAAGTCATGTCTGAATTGGGCTAACATAATGTTTAATAAGAAAAAATCTGTCGAGGATTTAGAGGCTCCGCGTAAAACTCTTCTGGGTAAGCGGGAGCGCAGTCTGCTTGCCGAAAGTATTCACATCGAAGAAGAATTGGTACCTGCGTTTGTGCGGCCAATTCTTTATATAGTGGGGGCTTTGGTTATTATCTTTTTTATTTGGGCGGCATTAACCCGTATGAAGGAGGTGGCCAATGCGCAAGGAGAAGTGGTTCCCTCGGGAAGTGTGAAGTTAATTCAACACTTTGACGGCGGCGTGATTGGTGAAATTCTTGTTGAAGAGCGCCAATTGGTTGAAAAAGATGCGGTGCTGGTAAGAATGGATGGCAATCAAGCCTCTGCCGATTATAAACAAATGCTGGCACGCTTGGACTCACTTAGATTGCGCGAAGAACGTTTGATGGCTTTTACCGAGAGTAGACGTCCAAATTTCGCAAAACTTAAAATTAATCAACCAGATATGATATCAAATCAAATGGATATTTATCTTTCTCAAGTGGCGAGTCTGAATTCCGCATTGTCCATATTGGATCGTCAGATTGAGCAAAAAAAGCAACGGATTCGCCAACTTGAACGAACCCTTTCCGCGGCCAAAGAGCAACTCGCGTTAACCAGTGAATTGTCATCCATGCGCGAAAATTTAGCAGCCCGCCAGTTGGTGAATAGGACGGTGCTGCTTGAAACGCGCCGCGCTCAAGTAACGGCTTCGGGTGAAATCTTTCGTCTGACGGAGGAGGCCGGGGTTACCGAGCAAGAGTTGGCTGAAGTAAAAAATCGTCGCACCGACACATTGAATCAGTCACGGAAAGATGCTTTGGTGGAATTAGGCGCCATACGAGCTGAAATGGCCGAAATTGAAGAATCAATTCAACGTATGTTGGGACGGGTAAACCGTTTGGAAATACGTGCCCCCATTCGTGGTTATGTGCTGGATAAGCGCATACAAAATGCCGGCCAAGTTGTTCAACCCGGGGCATTGTTGATGCAGATAGTGTCAGATAGCGCAACGTTGGAGGCGGAGGTGCGCATTACCCCGCGCGACATCGGTTTTGTGAGGGAAGGGCAGGATGTCAATTTGCGCGTTACAAGTTACGACTATTCGCGCTTCGGTTTTGTTAAGGGGAAATTAAAACGGGTGGGCGCTTCCAGTATTGTTGGTGATGATAAAGTGTCTTATTATCAAGGGATTGTTGAGCTTGAACATCCTTATGTCGGTGATGTTCCGGGGCGTAATCTTTTGGTTTCCGGGATGAAAGTAGAAGCGGAAATTCTCACAGGCGAGAAAACACTATTGGCCTACTTGGTTAAGCCTTTGATTGACGTCGTATCGATGTCGTTTCATGAACGTTAAAGTTGAAACCAGGATATTTGTTTGATTTATAACCTTTGGCTGTCTATGGTATTGCAAAATGCCAAGGTAATATCACCTCACTGAAAAAAGCCGCAATTATGACCGCGCGGTCAATTGATTACTTGTAATTATTCAACCTAGGTGACTGAATTATGGCTGCTAATGACGTAAACACTCCTCAAGATTCTGAAAATAACACGCCGAGCGAAGCAGAAAATAATTCTGCCATTGATCAGCAGGCGGTGTCGTTTGACCAGATGACTTCACTTAGCAGTGAAAATATTAGGGAGAATATCGGCCAGTCGGATACTGCCTCAGGTGGTCCAGCCCGGGTAGATGGAGCTGGTAACGAAAACATTCAGGTTGTTCTTGAGAAAGATCAATTAAGTTCTCAAGTAAATGCTGAAACGGGAAGTTTCAGCGAGGAGTCTTTAGCGGCTCAGCGTCAAGCTGCTGTTAAGAGCAACAGTACAGTTTCCTCCATTGAATCAGATAGTAGTGGTGAGCAAATAGGTGTCCCTTTTGTGGATTTAACGCTTCCCCAGGGAGCAATAGAGGCAAATAATCAGTCAGCCAATTTAAATTCCGATAATGGGGCAGGTAGTTCGGTTGCGGATTCTGTCTTAAATTCAGTGGGTTCGGCGTCTGCCGGGGTCTCTGCAGCAAGCTTGGGTAATACAGGGAATTTTCAACCAACTTCTGATGAGGCTTTATTGCCAGCGGATCGTGCAAATCTTGAAGGGCCGGGAGTTGCGTCAACAGTTGATGCGAATCCGGTTGAGGAAAGTTCGCCAGCGGATGCGCCAGTTGAAAGTTCGGTTTCTAGTGATGTTAATGCGCCTGTTGGAGGCGTGAATCAAGTTAATGTGCCGCCAGAAACAACTAATCAGGATATAACAACTCCGACGACTCCGACCACAGTGACGAGCGCTACAACACCGACGACAGTGACGAGTGCAACCACTCCAACCACAGTGACGAGTGCAACGACACCAACCACAGTGACGAGTGCAACGACACCAACCACAGTGACGAGCGCTACAACACCGACGACAGTGACGAGTGCAACCACTCCAACCACAGTGACGAGTGCAACGACACCAACCACAGTGACTAGCGCTACAACGCCAACCACAGTGACGAGTGCAACCACTCCGACCACGGTAACGAGTGCTACAACGCCAACTACGGTAACGAGTGCTA